>CAZTXP010000039.1:0-82763 GCA_964617355.1 uncultured Enterobacteriaceae bacterium
TCCCGACCTGGTGTCGATCGCCAACACGACGATGAATCAGACCGGGCAGGCGATCGAGGGCATCGCGATCATCATGGCCGTCTACCTGACGATCAGCCTCGGCATTTCCGCGGCGATGAACGCCTACAACCGGCGCATCGCGCTGCGAGGCGCCTCGCGATGAACTGGGCGCGGCGCAACCTGTTCTCCAGCTGGCCGAACGGCCTTGCGACCCTCGCGACAATCGGCTGCGCGCTGCTGCTGGTGCCGCCGTTCCTGCAATGGGCGGTGGTGAACGCCGTCTGGACGGGCGATGCGCAGGCCTGCCGCGCGGCCAAGGGCGTCGGCGCGTGCTGGGCGTTCATCGTCGAGAAGCATCGCTTCATCCTGTTCGGTACGTATCCGTTCGAGCAGCAGTGGCGGCCGGCGCTCGGCATCGTCGTGCTGTTCGTGTTGTACGGGGCGTCGGCCCTGCGCGCCTGCTGGCGTCCGGCGCTCGCGGTCGCGTGGGTGTTCGGCCTCGGCCTCGTGTCGCTGCTGATGTGGGGCGGCTTCGCCGGGTTGCCGTACGTCGAGAACGAGCGTTGGGGCGGGTTGATGCTGACGCTGCTGCTCGCGACGCTCGGCATCGCGGCCTCCTTCCCGCTCGCGATCCTGCTCGCGCTCGGCCGCCGCTCGCGGCTGCCGGTGGTGAAGGGCTTCTGCGTGGTCTATATCGAGCTGGTGCGCGGCGTGCCGCTGATCAGCCTGCTGTTCATGGCCTCCGTCATGCTCCCGCTCTTCCTGCCCGAGGGCGTGACGATCGACAAGCTGCTGCGCGCGCAGCTCGCGATCATCCTGTTCGCGGCGGCCTATCTTGCGGAGGTGGTGCGTGGCGGGCTGCAGGCGATTCCGCAGGGTCAGTACGACGCGGCCGACGCGCTCGGGCTCGGCTACTGGCGCAAGACCGGCACCGTGATCCTCCCGCAGGCGCTGCGCATTGCGATCCCGCCGCTGGTGAACACCTTCATCGGCCTGTTCAAGGACACTTCGCTGGTGGTGATCATCGGCCTGTTCGACCTGCTGACCTCGATCAAGGTCACGTTGCAGGAGCCGGCGTGGACCGGCTTCGGCGTCGAGGCCTACCTGTTCGCGTCGGCGGTCTACTTCGTGTTCTGCGCGACCATGTCCGCCTACAGCCGCGGGCTAGAGCGGGCGCGCTGAGCGAGCGGACCACGCCCACAGCGCCAGACCCCCGGCGATCATGGGCAGCGACAGCCACTGCCCCATCGACAAGCCGAGCGCCAGCAAGCCGAGGAAGTCGTCGGGCTCGCGCCAGAACTCCGCGATGAAGCGCAAGAGGCCGTAGCCGGCGACGAACGCCGCCGACACCTGCGCGCGCGGCCGAGGCTTCGAGGAGAACCACCACAGCAGCGCGAACAGCGCGAGACCTTCCAGCGCGAACTGGTAGAGCTGGGACGGATGCCGCGGCAGCAGCCCCGCGCCGCGGAACACCATGCCCCAGCCGACATCCGTCGCGCGGCCCCAGAGCTCGCCGTTGATGAAGTTGCCGAGCCGCCCGGCCGCGAGGCCCAGCGGCACCAGCGGTGCGACGAAGTCCATCAGGCGCCACCAGTCGATGTGGTGCCTGCGCGCGTAGAGCGCCATCGCCACGAGCACGCCGAGGAAGCCGCCGTGGAACGACATGCCGCCCTGCCAGATCGCGATCGATTCGAGCGGATGCGCGAGGTAGTAGGCCGGCTTGTAGAACAGCACGTAGCCGAGGCGGCCCCCGGCGATCACGCCGACCACGCCGTGGAACAGGAGGTCCTCGACCTGCGCAGGTTTCACCGGCGCGTCGTCGCGCGCCCCGCGCCGGCGTCCGAGCCACCAGAACGCGGCGAACGCGACGAGGTACATGAGGCCGTACCAGCGCAGGGCGATCGGGCCGATCTGGAGCGCGACGGGATCGAAGTGAGGGTGAACCAGCACGGTAGAATCGCATTCTAACTTTCGCCAGGAGTTCGAGATGTCGGACAACCGCCGCAGCCGTCTCATTACGCAGGGCGTCGCGCGCTCCCCGAATCGCGCCATGCTGCGCGCAGTCGGCTTCAAGGACGGCGATTTCGACAAGCCGATCGTCGGCGTGGCGAACGGCCATTCGACGCTGAACCCCTGCAACGCCGGCATCCAGCCGCTGGTGGATCGCGCGATCGCCGCGCTCGAGAAGGGCGGCGCGAAGCCGCAGATGTTCGGCGTGCCGACCATCACCGACGGCATCGGCATGGGCACCGAGGCGATGAAGTACTCGCTCGTGTCGCGCGAGGTGATCGCGGACGCGATCGAGACCTCTGTGAACGGGCAGGCCATGGACGGCGCGCTGGTCGTCGGCGGCTGCGACAAGAACATGCCCGGCGGCATGATGGCGCTCGCGCGCATGAACGTGCCGGGCATTTATGTGTACGCCGGCACCATCAAGCCGGGCAAGTGGAAGGGGCAGGACCTCACCATCGTCTCGGCGTTCGAGGCGGTGGGCGCGTTCACCGCGGGCAAGATGTCGGAGGAGGACTTCGTCGGCATCGAGAAGAATGCCTGTCCCTCGGTCGGCGCGTGCGGCGGCATGTACACCGCGAACACGATGTCCTCGTCCTTCGAGGCGCTCGGCATGAGCCTGCTCGGCTCCTCGCAGATGGCTTCGCCCGACGCGGAGAAGGCCGATTCGGCCGCCGAGTCGGCGAAGGTGCTGATCGAGGCCATCCGCAAGAACCTGCGGCCGCGCGACATCATCACGCGCAAGTCGATCGAGAACGCGGTGTCGCTGATCATGGCGACTGGCGGTTCGACGAACGCGGTGCTGCACTTCCTCGCCATCGCAAGCGCGGCCGGCGTGAAGTGGACCATCGACGACTTCGAGCGCGTGCGCAAGAAGACGCCGGTGCTCTGCGACCTGAAGCCCTCCGGCCGCTACGTCGCGGTCGACTTCCATCGCGCCGGCGGGGTGCCGCAAGTGCTGAAGATCCTGCTTGCCAATGGCCGGCTGCACGGCGACTGCATGACCATCCACGGCAAGACCATGGCCGAGATGCTGAAGGACATTCCCGCCGAGCCTCGCAAGGACCAGGACGTGATCCGGCCGTGGTCCGACCCGATCTACAAGCAGGGCCACCTCGCCATCTTGCGCGGCAACCTCGCGACCGAGGGTTGCGTGGCGAAGATCACCGGCCTGAAGAACCCCTCGATCACCGGCCCCGCGCGCGTGTTCGATTCCGAGAACGCGGCGATGAAGGCCATCATGGCCAAGCGCATCAAGCCGGGCGACGTGGTGGTGATCCGCTACGAAGGCCCGAAGGGCGGACCCGGCATGCAGGAAATGCTCGCGCCGACATCCGCGCTGATCGGGCAGGGCCTCGGCGAATCGGTCGGCCTGCTGACCGATGGCCGCTTCTCCGGCGGCACCTGGGGCATGGTGGTCGGCCACGTGGCGCCCGAGGCCTATGTCGGCGGCACGATCGCGCTGGTGAAGGAAGGCGACTCGGTGACCATCGACGCGAAGAAGCTGCTGATCCAGCTGAACGTCTCGGCGAAGGAGCTTGCCGCGCGCCGCAAGAAGTGGAAGGCGCCCAAGCCGCGCTACACCAGCGGCCTGCTCGCGAAGTACATGAAGCTGGTATCCACCGCCTCGGTCGGAGCCGTTACCGACAAGTCGTAGGATCGTCGTGATCCGACGCGCGGCGCTTGCCGTAGCGCTCGCGGCAGCTGCGGGCGCCGCGTACGCCGATGCGGAATTCCTGGAGGCGCTGAACGCCGCGCGGGCACGGGGTTGTGGCGGCCGCCCCGGCCTCGCGCAGCCGTTCGCGGAATCCGAAGCCCTCGGCAATGCCGCGCGCATGCTCGAGAGCCGGGTGCAACCCGGCGATGCGCTGCCCAAGGCCGGCTATCGCGCCACGCGCTGGCTGCTCTACCAGGTCAGCGGCCCGATCGGCGCGCAGGCGTCGGCGGAGCAGGTCGCCCAGCGTTCCTGCGAGCAACTGCTCGACCCCGCTTTCACCGAGGTCGGCGTGCATCGTCGAGGCACCCAAGCCTGGGTGATCTTCGCCGCGCCCTTCTCGCCACCCAAGCCGGCCGACGCCGAGGCGGTCGCGCGGCGCGTGCTCGAACTCGTGAATGCCGCGCGCGGGGTCGCGCGCGCCTGCGGTGACCGCAAGGTCGAGGCCGCAGGGCCGCTGCGTGCGAATGCGACGCTCGATCGCGCGGCGCGCATCCATTCGGAAGACATGGCGACGAAGGGCTTCTTCGGCCACGACGGCAGCGACGGCAGCACGCCGCTGATTCGCGTCACTCGTGTTGGCTACGCCGGGCGGGCCGTCGGCGAGAACGTCGCGGCCGGGCAGACGACGCCCGAGACCGCCGTCGAGGCGTGGATCAAGAGCCCGCCCCACTGCGTCAACCTGATGAACCCGGCCTTCACCGAGATGGGCATTGCCTACGTCGTGAATCCGGCATCGCCGACCGGCATCTACTGGACGCAGGTTTTCGGGCGTCCGCGCTAAGGTCCGCGGCGCGCGGGCCGTTATCCTGGGAGAAGGATCTCCCGGCTCCCTCCCCCGGGCAACTGCCCGGGCCCTTGGCCGGCGCCTCTCATCCCGGGGTGCCGGTCGTTCTTTTTCCGCCTCCCGCACGGCATCGGAAGAATGCCTACACCGAACAAGGCATCCGTCGGCTACCCGGCAGGTCGCAGTGCGAGTGGAATCTCCTCGACACGGGAGAAGCCCATGAAGCTCGGATGTGCGGTGATGGCGGTGGTTGCAGCTACGATCTCGATTGGCGCGAGCGCGGACGATGCATTGAACGGCCAGGTGCAGTCGGTCTACGTGCGCAAGGCCAACGGCATCATGCTGGACCAGCGCATCGCGCTCGGCGCAGGCGAGCGCTGGGCAGAAGTGCGCCTCGCGGTGCCCGGGGCAGATGGTCGCCAGTACGCGATTGCGCGCGTCGGCAACGCCGGCAGCGTGCAGGCCGGCGATCAGGTCTCGCTTCGCCGCAACGAACTGCCGGGCCTCGCCGCCGAGACGCGCGTCGTCGCGGTCGCAGCGCGCTAGTTCAGAACGACGACCCGGGCTGGTCCAGGAACGCAGCTTCCTCGGGTGTCGTCGCGCGTCCCAGCGCGGCATTGCGGTGCGGGAACCGGCCGAAGCGCCGGATGATCTCCCAGTGCTTCACGGCATAGTCGTAGTTCGAGTGGCCGGCGAAGAGTTCGAGCGAGCGCTTCTGGTCGGCGATCTCCTCGCTGTGCTCGAACGGCAGGTAGACAAACAGCTGTCGCACGCCGGGCAATCCGGCATGCCAGCCTCGCCCGACGAAATCGCGCGCCGCCGCCAGCGCCTTGGCATCCGTGGCGAACGCACGCGCCTCGCCGCGGAACATGTTGCGGGGAAACTGGTCGCAGACCACGATGTACGCCAGCGCGGGCTCGGGCGCGGCGCGCCACGCTTCGAGGCCGCCGTCGTGCGCCTGCATCCACAGGTCGAGGAACCGCTGGCGGATTTCCGCGTCGAATGCAGGGTCCTTCCGGAACCAGGCCATGCGCGACTCGTCGCCGTGGAACCAGAACTCCAGGACGTCGTCGGCGCGCGGGTCGAGGGAAGGCATCGGGCTGCCATCATGCCGCAATCTGCCGTTCCGCGGCGGTGTCAACGGGTCCGCATCCTGCACGTTGTTGGGTAGGCCGGCACGCCCTGTCGAGATGCCGTCCCGGCGGCTTGCAAGAACCCCCTGTTCGGGTAGCATCCGCGCTTTCGATCGGGAGACATGATGAAGACCCTCGCCATTTCCGCAGTTCTCGCCCTCGCCGGCACCGCGTTCTCGATGCAGGCGGTCGCGAGCGAGGAACTCGCCAAGAAGTACAACTGCACCGCGTGCCACGCCGTGAAGGGCGCCAAGACCGTCGGCCCGACCTACGCCGACGTGGCCAAGAAGTACGCCGGCCAGAAGGGCGTCGAAGCCACCCTCGCCGACAAGGTGAAGAAGGGCGGTTCGGGCGTCTGGGGCCAGGTGCCGATGCCGCCGAACGCCACCGTGCCGGACGCGGACATCAAGACCCTCGTGACCTGGATCCTCTCGGTCAAGTAACGACCCCGGGGCACTCTCTCTCGGGGCGCCCCCGCAATTCCGTAGTTCCTGCCCGCCGGGCGCGCTGACATGGCGCAGCCCGGCGGTTATCATTGCGCGCTCGTTTTCCCCACCTCCTGGAGAACCCCATGCGCAATGCGAAGCTGGTCCTCACCCTGCTGGCCGCCTCGATCGCGGTGATCGGCTGCGGCGAGAAGGAAGCCCCCAAGCAGGAGGCCAAGAAGGACGCGCCGCCCCCGCCGCCGCCGTCCATCGAGATCAAGATCGGCCACGTTTCGCCGCTGACCGGCGGCATCGCGCACCTCGGCAAGGACAACGAGAACGGTGCGCGCATGGCCATCGACGAAGCCAACGCCGCGAAGATCAAGATCGATGGCAAGGACGCGAAGTTCGTGTTCGTCGGCGAGGACGACCAGGCCGATCCGAAGGTCGGCACGACGGTCGCGCAGAAGCTCGTCGACGCGAAGGTCGCGGGCGTCGTCGGCCACCTGAACTCCGGCACGTCGATCCCCGCGTCGTCGATCTACAGCGGCGCCGGCATCCCGGTGATCTCGGGCTCCGCCACCAACCCGAAGCTCACCGAACAGGGCTTCAAGACCCAGTTCCGCGTCGTCGGCCGCGACGACCAGCAGGGCCCCGCGATCGCGAGCTACCTCGCCGCCGAGAAGAAGCCGAAGATGGTCGCGATCATCGACGACGCCACCGCCTACGGCGAGGGCCTCGCGAACGAAGTCGAGAAGACGCTGAAGGCGGCCGGCATCAAGATGCTGCCGCGCGAGAAGGGCACCGACAAGACCACGGACTGGAAGGCCGTGCTCACCAAGGTGAAGGGCAAGAACGCGGACGCCGTGTTCTACGGCGGCATGGACGCCACCGGCGGCCCGCTCGTGAAGCAGGCGCGCGAACTCGGCATCAAGGCCGTGTTCTCGTTCGGCGACGGCGCGTGCACCGAGGAGATGGGCAAGCTCGCCGGCCCGGCCGCCGAAGGGCTGCTGTGCTCGCAGGCCGGCATCCCGGTCGCGGCCGCGGACAAGAAGTTCCTCGACGCGTACAAGAAGAAGTTCAACGTCGATCCGATCCTCTACTCGCCCTTTACCTACGACGCGGCGAACCTGCTGATCGCAGCGATGAAGAAGGCGAACTCGGCGGACCCGGCGAAGTACCTGCCGGAGCTCGCGAAGATCGAGTACGCGGGCGCCACCGGCAAGATCGCCTTCGACGACAAGGGCGACCGCAAGAACGCCGAGATGACGATCTTCACGATGAAGGAAGGCAAGATCGTCCCGCTCGCCGTCATCACCGACGGCAAGTCGGTGTCGTTCGACGACTTCGTCAAGGCGTCCGCGCCGGCCCCCGCGCCCGCGGCGGCCGCACCCGCGCCGGCCGCGGACGCGAAGAAGGACGAGCCCAAGAAGTAGGCCGGCCTCGCCCGCCGATGCACCGGAACGGCGCCCTCGCGGCGCCGTTTCTTTTCCTGCGCGCCGTGGGTTAGTCTTTCCCGCCAGTGGACATCTTCCTCCAGCAGCTGATCAACGGCCTGACGCTCGGCTGCGTCTATGCCATCGTCGCCCTCGGCTACACGATGGTCTACGGCATCATCCAGCTGATCAATTTCGCCCACGGCGAAGTGGTGATGATCGGCGCACTGGTCGCGTTCTCGGCGATCACGGCGCTGGCGGCCGGCGGCATGCCGCCGCTGCTCGTCGTCGGCATCGGCACCGCGTGCGCGATTCCAGCGTGCATGGCAGTGGCCTACGCCATGGAGCGCCTCGCCTACCGGCCGCTGCGCCGCGCACCGCGCCTCGCGCCGCTCATCACCGCGATTGGCGTGTCGATCATCCTGCAGCACCTTGCGATGCTGGTATGGACGCGCAATGTGATCGCGTTCCCGCAGATCCTCGACAACAAGGTGCACGCGATCGGCGGGGCCACCATCACCAGCGTGCAGATCGCGATCGTCGGGCTTTGCGTCGCGATCATGGGCGGGCTCGCGCTACTCGTGTATCGAACCAAGCTCGGCACGGCGATGCGTGCCACTGCCCAGAATCCGCAGGTGGCCGGCCTGATGGGCATCGACGTCGACCGTGTGATCGCCGCGACGTTCCTGATCGGCGCCGGCCTCGGCGCGATCGCCGGCGTGATGGTGGGCACCTACTACGGCGTCGCGCAATACACCATGGGCTCGATCCTCGGCCTCAAGGCCTTCGCCGCCGCAGTGCTCGGGGGAATCGGCAACATTCCCGGCGCGATGGTCGGGGGCATCCTGCTCGGCGTCGTCGAGGCAATGGGCGCCGGCTACATCGGTGATCTCACGGACCTTTGCCATGTCGCCGGCGTGAGCGACTGGCTGACGGAGCGGTGCAAGGCCGATCCGCACTTCGTGGTCTTCGGCTCGAACTACCAGGACGTGTTCGCGTTCGTCGTGCTGATCCTCGTGCTGCTGTTCCGGCCGTCGGGTCTCCTCGGCGAGAGGGTGGGGGACCGCGCGTGAAGGCGGGTATACCCGGGCGTGTGTGGGTCGGCATGGCAATCGCGGGTATCGCGCTGCTGCTCCTGCCCTTCGCGCTATCGTACGCGGGTACCGCATGGGTCCGGATCGCGAACTTCGCGATTCTCTACGTACTGCTCGCGCTCGGCCTCAACATCGTCGTCGGATTCGCGGGCCTGCTCGACCTCGGGTATGTGGCGTTCTACGCCGTCGGTGCCTACGCCTACGCGCTGTTGGCGAGCCCGCACTTCGGCCTTCATCTGCCGTTCTGGGTCATCCTGCCGCTCGGCGCGGCGCTCGCGGGACTCTTCGGCGTGCTGCTCGGCGCGCCGACGCTGAAGCTGCGCGGCGACTACCTTGCCATCGTCACGCTCGGCTTCGGCGAGATCATCCGCGTCTTCCTCAACAACCTGTCGCGGCCCTTGAACATCACGAACGGTCCGCAAGGCGTCGCCCGCATCGACCCGTTCTCGATCGGCGGCTTCTCGTTCGCGAAGAACGAGAAGATCCTCGGTGTCGATTTCAGCGGCCCGATGAAGTACTACTACCTGCTGCTCCTGGTGATGCTGGCCATCATCGTCGTCAACGTGCGCCTGCAGGACTCGCGCATCGGTCGCGCCTGGGAGGCGATCCGCGAGGACGAGGTCGCTGCGCGCGCTACCGGCATCAACACCACGGCGCTGAAGCTCCTCGCGTTCGCGATGGGCGCGACGTTCGGCGGCGTGGCGGGCGGCATGTTCGCGGCGATCCAGGGCTTCGTGTCGCCCGAGAGCTTCGTGCTGGTCGAGTCGGTGATGATCGTCGCAATGGTCGTGCTCGGCGGCATGGGCAACATCTGGGGCGTGATCCTCGGCGCGTTGCTGCTCTCCTTCGTGCCCGAGTTCCTGCGCTACGCGGTGGATCCGGCGCAGAAGGCGCTGTTCGGGAAGGTGCTCGTCGAGCCCGAGGTGCTGCGCATGCTGCTCTTCGGGTTCGCGCTGGTGCTTGTCATGCTCTATCGCCCGTCGGGCTTGCTGCCCTCGGCAGTGCGTCGGCGCGAACTGGCGGCGAGGGCCCCATGAGCCTGCTGCTCGAGGCGCGCGGCATCTCGAAGCGCTTCGGCGGCGTGCAGGCCTTGCGCGAGGTCGCCTTCGCCATCGAAGAGGGATCGATCTACGGCCTGATCGGCCCGAACGGCGCCGGCAAGACTACGCTTTTCAATGTGCTGACCGGGCTCTATCAGCCCGACGAAGGCGTCGTCACCCTCGCTGGCCGACGCATCCAGGCCCTGAAGTCGCACGAAATCGTCACCGCCGGCATCGCGCGCACCTTCCAGAACATCCGACTGTTCGCGAACCTCTCGGCGCTCGAGAACGTGATGATCGGGCGCCACGTGAGGAGCCGTGCCGGCGTGCTGGGCGCAATCCTGCGCGATGCACGCACGCGCGCCGAAGAACGCGACATAGAGCAACGCGCGCTGGCGCTGCTCGAGCAGGTGGGCATCTCCTCGCGGGCGAACGATCCGGCCGGAAGCCTGCCCTATGGTGACCAGCGCCGCCTGGAAATCGCGCGTGCGCTCGCCACCGAGCCGCGCCTCCTCGCGCTGGACGAGCCTGCGGCCGGGATGAACCCCTCGGAGACGCTCGCCTTGCGCGCGCTCCTGCGCGGCATCCGCAATACCGGGATCACGCTGCTGCTCATCGAGCACGACATGCGCCTCGTGATGAACGTGTGCGACCGCGTGCTGGTGCTCGACCACGGCGAGCGCATCGCCGAGGGCGTTCCCGCCGACGTGCAGCGCGATCCGAAGGTCGTCGAGGCCTATCTAGGAGCCCCCGCGGATGCTGCTTGAGGTTTCCGCGCTCGAGGTGCGCTATGGCGGCATCCGGGCCGTGAAAGGCGTCGACTTCGCCGTCGGCGAAGGCGAGCTGGTGTGCCTGATCGGCGCCAATGGCGCCGGCAAGACGACGACATTGAAGGCGATCTGCGGGATGCTGCCGGTGCACGCTGGGTGCGTTCGCTACGGCGGCAGCGATCTCGCTTCGGTGCCGGTATTCGAGCGGCCACGGCGCGGCCTCGTGCTGGTACCCGAAGGGCGCGGCATCTTCCCGCAGCTGACCGTCGCCGAGAACCTCGCGATGGGCGCCTATATCCGCGCCGACGCCGAGGTGGCGCGCGATATCGAGCGCCAGTACGAGACCTTCCCGCGCCTGCGCGAGCGGCGCACGCAGACGGCCGGCACGCTTTCCGGCGGAGAACAGCAGATGCTCGCGATGGCGCGCTCGCTGATGGCGCGGCCGAAACTGCTGCTGCTGGACGAGCCCTCGATGGGCCTCGCGCCCTTGCTGGTGTCGCGCATCTTCGAGATCGTGCGCGAGATCTCGCGGCAGGGCGTGACCATCCTGCTCGTGGAGCAAAACGCGAAGCGCGCGCTGGAGATCGCCGACCGCGGCTACGTGATGGAGTCGGGCGCGATCACGCTCGCCGACGATGCGAAGGCGCTGCTCGCGAACCCGAAGGTGCGCGAGGCGTACCTGGGCGAGGGCGCCGAGGCCTAAACCTCAGGCGGGCTTGGCGACGTCGGCCTGCGTGGTGAAGCTGTCGGCGTAGAACTCCTCTTCCGGCAGCTTGCACTGCGCGATGAAGTCCTTCTTCGCCGAATCGACCATGATCGGCACGCCGCAGGCGTAGACCTGGTGTCCCGAGAGATCCGGGAAGTCCTGCATCACGGCGCGGTGGACGAATCCGGTGCGCCCGGCCCATGCGTCCTCGGGCAGCGCGTCCGAGATCACCGGCACGTAGCGGAAGTTCGAATGTTCGGAGGCCCACTTCGCCGCGAGCTCGTTCAGGTAGAGGTCCTTCGGGCGCCGCCCGCCCCAGTACAGCGTCATCGGCCGGTCGATGCCCTTGTTGAACGCGTGCTCGAGGATCGCCTTGATCGGCGCGAAGCCGGTGCCCGAGGCGACGAAGACGATCGGCTTGGCGGAGTCCTCGCGCAGGAAGAAGGTGCCGTGCGGACCCTCGAAGCGCAGGATGTCGCGCTCCTTCATCTTGCCGAACACGTGGTCGGTGAACTGGCCGCCGGGCACGTGGCGCACGTGCAGCTGCACGAACTCGTCGTCGTGCGGCGCGTTCCCCATCGAGAAGCTGCGGCGCGAGCCATCCTTGAGCAGGAACTCGACGTACTGCCCGGCGAGGAACTGCAGGCGTTCGTTCGCCGGCAGCTTTAGCGACAGCAGGATCACGTCGTCGGTCACGCGCTCGAGTTTCTGCACGCGGCACGGCAGCGTCTTGATCGGGATGTCCTTGGCCGAGCCGACGGTGCGGGCCTCGAGCACGAGGTCCGTGTGCGGCTTCGCCTGGCAAAGAAGCGCCTTGCCCTGCGACTTCTCCTCGTCCGTGAGCGCCTTGGCCTGGCAGTTCCCGTAGTCCACGGTACCGGAGGTGATCTTGCCCTTGCAGCTGCCGCAGGCGCCGTTCTTGCACCCGTAGGGAAGGACGAACCCTTGCCGCAGCGCGGCCTCGAGGACGGTTTCGCCGGCGTCCACCTGGAACACGTGGCCGCTGGGCTGGAGGGTGACGCTGTGCTGGCTCATCGGATCTCTTACTAGAATGGCGCCATGCAGCGCCTGTTGATCGTGGGTTACGGCGACATCGCTCGCCGCTTCGCCGAGCGGCTGCCGCCCGGCGTCGAGACGCGCGCGATCTCGCGCCGGCTCGGTGCCGACCTCGATCGTCCGCAGACGCTCGAGTCGTTCGCCGGCTGGGCCGATACCGTGCTGCACACCGCGCCTCCACGCGCCGAGGGCGACACCGACGCGCGGACCGCGACTCTACTCGGCCTCCTTGGCGAGGGCAATCCGCCGCGGCGAATCGTGTACCTCGGCACCAGCGGCGTGTACGGCGACTGCAGTGGCGCGTTCGTCGACGAAAGCCGGCCGGTGAATCCGTCGACGCCACGCGCAAGGCGCCGCGTCGATGCCGAGCGCCAGTTGCGGCAGTGGTGCGGCCTGCACGATGTTGCACTCGTGATCCTGCGCGTGCCCGGCATCTATGCCGCCGACCGGCTGCCGCTGGAGCGCTTGCGCAATGGCACGCCCGCCTTGCGCGACGAGGAAGACAGCTACACCAACCATGTGCATGCGGACGATCTTGCCGGGATCGCGCTGCGCGCTTGCGATGGGGATGCCCCACCGGGCACCTACAACGCGAGCGACGACAGCGAAATGAAGATGGGCCGCTGGTTCGACCTCGTTGCCGACCGCCACGGGCTGCCACGCCCGCCACGCATCGCGCGCGCCGATGCGCCGGGGCGCCTGTCGCCGGAAATGCTCACCTACGTAGCTGAATCGCGGCGGCTCCTGAACGCGAAGATGAAGCGCGAGCTTGGCGTGCGCCTGCGTTACCCGACGGTCTTCGACGGCGTGCCGCAGGCGGTCCCGGCATGAGCGTGCTGCTGGTGATCACCAACCTGCCGGACCGCGCATCCGCGGATAGGCTGGCCGATGCCCTCGTCGAAGCCCATGCCGCAGCGTGCGTGAACATCCTCGCTCCCTGCCGATCGGTATATCGCTGGAAAGGCGCGCTGCAGCGGGACGAGGAACATCCGGTCCTCGCGAAGACCACCGCCGATCGTTATCCTGCGCTGGAAGCCCTGATCCGCGCGAACCACCCGTACGAACTTCCGGAGATCGTCGCGGTCCCAGTCGAACGCGGCCTGCCGGCGTACCTGGACTGGGTGGCCGCCGAGACCCGCCCATGACCGTCTTGCGCCGATTCCTCGCCCTGCTCCTCCTTGCCCTCGCCCTGCCCGCGACAGCGCAGTCCTCGCTCTTCGGCAAGGGCGGCGACGACCTGCTCGAGCCGGAGAAGGCCTTCGTGTTCTCGGCGCGGTCGGTGGACGCATCCACCATCGAGGTGCGCTTCCAGATCGCGAACGGCTACTACATGTATCGCGAGCGCTTCAAGGTCGAGGCCGAACCCCCGGGCTCGGCGCGTTTCGGCGAGCCCGCCTATCCCTCGGGCGAGCGCAAGAAGGACGAGTTCTTTGGCGAGGTCGAGACCTACCGCAAGGAAGTCGTGTTCCGCGTACCGGTCATCGAGGGATCCGGCGCCATCGGCCTCAAGGTCGTCTCGCAAGGTTGCGCCGATGCCGGCGTGTGCTACGCGCCGATGGATTCGTGCGCCCGCGTGCAGCTGGCCGCGGCGGGTTCCGGCCCGGTGCTCACGCAGGGGCCGCAGATCATCGATCCGTCGCCGCGCTTCTCGCTGTCGGCGAGCGATTTCGACGTCGCCTCGATGTTCCAGTCCGGCAATTTCTGGCTGGTGCTCGCGACCTTCCTCGGCTTCGGGCTGTTGCTGGCGTTCACGCCGTGCATGCTGCCGATGATCCCGATCCTCTCGGGCATCATCGTCGGCGAGGGCCGTTCAGCCGGAAAGCAGCGCGCCTTCCTGCTGTCGCTCGCGTACGTACTCGGCATGGCGATTGCCTACGCCCTCGCGGGCGTCGCGGCCGCATATTCGGGCTCGATGATCGCCGCGGCGATGCAGAACGCCTGGGTGCTCGCCGGCTTCGCGCTCGTCTTCGTTGTGCTGGCGGGCTCGATGTTCGGCTTCTACGAACTGCAGCTGCCGGGATTCCTGCGCCATCCGCTGTCGGCGCACCACCAGCGCCTGCAGGGCGGCAAGGTCGTGTCGGTGGCGGCGATGGGCGTGCTGTCCGCGATCATCGTCAGCCCCTGCGTGGCGGCGCCGCTCGCCGGCGCGCTGCTCTACATCAGCCAGACGCGCGACGTGGTGATGGGCGGCAGTGCGCTGTTCGCCATGGCGCTCGGCATGGGCGTGCCGCTGATGGCGATCGGCGTATCCGAGGGCGCGCTGCTGCCGAAGGCCGGGCCGTGGATGAACGGCGTGAAGAAATTCTTCGGCGTGCTGCTGCTCGCGGTGGCGGCGTGGATCGTATCGCCGATGTTCATCCCCGCGCCCGATCCCGGCAAGTACGTGCGCGTCGCGTCAACGGCCGAACTGGACGCGAAGCTGCGCGCGCCGGGGCGGCTCGTGATGCTGGACTTCTATGCCGATTGGTGCGTGTCGTGCAAGGAAATGGAAGCCTTCACCTTCACCGATCCGCGCGTGCGCGCGAAGCTGGACCGGATGCTGCTCCTGCAGGCCGACGTCACCGCGAACTCCGAGGCCGACAAGGCGCTGCTCAAGCGCTTCTCGCTCTTCGGGCCGCCGGGCATCATCTTCTTCGACGCCGAAGGCCGCGAGATTCGCGGGCTGCGCGTGATCGGCTACCAGAACGCCGAGCGCTTCCTGAAGACCCTCGACCTCGCGAGCCAGCCCTGATGCGCGCGCACGTCACCGGCCTCGACCACGTCGTCCTCCTCGTCCACGACCTCGACCGCGCGCGCGACACCTACGCGCGCATGGGCTTCGCGCTCACGCCGCGCGGCTACCACACGCTCGGCTCGCAGAACCACTGCATCATGCTCGGCTCGGACTACCTCGAGCTGCTGGCGACGCCGAAGCTGCACCCGTCGATGCGCTACTGGGGCGAGTTCCTCGCGCGCGGCGAGGGGCTCGGCGGGATCGCGCTCGCGACCGACGATGCGCGGGGCGCGCATGCGGGCCTCGCGGGCGCGGGCGTGCCCGTGGATCCCCCGATCGAGTTCTCGCGGCCGGTCGAAATGCCCGCGGGCACGCGCGACGCGTCGTTCCGCGTCGTGCAGGCCGACCCGGCGTACACCGCCGGCGCGCGCCTCTTCCTCTGCCAGCATTTCACGCGCGACGTCGTGTGGCGCAGCGACTGCCTGTCGCATCCAGTAGGCGCGCGCGGGATCGCTGCGCTCGCCGTGGTCGCGGACGACCCCGCATCCTCGGCGGTGAACTACGCAAAAGTGTTCGACGAGCGCCCGATTCCGATCGACGAAGGCCTCCTCGTGCGCACGGGCACGGCGCCGATCGCGCTCGCGACGCGCGGCCGCATCGGCCGCAGGTTGCAGGGCGTGGCGCTGCCGCTGCGGCCGCGACCGTTCGTCGCCGCGCTCTTCATCCACGTCGAGGATCGCGCGCGCGCGGCCGACACGCTGCGTCGCGGCGGCTTTTCGCCGGTCGCGCTCAAGGACGGCTCGTACGCCATCGGTGCCGACGAGGCACACGGCGTCGCCGTCATCTTCGGCTAGCGACTTACCAGGGCTTCTTCTTCAAGGCCTTGGCGGCATCGAGCGCGAAATACGTGAGGATGCCGTCGGCGCCCGCGCGCTTCATGCCGAGGAGGGACTCCATGATCACGCCTTCGCCGAGCCAGCCGCGTTCCACCGCGCCGCGCAGCATCGAGTACTCGCCCGAGACCTGGTAGACGTAGGTCGGCGCCTTGAACTCGTCCTTCACGCGACGCACGATGTCGAGGTAGGGCATGCCGGGCTTCACCATCACCATGTCGGCGCCCTCGGCGAGATCGAGACCCACTTCCCACAGCGCCTCGTCGGAGTTCGCCGGGTCCATCTGGTAGGTCTTCTTGTCGCCCTTGCCCAGGTTCTTCGCCGACCCGACGGCGTCGCGGAAGGGGCCGTAGAAGCCGGATGCGTACTTCGCCGAGTACGCCATGATCTTCGTGTGGATGTGGCCCTTCTTCTCGAGGGCCTGCCGGATGCGGCCGATGCGGCCATCCATCATGTCCGAGGGGGCGACGATGTCCACGCCGGCCGCGGCCTGGCAGAGTGCCTGCTTCTCGAGCACCGTCAGCGTGACGTCGTTGATGATGTAGCCGTTGCGGTCCGTGACGCCATCCTGTCCATGCGAGGTGTACGGGTCGAGCGCCACGTCGGTCATCACGCCAAGTTCAGGGAAGTTCTTCTTCAGCGCCGCGACGGCGCGGGGCACGAGGCCCTTCGGGTTGTAGGCCTCGCGACCATCAAGCGTCTTCAGCCGCTGGTCGATCACCGGGAACAGCGCGAGCACCGGGACGCCCAGTTCGAGACAGGTTTCCCCTACGCGCAGCAGCCGATCGACGGTGATGCGCTCGACGCCAGGCATCGAAGCCACTTGTTGCACGCGGTTTTTCCCCTCGAGAATGAACACCGGATAGATCAGGTCATTCGGGGTAAGTACCGACTCGCGCATCAGCCGGCGCGAGAAGTCGTTGCGTCGCATGCGCCGCATGCGCACCGAGGGATACTGTCCGTAGATATTCATGGCTCTGATTTTCCGCGACTTTCCGCGGCCCTGTCGATGGCGGGAACTTTTTCCCGGAACACGGATCTTAGCTTCAGACGGTTTCGATCGTCTCCCGCTTCACCTCCCTGAGCGGGATGCCTTGACCCCACATCAAGGCGCTTCAACCCCCGGTTTGCATCCCCTTACCGGGGGTTTCTTTTTTCAGGCCGGATCGTCGCGCGGGATCCACGCGGCGATCCGGCCGCGCGCTTCTTCCACGCCGTCGCCCTTCAGGCTGGAAAACAGGATCGCGTCGCCGACCTTCTGGCGCGCGAGCCTCAACGTGTTCGTCGCCTCGCTGCGCGTGAGCTTGTCGGACTTCGAGAGCAGCACGAGGACCGGGCAGCCGACCGGACGCAGCCACTCCAATAGGTGCAGGTCGTGAGGCTTGAACGGATGCCGCGCGTCCATGATGACGACCACGCCTCCGAGCGTGCCGCGCGAAGCGAGGTAGTCGCCCACCATCTTGTCCCAGTCGCGCCGCACCGCATCCGGGACGCGCGCGAAACCATAGCCCGGCAGGTCCACCAGCCGGGCCCGGTCGCCCAGGGAAAAGAAGTTGAGCAGCTGCGTTCGGCCCGGCGTCTTGCTGTGGAACGCCAGCTTCTTGCGTGCGGCCAGCGCGTTGATCGCGCTCGACTTGCCCACGTTCGAGCGACCGGCGAACGCGATTTCCACGGGTCCCGCGGGAGGCCACCCAGTCGCGTCGGCGGCGGAGGTCAGGAACGCGGCTTGCGCGAAAGGGTTCAATGCGGGGACCGTGGCTGCCGAAAGACAGAAATTCTAATAAAATCGCGGCCTTCGATGCGGATTACCGGGAGTTTGGCCATGAAAAGATTCTTCGCGCTGGCGGCGTGCGCGGCCCTGACCTGGAATGGCGCCGTGCTGGCGCAGGGTGCCAAGCCCGACCTCGCCAAGGCGGAGGCGACGGCGAAGCAGGTCTGCGCGGCCTGCCATGCGGCCGACGGCAACAGCATGGCGCCGGCGAATCCCAAGATCGCCGGGCAGATCGAAGGCTATCTCGCCAAGCAACTGGCGAACTTCAAGCCGCAGGGCGACAAGAAGGCCGAGCGCGAGAACCCGATCATGGCCGGCATGGTGGCGAACCTGTCCCCTGAGGACATGCGCGGCCTCGCCGCCTATTACGCCGGGCAGAAGCTGAAGCCCGCGGCGGCAAAGGACAAGAAACTCGCCGAGGCGGGCCAGAAGCTGTGGCGCGGCGGCAATGCCGCCACCGGCGTTGCTGCTTGCTCGGGCTGCCACGGCCCCGATGGCGCCGGCATTCCCAGCCAGTATCCGCGCCTCTCGGGCCAGTTTGCCGAGTATGTCGAGGCCCAACTGAAGGCGTTCAAGGCCGGCGCTCGCGCCAACGATCCGAACGGCATGATGCGCGGCGTCGCTGCGCGCATGACCGACGCCGAGATCAAGGCCGTCTCCGAATACGCGGCCGGCCTGCGCTAGGCGCAGGTTCCGCCCGCAAGGCGGCCGGCCCGCGACGCCGCAGCACGGAATAAGGCTGCGGCGACGCTGTTTTCCGCGAGGTGACCGCCATGCAGGAAATCCCCGTCAAGGTCTGGGACGTCCCCGTCCGGGTGTTCCACTGGCTGCTCGTCGCGGCGATGGCGTTCCTCGTCGTCAGCGGCAAGGTCGGCGGAAACCTGATGGAGTACCACGTCTACGCCGGCTATTCGGTGCTGGCGCTCGTGCTCTTTCGCGTGCTCTGGGGATTTGCAGGCAGCACGCACGCGCGCTTCGCGAGCTTCGTCGCCGGTCCCTCGCGCGGGCTTGCCTACGCAAAGCGCCTGCTCTCGGGGGCGCCGGCGCCCTCGGCCGGCCACAATCCGCTCGGTGGCTGGATGGTGATCGTGCTGCTGCTGTCCCTGCTGCTGCAGGGCGGCACGGGCCTGTTCTCGAACGACGACATCGCGTTCGAGGGGCCGCTCTACCCGTTCATCAGCAAGTCGCTCTCCGACCGGCTGACCAGCCTGCACCACATCAACGCCAATGTGCTGATCGCCCTCGTTGCTGCGCACGTCGCGGCCGTCCTGTTCCACGCCTTCGTGAAGAAGGAAGACCTCGTGCGCGCGATGTTCACCGGCGTGAAGCACCTGCCGGCGGGCATCGAGGGCACGCAGGGCCTTCGAACCGCCAGCAGCTGGCTGGCCCTCGTCATCGCCATCGCGTGCTTCGGCGCGGTGGTTCTCGTCGTGAAACGTCCGTTCTGACCAAGGAGTCCTACATGTTGAAGTTCGTCGCCCCCGTCGCCGCGCTCGCGCTCGGTGCCACGCTGTCCCTGAACGCCGCCGCCCAGGCGAAGCCCGAAGACCTCGTCAAGCAGCGCAAGGCCGCGCTGACGATGGTGGCCAAGTACTTCGCCCCGATCGGCGCGATGGTGCAGGGCAAGGCGCCCTACGACGCCAAGATCGTGGCGCGCAACGCCGGCTACCTCGAGACCCTCTCGGCCATGCCGTGGGATGGCTTCGACGCCAGCACCGAGAGCTTCAAGGAGACGCGCATGAAGCCCGAGGGTTTCAAGGAAAAGGCGAAATTCGACCAGATGGCCACCGACATGCAAGGTGCGATCGCCAAGCTGAATGCCGCCGCAAAGGGCGGCGACCAGAACGCGGTGAAGGCCGCCTTCGGCGACGTGGGCAAGGCCTGCAAGTCCTGCCACGACGCCTACCGCAAGGACTGAGGCCGGTCGCGTCCGGGCCATGGTCGGCAACGACCAGATCCAGGCCGTCATCCCGCGCCTGCGGCGCTATGCGCGCGCCCTCACGGGCGAGCGCATCGCCGCGGACGACCTGGTGCAGGACACGCTCGAGCGCGCGTGGCGCAAGCTCCACCTGTTTCGCGCGGGAACCGACCTGCGCGCATGGCTCTTCACGGTGATGCACAACGTCTACGTGAACCAGGTCCGGGCAGCGAAGCTGCGGTATTCGGACGACGCATCCATCGAGGAACTCGCCCTGCGCGAGCCCGACGCCGATGGCCTCGTCGTACGCGACCTCGATCGCGCGCTGCTGGCGCTGCCGCCCGACCAGCGCGAGGTGGTGCTGCTGGTCGCGCTCGAGGACATGAGCTACGAGGAAGCGGCGCGCACGCTGGAAATCCCGATCGGCACGGTCATGTCGCGCCTGTCGCGGGCAAGGGAGAAACTGAGGGGATTGATGCAGGGCCTGCCATCGAGCGGGCACCTGCGGGTCGTCAAGTCATGAGCACGCATCCGGAACGCAACGACGAAGACCTGAAGGCACTGTCGGCCGCGCTGCACGAGCGCTTCGATCCGGTGGTCGACGAAGCCGTGCCCGAGCGGCTGGCGAGGGCGGCGCGCCCTCCGCTGCGCCGCTTTGCCATGGCCGCCGGCTGGATCGCGATCGGGCTCGCCGTGGGTGTCCTCGCCGGCTGGCAGATCCATGGTTCTCGCATGCCGGTCGCCGCGCAGCAGGATCCCGCCGCGATCGCGCGTCGCGCGGCGATCGCGCACGCCACCTATTCACCCGAGGTGAGGCACCCGGTCGAGGTCGGCGCGGACCAGGAAGCGCATCTCGTGGCGTGGCTTTCCAAGCGTCTCGGGGCCTCGGTGCGCGCGCCGCACCTCGAGGATGTGGGCTACACGCTGATCGGCGGCCGGCTGCTGCCGCCGACGGATGGCAACGGGCGTCCGGTCGCCCAGTTCATGTACCAGTGCAAGCAGGGCACTCGCGTCACGCTGTATGTGCGCACGGACGTGCGCGGCAACGAGGAAACGGCCTTCCGCTATTCGTCGGAGGGCAAGGTGCGCGTGTTCTACTGGATTGATCGCAGCTACGGCTACGCAATCTCGTCGGCCGACGTGGGCAAGGACACGCTTCAGTCGGTCGCTACCGCGGTCTACAAGCAACTCAATCCCTGATCCGGATTGGTGCGCCGGGGTCGTGCGCACCGAGGCCCGCTGCTCCGGAAGAGTGCGTTCCCGGTCGCGGGATAGAGGGTTCGCGGGGGAGCCCCGGCTGGCACGATTGATGCACTCCTTCGGGATCATCGAATCTCGAAGGAGCGAGCATGTCGGCTTTCCATGATCCGTTCGACTCGCGCGTCCGTCTAGGCGCGACCTGCTCCTGCGGCCAGCACTCCTCGCAAGCCGATCACGACGCGGACGCGGGTGCGCCCCTGCAGGGCGCGTCCGAGGAAGCACTCAGCCGCCGCGTGCTCGAGTCGGCTGCGATGCGCGCCTTGTTCCCGCACGATGCGACGCGCCGACGCTTCCTTTCCGCGGTTGGAGCCTCCACCGCTTACGCGGCCGTGTCCTCGTTCCTGCCGTTCGGCGCGCTCGAGGCGATGGCGCAGGACAAGGGCAAACCGGAGAAGCCGGACCTCAAGATCGGTTTCATCGCCATCACCTGCGCCAGTCCGCTGATCATGGCCGATCCGCTGGGCTTCTATCGCGAGCAGGGCCTCAAGGTATCGCTGATGAAGACCGCCGGCTGGGCCTTGATCCGCGACAAGATGCTGAACAAGGAGCACGAGGCCTCGCATTTCCTCTCGCCGATGCCGATCGCGACGTCGATGGGCCTCGGCTCCGCAGCGCAGCCGATGCGCGTCGCGACGATCCAGAACGTGAACGGCCAGGCGATCACGCTCGCCCTGAAGCACAAGGACAAGCGCGACCCGAAGCAGTGGAAGGGGTTCCGCTTCGCGGTGCCGTTCGAGTATTCGATGCACAACTTCCTGCTGCGCTACTACGTCGCGGAACACGGGCTCGATCCCGACACCGATATCCAGATCCGCGTCACTCCGCCGCCCGAGATGGTGGCCAACCTGCGTGCCGGGAACATCGACGGATTCCTGGGTCCGGACCCGTTCAACCAGCGAGCGGTCTACGACGAGGTCGGTTTCATCCACCTGCTCTCCAAGGATCTGTGGGACGGCCATCCCTGCTGCGCGTTCGGGACGTCGGAGGCGTTCATCAAGGAGAACCCCAACACGTTCGCCGCGCTCTATCGCGCCGTGCTGACGGCCGCGCGCATGGCTCGCGATCCCAAGCACCGCTCGCTGGTCGCGAAGGTGATCGCGCCACCCAACTACCTGAACCAGCCTGAAACGGTCATCGAGCAGGTCCTCACGGGCAAGTTCGCCGATGGCCTGGGCAACGTGAAGACCGTCCCGGATCGCGCCGACTTCGACCCGTTCCCTTGGCAATCGATGGCGGTGTGGATGCTCACGCAGATGAAGCGCTGGGGCTACGTGAAGGGTGACGTGAACTACCGCCAGATCGCCGAGCAGGTGTTCCTCGCGACCGATGCCCGCAAGCACATGGCGCAGCTCGAGATGAAGCCTCCGGCCGCCTCGTACGCGAAGTTCAAGGTGATGGGCCGGGAGTTCGACCCGGCCCAGCCCGAGAAATACCTCGGCTCGTTCGCGATCCGGAAGGCGGCGTGAACCTGCGTCCGGCGGCGCAGTCGCTGAAGGCCGGCGTGCTGTCGCTGGTCCTCCTGGCCGTGCTGGTGGGCGCATGGCACCTCGCGACGCTGCCGAAGGAGGCGGCGGGCGGCGCCAACGACGAGTACGCGAAGCTGATGGGCAAGGGCGCGAAGAAGTCGGAAGGTTTCCCGACGCCCGCGCAGTTCGCCGAGACGGCGCTAGCGCACGTGAAGGATCCGCTCTACGACCGCGGGCCCAACGACAAGGGCATCGGCATCCAGCTGGGGCATTCCCTCGCGCGCGTCGGCGCCGGCTATCTCCTTGCGTGCCTGGTGGCGATCCCGCTCGGGTTCCTCGTGGGGATGTCGCCACTCGTGCATCGCGCGCTCGATCCCTTCATCCAGGTGCTGAAGCCGATTTCCCCGCTCGCGTGGATGCCGATCGCGCTCTACACGATCAAGGACAGTGCCGTGTCCGGGATCTTCGTGATCTTCATCTGCTCGGTGTGGCCGATGCTCATCAATACCGCGTTCGGCGTCGCCGCGGTGCGACGGGAATGGCTGAACGTCGCGAAGACGCTGGAGGTGAGGCCGCTGCGCAAGGCCCTCGAGGTGATCCTTCCGGCGGCGGCACCGACCATCCTCACGGGCATGCGCATCTCGATCGGCATCGCGTGGCTCGTGATCGTCGCCGCCGAAATGCTGGTCGGCGGCACCGGGGTCGGGTATTTCGTCTGGAACGAATGGAACAACCTCAACCTCACGAACGTGATCTTCGCGATCCTCGTGATCGGTATCGTGGGCATGCTGCTGGACGCCCTGATCGGCGGCCTGCAGAAGGCCGTCACCTACGTGGAGTGAAGCCGTGAGCTTCCTCGAGGTCCAGGGCCTGGCGAAGCGCTACCCCGCTGCCGGCGGCAAGGGCACGACGATCTTCGAGAACGTCGGCTTCGCGATCGAGCGCGGCGAATTTACCTGCGTGATCGGCCACTCCGGCTGCGGCAAGACGACGATCCTGAACGTGCTCGCCGGCCTCGACGCGGCGAGCGAGGGCCTAGTGGTGATGGACGGGCGCGAGGTGGCCGGCCCGTCGCTCGACCGCGGCGTCGTCTTCCAGGGCCACGCCCTGATGCCGTGGCTCACGGTGCTGTCGAACGTGGCCTTCGCGGTGCGCAGCCGCTGGCCGGAATGGAGCCGCGGCGAGGTCGAGGCGCACTGCCGCAGGTTCATCGACCTCGTGGGTCTTGCCGGCGCCGAGCACAAGAAGCCTTCGCAGCTCTCGGGAGGCATGAAGCAGCGCGTCGGCATCGCTCGCGCCTTTGCCATCCAGCCGAAGATGCTGCTCCTCGACGAGCCCTTCGGCGCCCTCGACGCCCTGACCCGCGGGACGATCCAGGACGAACTGGTGAAGATCTGCGCCGCGACACGACAGACCGTGTTCATGATCACGCACGACGTCGACGAGGCGATCCTCCTCGCCGACAAGGTGATGCTCATGTCGAACGGCCCCGACGCCTGCATCGCCGAGATCGTCGAGAACACGCTGCCGCGCCCGCGCGACCGCCACACGATCCACCACGATCCCCAGTACTACCGGATCCGCAACCACCTCGTCGACTTCCTGGTTAACCGTTCGCGCCTTTACCAGTCGGGCGAGGTGCCGCGACCCCCGAAGCCGCCCGTGGTACGCCCGGGTCTCGACGCAGACCCATCCCGATCCGACGGCGGCCAGCCGGCCAAGGTCGTCAACCTCAGATAGGAGGCAGCATGAAGCGAGAATCCGCATCCGCCCTCTCGGCGGTGATGAAGCCGATGAAGCGCGAGGACGTGACCGACCTGGTCGCATTCCGCAAGATCAAGCTCGGCATCAAGTGGTCCGCGGTCGCGAAGAAGGTCGGCCAGTCGAAGGAGTGGACGACCGCCGCGTGCCTGGGCCAGATGCAGATGACGAAGAAGCAGGCCGAGGTCGTCGGCCGCATCTTCGACCTGCCGGAAGAGGCGGTGCTGCTCCTGCAGACCGTGCCCTACAAGGGTTCGCTGCCGACCGCGGTGCCGACGGACCCGCTGATCTACCGTTGGTACGAGATCGTCAACGTCTACGGCACCACGATCAAGGAGCTGATCCACGAGGAATTCGGCGACGGCATCATGAGCGCGATCGACTTCTCCATGGACATCCAGCGCGAGCCCCATGAGAAGGGCGACCGCGTGCACGTCGAACTTTCGGGCAAGTTCCTGCCGTACAAGACCTACTGATCGCCGGCGCCGGACGGCGCCCGCGACCTCAGGCGGCCTTGTAGGTGTCGAGCTTGATGCGCTCGCGCTCGAGCGCCGCGGCCACCGGCGCTGCGGCCATCACGCGCCCGATATAGGCCTTGTAGCCCGGCAGGTCGTCCGGGTTGATGCCGGCAAAGCCGCCCCAGCGCAGGAGCGTGAACGCATAGGCGTCGTGCACCGAGAGGCGCGCACCGTGCCAGTACGGGTTCGCGCTGGCGATCCAGCCCTGGATGCGCGAGAGGTAGGTGCGGAAATTCGCCGTCGCGACCTTGCGCGACTCGGCCTTCGCGGATTCGCTCTCGACGAAGTTGTCGGGCCTGAAGATATGGGTGAATGTCGGATGGACGGTGTTGTTCATCCAGGCGAGCTGCGACAGCGCCTGCGCGCGCGGCATCAGCGCGGCGGGGAGGAGGCCTGCCTCGGGGAACCGGCGGTCGAGGTAGTCGCAGATCGCGACGATCTGCGTCAGCGGCTGCCCATCGACGATCAGCACCGGCACCTGTCCGTTCGGGTTCATGGCGAGGTACTCCGGGGTCTGGTGCTCGCCCTTGTGCAGCTTGACGAGCACCGGCTCGAAGTCCGCGCCGCCGTTCGCCTTCACGATCTCCAGTGCAACATGCGCCACGAACGAGCAGGCGCCGGGTGCGAAATAGAGCTTCATCATGTTGCGTCCTCCTCGAGGTTGCGGGCCGCGAGCGGCGCGCGCTGCCGTCCGTCGGGATCGAAATTCGCCGGATCGAGCCAGCGCTCGTAGGCGGCCTTCAGGCGCGGCCAGTCTTCGTCGATCATCGCGAACCATACGGTGTCGCGGTTCGCGCCCTTGGTCCACATGTGGCGCCGGAAGGTGCCTTCGTAGGCAAAGCCGAATCGACGCGCCGCCGCCTGCGAGGGCAGGTTCGCGTGATGGCACTTCCATTCGAAGCGGCGGTAGCCGAGGGTGTCGAACGAATGCTGCGCGAAGAGAAAGAGAGCTTCGGTGGCAATGCGGGTGCGCCCGGCGCCCCTTCCCCACAGCACGTTGCCGATCTCGATGACGCCGTGCTCGGGCGTGATGCGCATCAGCGCCTGCCGGCCGACTGCGCGGCCACCGGACTTGTCGACCACCGTGAAGAACAGCGGATCGTCGTTCTTCGCCACGCGTTCGATCCAGGCCCGCATCTCGCCGATGTCCCGGGGCGGTTCGTCGAACAGGTACGGATACAGGCCGGGATCGGCGCAGGTCTCGAAGAGGCCCGCGGCGTGCGCCAGGGACAGCGGCTCTAGCCGGCAGTAGCGCCCGTCGATCGGGCCGCGCGACGGTCGCGGGCGGGGCAGTTGCATGGCTACGCCAGGCGGATGAGGTAGCCGCCGGACTTCTCGTCGTGCTCGAGCAGCACGAGCTTGCGGGTGGCGGCCTCCTCGAGCAGGTCCGAGAAGGCCCTGAAGCCGTAGTACGACTCGTTGAAGCCCGGCTTGCGGCGCTTCAGCGCCTGCTTGACCATCGAGCCCCAGATCTTCTCGCCCGCGCCGCGCTCCGCCACCAGCGCGGCCAGCGTTTCGAGCACGAGGTCCATCGCCTCCTGGTTCTTGTCGCCCCCCGGCGCGGCGGCGCCCTCCCGGGACGCGCCCGATTCGCGCCGCTTCTTCGCCGCGCGGCGCTGCGTTTCCTCCTCGCGCACGAGGTCGTCGTAGAAGATGAACTCGTCGCAGTTCGACACCAGCAGGTCGGAGGAAGAGTTCTTCACGCCCACGCCGATCACGGTCTTGGCGTTCTCGCGCAGCTTGGAGACCAGCGGCGAGAAGTCGGAATCGCCGCTGACGATGACGAAGGTGTCGACGTGCGACTTGGTGTAGCAGAGGTCGAGCGCGTCGACCACCATGCGGATGTCGGCGGAGTTCTTGCCCGACATGCGCACGTGGGGAATCTCGATCAGCTCGAACGCGGCCGCATGCATGGTGGCCTTGAACTCCTTGTAGCGCTCCCAGTCGCAGTACGCCTTCTTGACGACGATCGACCCCTTCAGGAGCAGGCGCTCGAGGACGCGCGCGATGTCGAACTTCGCGTATTTCGCCTCGCGGACGCCCAGCGCGACGTTCTCGAAGTCGCAGAAGACCGCGAGGTTGCGGGTATCCGCGGGGCCGGCCATGGTCAGCGCACCTCGCTTGGCGACTGCGGCGTCGACGCGATGCCGCCGGCCGCGACCGGCGCCACCGGCGGATGCTCGCCGTCGGCGAGCGCCCGGCGTGACGCGAGCCAGGCCTGGAGCCGCTCGAAGTAGAGGTAGACCACGGGCGTAATGTACAGCGTCAGGACCTGCGACAGGATGAGGCCGCCGACGACCGCGAGGCCGAGCGGCATGCGCGCGCCGCCGCCGGCGCCGATGCCCATCGCGATCGGCAGGCTGCCCATCAGCGCCGCCATGGTCGTCATCATGATCGGGCGGAAACGCACGATGCCGGACTCGAAGATTGCCTGCTCGGCGGTCTTGCCTCCGTGGCGCTGGGCCTCGATCGCGAAGTCGATCATCATGATCGCGTTCTTCTTCACGATGCCGACCAGCATGATGATGCCGACGAAGGCGTACATGTTGAGCTCGATGCCGAAGGCCAGCAGCGTGACGAGCGCGCCAAGGCCGGCCGTGGGCAGGCCGGAGAGGATGGTCAGCGGATGGATGAAGCTCTCGTACAGGATGCCCAGCACCAGGTAGATCACGAGCACGGACATCAACAGCAGCAGGCCCATGCCCTGCAGGGACTTCTCGAAGGCCTGCGCGGTGCCCTGGAACGAGGTATTCAGCGCCGCGGGGACTTGCAGTTCGACCATCGCCTTGCGCACCTCGGCGATCGCCTCGGACAGCGCCACGCCCTGGCGCAGGTCGAACGACAGCGTGACTGACGGCAGCTGCCCGAGGTGCGTGACCGAGAGCGGCCCCACGCCGTAGCTCAGCTTCGCGACCGCGTCCAGGGGCACCAGCGTCCCGGTGTTCGAGCGCACATAGAGCTTCGACAGCGCCGACGGGTCGGACTGGTACTTCGGCTCGAGCTCCAGGATCACCCAGTACTGGTTCGTGGCGGTGAAGATCGTCGACACCTGCGAGGAGCCGTAGGCGTTGTTCAGCGCCAGCTGGATCTGCTGCGCGGAGACGCCCAGGGTCGAGGCCTTCTCGCGCTGGATCTCGACCGTCACCTGCGGGCGCGCGATCTGCAGGTCGCTCGAGATGTCGACGAGGCCGGGCAGCGTGCGCAGCTTCGCCTCGATGCGCGGTGCCCACGCGTACAGCATCTCGGTGCTCGCGCCCTGCACCACGTACTGGTACGGCGCCTTGGTGAGCTGGCCGCCAATGCGGATCGCAGGCACGTTCTGCACGAAGGCCTTCACGCCCTGCAGGCGGGCCAGCTTCGGGCGCAGCCCGCGTACCACCTCGTCGGCGTTCTTGCGCTGGCCGAAGGGCTTCAGCGTGATGGTGATGCGGCCGCTGTTCATCGCCGGGTTGAAGTTGCTGGTGCCGACGAAGGACATCAACGCGTCGACGTTCGGGTCCTGGCGGATGATCTCCGCGACCTGCTGCTGCAGCGCCACCATGCCCTCGAACGAGATGTCCTGCGGGCCCTCGGTGAAGCAGAACAGCTGGCCGGAGTCCTCGCTCGGCAGGAAGCCCTTCGGCGCGCGCGCAAACAGCACCCCCGTCGCGACCACCACGCCGAGGAACACGAGCATCGTCAGCCGCTGGTGACGCATCACCACGCGCAGGCTCGCCGCGTAGGCGTCGCGGAAGCCGTCGAAGGCGTTCTCGAACAGCATGTAGAGCCGTCCGTGCCTGGTCTCCGCCTCGTGCGGCTTGAGGATGAAGCGGCACATCATCGGCGTCAGGGTGAGGGAGACGAAGCCCGAGATCACCACCGCGACCATGATGACGACCGCGAACTCGTGCAGCAGCCGGCCGAGGATGCCGCCCATGAAGAGCACCGGGATGAACACCGCCGCGAGCGACAGCGTCATCGACACGATGGTGAACGCGATCTCGCGAGAGCCGTCGAGCGTCGCCTGCAGCACCCCCTTGCCCATTTCGAGGTGGCGCGTGATGTTCTCGAGCATGACGATCGCGTCGTCGACCACGAAGCCGACGCACAGCGTCAGCGCGAGCAGCGAGATGTTGTCGATGCTGTAGCCGAGCAGGTACATCACCGCGAAGGTGCCGACGATCGACATCGGCAGCGCGACGCTCGGGATGATCGTCGCCGGGATGTTGCGCAGGAAGAGGAAGATCACCATCACCACGAGCGCGAGGGCGACCAGCAGCGTGAACTGCACCTCCTCGACCGAGGCGCGGATCGTCACCGAGCGGTCGAAGAGCACGTTGATGTCGATGCCGGGCGGGACCTCGGAGCGGAAGGTCGGCAGCAGCTTCTTGATGGACTCCACCACCTCGATCGTGTTCACGCCGGGCTGGCGCTGGATGGCGAGCACGATGCCGCGCTTGTCCTTGAACCACGCCGCGACCTTGTCGGTCTCCACGCTGTCGATGACGCGGCCGAGCTCGGAGAGGCGGATCGGCGATCCGTTGCGGTAGGTGACGATCACCGGCCGGTAGGCGGAGGCGTCGTACAGCTGGCCGGTCGACTGCACCGCGAACATGCGCTCCTTGCCGTAGAGCGTGCCGGTCGGCAGGTTGACGTTCGCCTGCGCGATCGCCTGCTGCACCTCGTTGATGCCGACGCCGCGGGCGGCAAGCGCGTCCGGATCGACTTGCACGCGCACCGCGTACTTCTGCTGGCCGAAGATCTGCACCTGCGCGACGCCGTTGATGGTCGAGATGCGCTGGGCGAGGAACGTCTCGGCGTACTCGTTGACGGTCGAGAGCGGCAGCGTGTCGGATGTCAGCGCGAGGTAGTAGACCGGGAAGTCGGCCGGGTTGACCTTGCGGAACGACGGCGGCGCCGGCATCGTCGCCGGCAGCTGGCGCGCCGCGGAGGCGATCGCGGAATTGACGTCCTGGGCGGCGGCGTCGATGTCCCGGTCGAGGCTGAACTGGATCGTGATCGAGGTCGTGCCCTGCCCGCTGATCGACGTCATCTGGTCGACCCCGGCGATGGTGGAGAACTGCTTCTCGAGCGGCGTGGCGACCGCGGCGGCCATGGTCTCGGGGCTCGCGCCCGGCACCTGCGCAGTGACCTGGATGGTCGGGAAATCGACGTTCGGCAGGGTGCTCACCGGCAGCAGCCGGTAGGCGGCGAGGCCGAAGATCAGGATCCCCATCATGACGAGCACCGTCATGACGGGCCTGCGGACGAAGATTTCCGAGAGGTTCATTTCTTAGCGCCCTCCTCCTGCAGCGTCACCTTCGCGTTCGGCGACAGCCGGAGCGCGCCGCGGACCACGACCTGCTCGCCGGGCGCCACGCCCGCGTCGAGTACCGCGACGTCGCCGTCGGTGCGCTTCACCGCGACCTTGCGTACCTCGACGCCGTCGCCCTTGACGACATAGACGAACTGGCCGACGGGACCGGTCTGCAGCGCTCGCGACGGCACCACGATCGCCTTGTCGTCGTCGTAGAGCCGCATGCTGACGTTGACGAACTGGCCGGGCCACAGGGCGATGTCGCCGTTGTCGAACTGGGCGCGCAGCTTGATGGTGCCGGTCGTCGGGTCGACCGCGTTGTCGACGAACACGAGACGCCCCTGCGACGGCTTGCCGTCGCCCTTCGGCGCGGCGACCTCGACCGACAGCGGCCCGCCCGCCATGTACTTGCGCACCACCGGCAGCTCCTGCTCCGGGACCGCGAAGGTTACGTACACGGGGCGCACCTGGTTGATGACGACCAGCGCCGCGGTGTCGTTCGCCTTCACCAGGTTGCCGACCTGCAGCAGGACCTTGCCGACGAAACCGTCGAGCGGGGCGCGGATCGTGCAGTACTCGAGGTTGATGCGGGCGTTCTCCAGCGCCGCGGCGCTCGCCTTCGAGGTGGCCTCCGCCGTCTCGGCGTTGGTGCGGATCTGCGCGTACGCTTCCTTGGAGACGAAATTCTTCTCGAGCAGCTCCTGGTAGCGGCGTTCCTGCGAGCGGGCCTGGTCGCGCGCGGCGGCGTCTCGCTGCGCGTTCGCCTCCGCCTGCCGCAACGCGGCCTCGAACGGCCTCGCGTCGATCCGAAACAGCACCTCGCCCTTCTTCACCTCCTGGCCTTCACGGAAGTTCACCTCGACGATCTGCCCGTCGACGCGCGCCTTCAGCGACACGGTGGAGTACGCCTCGACGTTGCCGATCGCCTGCACCCGCACAGGCACCGTCGCCTGGGCGGCCGCGGCCACGCCGACCGGCACCGGGCCGCCGGGCCCGCCCTTCTTGCCGCCCTTGTCCTTGGCCTTGTCGGCGCCGCCCTCGCCGCCCCGCATCTGCCATGCCGCCGCTCCGGCCGCGACCGCCACCACCAGCACCAGCACCAGCAAGCCGATCGCCTTGCCCGCCTTCACCATGCTGCCACCTGTTCCAGTGCGTACAGTTCGTCCACCGTCTCGCGCCGGCGGATCTCCCGCACCTCGCGATCGGACACCATGACTTCGGCAGCCCGCGGCCGCGTGTTGTAGTTGGAGCTCATGCACATGCCGTAGGCACCGGCAGACATCACTGCCAGCAGGTCGCCTTCCCTCGCCGCGAGTCGCCGTTCCTTGGCGAGGAAGTCGGCGCTTTCGCAGACCGGGCCGACCACGTCGTAAACGCCTTCCGGCGCCGCGGATTCCGTTCGCACCGCACGGACATCGTGCCATGCCCCGTAGAGCGAGGGACGCACAAGGTCGTTCATGGCGGCATCGACGACGAGGAAATTCCGTTCCTCGCCGTGCTTGAGGTATTCGACCTTCGTCAGCAAGACGCCAGCGTTGCCGACGAGCGAGCGCCCCGGATCGAGGATCAGCTTGTGCCGGCGCTCGCCGAGGGCCGCCAGCGCGCCGCCCACGAACGCGGCGATCGGCGCCGGGGCCTCGTCGCGGTAGCGGATACCCACCCCGCCTCCGAGGTCGACATGGGCCAGCGCGATCCCGGCGCGCTCGATTCGATCGACGAGATCGGCGATGCGCGTCGTCGCGTCCTCGAACGGCTGCGTGTCGAGCATCAACGAACCGATGTGGAACCCGATGCCCTCGACGCGGACGCCATCGCGCCGCGCGGCGTCGCGGTACAGCCGCTCGGCGTCCGCATACGCGACGCCGAATTTGTTCTGCTTCAATCCGGTCGAGATGTACGGATGCGTCTTGGGGTCGACGTCCGGGTTCACCCGGAACGACACCGGCGCGACCTTCCCGAGCGCGCGAGCCACCTCGTCGACGCGCGCGAGCTCCGCTTCGGATTCGAGGTTGATCGACAGGATGCCGGCCTCGATCGCCCGGCGGATCTCCTCGCGCGACTTGCCGACGCCCGAGAAGACCACCTTGCGCGGGTCGCCGCCGGCCGCCAGTACGCGGGACAGCTCGCCCCCCGACACGATGTCGAACCCCGCACCAAGGCGCGCCATCAGCGCGAGCACGGACAGGTTCGAGTTCGCCTTGACCGAGTAGCACACCAGGGCGTCGCGGCCGCGCAGCGCGTCGGCGTATTCGCGGTACGCGCCTTCGATCGCCGCGCGCGAATAGACGTACGTTGGCGTGCCGAAGCGGGCGGCCACCTCGTCCAACGGCACACCCTCGACGCACAGCGCGCCCGCGCGGTATTCGAATCCCATGCGGCCTACTTGCGCGCGTCCGAGCCGGGCTCGGGATCGGTCGGCGTACCCTTCGGGTACGGCACCGGCCGATATTCGTCGGGGTTGGGCTTCTTCACGTTCGATGGCGGATTCTCGCGCAGGTACAGGGGCCCCTTCTGCCCGCAGGCGGAGAGGAGCGCAACGGACGCGAGCGCGGCGAGGATCCGGATGGTGTACATGGAGGGAGCGGTAGAATTCTTCATGGTAGCAGGATCGGACGACGGCATGACTGACTCGGAATTCGAATCCCTCGCGGATGCCGCGCTCGCGGCCGCGGAGCGCGCCATCGAGGCGAGCGGCGCAGACGTGGACTTGCAGTGGAAGGGCGCTGGCGTGCTCGAGGTGGAGTTCGCGGATGGCACGAAAATGGTGCTCAACCGCCATGGCGCGGCGCGCGAGATCTGGGTCGCGGCGCGCAGTGGCGGATTCCATTTTCGCCACGACGGACGAAGCTGGCGAGATACGCGCGACGGCACCGAACTGTTTCCCGCGCTGTCGAGGCTGGTGTCGGCGCAGTCGGGCGCCGCGGTGATCCTTTCGTCGGCTTCCTGAGCCGGCGCTAGCCGGGGAACGAAGGCGCCGGCTTTGCGGGTGCCTCGCCAGGACTGCCGCCGGGTGCGCCGGGTGCGGATTCTCCCGAGGGTTCGCGCGGAATGTTCTCCTGGTAGAAGAACTCGGATGCGCGCTTGCCGTCTCGGGGAGCGCCAGGTTCGCCGCCCGGGTCGGCGCTCACCACGCCGGTCGGCACGGCGCGCGGCACCTCGGGGACGCCCTTCAGGACCTTTTCCATGTAGCTGATCCAGATCGGCAGGGCCGTCAGCCCCCCCGTCTCGTTGCGGCCCAGGTTCTTGGGCTGGTCGTAGCCGACCCACGCGATGCCGACGAGGTTGGCGTTGCTGTATCCGCAGAACCATGCGTCCACGTGTTCGTTCGTGGTGCCGGTCTTTCCCGCGAGGTCGCGACGGCCAATCTTCGAGGCGCGGCCTGCGGTGCCGTAGCGCGTCACGTCCTGCAGCATCGAGTCCATGATGAAGGCGTTGCGCCCGTCGATCGCGCGCAGCGCTTCGTCGCCCGCGCGGACCGGCTTCGCCGTGCCCAGGGAATTGCCGCGATCGTCGACGATGCGCGAAATGAAGTAGGGCTGGACCAGGTATCCCCCGTTCGCGAACACCGAGTAGGCGCGCGCCTGCTGGATCGGCGTCACCGCGCCCGCGCCCAGCGCCATGGTCAGGTAGGCCGGGTGCTTGTCCGCCTCGAAGCCGAAGCGCGTCACGTAGTCCTGCGCGTACTTCGGGCCGATGGCCTGAAGGATGCGGATCGAGACCATGTTCTTCGACTTCGCGAGGCCGGTGCGCATCGGCATCGGCCCCTCGAACTTGCCGTCGTAGTTCTTCGGCTCCCAGCGCTGGCTGCCGGTGACGTCGGCCTCCACCACGATCGGCTCGTCGGGGATGATCGTCGCCGGCGTGAAGCCCTTCTCGAGCGACGCCGAGTAGATGAAGGGCTTGAAGGACGAGCCCGGCTGCCGCCACGCCTGCGTGACGTGGTTGAACTTGTTGCGATTGAAGTCGAAGCCGCCGACGAGGGCCCGGATCGCGCCGTCGTTGGGATCGACGGACACGAACGCGGCCTCGGCCTCCGGCAGCTGCGCGACCTGCCAGGCGTTCTTCTCGCCGCGCACGACGCGAATCAGGGCGCCGCGCCGGATGCGGCGAGGGGGGGCGGCCTTGTCGTCCAGGGACCGGGCGACGTACTTTAGGGCCTCGCCCGTGATCGTGATCTCCTCGCCGCTCTTGAGTACCGCCCGGACTTCCTTCGCGCTGGCTGCGATGACCAGCGCGGCCAGCAGGTCCTCGCTGTCGAACATGTCGGCCAGCGCTTCTTCATAGGCGTCCTCGTTCGCAGTGGGCGCGAGGTCCGCGAAGCCTTCGGGCCCCCGGTAGCCGTGGCGGCGCTCGTATTCGAGCAAGCCGCGACGCAATGCGGCGTATGCGGCCTCCTGGTCGGCTTGCCGGATCGTCGTGTAGACCCGGAATCCCTTGGTGTAGACCTCCTCCGGGTACAAGTCGTGTACGGCCTGCCGGACCATTTCCGCGACGTATTCGGCTCGCACGGGGAAGTCGTCCACCGTGCGCCGCGTCTGCAGTGTCGCCTTCGAGGCCTCGGCGAACTGCGCGTCGGTGATATGGCCGAGTTCCTTCATCCGGCGCAGCACGTAGAGCTGGCGCTGCTTGGCGCGTTGCGGATTTGCAACAGGGTTGAAGGTCGACGGCGCCTTGGGCAGGCCGGCCAGCATCGCGGTCTCGGCGAGGCTGAGGCCGTCGAGGGATTTTCCGTAGTAGATCTGCGCCGCCGCGGCGAAGCCGTAGGCGCGCTGCCCAAGGTAGATCTGGTTCACGTACAGCTCGAGGATCTGCTCCTTCGTAAGGTTGGCCTCGATCTTGTAAGACAGCATGGCTTCATAAAGCTTGCGCGTGAGGGTCTTCTCCGTGGAGAGGAAGAAGTTCCGCGCCACCTGCATCGTGATCGTGCTCGCGCCCTGCCGTCGTCCGCCCGAGGAGACGTTCTGGTAGGCCGCGCGCATCACGCCGACATAGTCGACGCCCGAGTGCTGGTAGAAGCGCTCGTCCTCGGCGGCGAGGATGGCGTTCTTCAGCGTCGCGGGTACCGCCTTGATCGCGACGACCGTGCGGCGTTCCTCGCCGAACTCGCCGATCAGCGTTCCTTCGGCCGTGTACACCCGAAGGGGGATCTTGGGCTGGTAATCGGTGATCGTGTCCAGCGAGGGCAGCTGGGGGTAGGTGACCGCGACGACGAAGACCGCGCCCATCAGGGCGACGATGGCGCAGCCGGCCAGGAAGACCAGCGGAAACAGCAAAAAACGTAGCCACTTCAAGGGACTTGGACCGATCCCGGAAAAGGTTGCAGGGGGCCAGGGAAAGGTAGCATGATAGCCCTCCCCCTGCTTGCGGAGGATTCACTAGACACGGGGGATAGTTGTTGCTAGGATTTCACGCAGATTCTACGTATCGTGCCTAACGCGCAGATACGAAAGGGAAAAAGGGATGAGCCTAGACATCTTCAAGCCGAAAGCACCGCCGTTGTTCGGGCTGGACATCAGTTCTTCGTCGGTGAAGATGCTGGAAATCGTCGACGCCGGGAAGGGCGCCTACCGCGTCGAGCGCTATGCCATCGAGCCGCTGCCTCGAGAGGCGGTGGTGGACGGAAACATCAATAACCTGGAGGCGGTCGCCGAGGCGGTGAAGCGCGGCCACAAGCGCCTCGCCACTCGCACCAAGCACGTCGCCATGTGCGTGCCCTCCGGCGCGGTGATCACCAAGAAGATCATCGTGCAGGGCGGCATGCGCGAGGACGAGCTCGAGGTGCAGGTCGAGGGCGAGGCCAACCAGTACATCCCGTTCGCGCTCGAGGAGGTCAACCTCGACTTCCAGGTCGTGGGTCCGTCGCCGACCAACCCCGACGAGCAGGAAGTCATGATCGCGGCGACCCGCAAGGAAAAGGTCGAGGACCGCGTCGCGGTGGCCGAGTCCGCGGGCCTGAAGGCCCTAGTCATGGACGTCGAGTCGATGGCCCAGCAGTCGGCCCTCGGGCTCGTGGTGCGCCAGCTCCCGGGCGCCGGCAAGGACCAGAACATCGCCATCGTCGACGTCGGCGCCAACGTGATGCAGGTTTCCGTGCTGCGCAACGACCAGTCGGTGTACAGCCGCGAGCAGGCCTTCGGCGGATCGCAGCTGACGCAGGACATCTGCAACCGCTACGGCATGAACCCGGAGGAAGCCGAGAACGCGAAGCGCTCCGGCGGCCTGCCCGACGACTTCGAGGCCGAGGTGCTGCGCCCGTTCATGGAGAACCTGTCCATGGAGATCCAGCGCGCGCTGCAGTTCTTCTTCACTTCGACCTCGTACAACACCGTCGACCACATCCTGCTCGCCGGCGGCTCGGCCGTCATCCCGGGCCTCGACGAGGTCGTGAACACCCGCACCCAGGTTCCCACGATCGTCGCCAATCCGTTCGCCGCCATGCAGGCTTCGCCGCGCATCCAGATGAAGAAGCTCGTCATCGACGCGCCCAGCCTGATCGTCGCCTGCGGCCTCGCACTGCGGAGGTTCGACCCGACATGAGCACCCGTATCAACCTATTGCCGCACCGCGCCGAGAAGCGCAAGCGCTCGCGGCAGCACTTCATGGTCATGGCCGGCATCGCCGCCGCGATCGGCGTCGGCGTCGTCGCCATGGTGCACGTCTACTACGCCGGGCGGATCGCGACCCAGGCCGAGCGCAACGAGTTCCTGAAGAAGGAAAACGCGAAGCTCGACAAGGAGATCGACGAGATCAAGCGCCTGAAGGACGAGATCGCGCAGTTGATCGCGCGCAAGACGGCGATCGAGACCCTGCAGAACGACCGCGCGCAGACGGTGCACCTGCTTGAGGAGCTGGTGCGCCAGATGCCGGAGGGCGTGTACCTGAAGTCGGTCACGCAGAAGGGCCTTCTCGTCAACCTGCAGGGCTACTCGCAGTCGAACGCGCGGGTGTCGACGCTGATGCGCAACATCGAGTCGTCGCCCTGGCTTGCCAGCCCCGAGCTCGTCGAGATCCAGGCCTCCGCGGTGGACAAGAAGCGCGTGTCCTCCTTCAACATGAACCTGCAGCTCAAGCGTGCCGCGCCGCCGGCCAAGGATGCGTCCAAGGACGCGCCCAAGGACGCCGGCAAGGCTGCCGCGAAGAAGGGTTGAGCCATGGCCGTCAACTTCAACGCGGTACTCGAGGACTTCAAGCGCACCAACTGGTCCGACCCGGGCACCTGGTCGGCCGCGCCGAAGCTCGTCGTCGTCGCCGCCGTGCTGGTGGCGATCCCGGTGGTCGGCTATTTCGCCGACACGCAGACCCAGATCGAGGATCTCGAGCGCGGCGCGCAGCAGGAAGTCAAGCTCAAGGACGAGTACAAGGGCAAGAAGCAGCAGGCCGTGAACCTGGACCTGCACAAGCAGCAGCTGCGCGAGATCAACGACTCCTTCGGCGCGCTGCTCAAGCAGCTGCCGGACAAGTCCCAGATGGACGCGCTGCTCGTCGACATCAACCAGGCGGGCCTCGGCCGCGGCCTGCAGTTCGAGACCTTCAAGCCCGGCGGCGAGTCGGTGCGCGAGTCGTTCGCCGAGCGCCCGATCTCGATCAAGGTCACGGGCACGTACCACGACATGGGCGCGTTCGCGAGCGACATCGGGGCGCTGTCCCGGATCGTCACCCTGAACGACGTGCAGATCGAGGCGGGCAAGGACGGCGTGCTCGCGATGGGCGCCACCGCGAAGACGTTCCGATACCTCAGCGAGGAGGAGACGAACGACCAGCGCAAGGCGGCTGCCTCGAAGAAGGGACCGGCCAAGAAATGAAACCGAACCACGACAAGCGGGCCCGCCGGGCCTGGCGAGCCGCGGCGCTCGTCGCCAGCACGGCGCTGCTGGCGGCCTGCGGCGGCGACGAACACAGCGACCTGAAGTCCGAGCTCGACCGGATGTCCAAGGACATGCGCGGCCGCATCGAGAAGCTGCCCGAGGTCAAGCCGTACGAGCCGGTCGCCTACAAGGCGGAAAAGGATAACCAGGGCAAGCCCTTCGTCGACCCGTTCCGCCCGAGCCGCATCGAGGTCGCGCAGGCGGAGAAGGTCGCCCCGTCGGCGGCCACCGCGCGCGTGAAGCAGGAGCAGGACCGCGCCAAGGAGCCGCTGGAGGCCTTCGCTCTGGAGTCCATCCAGATGCAGGGCACCCTCACGCAGGGCAAGGAGACGTTCGCGCTCGTGAAGGCGGGAAGCAACCTCTACCGCGTTCGCAAGGGCAACTACATGGGGCAGAACTTCGGCGTGATCACGGCCATCGACGAAGGCCAGATCAGCCTCAAGGAGCTCGTCCAGGACGGCGGCGGGGAGTGGATTGAACGCCAGAGTTCGCTGCAACTGCAGGAAGCGAGGAAATAACCATGAAAACCAGGATCCTGTCCGCTGTACTCACGATCGGGCTGTGGCTCGTCTGCGCTGCAGGCGCCCGGGCGCAGAACGCCATCGAGTCCTTCAACGTGGTCCAGGACGGCGGCAAGGTCGTCGTCCGCATCACGACGAAGGAGCCCCTGCAGGCGGTGCCCGCCAACTTCACCGTCGCGACCCCGCCGCGCATCGCGTTCGACTTCGCGGGGATCTCGAACGGACTTGGCCGTGCTTCCCAGAACATCGGCGAGGGCGAGCTTCGCTCGATGAACGTCGTGCAGGGCTCCGACAAGACACGGCTGGTGCTCAACCTGCGCCGGCCGGTGACCCATGATGTCGCGCTTGACGGCAAGTCGGTGGTGGTCACGCTGACGAACCCGGTGGCGACGACCGCGGCGCCCGCGGCGAGCGCGCAGGTCGCGCACTTCGCGGAAGGCCGCGGCGACCAGAAGCACGCCGTGAAGGAGATCGACTTCCGTCGTGGTCGCCAGGGCGAGGGCCGCGTGGTGATCGACCTGTCGGACACCTCGACCGGCATCGACATCCGCCAGCAGGGCCAGAACCTCGTGGTCGACCTGCTCAAGACCTCGATTCCCGACAACCTGCGCAAGCGCTACGACGTGGTCGACTTCTCCACGCCGGTGCAGACGATCAACGCGTTCGCGCAGGGCGAGAACGTCCGCCTCGTGATCGAGCCCAAGGGCCAGTGGGAATACAACGCCTACCAGACCGACACGCAGTTCGTCGTCGAGGTGAAGCCCCGCGTCGAGTCCCGCACAGGCCAGCGTGGCTACACGGGGGAGAAGCTGTCGCTGAACTTCCAGAACGTCGAGGTGCGGGCGGTACTGAACGTGATCGCCGACTTCACCGACCTCAACGTGATCACCAGCGACAGCGTGAGCGGCAACATCACCCTGCGCTTGAAGGAAGTGCCCTGGGACCAGGCGCTCGACATCATCCTGCAGACGCGCGGCCTTGACATGCGGCGCAGCGGGAGCGTGATCTGGATCGCGCCGCGCGACGAGCTCGCGACCCGCGAGAAGCTCGCGCTCGAAGCCCAGCAGCAGATCACGGACCTCGAGCAGACGCGCACCGAGAGCTTCCAGATGAACTACCAGAAGGCGGCGGACGTCCAGAAGCTGCTGTCCGACCAGAACCAGCGCATCCTTTCGAAGCGGGGAAGCGCGGTAGTCGACCAGCGCACCAACACGCTCTTCGTGCAGGACGTGCCGAGCCGCCTCGAGGAAGTGCGCAAGCTGCTGGCCAAGATCGACGTGCCGGTCCGGCAGGTCATGATCGAGGCGCGCATCGTAGAGGCGTCGGACACCTTCGCGAAGAACCTGGGCGCACGCCTGGGCTACAACGATATCTCGGTGGCGGCGCAGGGTGGCCGCGGCGGCAACGCGATCCTCGGATCGCGCGACGATCGCGTCATCTTCTCGGGCAACACCACTGGCGTCGGCATCCGCACCGGCCAGACGCCCGACGACGGCACGGGCTACTTCCCGGCGGGCAACAACGTGAACCTTCCGGCGGCGGGCCTGAACTCGTTCAGCGTCGGCCAGCTCGCGTTCACGCTGTTCCGTCCCAGCCTGACCCGGTTCATCAACGCAGAAATCACCGCACTCGAGGCCGACGGCAAGGGCAAGATCATCTCCAGCCCGCGTGTCCTCACGGCCGACCAGGTCGAGGCGCTGATCGAGCAGGGCACGGAGATTCCGTACCAGCAGGCCACGTCCTCGGGCGCCACCTCGGTGTCGTTCCGCAAGGCCAACCTGGCGCTGAAGGTGAAGCCGCAGATCACGCCGGACGGCAATGTGATCATGACGCTGGACGTCAACAAGGACGCCCCCGGGGCGACCACGCCCGCCGGCGTGCAGATCAGCACCAAGCACGTGAAGACCGAGGTACTGGTCGAGAACGGCGGCACGGTGGTGATCGGCGGCATCTTCGAGCAGACCGAGCGGCAGGACGTGACGCAAGTGCCGTTCCTCGGCGACCTGCCGTACATCGGCTTCATGTTCAAGAACCGCGCGACCTCGAACCAGAAGACCGAGCTGCTCGTGTTCATCACGCCGCGCATCGTCAACGAGCGGCTGACGATTCGCTAGCCGTTGCATCGCCGAACGACGGCCAGGCCGAGCGCCTGGCCGTTTCTTTTTGCGGCGGCGGATAACATAGCGCCATGGACGCGGCGGCCGCACCGGGCATCTTCCTCGTCGGCATGATGGGGGCCGGCAAGACCACGGTCGGGCGGCTGCTGGCCCGGCGGCTCGGGCGCCGCTTCGTGGATTCCGACGTCGAGATCGAATCGCGCTGTGGTGTGCGTATCCCGTTGATCTTCGAGATCGAGGGGGAGGCGGGCTTCCGCGCGCGCGAGCGCGCGGTGATCGAGGAGCTCACCCAAGAGGCCGGCATCGTGCTTGCCACGGGCGGCGGCGCCGTGCTTGCGCCGGAGAATCGCCGGGCATTGTCTTCGCGCGGCACCGTGATCTACCTTTGCGCGCAACCGCCGGATCTCTACCGTCGCGTGCGACACGACCGCAACCGGCCGTTGCTCGCGACCGCGGATCCGCTGAGGCGCCTGGAAGAGCTGTACGAGTTGCGAGACCCGCTGTATCGAGAGGTGGCAGACCTCGTGGTGGACACCGGCCGCCAGAAGGCGCCGACGCTCGCGCGCCAGCTGGTCGAGGCCCTGGAGGAACGATGCCGACGCTCCGCGTAGCGCTCGCAGAGCGCACCTACCCGATCCACGTGGGCGAGGGCGTGATCGACGATGCCGAACACTACCGTCCCTCCGTCGCCGGTCGCCAGGTGGCCGTCGTCACCAGCGAGCCCATGGCGGGCCTCTACCTGCCCCGCCTTCGCGCCGCGCTCGCGCAGGCGGGGGCCGCGTCGACGACGCCCGTGCTGGTCGAGGCGGGAGAGACCTCCAAGCGCTGGGAGACCATCGATCGCATCTGCGGCGCGTTGCTCGAGGCGCGCCTGGGGCGCGATGCCGTGCTCGTGGCCCTCGGTGGAGGCGTGATCGGCGACCTTACCGGCTTTGCCGCGGCGGTGTACCAGCGCGGCATTCCGTTCGTCCAGGTACCGACGACCCTGCTCGCGCAGGTCGATTCGTCGGTCGGCGGCAAGACCGGCATCAACCACGCGCTGGGCAAGAACATGATCGGCGCCTTCCACCAGCCGCTCGCAGTGGTCGCCGACGTCGGCGTGCTGGCCACTCTCCCGGAGCGCGAACTCGCGGCCGGCGTGGCGGAAGTGATCAAGCATGGCTTCATCCTCGACGAGGCGTTCACCGCCTGGCTGGAACGCGATGTCGAAGCGCTGCTCGCGAGGCGCGCCGACGCGCTTGCGCGCGCCGTGGTGCGCTCCTGCGAGATCAAGGCCGACGTGGTCGCGGGCGACGAGCGCGAGCAGGGCGCGCGCGCGCTGCTGAATTTCGGTCACACCTTCGGCCACGCGATCGAGGCCGGTGCGGGCTACGGCACGTGGCTGCACGGTGAAGCCGTCGGCGCGGGGATGGTGATGGCCGCCGAACTCTCGCGACGGCTGGGCCTCGTCGATGCGGCGGCCTTCCAGCGCGTGCGCGACCTTGTCGCGCGCAGCCGGCTGCCCGTGCGCGGGCTGGCGATGCCTCCGCGGCGCTACCTGGACCTGATGGCGGTGGACAAGAAGGCGTCGGCGGGGAAGCTGCGCTTCGTCCTCCTCGAAGCCATCGGCCGAGCGGTGGTGCGGGGCGGGATCCCCGACGCAGAGGTCGAAGCCGCCATCGCGGCCTGCATGCCGGCCTAGCGCCGGGCACCCCGCAGGCCTTGTAAGGGCCCGGATCCAAAGGTATATTCCGCGGTTCGCCCTCTGATTTGTGCGCGGCATCATTGCGCCGGGCGGACCCGCCATCGTCCGAAGGATGTGCCCGTGAACGCTCCCCTGAGCCACGTCTCCCTGCCGCCCGAGCAGGGGCTGTACAACCCCGCCCACGAGCATGATGCGTGCGGCGTCGGCTTCGTCGCGCACATCAAGGGCCGCAAGTCCCATTCGATCGTGCAGCAGGGGCTCACGGTCCTGCGCAACCTCACGCATCGAGGCGCCGTCGGCTACGACCCGAAGCTGTCGGACGGATCCGGCATCCTCATCCAGATCCCGGACCGCTTCTTCCGCGAGGAAATGGCCAAGCAGGGCATCGCGCTGCCGCCGGTCGGCGCCTACGGCGTGGGCATGGTGTTCCTGCCGCAGGAACCCGCCTCGCGCCTGGCGTGCGAGTACGAGCTCGAACGCGCGATCAAGGACGAAGGCCAGGAACTGCTCGGCTGGCGCGACGTGCCGGTCGACAATGCCGACCTCGCCGACGCCGCCAAGCGCCTCGAACCCGTCGTCCGGCAGGTCTTCATCGGTCGCGGCGAGTCGATCACCACCACCGACGGCCTCGAGCGCAAGCTGTACATCATCCGCAAGAGTTCCGGCCACGCGATCCAGGCGCTGAAGCTCGCGCACGGCAAGGAGTTCTACGTGCCGTCGATGTCGGCGCGCACCGTGGTCTACAAGGGCATGCTGCTCGCGCACCAGGTGGGCGAGTACTTCCTCGACCTGAAGGACGAGCGCGTCGAGTCGGCGCTGTCGATGGTGCACCAGCGATTCTCGACCAACACCTTCCCGTCGTGGGACCTCGCGCACCCGTTCCGCCTCGTCTGCCACAACGGCGAGATCAATACGGTGCGCGGCAACCAGAACTGGGTGCGCGCGCGCCAGGGCGCGATCTCGAGCCCGGTGCTCGGCGACGACCTCGGCAAGATCTGGCCGCTGATCTATGACGGCCAGTCCGACTCGGCCTCGTTCGACAACGCGCTCGAGCTCCTCGTGATGGGCGGCTACTCGGTCGCGCACGCGATGATGATGATGATCCCGGAGGCGTGGGAGAACCACGCGCTCATGGATCCCGCGCGCCGCGCGTTCTACGAATACCACGCCGCGATGATGGAGCCGTGGGACGGCCCGGCATCGATCGCCTTCACCGACGGCCGGCAGGTCGGCGCCACGCTCGACCGCAATGGCCTGCGCCCGTCGCGCTACATCGTCACCGACGACGACCTCGTGATCATGGGCTCCGAGTGCGGCTGCCTGCCGATCCCCGAGGAGCGCATCGTCAAGAAGTGGCGCCTGCAGCCGGGCAAGATGTTCCTCGTCGACCTCGAGAAGGGCCGCATCGTCGACGACAAGGAGCTGAAGGACACGCTCGCCGCGTCCAAGCCCTACGTCGAGTGGATCGAGCGCATCCGCGTGAAGCTGGACGAGGTGGGCACCGAGAAGACCGCGCCGCTGCGCTCGGGCGTGCCGATCCTCGACCGCCAGCAGGCCTTCGCGTACACGCAGGAAGACCTCAAGTTCATCCTCGCGCCGATGGCCGCCAACGGCGAGGAGCCGATCGGCTCGATGGGCAACGACTCGCCGCTTGCGGTGCTGTCGTCGAAGAACAAGACCCTGTACCACTACTTCAAGCAGCTCTTCGCGCAGGTCACCAACCCGCCGATCGACCCGATCCGCGAGGAGCTCGTCACCAGCCTGGTGTCCTTCATCGGCCCGAAGCCGAACCTGCTCGGCATCGACGAGATGAATCCGCCGCTGCGCCTCGAGGTCACGCAGCCGGTGCTCGACTTCTTCGAGATGGAGAAGATCCGCCACATCGAGCGCTACACCAACGGCAAGTTCCGCTCGCACGAGCTCGACATCACCTATCCCGCGTCCTGGGGCAAGCAAGCGATCGAGGCGCGCCTCGCGTCGCTGTGCGCGCAGGCCGAGGACGCAGTGCGCTCCGGCTACTCGATCGTCATCATCTCGGACCGGCTCGTGGATCGCGAGCGCGTCGCCATCCCCGCGCTGCTCGCGCTGTCGGCCGTGCACCAGCATCTCGTGTCCCGCGGACTGCGCACCAACGCGGGCCTCGTCGTCGAGACCGGTTCGGCGCGCGAGGTGCACCACTTCGCGCTGCTCGGCGGCTATGGCGCCGAAGCCGTGCACCCGTACCTCGCGATGGAGACGCTGCTCGCGATGCACCAGGGCGACGCCGCGGCCGGCAGCAAGGCGATCAAGAACTTCGTCAAGGCGATCGGCAAGGGCCTGCGCAAGGTGATGTCCAAGATGGGCATCTCGACGTACATGTCGTACACCGGCTCGCAGATCTTCGAGGCCGTGGGCTTGAAGCGCGAGTTGATCGCCAAGTACTTCGCCGGCACCGCCTCGTCGGTCGAGGGCATCGGCGTGTTCGAGATCGCCGAGGAGGCGCTGCGGCTGCATCGCGCCGCGTTCGGCGACGACCCCGTGCTCGCCGGCGCGCTCGACGTCGGCGGCGAGTATGCGTGGCGCGTGCGCGGCGACGAGCACATGTGGACCCCCGACGCGATCGCGAAGCTGCAGCACGCGTCGCGCGAGAACCGCTACGAGACCTACAAGGAATACGCGCGCATCATCAACGACCAGTCGCGCCGCCACCTCACCTTCCGCGGCCTGTTCGAGTTCCGCACGGCCGGCGTGACGCCGGTGCCGCTCGAGGAAGTCGAGCCGGCGAAGGAGATCGTCAAGCGCTTCGCCACCGGTGCGATGTCGCTCGGCTCGATCTCGACCGAGGCGCACGCCACGCTCGCGATCGCGATGAACCGCATCGGCGGCAAGTCGAACACCGGCGAGGGCGGAGAGGATCGCCGCCGCTACGCGCCCGTGAAGGCCGGCGAGACGCTGAAGTCGCGCCTCGGCGAGGGGCGCGTCGAAGCGGACATCCCGCTGAAGGAAGGCGACGTCCTGAAGTCGAAGATCAAGCAGGTGGCCTCGGGACGCTTCGGCGTCACCGCCGAGTACCTCGCGTCCGCCGAGCAGATCCAGATCAAGATGGCGCAGGGCGCGAAGCCCGGCGAGGGCGGGCAACTGCCCGGCCGCAAGGTCTCGGAATACATCGCCGAGCTGCGCTACTCGACGCCCGGCGTGGAACTCATCTCGCCGCCGCCGCACCACGACATCTATTCGATCGAGGATCTCGCGCAGCTGATCCACGACCTGAAGAATGCCAATCCGTCGGCCTCGATCTCGGTGAAGCTGGTGTCCGAAGTCGGCGTCGGCACGGTGGCGGCGGGCGTGTCCAAGGCGAAGGCGGACCACGTCACCATCTCGGGCCACGACGGCGGCACGGGCGCGTCGCCCTGGTCGTCGATCAAGCATGCCGGCACGCCTTGGGAACTCGGCCTCGCCGAGACGCAGCAGACCCTGGTGCTGAACCGCCTGCGCGGGCGCATCGCGGTGCAGGTCGATGGCCAGATCAAGACCGGCCGCGACGTCGTCATCGGCGCGATCCTCGGCGCCGACGAGTTCGGCTTCGCCACCGCGCCGCTGGTGGTCGAGGGCTGCATCATGATGCGCAAGTGCCACCTGAACACCTGCCCGGTGGGCGTGGCCACGCAGGATCCGGTGTTGCGCCGCAAGTTCGCAGGCAAGCCCGAGCACGTCGTGAACTTCTTCTTCTTCATCGCCGAGGAAGTGCGCGAGATCATGGCCAGCCTCGGCGTGCGCAAGTTCGACGAGCTGATCGGCGCCGCACACCTGCTCGACACGAAGAAGGGCATCGAGCACTGGAAGGCGAAGGGCCTGGACTTCTCCCGCGTCTTCCACGTGCCCGAGGTGCCCGCCGAGGTGTCCCGTCTGCACACTGAGACGCAGGACCACGGCCTTGCCGGCGCGATCGACAACCGCCTGATCGAGCTCGCGAAGCCCGCGCTCGAGAAGAAGGAGAAGGTGTCGATCGACATGCCGATCCGCAACGTCAACCGTACGGTAGGCACGATGCTGTCGTACGAGGTGGCGCGACGCTTTGGCCATGAGGGCCTCGCCGAAGACACGATCCGCGTGCGCTTCGCCGGCTCGGCCGGGCAGAGCCTGGGCGCGTTCCTGTCGCGCGGCATCTCGATCGAGGTGGTCGGCGACACCAACGACTACTGCGGCAAGGGCCTGTCCGGCGGGCGCGTGGCGGTCCAGCCGTCCACCAAGTTCCGCGGCGACCCCGCCGAGAACATCATCACCGGCAACGTCGCGCTGTACGGCGCGATCTCGGGCGAGGCCTACTTCCGCGGCGTCGCAGGCGAGCGCTTCGCGGTGCGCAACTCCGGCGCCGAGGCGGTGGTCGAGGGCGTGGGCGACCACGGCTGCGAGTACATGACCGGCGGCACTGTGGTCGTGCTCGGCGTCACCGGGCGCAACTTCGCGGCCGGCATGTCGGGCGGCATCGCCTATGTCTACGACATCGACGGCGATTTCGCGAAGCGCTGCAACCCGTCGATGGTCGACCTCGGGCCTGTGCTCGCCGCCTCCGAGCAGCAGGGCAAGCTGCCGCGCGAGCTCTGGCATCGCGGCGAGGCGGACGAGGCCGTGCTGAAGGGCTTGCTCGAGCGCCACGTGAAGCACACCGGCTCCCGGCGCGCGCAGGAGATCCTCGACACGTGGAGCGAGGCGCGCGGGCGCTTCGTGAAGGTGTTCCCGAAGGAGTACCGGCGCGCGCTCGGCGAGCTCGCGGCGGCGAACAAGAAGGCGGCTGCGTAGCTTGGAACGAGGGGCGCGCGCCCCTCGTGCACCCCCGAATTCAGACGAGAGGCAGGACAGGAATGGGCAAGGTCACCGGGTTCCTCGAATACCAGCGCCTGCACGAGGCCGCCGAGGCGGTCGAGACGCGCAAGAAGCACTATCGCGAGTTCGTCCTGCACCTCACGGAAGACGAGGCGAAGCAGCAGGGCGCGCGCTGCATGGACTGCGGCACGCCGTTCTGCATGAACGGCTGCCCGGTCAACAACCTGATCCCCGACTGGAACGACCTCGTCTTCCGGCAGGGCTGGCAGGCCGCGATCGATACGCTGCACTCGACCAACAACTTCCCCGAGTTCACCGGGCGCGTCTGCCCGGCGCCCTGCGAGGAAGCCTGCGTGCTGCGCATCAACGACGACGCAGTCGGCATCAAGTCGATCGAGCACGCGATCATCGACAAGGCGTGGGAGGCCGGCTGGGTGAAGCCGCAGCCCGCGACCAGGAAGACCGGCAAGAAGGTCGCGGTGATCGGCTCCGGCCCGGCGGGCCTCGCCGCCGCGCAGCAGCTCGCGCGCGCGGGCCACGCGGTGACGGTGTTCGAGAAGAACGACCGCGTCGGCGGGTTGCTGCGCTATGGCATACCCGACTTCAAGATGGAGAAGTGGCTGATCGACCGGCGCCTCGACCAGATGAAGGCCGAAGGCGTCGAGTTCCGCACCAACCACGTGGTCGGCGGCGCGCCGGTCGGCGCGGGCAACGCGCAGGCCAAGCCTGTGGACCCGAAGAAGCTGCTGAAGGACTACGACGCGGTGGTGCTCGCGGGCGGCGCGGAAGTGCCACGCGACCTGCCTGTTCCGGGCCGCGAGCTCGACGGCGTGCACTACGCGATGGAGTTCCTGCCGTTGCAGAACCGCCGCGTCGCCGGCGACACCAACGTGCGCGATCTGTGGGCGAAGGGCAAGCACGTGATCGTGATCGGTGGCGGCGATACGGGCTCCGACTGCGTCGGCACGTCCAATCGCCATGGGGCCGCGTCGGTCACGCAGTTCGAGCTGCTCTCGAAGCCGGGCGAGCCGGAGCGCAACCCGGTGTGGCCGTACTGGCCGACGCGGCTGCGCACTTCGTCCTCGCACGAAGAGGGCGCCGCGCGCGACTGGTCCGTCGCCACCAAGGAACTGGTCGGCGAGAAGGGCAAGGTCAAGGCGCTGAAGGCCGTGCGGCTCGAGTGGAAGGGCGGCAAGATGTCCGAGGTGCCGGGGTCCGAGTTCACGCTGCCCGCCGACCTAGTGCTGCTCGCGATGGGCTTCGTCGCGCCGGTGTCGTCCGTGCTCGAGGCCTTCGGCGTCGATAAGGATCCGCGCGGCAACGCCCGGGCCGACACCGAGGGCGAGAAGAGCTACGCGACGAACGTCGCCAAGGTCTTCGCGGCCGGCGACATGCGTCGCGGCCAGTCGCTGGTGGTCTGGGCGATCCGCGAAGGCCGGCAGTGCGCCCGCGCGGTGGACGAGTTCCTGATGGGAACCTCGGATCTTCCCCGGTAGGAACGAGGGGGCGCTGCACGCCCCCTCATGCTCCCCCCTGCAAGAAAGGTCTACTGCCGAACCTTCGGTTAGATGATTTTCTTGCGGATCTGGGTGACGGTGATCTCCGCGATCACCACCACGCAGAAGATCGCGAACAGCACCATCGCGACGCGGTCCCACTGGAAGAGGTTGAGCGCGGTGTCGAGCGCCATGCCGATGCCGCCGGCGCCGACCAGCCCGAGCACGGCGGATTCGCGTACGTTGATGTCCCAGCGAAAGAGCGCGATCGACCAGAATGCCGGCTCGACCTGCGGCCAGTAGCCCTTCGACAGCACCGACAGCCACGGCGCGCCCGCCGCCTGCAGCGCCTCGATCGTGCCGCGGTTGGACTCCTCCAGCGCCTCGCCGAAGAGCTTGCCGACGAAGCCGATGGAGCGGAACGCGATCGCGAGCGTCCCGGCCAGCGCCCCGGGGCCGAACACCGCGACGAAGAGCAGCGCCCAGACCAGCGAGTTCACCGAGCGGCTCGACACCAGCACCAGCTTCGCCGCGTAGTTCACCGCGCGGTTCGGCACGATCGCGTGCGCGGCGCAGAGGCCGACCGGCACCGCCATCACGACCGCGAGGATGGTGCCGAGGGACGCGATGTGCAGCGTGTCCATCAAGGCGTCATGCACCCCGCCGCGGTAATGGTAGAACGCGATCGGCCACATGCGTCGCAGCAGGTCCTGCATCTGCTCCGGCGCGTCGTACAGGAATTCGGGGATGATCTCCACGGTGCGCGCCGACGCGACGATCGCGGCGACGATCGCGACGTAGACGGTGTAGCGCGCGGCGCGCTCGGCCGCGGTGAAGCGCTTCCACTCACGCACCACGGCGCTCATGCGCCGTCCACCTTGCCGCGCTCGAGGAACACGCCGCGCACCCACTGCGCGAGCACCTCGCCGACCATGATCATGCCGATGATGCTGAGCAGGATCGCGCAGACGAAGTCGTAGTCGAAGCGCTGGAACGCGGCGAAGAGGGTCCCGCCGATGCCGCCGGCGCCGACGATGCCGACCATGGTCGAGTTGCGCAGGTTCGAGTCGAGCTGGTAGGTCGCGAAGCCGACGAAGCGCGAGAACACCTGCGGCAGCACGCCGTAGGCGATGAGCGACGCGAACGGCGCCCCCGTGGCGCGCACCGCTTCCACCTGCTTCAGCGAGATCTCCTCGATCGCCTCGGCGAACAGCTTGCCGATGAAGCCGACCGAGGCCACCACGAGCGCGAGGATCCCGGCGAGCGCGCCGAAACCCACCGCCTTCACGAACAGGATCGCCACGATCACCGGGTGGAACGAGCGGCACAGCGCGATGGACGCGCGCGCCGGCCAGCTGACCCAGGCGGGCATCAGGTTGCGCGCCGCGAACAGGCCGATCGGCAGCGAGATCAGGATACCGAGGAAGGACGCCAGCACCGCGATCTCGAGGCTCTCGGTGAGGCCCTTGGCGAGCGTGTCCGGCTGCGCGATCTTCGGCGGCAGCATGCGCGCGATGAAGCGCGCGCCGTTGTCGAGGCCCGTCAGGAAGCGCGCCCACGTGAAGTCCAGGCGCGACACCGCGTAGGCGACATAGATCGCGAGCAGCACCCAGGCGGCCCGCGTCCACCAGTTCGGCTTGAAGGCGACCGGGGCGCTCAATGCAGCCAGCCCTCGCCCCCGTAGATCGACTTCAGCACCTCGTCGCCGAGCCCGGAAGCATCGCCGTCGTAGACCACGCGGCCGCCCGACATGCCGATGATGCGGTCGGCGAAGCGCTTCGCAAGCTCGACGTCGTGCATGTTGACCATCACCGGAATGCCGCGGCCGCGGCACAGGTCGCGCATCAGCGACATGATCTCCACCGATGTCTTCGGGTCGAGCGACGAAGTCGGCTCGTCCGCGAGCAGGAGCTTGGGTGCCTGCATCAGGGCGCGAGCGATGCCGACGCGCTGTCGCTGCCCGCCCGACAGGCTGTCGGCGCGCTGGTTGGCAAAGCCCGCCAGCCCCACGGCCTCCAGCAGCTCGAACGCCCTCGCGATGTCCGCCGGCGGGTAGCGCCGGAACCACGCGCGGATCGGCGAGACATACCCAAGGCGCCCCGACAGCACGTTCTCCATCACTGTCAGCCGCTCCACGAGGTTGTACTCCTGGAACACCATGCCGATGCCGCGTCGCGCGAGGCGGAGGCCCTTGCGGTCGAGTTTGACGAGGTCCTGCCCCTGGAACAGGATCTCCCCAGCTGTCGGCTCCACCAGTCGGTTGATGCAGCGGATCAGCGTCGACTTGCCAGTGCCCGAAGGCCCGATGATCGCCGTGATGCCGGTGTCGGCCACCTCGAGCGTGATCTCGCGCAGGACCGGCTTGTCCTTCGTGTAGGCCTTGTCGAGCCCGCGGATCGAGAGCGCGGCGCTCATTTCTTCCTCGCCGCCTCGGCGCGCGCCTTCTCCTTCTCGAAGGCCTCGCGCGTGAACGCCTGCCCGCTCGCCTGCGCCACCTCGCGCACGATCGCCCAGTCCTTCCTGTAGTCGATCGGTTGCCAGCGGTCCGCGCCCTGGAAGCCCTTCTGCATTTCCGGCGTGTAGCGGAAGGCGTAGGTGCATTCGCGGATCTTCGCCTGCAGTGCGGGTGCGAGGTCGTGCGCCATGGAAAGGCCGCCGGGAGGGAAGTTGCGGCTCTTCCAGATGATGCGGAAGTCATCCATCTTCACCGTGCCGCGCTCGGCCATGCGCTCGAGGATGTCGTGCGCGATCGGCGCGGCGTCGTAATCGCCCGCCGCCACGCCGGCGATCGAGTGTTCGTGCTTGCCCGAGAAGAGCGGCTTGTAGTCGCGGTCCGGCACCAGCCCCTCGGACGGGAAGAGCGCGCGAGGCGCGAGGTTGCCGGAATTGGACGAGGGCGTGGTGTGCGCCACGCGCTTGCCCTTCAGGTCCGCGAGCTTCTGGAACGGGCTGTCCTTCTTCACGATGGTCCAGAGGTAGTAGCCCTGCGGCCCCTTCGCATCGCCGCGGATGCCCACGGGAATCGCCCCCGCCACGTTCACCGCGAACGCGGTGTCGCCGGAGGACATCGTGCCCAGGTGCATGCGGCCCGAACGCATCGCCTCGATCGCCGCGGCGCTCGAGAACACGTCGTAGTAGCGCACCTTGCGGGCGGTGCACTTCGCGAGATGGTCGACGAACGGCTGCATCAGCTTGTTGAAGACGGCCGGGTCGTCAAGCGGCGAGTTGGTGAAGAAGAGCGTTTCCGGGTCCTTCTGGCGCTTCGGATCCTTTGGCGTGTCGGCGAGCAGGTCGCCGTCCTCGTCGCAGAACGGGGTGTCGAGCTCGCCGCGCGACTTGCAGGCGTCCTGCGCCTGCGCGGCGAGGCAGGCGAGCGCGAGGGCCGCCGCGACGGCGTAGCGAGTCGATGCCACGCTACTTGCCCGCCGCCTTCTTCGCACGCGCCTCTTCCTCGCGCTTGGACTCCTTCTCGTAGCCCGCGCGGTTGAACTTCTCGCCGCCCGCCTCCGAGACCTGCCGCACCACTTCCCAGTGCTGCTTGTAGTTGATCGGGAAGAAGCGGTCCGCGCCGTCGAACGCCTTCTGCATCTCGGGCGTGAAGCGGTAGTCGTAGAAGCACTTCAGCATCCTGTCGCGCAGCGCGGGCTCGAGGTCGTGCGCATACGCGAAGGACGAAGTCGGGAACTTCTGGCTGGTGTAGATGATGCGGAAGTTCGCCTCGTTGATCTGGCCGCGCGTCGCCATGCGGTGGTACACGTCGGAGGCCACCGCCGCCGCGTCGTAGTCGCCCGAGTTCACGCCCAGGATCGACTGGTCGTGCTTGCCCGAGAACAGGATGTTGTAGTCCTTGCCGGGAGCAAGCCCCTCCTTCGGGAACAGCGCCATCGGCGCCATGTGGCCCGAGTTCGACGAGGGCGCGGTGTGCGCGACCTTCCTGCCCTTGAGATCCGCGAGCTTCTGGAACGGCGAGTCCTTCTTCACCACCACGACCAGGTTGTAGCCCTGGAAGTCCTTCTCGTAGCCCTTGATCGCGAACGGCACCGCGCCGGCAATGTTAACGGCGAATGCCGTGGGGCCGGTCGAGAAGCCGCCGACGTGCAGGCGCCCGGAGCGCATGGCCTCGATCTCGGCGGCGTTCGACTGCACCTGGAAGAACACCACGCGCTTGCCCGTGCACTGGGCGAGGTGGTCGGTGAACGGCTTGAAGATCTTCTCGTAGACCGCGGGATCCTCCACCGGCGTGTAGGTGAAGACCAGCGTCGACGGGTTCTTCAGCTTCTTCGGGTCCTTCGGCGTGTCGGCGACGAGGTCGCCGTTCTCGTCGCAGTACTGCGGGTCGAGGTCGCCGCGGCTCTTGCAGGCGTCCTGCGCGAACGCGCCGAGGGAAAGGCTGGCGCCGGCAAGCCCGGCGAGCAGGGTCTTCAGCATGGATGGTTCCTCCTTGGGACTATTTCTTCTTCGCGCGCGCCGCGTCCTCGGCGGCGCGCTCCTTCTCGAATCCGGCCCGGTTGTACGGCGTGCCCGAATCCTCGGCCACCTTGCGTACCAGCGCCCAGTCGTCCTTGTACGACACCGGCAGGAAGCGGTCGTCGCCGAGGAACTCCTTCTTCATCTCGGCGGTGAAGCGGTAGCCGAGGAAGCATTCCTTGAGTTTTGCGGCCAGCGCCGGCTCGAGGTCGTGCGAGTGCGCGAACGACGAGGTCGGGAAGTGGCCGCTGCGGTAGATCACGCGCAGGTCGTCCGGCTTGATGATGCCCCGGTTCAGGAAGCGGTCGAGGATGTCCGAGGTGATCGGCGCGCCGTCGTAGTCGCCGTTCATCACGCCCATCAGCGACTGGTCGTGCTTGCCGGAGTAGAGCACCTTGTAGTCCTTGTCCGGTACCAGCCCCTCGGCCGGGAACAGCGCGCGCGGCGCGAGATTGCCCGAGTTCGAGGACGGCGAGGTGTGCGCCACCCGCTTGCCCTTCAGGTCCGCCAGCTTCTGCACGGGGCTGTCCTTCTTCACGATCACGACCTGCGTGTACGTGCGCGGCCCCTTCTCGTTGCCCTTGATCGCGAACGGCACCGCGCCCGACAGGTTCACCGCGAAGCCGGTCTGTCCGCTGGCGAAGCCCGCCACGTGCAGGCGGCCGGCGCGCATCGCCTCGATCTGCGCCGCGTTCGACTGCACCGTGAAGTAGACGACTTTCTTCGCGGTGCACGAGGCGAGGTGCTCCTGGAAGGGCTTGAAGAGGTTCTGGTAGACCGCCGGATCCTCGATCGGCGTATAGGCGAACACCAGCGTGCCGGGGTTCTTCAGGCGCTTGGGGTCCTTCGGCGCGTCGGCGACGAGATCCTTGTTCTCGTCGCAGTAGATCGAGTCCAGCTCGCCGCGGTGCGCGCAGGCGTCCTGCGCCCACGCTGCGGGCGCGACGAGCGCGAACGATGCAGCGGCGATCAGCCTGTGGACAGCCATCGTTGATTGCCTCCTCCGGGGAAGCCGGAATGGTACCGCTTCGCCAGAATTTCGCCATGCTCGGGTGGTACCATTTCCCGCATGCCAATGGAGGTGATCGTGCTTGCCGCGGGGCAGGGCAAGCGCATGAATTCGGACCTGCCGAAGGTTTTGCATCCGCTCGCCGGGCGCCCGCTGCTCGCGCACGTGATCGCCGAGGCGCGCGCGCTGGGAGCGGCGCGCATCGTGGTGGTCCACGGCCATCGCGCCGAGGCGGTGAAGGCGGCCTTTCCCGATGCCGATGTCGCCTGGGCTCTGCAAGCCGAACAACTCGGCACCGGCCACGCGGTGCGCACCGCGCTGCCGTTCGTCTCCAAGGGGGCGGATGTCCTCGTGCTGGCCGGCGACATGCCGCTGCTGCAGGCCGCGTCGCTGCGGCGCCTCGCCGACGCGGCCAAGGGCGGCCTCGCGCTCCTGACGGCCGAGTTCCCGGAGACTCCCGCCTATGGCCGCGTGGTGCGCGACGCCGCGGGCAAGGTCGCGCGCATCGTCGAGCAGCGAGATGCGAACGAGGCCGAGCGCGCGATCCGCGAGTGCTACGTCGGCACGCTGGCGTGCCCTCGCGAACGGATCGAGGCCTGGCTCGCCCGCGTCGGCAACGACAATGCGCAGAAGGAGTACTACCTCACCGACGTGGTCGCGCTCGCCGCGGCCGACCACGCGAACCTGTCCACGGTGAAGCTCGACGACCACCGCGAGGCCTTCGGCGTGAATTCCCGCCACGACCTCGCGATCGCCGAGCGCGCCTACCAGAACCGGCAGGCGCTGCGCCTGCTCGAGTCCGGCGTGACGCTCGCCGACCTCTGGCGCACCGACGTGCGCGGTGAACTCACCTGCGGCCGCGACGTGCACATTGACGTCAATTGCGTGTTCGAAGGAAAGGTCTCGCTCGGCGATGGCGTGCGCATCGGGCCGAACTGCGTGTTGAGGAACGTCACGCTCGCCGCCGGCACGCAGGTGCTGGCGTTCTCGCACCTCGAGGACGCCGAGGTCGGCGCCGGCTGCCGAATCGGCCCTTACGCGCGGCTGCGCCCCGGCGCCGTACTGGCCGAGGACGTGCATGTCGGCAACTTCGTCGAGGTGAAGGCCGCGCGCATGGGCAAGGGCGCGAAGGCCAACCACCTCGCCTACGTCGGCGACGCCGAGGTCGGCGCGCGCACCAACGTCGGCGCAGGCACCATCACCTGCAACTACGACGGCGTGGCCAAGCACCGTACCGTGATCGAGGAAGACTGCTTCATCGGCTCGGACACCACGCTGGTCGCGCCGGTGCGGATCGCGAAGGGCTCGTACATCGGCGCCGGGTCGACGATCACCAGGGACACGCCGGCCGGGCAGCTGACCCTCAGCCGCGCGAAGCAGTTGTCCGTGCCCGGCTGGAAGCCGCCGAAGAAGGGGGCCTGAGGCCATGTGCGGCATCGTCGGCGCCGCGGCGTCGCGCGACATCGTGCCCGTGTTGATCGAGGGCCTGCGGCGGCTGGAATACCGTGGCTACGATTCCTGCGGCGTGGCCGGCATTCGAGGCGGTGCGCTCGAGCGCGTGCGCAGCATCGAACGTGTGCAATCCCTCTCCGAGCAGGTCTCCGCGCAAGGCTTCGCGGCCGAGACCGGGATCGCACACACGCGCTGGGCGACGCACGGGGCGCCCGCGACGCGCAACGCGCATCCGCTGGCCTCGCGCGACGCGATCGCCGTCGTGCACAACGGCATCATCGAGAACCACGACGAACTGAGGTCGGAGCTGAAGGCCGCGGGCTACGTCTTCGACAGCCAGACCGACACCGAGGTGATCGCGCACCTGGTGCACAGCCTCTACGCGGGCGAACTGTTCGAGGCCGTGAAGCGGGCGGTGTCGCGCCTCGTTGGCGCCTACGCGATCGCCGTGGTCGCGCGCGCTGAACCCCACGTGGTCGTGGGCGCGCGCGCCGGCAGCCCGCTGGTGGTGGGCGAGGGCCGTGGCGAGATGTTCCTCGCGTCGGATGCGCTGGCGCTCGCCGGCACCACCGACCGCATCGCCTACCTCGAGGAAGGCGACGTCGCGCGCATCGACCGCGAGGGCTTCCGCGTGGCGGACGCTGGCGGGCGGGAGGCGCGGCGGCCCGTTCGCGTCGTGCACATCGCCGCCGGCTCCGAGGATCTCGGCCCCTACCGGCACTACATGCAGAAGGAGATCTTCGAGCAGCCGCGCGCGGTCGCCGATACGCTCGAAGGCGTCGACGCCGTCTCGCCCGCGATCTTCGGCGACGAGACAGGCGTGCTCGCAGGCGTGCGTTCCGTGCTGGTGCTCGCCTGCGGCACGAGCTACTACGCCGGCCTCACGGCGCGCGAATGGATCGAGACGCTGGCCGGCATCCCGGCGCGCGTCGAGATCGCGAGCGAGTACCGCTATCGCACCAGCGTGCCGGACCCGGAAGCCCTCGTCGTCGTGGTCTCGCAGTCCGGCGAGACCGCCGACACGCTCGCGGCGCTGAAGCACGCACGCGCCCTCGGCCATTCGAAGACGCTCGCGATCTGCAACGTCGCCACCAGCGCCATGATGCGCGAGACCGGCCTGCAGTTCCGCACGCGCGCCGGCGTCGAGATCGGCGTGGCCTCGACCAAGGCGTTCACCACCCAGCTCACCGCGCTCTTCCTGCTCGCGCTCGCGCTGGCCAAGGCTCGCGGCCGGCTCGACGCAGCCGCCGAGGCGGGCCACCTTCGCGCCCTGCGGCATTTGCCCAAGGCGATTGGTGCCGCGCTGGCGCTCGAGCCGCAGGTGATCGCGTGGGCGGCGCGCTTCGCGAAGCGCGAACACGCCCTGTTCCTCGGCCGCGGCCTGCACTACCCGATCGCGCTCGAAGGCGCGCTGAAGCTGAAGGAGATCTCCTACATCCACGCCGAGGCCTATCCGGCGGGCGAGCTGAAGCACGGCCCGCTCGCGCTGGTGACCGGCGAGATGCCGGTGGTCACCGTGGCGCCCAACGACGCGCTGCTCGAGAAGCTGAAGTCGAACATGCAGGAGGTGCGCGCGCGCGGCGGCGAGCTCTATGTGTTTGCCGACGCGGACTCGCGCATCACGGCCGGCGACGGCGTGAACGTCGTGCGTCTCCCGGAACACTACGGGCTGCTGTCGCCGATCCTGCACGTCGTGCCGCTGCAGCTGCTTGCGTACCACACGGCGCTCGCGAGGGGCACCGACGTCGACAAGCCGCGCAACCTCGCGAAGTCGGTGACGGTGGAGTAGCCGTGGCCGCGGCGATCGATGCGATCGTCGTCGGCGCCGGCCACAACGGCCTCGCCTGCGCCTGCTATCTCGCCCGTGCCGGGCTGAAGGTCACCGTGCTGGAACGCCGGTCCGTGGTCGGCGGCGCGGCGGTGACCGAGGAGTTCCATCCCGGGTTTCGCAACTCTGTCGCCGCGTACACGGTGAGCCTGCTGTCGCCGAAGGTGATCCGCGACCTGGACCTCGCGCGCCACGGCCTGCGCCTCGTCGAGCGCCCGTTCTCGAACTTCCTGCCGCTCGAGGCGAGCTACCTGAAGGTGGGCGGCGGCGTCGAGGCGACGCAGCGCGAGCTGGCGAAGTTCTCCGCGCGCGACGCCGAACGCCTGCCGCGCTACTGGGCGATGCTGGAGCGCGTCGCCGACGTCTTGCGCGCGCTCGTCCTCGAGACGCCGCCGAATGCCGGCGGCGGCCTGCACGATGCGCTGCGCGCGCTGAAGGCCGGGCGCCTGCTGAAGTCGCTCGACATGGAGGCGCGCCGCGACGCATTGGAGCTTTTCTCTCGCAGCGCCGCCGAGGTGCTCGACCCCTGGTTCGAGGGCGAGGCGATCCGCGCCGCGTTCGGCTTCGACGCGGTGGTCGGCAACTACGCGAGCCCGTACCACCCTGGCACCGGCTACGTGCTGCTGCACCACTGCTTCGGCGAGGTGAACGGCAAGCGCGGCGCGTGGGGCCACGCGATCGGCGGCATGGGCGCGATCACGCAGGCCATGTCCGCCGAGGCGCGCCGGCTCGGCATCGAGATCCGCTGCGACGCGCCGGTCGCGCGCGTCGAGCCCGGTCGCGTGACGCTCGCCGACGGCACCGAGCTCGCCGCGCGCACGATCGCCGCCAACGTGCACCCGAAGCTCCTGTTCCTCGACCTCGTGCCCGCGCCCGAATTGCCGCCCGCGTTCGTCGAGCGCATGCGGCGCCACAAGAACGGTTCGGGGACGTTTCGCATGAACGTCGCGCTGTCGGCACTGCCGCGCTTTCGCGTATTGCCCGAAGAAGGGCCGCACCATGCGAGCGGCATCATCATGGCGCCCTCGCTCGACTACATGGACCGCGCATACCTCGACGCGCGTGCCGACGGCATCGCGCGCGCGCCGATCGTCGAGATGCTGATCCCGAGCACGCTGGACGACACCCTGGCGCCGAAGGGCGCGCACGTCGCCAGCCTCTTCTGCCAGCACTTCGCGCCCGATGCGGATTGGTCGACGCGCAAGGACGAAGCTATCGGCCGCATCTTCGATGTCGTCGAGTCGCATGCGCCGGGATTCCGCGCGAGCGTCCTCGGGCACGGTGCGTTGTCGCCCGCCGACCTGGAGCGCGACTTCGGCTTGGTCGGTGGCGACATCTTCCACGGCGCGCTGTCGCTCGACCAGCTCTGGTCCGCGCGGCCGATGCTCGGACACGCGGATTACCGGACGCCCGTGAAGGGTCTCTATCTATGCGGTTCCGGCGCGCATCCGGGAGGCGGCGTGACCGGCGCGCCCGGCCACAACTGCGCGCGCGAGATCCTGCGCGACCTCGGGCTACGCCTTCGCTGAGGGCATCGGGAACACCATGCAGGTCACGGTGCCGTGCGCGTACAGCTTGCCGGCGGCATCGGTCAACCGGCCCTCGGCCGTGGCGATGCGCGCGCCCATGTGGATGACGCGACCTTCGGCGCGCATCTCGCCGGTGGATTCGAGCGGCGGTCGCACGAAGTTCACCTTCAGCTCGACCGTGGTGTAGGCCTGCCCGCGCGGCACGCGGGTGTGTACCGCGCAGCTCATGCAGGAATCGAGCAGCATGGAGATCCATCCCCCGTGCACCGTGCCGAGCGGATTGTAGAAGTCGGCCTTCGGCATGCCGACGAACGCGACGAAGCCCTCGTTGACTTCGTGCAGCCGGAAGTGGCCTGCCTCGCACACGGGAGCCTGCGGAAACCGGCCGTCCAGAATGCCCCGCATCAGCTCGAGGCCGCTCAAGTCGTTCGGGCCGTCGGGCGGCAGTACGCCGTAGCGCAATTCGCTCATCGTGGGCATCCTCGGCTCGTGGTGGCGCCCAGCATATCGCAGCGTGCTTGACCCTCCCATCGTCGGAACCTCGAGGATGCACTTCACCGACGAACGGCCAGGAGGCCGACCATGAAACACGCGCCCCCGCACGTCCGGCGCGTCGACGTCCATCCGGCCAGCATCCGGGAACTGTTTGACCTGGCTCAGGTCTGTCTGGAACGAGGCTCGGGTACACTTTTATAGCCCATGCGCCGCCTGGTCATCCTCCTGATGGTCGTTCTCGTCGCAGCCCTCCCGCTGCGGGGGGCGGCCGCGTTCGCGGGTGACCCCTGCGGCGACCACCATGGGACCCCGGCCGCGGCTGCGGCCGACGGGCATGGTGCCCATGGTTGCGACCATGCCGCGGACGGCGCGCCCGTGCCCCTGCACGCCGACCACGGCCAGGACACCGGCAACGCAGCCGACAGTTGCGCCCACTGCGTGGCCTGCGTTGCCGGCTGCGGCCTGGTGGCGAGCACGCCGATGCTCCACTCCGGGCTGGCGCCCGGCCTGGATCGCATCCCCTTCCGCCCGGCGTACGCGGGCGGGCATTTCCCGGCCCTTCCCGACCGACCACCCCTCGCGTCCTGATCGCAGGGCGTGATGCGGCGCGCGCGAATGCGCGCCGTCCCTGCGCGCGTTCGCGCGCGCGATACGCATCGGGTGGACCATGGAACGAACATTCCTGGCCGCGGCCCTCGGCATGGCGCTCCTCGCGCCGGTCGGGACCGTGGCAGCCGGCGACCTCCGGGCCGCCGTAGACGCAGCCTGGAAGCGGGTTGCATACGCGGGGCCGATCGGCGCCCGGCAGGCGCAGGTCGAGGCGCGCGAGCGCGTCGTCGAATCGCTGTTCCCGCGCGCGCCGACCGCCGGCTTCTCGTACCGGCGCGACCTCTGGACGAACCCGCTGGGCAAGCGCGAGCTGGAGCCGGAGCTGACGCTGCCGTTGTGGGCGCCGGGCGAGCGCGACGCGATGCGCGCCCTTGCCGGCACCGAACGCAGCGCGCTCGAGCCCGCGGCCGCGGCGTTGCGGCTTCGCGTCGCCGGACAGGTGCGCGAAGCCGCATGGGCGCTCGCGCTCGCGCGGGCGGACGCCGAGGCCGCCAGCCTGCGACTGGAATCGGCGCGCGCGCTGGAGGCCGACGTCGCGCGGCGCGAAAGGGCGGGCGAACTGCCGCGCGCCGACCTGCTGCTCGCGCAGGCGGAAGCACTGGACGCGCAGTCGGTGCTGGCGCAGGCGCGCGCGGCGCTGTCCGGCGCGGCGCACGAGTGGCGCGCCCTCACCGGCCTGGAGCCTGCCGCGGTGGACCCGGAACCGTCGGCAACGCCCGGACGCCTCGACGAGCATCCTGATCTTCGTGACCTTGCCGGCCGGGTCTCGGTCGCGATGGCGCAACTCGCGCAGGCGCGCGAGGTGCGCCGCGACGGGCCGGAGTTCACGGTGTCGACGCGGCACGACCGCGACGCGAGCGGGTTGCCCGAGCGCGACACGATCCGCTTCGGCATTCGCATCCCGTTCGATACCGAGGCGCGCAATGCGCCTCGCATAGCCGCCGCCGGCGTCGCGCTCGCGGACGTCGAGGTGGAGCACGCGCGCGAGCGCCTGCGGCTGGAGGCCGAGCGCCTGCGTGCCGGCGAATCCGAGCGCGCAGCCGACGCGCGCCGCGCGCTCGCGACCGAGCGGCGCCGCGTCACCGAGCAGAACCACGACCTCATCGAGCGCGCGTTCCGCTTCGGCGAACGCCCTCTCGCCGACCTGCTGCGCGCCCGCGCGCTGCGCGACGACGCGCGCCTGGAGGAGCGGCGCGCGAGCGCCCGCTTCGGGCTTGCGCGTGCGCGCCTGAACCAGTCCCTCGGAGTGATGCCATGAATGCGTTCCTGCGACAGATCGGCCTTTGCCTGGCGGGGTTCGCCTTCGCGACCGCCACAGCCGCGCACGAGGGCCACGACCACGGCGCCGAGCCCGCGCCCACGGTGAAGGTGCTGCCGCGCGCGCAGGCCCAGAGCACCGATTTCGAGCTGGTGGCGGTCGCCCATGCGGATCGCATCGTGCTGCACCTCGACCGGTTCGCGACCAACGAGCCGGTGAAGGGCGCGAAGCTGGAAGTCGACGTCGGTTCGCGAAAGCTGGCCGCGGCCGAGCGCGGCGACGGCACGTACGACCTCGCCTTCGTCCCGGCGCCGGGACGCGTCGAGTTCACGGTGGCGATCGAGGCCGGCGACGCCATCGACCTGCTGCCGCTGGCGCTGGAGCTCCCGGCGGACGCGCCGGCCGCATCGTCCGGCACGCCACGCGTCGCGTGGGCTGCCGCTGCGCTCGTCGCGCTGCTGGCCGCGGGAGGGATCGCGATGCGACGGCGCAACGCGCGCCTTGCGCTAGTGGCGCCTCTCGCGATCGCGATCCTCGCGATTGCGGCCACCGAGGCGACCGCCGACGCACCGAAGGACGCGCGTCCGGCGGCGACGGCCGAGCCGCCGCAGCGCCTGCCCGACGGTAGCGTGTTCGTTCCCAAGCCGGTACAGCGGCTCTACGGTATACGCACGGTGGTCGGCGAAGCCGGAGAGCTTGCGCGCACGCTCGAGTTCAAGGGCCATGTCCTCGCCGACCCGAACGCCGGCGGACAGGTGCAGGCGACGGTCGGCGGTCGTCTCGAAGCCGGCCCGAAGGGACTGCCGGTGCTCGGACAGCGCGTGGCCCGCGGCGAGGTGCTCGCGTGGGTCGTGCCGGCGCGCGATCCGCTGGCGCGCGCGAGCGCGCGCGGGCAGGTCGCGGAGCTCGACGGTCGCATCGATGCGGCCGCGCGCCGCGTCGCACGGCTGGAGCAGCTCGAAGGCAGCGTGGCGCGTCGCGACATCGAGAACGCGCGCATCGAGCTCGAGGCCTTGCGTGCGCAGCGTCGCGCGGTCGGCGGCGGGCTCGCGGAACGCGAGCCGCTTGCCGCGCCGGTGGCCGGCGTCGTCAGCGTCGCGAACGCGATCGCCGGCAAGGTCGTCGAGGCGCGCGAGGTGCTGTTCGAGATCGTCGATCCGCAGCGACTCGTCGTCGAGGCCGTGGCCTACGACGCCGGCGCGGTGGCCGAACTGGTCGCCGGTGCGCCGGCCGCGGCGCCGGATCTCGGCGCGCGTCTGGCCTTCGTCGGTGCCGGCCGCGCGCTGCGCGAGCAGGCGATCCCGATGCTGTTCCGCTTCGTGCCGCCGCTGCCGCCGGTGGCCACCGGGCAGCAGGTGCGCGTGGTCGCGCAGACCGGCACGCGGGTGAAGGGCGTGCCGGTGCCGATCGCCGCGGCGGTGCGCGGCGCGAGCGGCGAGGCCGTGGTCTGGGTCCACTCGGGCGCGGAGCGCTTCGAGGCGCGCCGCGTCGAGGCCCTGCCGCTCGACGCCGGACGGCTCGCCGTGGTGAAGGGGCTCGCCGGCGGCGAACGCGTCGTCGTCGAGGGCGCCACGCTCCTCGGGCAGGTGCGCTGATGTTCGATACCCTGATCCGGGCGAGCCTCGCGCAGCGCGCCCTGGTGCTCGCGGCGAGCCTGGTGCTGGTGGTCGGCGGCCTCTGGTCCCTTCGGCAGACGCCGGTGGACGTGTTCCCGGACCTGAACCGGCCGACCGTCACGCTGATGACGGAATCCGGCGGCATGGCGCCGGAGGAGGTGGAGAACCTCGTCACCTTCCCGGTCGAGACCGCGATGAGCGGCATGCCCGGGGTGGTGCGCGTGCGCTCGGTGTCGAGCGTCGGCTTGTCGCTCGTGTTCGTCGAGTTCGACTGGGGCACCGACGTGCTGAGGAATCGCCAGCTGGTTGCCGAGCGGCTCGCCGCGGTCGGCGGGGCGCTGCCGCGGGACATCGTGCCGCGCATGGGACCGATCACCTCGATCATGGGCGAGATCGCGCTGGTCGCACTGCCCATATCGACCACTGCGTCGACCACTGCGGCCGACGGCGGCCACGCCATGGCGACGCGCGAGTTCGCCGACTGGGTGCTGCGCCCGCGGCTGCTGAACATTCCCGGAATCTCCCAGGTGATCCCGATCGGCGGCGAGGTGCGCCAGTACCGCGTGGTGCCGGACGTGCGCCGCATGGAGGACGTCGGCGTCACGCTGGAGGACCTCGCGCGCGCGCTGTCGGGGTTCGCCTCCAACACCGCGGGCGGGTTCCTCGAGCAGAGCGCGCGCGAGATCCTGATCCGCCACATCGGGCGCACGACGCGCGTCGAGGACCTCGAGAACCTCGTGGTCGGCGTGCGCAACCGCCAGCCCGTGCTGCTGCGGCAGGTGGCGAGCGTGGGCTTCGCGCCCGGCGTGAAGCGCGGCGACGCCGGCGTGGCGGGCGGGCCCGCGGTGATCGTCTCGGTGCAGAAGCAGCCGCAGGCGAGCACCGTGAAGCTCACGCGCGAGGTCGAGGCTGCGCTCGCCGAAGTGTCGCGCAGCCTGCCGCCGGGCGTCGGCAAGCCCGAGGTGCTGTTCCGGCAGGCCGACTTCATCGAGCACGCCGTGGACAACGTCGAGCAGGCGCTGCGCGATGGCGCGATCATGGTCGCGATCGTGCTGTTCCTGTTCCTCGGCAACGCGCGCACCACGATCATCTCGCTCACCGCGATCCCGGTGTCGCTGTGCGTCGCGTTCCTCGTGTTCCGCTGGTTCGGCCTCTCGGTGAACACGATGACCCTGGGCGGCCTCGCGATCGCGATCGGCGAACTGGTGGACGACGCGGTGGTGGACGTCGAGAACGTGCTGCGCCGCCTGCGCGAGAACGCCGCGGCGGGCTCGCCGCTGCCGGTGCGCGAGGTCGTGGCGCGCGCCTCGAACGAGGTGCGTTCCGGCATCGTCTACGCGACGCTGATCATCGTGCTGGTGTTCGTGCCGCTCTTCACGCTGCCGGGCATCGAGGGGCGCCTCTTCGTGCCGCTCGGCGTGGCCTACGTGGTGTCGATCCTCGCGTCGATGGCGGTCGCGGTGTCCCTCACGCCGGTGCTCTGCTCGCTGCTCCTGCCGGCCTACGCCGCGCGCGCGCACCACGACAGCCGCCTCGTCGCAGCGCTGAAGGCGCTCGACCGGCGCCTGCTCGCGTGGTCGTTCGGGCGCCCGCGGCTGGTGCTCGGCGCGACGCTCGTCGCGGTGCTCGCGGCCGTCGCGGTCGCGACCACGCTGCCGCGCAGCTTCCTGCCGCCGTTCAACGAGGGCACGCTCACGGTGAACGTGCTGCTGAACCCCGGCACCTCGCTCGCCGAGTCGAACCGCGTCGGCGCGCTCGCCGAGCGGCTGGTCGCCGGCGTGCCCGAGGTCGCCAAGGTCGGCCGGCGCACCGGCCGCGCCGAGCTCGACGAGCACGCCGAAGGCGTGCACTACAGCGAGCTCGAGGTGGACCTCCGGCGCGAGGGCCGGCCGCGCGCGGACGTGATCCGCGACATCCGCACGCGGCTCGCGGCGCTGCCGGCGTCCGTGAGCGTGGGCCAGCCGATCTCGCACCGGCTCGATCACCTGCTGTCCGGGGTGCGGGCGCAGATCGCGCTGAAGGTGGTCGGCGACGACCTCGACACATTGCGAGGCCTTGCCGCGACGATGGAGTCGCGCATGGCCGCGATCCGCGGCATCGCCGACCTGCAGGTCGAGAAGCAGGTGCTGATCCCGCAGCAGCAGGTGCGCATCGACTACGCCCGCGCCGCCGCGCTCGGCGTCTCGCCGCCGCAGGTGCTGCGCGCGCTGGAGACGCTGATCGACGGCGCGCGCGTGGCGCAGGTGATCGACGGCGCGCGCCGCTTCGACGTGCTGGTGCGCGTCGCCGACGGCGAGCGTGCGCCCGCCGGCCTCGCGCGCCTGCTGATCGAGACGCCAGGGGGCCGCGTGCCGCTGTCGGCGATCGCCACCATCGAGGACGCCGCCGGCCCGAACCAGATCGGGCGCGACAACGGCCGCCGCCGCATCGTGGTGTCCGCGAACGTCGCCGGCCGCGACCTGTCCGACGTCGTGGCCGAGCTGCGCACGGCGATCGCGCAGGTGCCGCTGCCGCAGGGCTACCACGTCGCGCTCGAGGGGCAGTTCCAGGCGCAGGAGGAAGCCACGCGGCTGATCGGGCTGCTGTCGCTCGTCTCGCTCGGTCTGATCCTCGCGATCCTCTACAGCCGCTATCGCTCGGCGACCCTGGCGCTCGTCATCGTCGCCAATATCCCGCTCGCGCTGGTCGGTGCGGTGGCCGCGCTGTGGCTGGCAGGCCAGCCGCTGTCGGTGGCGACGCTGGTGGGCTTCGTCACGCTCGCCGGCATCAGCACGCGAAACGGCATCCTCAAGATCAGCCACTACATCAACCTCTGCCGGCTCGAAGGCGAAACCTTCGGCGACGCGATGATCGTACGCGGCTCGCTCGAGCGCCTTACCCCGGTGCTGATGACCGCGCTCGTCGCCGCCTTCGCGCTGGTGCCGCTGGTGCTGTCGTCGGATGCGCCGGGCAAGGAAATCCTGCACCCGGTGGCGGTGGTGATCTTCGGCGGGCTGGTTTCCTCGACTTTGCTCGACACCATTGTCACGCCCGTGATGTTCCGCCTCTGGGGACGCAAGCCCCTGGAGCGACTGCTCGCCTCCGGCGAAACCCAACCCGGCCGCACGGCCGAGATCTTCTGATCCCCGACCTAGGAGAAACCGATGAAATCCTCGACGTTCCTGGCCCTGCTCGCCGCGGCGGCCGTTTCCACGGGCGCTCTCGCCCACGACGACAAGTCCCTCGACGCGATGAAGGCGCCCAGCGGCGGCCAGCTGCGCATGGCGGGCGACTACCACTTCGAGCTGGTCCTCGCGCGCGACTCGAAGGAACCGAAGGACAACCCGGTGCTCGTCTATGTCACGGACCACGCCGACAAGAAGATCCCGACGCAGGGCGCCACGGGCAAGGTGACGCTGGTGGGCAAGGGCGGCTTCAAGGCCGAGGTAACGCTCGCGCCCGATGGCGACAATCGCCTGAAGGGTACCGCCCGCTACGCGTCGGACCCGAGCCTCGTCGCCGTTGTCCAGGTGACCATGGCGGGGAAGAAGGCCGAGCAGGCGCGCTTCACGCCGCTTGCCGCGAAGCCCGCGGTCGATGCGCACAAGCATTGACCGTGATCAACCGGATGCGGTACGTCGGGCGTAGCGTGCACATCGAACGCAAGGATCCAGGAGAGGCAAGTGTCCCGTCCCAATCTGCTCCGGCGCCGGCTGCTCGGTGCCGTGATCGCCGCACTGGCCATTCCCGCGGCCGCGGCCCCGCGCTCGCAGCTGGCAGTCGAGGTCTACAAGAGCGCCACCTGCGGTTGCTGCGGGAAGTGGATCGAGCACCTGCAGGCGAACGGCTTTGCGGTGCGCGCGCACGACGTCGCCGAGCCCGCGACCTACCGAGCGAAGCTGGGCGTGCCGGACGCGCTCGGGTCCTGCCATACCGCCACGATTGGCGGCTATGTCCTCGAGGGACACGTGCCGGCGCAGGAGGTGAAGCGCCTCCTCGCCGAGCGACCTCGTGCCCGCGGACTCGCGGTGCCGGCGATGCCTGCCGGCTCGCCCGGCATGGAGGGGCCCCGTGCCGATGCTTACGAAGTGCTGCTGATCGAGACGGACGGCCGTGCGCGCGTGTACGCGCGCTACGTCGGCGCAACGCGCAAGGGATAGCCACGCCTCGTGCCCGGCCAATCGGGCGGCGCACGCAAGGAGACAGGGGATGGTTCCGGCGACACTTTCCGGTCGGCCACGGCATGCCGGCAGGCGCGCGCATACTTGCGCCCCATGCGCGCACGCACCCGAGGAGAATCGCATGAATCGCATTGCCACTGCCCTTGCGCTGGCGCTCGCCGCCGGCAGCGCCCTTGCCCAGCTCACCGAAGGTGAAGTCCGCCGCGTCGACCGGGAAGGGAAGAAGATCACCCTGAAGCACGGCCCGATCCAGAACGTCGAAATGCCCGCGATGACGATGGCGTTCGCGGTCAAGGATCCCGCGATGCTGGACCGCGTGAAGGCGGGCGACCAGGTCCGCTTCCGCGTCGAGAAGATCGGCGAGACCTATACCCTTACCGCGATCGAACGCGCGCGCTGAACCCGCCGGGCCTTCGCGCCCGAGGAGGTCCCATGCACATCCCTACCCTGGCCCTCGTGCTCGCCGGCATGGCGCTCGCGACGCCGGCCTTCGCCCAAGGGCTCTCGCTCGACGAGGCCGTGCGGCTGTCGGAAGGTCGTTCCGCGCGGCTCGCTGCGCAGCGTCATTCGGTGGACGCCGCGCGCGAGCAGGTGGATCGCTCCAGGGAACTGCCCGATCCGCGGCTGAAGCTAGGGCTCGAGAACCTGCCGGTCACCGGCCCGGACAAGTACCGCTACGACCGCGACTTCATGACGTCGCGCTCGGTCTCGCTGATGCAGGAGTTCCCGAACGAATCCAAGCGCGAGGCGCGGGGCCTGCGCGCCGCGCGCGCTCGGGACGTCGAACAGGCCGGGCTTGCCGCCCAGGGCACGCTGCTCCGGCGCGACACGGCCGCCGCATGGTTCGACGCGTACTACGCCGAGCAGGCGAAGGCGGCCTTCGCTCGGCTCGCCGGCCAGTTCGCGCTGCAGTCGGAATCGATCGCCGCCGGCATCGCGCGCGGGCGCATGGGTGCTGGCGACAATTACCAGCTGCGCCTCGCGCACGAGCAGGTGAAGGACCGTGTCATCGATGCCGAGCGGATGCTCGCCAAGGCACGCATCACGCTCGCGGCCTACGTGGGCAATGACACCGAGCGCGTGCTCGCCGCGCCCCCGGACACGGCGCGCCTTGCGCATGCGCGGGAACTCTACGTCGACCGGCTGACGCGCCACCCGACGCAGCGCCTGTTCGACGAGCGCGAGGCCCTGGCGCAGGCCGAGGTGGAACTGGCGCGCGCGAGCAAGAAGTCCGACTGGAGCGTCGAGGTCGGATACGGCCAGCGCAGGCCGTATTTCGACAACCAGATCTCGGTGCTGTTCGCGTTCGAGTTGCCGATGCAGGCCGAGCGGCGGCAGGACCGCGACATCGCTTCGCGACTCGCGGAACTCGAGCGCGTGCGCGCCGAGCGCGAGGACGCGCGCCGCATGCACGAGGCCGAAGTGAAGGCCACGCTCGCCGACTTCGACGCCGTCGCGCGCCGCGCCGAGCGCCTGGAGAAGATCCTGCTGCCGCTCGCGCGCGAGCGGCGCGAGCTCGCGCTCGCGGCCTATCGCGGCGCGCGCGGGGAACTCGCCCCGGTGCTGGAAGCCGAGCGCGGCATCACGGAAACCGAACTTGCGCTGGTGCAGGCCCTCGCCGAACGGGCGAAGGCCTGGACCGCGCTCCACTACCTCGACGAACACGGGGAGGCGAAATGAACCGCGCCCTCGCACTGACCGCCGCGGCCATAGGCATCGCCGCCATCGCGGCCTACGCCGGATACCGGTATGCGCGCCAGACCATGCCGGCGCACGCACCGACGGCCCAGGCCGCTGCGCCAGCCGCGTCGAAGGATGGCCGCAAGATCCTCTACTGGCACGACCCGATGAAGCCGGACCAGAAGTTCGACAAGCCCGGCAAGTCGCCGTTCATGGACATGGACCTCGTGCCGGTCTATGCCGATGATGCCGGCGACGCGAAGGGCGGGATCGCGGTCAGCACGGTCGCCACGCAGAACCTCGGGGTGCGCACCGCGGTGGCCGAGCGCGGATCGCTCGAGCCGAAGCTCGAGGCGGTCGGCACGGTCGGATTCAACGAGCGCAACGTCGTGGTGCTGCAGGCGCGCTCTGCCGGATTCGTCGAGCGCCTGCACGCCCGAGCGCCGCTCGACGGCGTGGCGAGGGGTTCGTCGCTGGTCGAGATCCTCGTGCCCGAGTGGGCCGGTGCGCAGGAGGAGTTCCTGCTGCTCGCCAAGAAGGGCGAACGCGAACTCGCGGACGCGTCGCGCCGCCGCTTGCTGCTGCTCGGCATGAGCGAACCCGAGATCGCGGCGGTCGAGCGCGAAGGCAAGCCGCGCGTGCGCTTCACGCTGCACGCACCGATCGGCGGCGTGATTGCCGAACTCGGCGTGCGCGAGGGGATGACGGTGATTCCGGGGCAGATGCTGTTCAAGCTGGTCGACCTGTCCTCGGTCTGGATTACAGCCGAAGTACCCGAGGCGCAGGCCTCCTGGCTGAAGCCCGGCACGCCTGCGCTGGCGCGCGTGCCCGCGTGGCCGGGGCAGTCGTTCAGCGGCAAGGTCGGCGCGATCCTCCCCGACGTGAACACGGCGACGCGCACCGTTCGGGCGCGCGTCGAGGTGTCGAACGCGGGCGGCGCGCTGAAGCCCGGGATGTTCGCGAACCTCTCCATCGCGTCCGGCCGCGGCGCCGAGCGCGTCCTCGTTGCATCGGAGGCCGTGATCCGCACCGGCGAGCGCAGCGTCGTGATCCTCGCCGAGGACGCTCGCTTCCGTCCCGTGGAAGTTGAGGTCGGGCAGGAACTCGGCGGGCGCAGCGAGATCCTGCGCGGGCTCGAGGCGGGGCAGCGCGTCGTCGCCTCGGGCCAGTTCCTGATCGATTCCGAAGCGAGCCTCAAGGGCACCCTCGCGAGGCTGCAGCCGGCCGCGACGAAGCACGCCGGCACGGGCAAGGTCATCGCACTCGACGTGGCCAAGCGCCGGCTGGAGCTCGAGCACGGCCCGATCCCGGCACTGAAGTGGCCCGCGATGCAGATGGAATTCGCCGTCACCGACCCCGCCATCCTGCAGGGCGTGAAGCCGGGCGACGAAGTGGCGTTCGAGATGCGCGCCGAGCAGACCAGGGAGGGCGACTGGGTCATCGAGGCCCTGCGGCCGAAGGCGGCGCCGCAACCCAAGGCCGCGAAATGATCGCCGCGCTGATCCGCTGGTCGCTGGCCAACCGGTTCCTGGTGCTGGTCGGCTCGCTGCTGGTCGCGGCGTGGGGCACGTGGGCGGTGCTGCGCGCGCCGCTCGACGCGCTGCCCGATCTCTCGGACGTGCAGGTGATCATCCGCACGCCCTTCCCGGGGCAGGCGCCGAAGATCGTCGAGGACCAGGTCACCTATCCGCTCACCACGACCATGATGTCGGTGCCGGGCGCGAAGGTGGTGCGCGGCTACTCGTTCTTCGGTGATTCGTTCGTCTACGTGCTGTTCGAGGACGGCGTCGATCTCTACTGGGCGCGCTCGCGCGTGCTCGAGTACCTGAACCAGGTGCAGTCGCGACTGCCCGCGCAGGCCAAGCCGGCGCTCGGGCCCGACGCCACCGGCGTGGGCTGGATCTACCAGTACGCGCTCGTCGATCGCTCCGGCCGCCACGACCTGGGCGAGCTGCGCGCGATCCAGGACTGGTTCCTGCGCTACGAACTGAAGAGCGTGCCGAACGTCGCCGAAGTGGCCTCGGTCGGCGGCATGGTGCGCCAGTACCAGATCCAGCTCGATCCCGAGCGCCTGCGCGCCTACGGCATCTCGCACGGCAAGGTGATCGCGGCCGTGCAGGCGGCGAACCGCGAGACCGGCGGCTCGGTGCTGGAGCTGGCCGAGGCCGAATACATGGTTCGCGCGAGCGGCTACCTGCAGACGCTGGAGGACTTCGGCGCGATTCCGCTTCTCACCGGCGCAGGCGGCGTGCCGGTGATGCTGAAGGACGTCGCGCGCATCCAGGTCGGCCCCGAGATGCGCCGCGGCATCGCCGAACTGGACGGCGAGGGCGAGGTCGCGGGTGGCGTGGTGATCCTGCGCTCCGGGAAGAACGCGCTGGAGACCATCGACGCGGTGAAGGCGAAGCTCGCGACGCTGCGCGCCGGGCTGCCGGCGGGCGTCGAGATCGTCGAGACCTACGATCGCTCGGGCCTCATCGAGCGCGCCGTGAAGCACCTCGGCGAGAAGCTGGCGGAGGAATTCGTCGTCGTGGCGCTCGTCTGCCTCGTGTTCCTGTTCCACCTTCGCTCGGCGCTGGTGGCGATCGTCACGCTGCCGCTCGGCATCCTCGCCGCGTTCATCGTCATGCACTACCAGGGCGTGAACGCGAACATCCTGTCGCTCGGCGGGCTCGCGATCGCGATCGGCGCGATGGTGGACGCGGCGATCGTGATGATCGAGAACGCGCACAAGAAACTAGAGCACGGCTGGAAGGACGAGGCCGAGCGCGTGCGCCTGATCGGCGAGGCGGCAGTCGAGGTCGGACCCGCGCTCTTCTTCTCGCTGCTCGTGATCACGCTGTCCTTCGTGCCGGTGTTCGCGCTCGAGGCGCAGGAAGGGCGCCTCTTCTCGCCGCTCGCCTTCACCAAGACCTACGCGATGGCGGCCTCCGCCGGGCTCGCGGTCACGCTGGTGCCGGTGCTGATGGCGATGCTGGTCCGCGGCCGCATCCCCGAGGAGCGCACCAATCCCCTGAACCGATTCCTGATCGCGATCTACCGGCCGCTGCTCGCGCGCGTGCTCGCCGCGCCGAAGGCCACGCTCGTGGTGGCGGTCGTCGTGCTCGGGGTCTCCGCGTGGCCCGCGATGCGGCTGGGCTCGGAGTTCATGCCGCCGCTCTACGAAGGCGACCTGCTCTACATGCCGACCACGCTGCCCGGGCTCTCCAGCGGCAAGGCGGCGCAGATCCTGCAGCAGACCGACCGCATCATCGCCGCCGTGCCCGAGGTGAAGCGCGTGTTCGGCAAGGTCGGCCGCGCCGAATCGGCCACCGACCCGGCGCCGATGGAGATGATCGAGACCACCGTGCAGCTCAAGCCGCGCTCCGAGTGGCGTCCCGGCATGACGCCCGAGAAGCTGGTCGAGGAGCTCGACCGGCAACTGCGCCTGCCCGGCCTCGCCAATATCTGGATCCCGCCGATCCGCAACCGCATCGACATGCTCGCCACCGGCATCAAGAGCCCGCTCGGCATCAAGGTGTCCGGAGCGAGCCTCGCCGACATCGAGCGCGCGGCGCAGGCGATCGAGCGCGTGGTGAAGGACGTGCCCGGCGTGTCCTCGGCGCTCGCCGAGCGCGTCGAGGGCGGCCGCTACGTCGACGTCACCATCGACCGGCAGGCCGCGGCACGCTACGGGTTGAGCGTCATGGAGGTGCAGTCCGTGGTCGCGAGCGCGATCGGCGGCGAGACCATCGGCGAGACGCTCGAAGGCCGTCGGCGCTTCCCGATCAACGTGCGCTACCCGCGCGAGCAGCGAGACACCGTGGAGAAGCTGCGCCAGCTGCCCTTCGTCGCCGAATCCGGCGCGCAGCTCACCTTGGGCGCGGTCACGGACATCCGCATCGCCGACGGCCCGCCGATGCTGCGCTCCGAGAACGCGCGACTCTCGGGCTGGATCTACGTCGACATCCGCGGCCGCGACCTCGGCGCGGTGGTGAAGGACGCACAGCGAGCGGTGTCCGAGAAGGCGCAGCTGCCCAAGGGCGTGACCGTGTCGTGGTCCGGGCAGTTCGAGTACCTCGAGCGCGCCGAAAAGCGCCTCGCGGTGGTGGTGCCCTTCACGCTGCTCATCATCTTCGTGCTGCTCTACCTCACCTTCCGCCGCGCGGACGAGGCCCTGTTGATCCTCGCCACGCTGCCGTTCGCGCTGGTCGGCGGCGTATGGTTCCTGTGGGTGCTGGGTCACCACGTCTCGGTGGCGGGCGCGATCGGCTTCATCGCTCTCGCAGGCCTCGCCGCGGAGTTCGGCGTGGTGATGCTGCTCTACCTGCGCCACGCCATCGAGCGCCACGGCGCCAGCCTCACGCATGCGCAGCTCATGGAAGCGCTCGACGAAGGCGCGGTTCAGCGCGTGCGGCCCAAGGCGATGACCGTGGCGGTGATCCTCGCCGGCCTCGCGCCGCTGATGCTGAGCGAGGGCACCGGCGCCGAGATCATGCAGCGCATCGCCGCGCCGATGATCGGCGGCATGGTGACCGCGCCGCTCCTGTCGATGTTCGTGATCCCCGCGGCCTACCTGCTGATGCGCGGGCGGACAGTGCGGTAGCGTGCCGGCCAGCGCGTTCTTCGAAATCCGCTAAACTTCGATTGCACATGCGCCGAACGATCGCGATCCTGCTTCTGGTCTTGCTGCCGCTGCAATCGGTATGGGCGGTGGCGAGCGCCTACTGCGAGCATGAGACGGGTGTGGCAGCGAATCACGTCGGGCACCACGAGCACCAGCATGATGCGCAAGGCGAGGGCTCCTCGCCGAAGTCGTGGGCAGACCCGGATTGCGGCGCTTGCCATTCTTGTTGCACTGCGGCCCTCAACGGGGATCTCGAAGTTCTCGCGCTATCGCGGGGTGGAGAGCGCCCCGTGGACGCCGCCTCGCGCCTTCCTGAGGCGCGCGTCGCACCGCCCGAGCGACCCAACTGGCCTCCCCTCGCCTGACCGGCGAGGCAGGGTAGTTTTCCCTCGATGGACCACGCGCGGCAGCGTAGCTTGCCTGGCTGACGCCGTCCCGCGCGGACCGACGGACCGCACCTCGCCGATTCCCTGTCGCAACACGAACTGCGGGAGAGTCGGATGTTTCGTTCTGCATCACCATGGCGTGCGCACGCACGTCGCTTCTGTGCGTCGGTCTCGGCGAGCGTGCTGGTCGTCGCTGCGCCGTCATTCGCCGCCGATCGAGAGCCCCAGGCACGGGTGCCCGGCCTGCAGGCGCTGTTCGATGCGGCCTGGGCCCGGCAGCCGGAGGCGCAGGCTGCGCGTCTCAGGCGTGAGGCCTTGCTGGCGCGTCGCGAGGCGGCGGAGAGCTGGACGGTCGAACCTCCCGCGCTGGAGCTTTCGACCAAGACCGAGCAGCTGAACCGCGATCGCGGCGGTCGCGAGCAGGCGATCGGCATCGCGATCCCGCTTTGGCTTCCGGGCGAGCGAGATCGCGCCGCCGCGCTGGCGGACGCCGACGCACAAGCGTCGGAAGCACGGCTCGCTTCGGCCCGGTTGCGCATCGCCGCGCTGGTGCGCGATGCCTACTGGAACTGGCAACGCGCACGCGTCGAGCAGGCCCTGTCGCAGGATCGTCTCGCCAGTGCGCGCGCACTGGCGTCGGACGTCGCTCGGCGCGTGGAAGCCGGAGACCTTGCACGCGCCGACCGGCATCAGGCCGACGGAAACGCTGCGGCAGCCGAGGGCGACTCGGCCCTCGCTCGCGCCCAGGCGACGGCAGCGTTCCATCAGGTCCGCGCGCTGGTTGGCGATGCCGTGGCTCCCGGTGGCGAGCATGTGGCGGACTACGGCGGGGTCGCGACCGAGGTCGATCCCTTGGTCGCGCGATTCGACCCCCTGCCGGCCCATGCGGAGGTGCGCGACGCGCTCGCTCAGGGCGAGGCGGCGCGGCGGGCGGCGGAACTGGCTCGGGTGCAAACCCGGGCGAATCCCGAGATCGCGGTATCAACGGCCCGCGAGCGCGGATCGTTCGGTGATGCCTACGCCCAGTCGATGACGTTCGGGTTGCGCTTCCCGTTCGGATCCGAGCCGCGCAATCGCGCACGCATGGCCGCAGCCGGCGCGGAAGCCCTCGAAGCTGAGGGTCGGGCTCGCATCGCGCGCGAACGTATCGCAGCCGAGATCGAGGCGGCGCGTGCCCGCTCGGGTGCGGCGCGGGAGGTTGCCGCCGCCGCCGAGCGACGCGCCCAGCTCGCCCGCGAAGCCCGCGGTTTCTTCGATCGCTCGTTCCGGGCCGGCGAGACCGACTTGCCGACGCGGCTGCGCATCGAGCGGGAAGCGGTCGAGGCCGAGCGGCTGGCGGCGCGCGCCCGTATCGACCATGCCGCCGCGGTATCGGCGCTACGCCAGGCGCTGGGGCTGATGCCCGAAGAGACGCGTCCATGAACTCCACGTTGCGGAAGGAACGGAACATGAAGCACCTGCTCGAACTCCTCGGGGTACTCGCGTTGTCGCTGTCGATCGCCGCCATCGCCGGGCCCGGCCACGATCACGGCGAGGGGATGGCGCCGGCAGGCACGTCGAACGCGTTGCCGCGGTTCGCCGTTTCCTCGGAAGCGTACGAACTCGTCGGCGTGCTGGACGGCAAGCGTCTTACGCTCTATCTCGACCGTGCCGACACGACGGCGCCGGTCGAAGGCGCGAAGCTGGAGGTCGAGTTCGGCGGCACCAGGCTGAAGCTCGATCCGAAAGGGCCGGGCGAATTCGAAGCCGTGCTCGAGACGATCCCCTCGACCGATACCGTGCCGATCGCCGCGACGATCCAGGCCGGCAGCGACGCCGACCTGCTCGCGGGAGAACTCGTGCTTCATGCCGCCCATCCGGCATCGGTGACGGCGGGCAGAAGCGGCTGGCAGCGCGGGGTCCTGTGGGCCGCCGCAGTCGCGATGCTCGTCGTACTGCTGGCGATGTTCCTTCGACGGGCGCGCCGCACCACGGGAGCCGTGTCGTGAGCGGCCGCGTGCTCGTGCTGTGCGCGTTCGTCGCCTTCGGCGCCGCCGGTATCGCCCACGCCGGACCGGGGCACGATCACGGCGAAGCATCGGGGGCGCCCGCCGCGGGCAATGGGCCGCGCCGCTTGCCCGACGGCACCGTGTTCCTGCCCAAGCCCGCGCAGCGGCAGATCGGATTGCGCACCGCGATGGCCGAGGAGGGGCGTCACCCGCGCGTTCACGAACTCGCCGGCAAGGTCGTCATGGACCCGAATGCCGGCGGCAAGGTGCAGCCGACGCTGGCGGGCCGGATCGAGCCGGGACCGCGCGGGCTGCCCAATCCCGGGCAGCGCGTGGCGAAGGGCGAGGTCCTTGCCTACGTCGCGCCGTCCATCGGCAGCATCGAGCGCTCGAACCAGAGCGCGCAACTCTCGGAGCTGAAGGCCTCGGCCGCGCTCGCGCAGAAGCGCCTTGCGCGCCTGCGTTCGCTCTCCGACACGGTACCGCGCAAGGAGATCGAGGCCGCCGAATCCGAGGTCGCGAGCCTCGGCGAGCGCGCAGCCGCGGTGTCGGCGGGACTCGTAGTGCGCCAATCGCTCGTCGCACCGGTGGCAGGTGTCGTCGCGTCCGCCAACGTCGTCGCGGGCCAGGTGGTCGAAGCGCGCGAACTGGTGTTCGAGATCGTCGACCCGACGCGCTTGCGCGTCGAAGCCCTCACCTACGATCCGGAGTTGGCCGCTTCGATCTCGGCCGCCAGCCTCGCGGTCGGCGACGTGCGCGTCCCCCTTCGTCCCCTCGGGTCGGCGCGAGCCCTGCGCGAGCAGGCGCTGCCGCTCTCTTTCCTCGCGCAGGGCGGCGCACTGGAGAAGCTCGCCCTGGGCCAGCCGGTGCGGGTGTTCGCACAAAGCGCGCAGGCGCTGGTCGCGATCAAGCTGCCCTCCGCCTCGCTCGTGAAGAACCCCGCGAATCAGACGGTGGTCTGGGTGAAGTCGGCTCCCGAGATGTTTGCGCCGCGCACCGTGACGATCGAGCCGCTGGACGGCCTCGAAGTCGCGGTCACCTCCGGCCTCGCCGCGGGCGACCGGGTCGTCGTGCGTGCGGCGACGCTGTTGAACCAGATCCGCTGAACGGGAGCCGATCGCCATGTTCAAGTGGCTCCTCGACGCGAGTCTCGGCAACCGGCTGCTGGTGCTGATCGCCAGCGCGGTGCTGATGGCCGCCGGCGCATTCACGCTTTCGCGCACGCCGGTGGATGTCTTTCCCGATCTCAACAAGCCGACCGTCACCGTCATGACCGAGTCCGGCGGCATGGCCGCGGAGGAGGTAGAGCAGCTCATCACCTTCCCGCTGGAAGCCGTCATGAACGGCTTGCCCGGCGTGGAGTCGGTGCGCTCGGTATCGAGCGCGGGGCTCTCCTTCGTCTACGTGTCGTTCGACTGGAGCACCGAGATCTTCCGGGCGCGGCAGATGGTCTCGGAGCGGCTCTCGACCATGGAGGGCGCCCTCCCCGCCGGCGTGGTGCCGCGCATGGGACCGATCAGTTCGATCATGGGCGAGATCCTGCAGGTCGCCATTCCGGTGGACGCGAAGAAGATCTCGCCGATGCAGGTGCGCGAGTACGCGGACTGGGTGCTACGACCGCGTCTCATGGCCATCCCCGGCGTGGCGCAGGTGATCCCGATCGGCGGCGAGGTGCGCCAGTTTCAGGTCCAGCCCAATACGCTGCGCATGGCGGAGCTGGGCATCGCGCACGAGCAGCTGGAGTCCGCCCTGAAGGGGTTCTCCGCCAACACCTCCGGCGGCTTCCTGGAGTTGAACGGCCGCGAATACCTGATTCGCCACCTCGGCCGCACCTCGCGGCTGGACGACCTGAAGAACCTCGCTCTGACGGCGAGGAATGGCCAGCCGATCCTGCTGCGCCAGATCGCGGAGGTGAGCTTCGCCGCCGCCATCAAGCGCGGCGACGCCGGTTTCGAAGGCAAGCCGGCCGTGATCCTCGGCATCCAGAAGCAGCCGACGGCGGACACGGTCTCGCTGACCCGCACCATCGAGGCGGCGCTGGCGGACCTGACCAAGTCGCTGCCGCCCGGCATGGAGGCGCCGCGCGTCACGTTCCGGCAGGCGAGCTTCATCGAGGCGTCCATCGGCACGCTGGAGGGCAAGCTCCTCGGCGCCTCGGTGTTCGTCGCGTTGATCCTGCTGCTCTTCCTCGGCACGCTGCGGCCGACGCTGATCGCGCTGACGGCGATCCCGGTGTCGATCTTCATGACGGCGCTCGTGTTCCGGTACTTCGGCCTGTCGATCAACACGATGACGCTGGGCGGCCTCGCCATCGCCATCGGCGGCCTGGTCGACGACGCGGTCGTCGGCGTGGAGAACGTCATGCGCCGCCTGCGCGAAGGGCGCGCCAGCCATCCGGAACACCGCCTCGCGCCGCTCGAGGTGGTGGCGAAGGCCACGCTGGAGGTGCGCTCCGCGATCCTCTACGCCACCGTGATCATCGTGCTCGTGTTCGTGCCCCTCTTTGCGCTGCCGGGCATGGAGGGACGCCTGTTCGTGCCGCTCGGTGTCGCGTTCATCGTCTCGACGCTCGCCTCGCTGGTGGTGTCCGTGACGCTCACGCCGGTACTCGCCTACTACCTCCTGCCGCGGATGAAGTCGCTGGCGCACGGCGACACGAAGCTGCTCGCGTGGCTGAAGGCGCGCTACCGCAACGGCCTGGTCGTCGTGCTGCGCCACCCCCGCGCCGCGCTGGCCGCCGGCGCCGCCTCCGTGGCGCTCGCCGCCGCCACGGTGCCGTTCTTTCCCACGTCGTTCCTGCCGCCCTTCAACGAGGGCACGCTGCTCATCGGCATGCGCCTCAATCCCGGCGTGACGCTGGCCGAATCCTCGGCGCTCGCGCAGGAAGCCGAGGTGCTGGTGCGGCAGGTACCGGAGGTGACGCACGTCGGCCGCCGCAGTGGGCGCGCGGAGCTGGACGAGCACGCGGAAGGCGTACACGTAAGCGAACTGGACGTCGGCCTCAAGCCGGCGGCCGAACTCCAGCGGCCGATGGCCGCGATCCTGGCCGACATCCGCGCGCGGCTGGTCAACCTGCCCGCGGCCGTGGCGATCGGCCAGCCGATCTCGCATCGCATCGACCACATGCTCTCCGGCGTGCGTTCGCAGATCGCCATCAAGCTCTTCGGCGAGGATCTAGACACGCTGCGTGGCCAGGCCGAGGCGCTGCGCTCGAAGTTGGCGGGCATCCCCGGCCTCGCGGACCTGGAAGTCGAGAAGCAGGTGCTCGCGCCGCAGATCAAGGTGCGTGTCGACTATGCGCTTGCGGCGCAGTACGGCGTGCCGACGCCGCAGGTGCTCGCAGCGCTGCAGGGGCTGGTCGAGGGCGAGCGCGTCGCGCAGATCATCGAGGGCGGCCGCCGCTTTGCGCTGGTGGTGCGCCTGCCCGAGTCGGCGCGGTCCGTGGAGGGCCTAGCGCGCGTGCTGATCGACACGCCCTCGGGGCGCGTGCCTCTCTCGAAGATCGCCGTCATCGAAGACAGCGACGGGCCGAACCAGATCAGCCGCGACGACGGCCGCCGCCGTATCGTGATCTCGGCCAACGCGCAGGGCCGCGCGCTGTCGGAGGTCGTGGCGGACATCCGTCGCGCCGTCGCCGACACCCCGTTGCCCGAAGGCTACTTCGTCACGCTCGGCGGCCAGTTCCAGGCGCAGGAAGAGGCGTCCCGGCTCGTGGGCCTGCTGTCCATCGTGTCGCTGGTGCTGATGTTCGTCGTGCTGTACGGCCGGTACCAGTCCACGACGCTGTCGGTGCTCGTCATGGCCAACATTCCGCTCGCGCTGGTCGGCGCGGTCGCGGGCCTGTGGCTGTCCGGGCAGCCCCTGTCGGTGGCGGCGCTGGTCGGCTTCATCACGCTGGCGGGGATCTCGGTGCGCAACGGCATCCTCAAGGTGAGCCACTACCTCAACCTGATGCGTACCGAGGGCGAGCGCTTCGACCACGCGATGATCGTGCGCGGGTCGCTGGAGCGGTTGGCGCCCGTGCTGATGACGGCGCTCGTCACCGCGTTCGCGCTCGCCCCGTTGCTGCTGGAGGCGGAGCGCCCCGGCACCGAGATCCTGCATCCGGTGGCCGTGGTGATCTTCTCCGGCCTCGTCAGCTCGACCCTGCTCGACACGTTCCTGACGCCTGCGCTGTTCTGGCTCTTCGGCCGCAAGGACGCCGAACGCCTGGCCGGCGACGGGACGAAGGACGCCTTCTGATGCCGCGCCGTTTTTTCCACCCACGAAAGGAGCTCCCATGAAGACCTTCGCGTTCGTCCTTGCGCTCGGCCTGACCGCATCCGTGCAGGCAGCGGACCGTCACGGCCACGACCACCAGCCGCTGCACGGCGGCGTCGTCGCCGAAGTGAAGGACGTGGACTACGAACTCGTCGCGAAACCCGACCTCGTGCAGCTCTACGTGCGCGACCACGGCAAGACGCCCGACCTGAGCAAGGCGAGCGCGAAGCTCGTGCTGCTGGCCGGAACGGAGAAGCAGGAAGTCGAGCTGAAGCCCGTCGGCGACCTGCTGGAGGCCCGCGGCAGCTTCAAGGTCCCGGCCGGGACGAAGGCGGTGGCGCAGGGCACGATCGCCGGCAAGGCGTTCACCGCGCGTTTCGTGCTCAAGTAGCCGGCGTGGCGCGCATCGCGCCGCGATTCGTTAGTGCGCGCTCAGCCAGGACTGCGTGGCGCGAGCTCTGAATGCGCCTGCCGGATGACGCTCGCCGCCGCGCTCAGCGCGAGCGTCGCCATCACCCCGGCGACCGCGAGATCGGGCCACGCGGCGCCCGTTGCGCCGACGCCGGCGGCGGCGCCGATCACCGCGACGTTGCCGATCGCGTCGTTGCGCGAGCACAGCCAGACGGAGCGCATGTTGGCGTCGCCCTCGCGGTGCGCGTAGAGCATCCATGCCACGCCGACATTCGCCGCGAGGGCGGCGAGGCCAACCGCGCCCATCGTCAGCGGCTCGGGTGGCGTGCCCGTCCAGAGTCCCCACGTCGCCCTCCCGATGACGTACAGGCCAAACGCGCCCATCGAGAGCCCCTTCACAAGCGCGGCGCGCGATCGCCAGATTGCGGCGAGCGCCAGCACCGCAAGCGACAGCCCGTAATTCGCGGCATCGCCAGCGAAGTCGATCGCGTCCGCGAGCAGCGACACCGAGCCGGCGGCGGCGCTAGCGACGATCTCGACGAGGAACATCCCCGCATTGACGAGCAAGGCGATCCACAGCGCGCGGCGATACCTCGGACCGACCGGCGGGGTTGCGCAGCAGGAAGCGCTCATGTCCATGCTCCAGAGACTAGACTGAGTGCATTCCAGACCCTGAAGCCGCTATAGAGTCAAGGATCACCCCATGCGAATCGGCGAACTCGCCCGCCAGGCCGGAGTAGACGTGCAGACGGTACGCTACTACGAGCGCGAAGGGCTCTTGCCCGCACCCGCCCGCGAGCGGTCAGGCTATCGCACGTACCTTGCCCGACATCTCGAGAACCTGCTGTTCATCCGGCATTGCCGTTCGCTTGACATGCCGCTTGCCGACATCCGGGAGATCCTTGCGCTGGTCAACGACCGGGGCGTCGAGTGCAGCCGGGTGGACGAAATCGTGATCGTCCACCTCGCTCGAGTGCGCCGGAAGCTGGCGGCGCTGCGCGAGCTCGAGACCGGCCTAGAACGCCTTCGAAGTCTATGCGAGGCCGGTCATCGGGTAGCGGACTGCGGCATCCTGAAGGAACTGATTCACGCCGCACACGGCGAAGCTTGCGCGTGCCATCCCGGGAAGGCGCGCGGCGACCGTGTCATCTCGCCGGCAGGATCATCTGCGTCTGCGTCACCACGGCGAGGAGCTTGCCGGCCTCGTTCGTGATGCGCGTGGTCCACACCTGCGTGGTGCGGCCGCGGTGCATCGGCGTGGATTCGCCGATCACCTTCGTGCCCGTGGGCGCCGCGCCGAGGAAGTTGGTCTTCGACTCGATGGTCGTGGTGCGCGCGCCTTCCGGCATGTTCATGACCGTGCCCACCGCGCCGAGGGTGTCGGCGAAGGCCATGTAGGCGCCGCCGTGCAGGGTCTTGCCGGTGGTGCAGAGGTCCTCGCGCACCCGCATTTCGGCGAGCACCCGGTCCTTCGTGATGTCGATGAGCTTCACGCCCATCGTGCCCGGGAACATCGAGTCGATGCGCTTCTGGATCACCTCGGCGTTCATCGCGTCCTCCTCAGATGATGCGGTTCATCGGCTCGCCGCGCTCCCACGCCTCGATGACGTCGATCAGCTCGTCGGCGAGGCGCTGCTTCGCCTCGGCCGAGGCCCAGGCGATGTGCGGCGTGACGATCAGGTTCGGGATGCCCGGCTCCAGCAGCGCGTTGCCGTTCACCGGCGGCTCCTCGGGGAGCACGTCCACCGCCGCGGCATGGATGCGGCGCTCCTTCAGCGCGGCGACGAGCGCTGTCTCGTCGACGAGCTTGCCGCGCGCGGTGTTGACCAGGATCGCGGTGCGCTTCATCGCCGCCAGTTCCGGCGCGCCGATCATGCGGTCGGTCTCGGGCGTGTGCGGGCAGTGCAGCGACAGCACGTCGGCCTGCGCCAGCACCTCGTCGAACGGCGCGTAGCCCGGTCGCGGCTCGCGCGCGCCCTTGCGGTCGGCGAACAGCACGCGCATCTCGAGCGCGCGGCCCAGGCGCGCCGTGGCCTGCCCGAGCACGCCACGCCCGACGATGCCGAGCGTCTTGCCCTGCAGGTCGCGGATCGGGAAGTCGCCGAGGTAGAAGCGCGGGGACTGCTGCCACGCGCCTTCCGCGACCCGGCGCTGGTACGAAGGCAGGTTCCGGCTCGCGGCGAGCATCAGCATCAGCACGTGCTCGGAGACGGAGTGCTTTCCATAGTCGCGCACGTTCGCCACCGCCACGCCGCGCTCGCGGCAGGCGTCGAGGTCGATGCTCTCGGTGCCGGTGGCGGCGACGGCGATGAACTTCAGCGACGGATTGGTCTCGATCGCCTCGCGGGGCAGGCGCACCTTGTTCGAGATCGCGATGGTGGCGCCGGCGAGCCGCCCGGCGATCTGCTCGGTGGTCGTCTCGGCGTGCTCCACCCACTCGTGCGGGAAATCGGGGCGGCGCAGCAGTACGCGCGGGTCGAGCGTCGCGCGCTGCAGGTAGACGATGCGATGTGTCACACTCTGCGAAATGCCGTCCAAGGGTCGTTGATTCTATCCACCTGCCGCACTAGCCTTCGCCTTCCGCCATGAGACACCTCGCCCTCGTCGCCGCACTGCTTGCATCCTTCGCCGCGTCGGCGCAGGACTACCCCTCGCGCCCGCTGCGCATGATCGTGCCGTATCCGCCGGGCGCGCTCACCGACACGCTCGGCCGCGCGATCGCGGATCGCCTCGCCACCGCGCTGAAGCAGCCGGTG
>CAZTXP010000040.1:0-10582 GCA_964617355.1 uncultured Enterobacteriaceae bacterium
CTGGGACCGGCCGCTGCTCGAGGAACTGTCGCGCACGATGATGGACGCGTCGATCTGCGGCCTCGGCCAGGCCGCGCCGAACCCCCTGCTGTCCGTGCTGAAGCATTTCCCGCAAGAGGTGCAATGATGGATCGCGCCACCACGAAGCAGCTCGCCACGATGCCGATCGAGTTCAAGTTGAACGGCGACACGGTCATCGGGCGCCCGGACGAGACGATCATCGAGTGCGCGAAGCGCCACGGCGTGGAGATCCCGCATCTCTGCTACAAGCCGGGCCTGCGCCCCGACGGCAACTGCCGGGCGTGCGTCGTCGAGGTGAAGGGCGAGCGCGCGCTCGCGCCCTCGTGCTGCCGCTATCCGAAGGAAGGCATGGAGGTGGCGAGCAACACCGAGCGCGTCGTGTCCTCGCAGAAGATGGTGCTCGAGTTGCTCCTTTCGGACATGCCCGAGACCCACTACCGCGTCGACTCGGAGCTGGACCAGTGGGCGAAGAAGCTCGGCGTCGGCCGGCCGCGCTTCCCGGCGCGCGAGCAGCCGACGTCCGACGTCTCGCACCCTGCGATGGCGGTGAACCTCGACGCCTGCATCCAGTGCACACGCTGCCTGCGCGCTTGTCGCGAGGAGCAGGTGAACGACGTCATCGGCTACGCGTGGCGCGGCGAGCACTCGAAGATCGTGTTCGACTTCGACGACCCGATGGGCGAGTCGAGCTGCGTGGCCTGCGGCGAATGCGTGCAGGCCTGCCCGACCGGCGCGCTGATGCCGGCGCGCGACGCGGGCCTCGCGAAGGCCGACAAGACCGTGGACTCGGTCTGCCCGTTCTGCGGCGTGGGGTGCCTGCTCACCTACCACGTGAAGGACAACAAGGTCGCGTACGTCACAGGCCGCGACGGCCCGTCGAACCACAACCGCCTGTGCGTGAAGGGGCGCTACGGCTTCGACTATGCGCACCACCCGCACCGCCTGACGAAGCCCCTCGTGAGGAAGCCCGGCGTGGCGAAGACCGCCGACTTCAAGGTCGACCCCGCCAACTGGTCGGAGGTGTTCCGCGAAGCGAGCTGGGAGGAGGCGCTCGACCTGGCCGGCAAGGGCCTCGCGCGCATCCGCGACGAGCACGGTCGTTACGCGCTCGCGGGCTTTGGCTCGGCGAAGGGCTCCAACGAGGAGGCCTACCTGTTCCAGAAGCTGGTGCGTACCGGCTTCGGCACCAACAACGTGGATCACTGTACTCGCCTGTGCCACGCCTCGTCGGTGGCGGCGCTGCTCGAGGGCATCGGCTCCGGCGCGGTGTCGAACCCGGTGAACGACGTGCAGCACGCCGAGGTGATCTTCCTCATTGGCGCCAATCCGACCTCGAACCACCCGGTCGCCGCTACGTGGATCAAGAACGCGGTGAAGCGCGGCGCGAAGCTGATCGTCGCCGACCCGCGCCGCACCGACCTCGCGCGCCACGCGGCGCACGTGCTGCAGTTCAATCCCGACACCGACGTCGCGATGCTGAACGCGATGCTGCACGTGATCGTCGAGGAAGGGCTGGTCGACCAGGCGTTTGTACGCGACCGCACCTCGGGCTACGAAGCGCTGCGCGAGAACGTGAAGAAGTATTCGCCGGAGCGGATGGCGCCGATCTGCGGCATCCCGGCGGCGAAGCTGCGCGAGGTGGCGCGGCTCTTCGCGACCTCGAAGGGCTCGATGGTGCTCTGGGGGATGGGCGTGTCGCAGCACGTGCACGGCACCGACAACGCGCGCTGCCTGATCGCGCTCGTGCTCTCGACCGGCCAGATCGGACGGCCGGGCTGCGGCCTGCATCCGCTGCGCGGGCAGAACAACGTGCAAGGCGCGTCGGACTCGGGCCTGATCCCGATGATGTTCCCCGACTACCAGCGCGTCGACAACCCGGAGGCGAACAAGCGCTTCTCGGCGTTCTGGAACACGACCCTCGACACCAAGCCGGGCCTCACCGTGGTCGAAGTGATGAACGCGGCCAAGGCGGGCACGATCCGCGGCATGTACGTCATGGGCGAGAACCCGGCGATGTCCGACCCGGACGCGACGCACGCGCGCGAGGCGATGGCGCACCTCGATCACCTCGTGGTGCAGGACATCTTCCTCACCGAGACCGCGTATCTCGCCGACGTCGTGCTGCCGGCCACCGCGTGGCCGGAGAAGGACGGTACGGTCACCAACACCGACCGCATGGTGCAGCTCGGCCGCAAGGCGCTCGAGGCGCCCGGACTCGCGCGACCCGACCTCGACCTGATCCAGGAGATCGCGCGCCGCCTCGGCCTCGACTGGAACTACGCCGGCCCGAAGGACGTCTGGAACGAGATGCGCCAGTGCATGAACTCGATCCACGGCATCACCTGGGAGCGCCTCGAGCGCGACTCGAGCGTCACCTACCCGTGCGAGAACGAGGGCGACGCCGGCCAGCCGGTGGTGTTCGTCACGCACTTCCCGACCGCCACCGGGCGCGCGAAGTTCGTGCCGGCCGACCTGATCAGCGCCGCCGAGCGGCCCGACGACGACTACCCGATGGTGCTGATCACCGGTCGGCAACTGGAGCACTGGCACACCGGCAGCATGACGCGGCGTTCGGGCGTGCTGGACGCGATCGAGCCCCAGCCGACGGTGTCGATGCACCCGCTCGATCTCGACGCGCTCGGCGCGAAGCCCGGAGACGTGATCACGGTGGCCTCGCGCCGCGGCCGCATCTCGCTCTATGCGCGTGCCGACGAGGGCACGCCGCGGGGCGCGGTGTTCATCCCGTTCGCCTTCTACGAGGCGGCGGCGAACGAACTCACCAACCCGGTGCTTGACCCGTTCGGCAAGATCCCGGAGTTCAAGTACTGCGCGGTGAAGGTCACTCGCGGCGGTGCAGCACCGGGGCATCCGGGCTACGGCAAGGGCGAGACGCTGCGCGCGCTGCACGGCTGAGCGTCGCGGTTCGCGACCGGCGGCGCGCGTCCTCGTTGCAACCGCTTGACCTCGGTCATTCCCGCGTCTTGACCGCAGTCAAGGGCCCGCGCGGGAACGCTCGCCTATATTGCGCCACCGGTTTCCCGCTACCTCAACGAAGGAACGCTCCATGCCCTCCGATATCGAAATCGCCCAGGCCGCCAAGCTCCAGCGCATCGCGCAGGTCGCGAAGGACAAGCTCGGCATCTCGGAAGACCACCTCGAGCCCTACCGCCACTACAAGGCCAAGGTGTCGCTGCCGTACATCGACTCGCTGAAGGGCAAGCCGAACGGCAAGCTGGTGCTGGTCACCGCGATCAGCCCGACGCCGGCCGGCGAGGGCAAGACGACCACCACGGTGGGCCTGGGCGACGCGCTCAACTACATCGGCAAGAAGGCGATCATCTGCCTGCGCGAGCCCTCGCTCGGGCCGGTGTTCGGCGTCAAGGGCGGCGCGGCCGGCGGCGGCTACGCGCAGATCGTGCCGATGGAGGACATCAACCTCCACTTCACCGGCGACTTCTCGGCGATCGCGCTGGCCAACAACCTGCTCGCCGCGCTGATCGACAACCACATCAACCACGGCAACGAGCTCGGCATCGACGTGCGCCGCATCCAGTGGCGCCGCGTGGTCGACATGAACGACCGCGCGCTGCGCGACATCACGATCGCGCTCGGCGGCACCGCCAACGGCTACCCGCGCCAGGACGGCTTCGACATCGTCGTCGCCTCCGAGGTGATGGCGATCTTCTGCCTGTCGACCTCGCTCGAGGACCTGAAGAACCGCCTCGGCAACATCGTCGTCGGCTATACCCGCGACCAGAAGCCGGTGCGCGCGCGCGACCTGAACGGCCACGGCGCGATGACCGTGCTGCTGAAGGACGCGCTGGCGCCGAACCTGGTGCAGACGCTCGAGAACAACCCGGCCTTCGTGCACGGCGGCCCGTTCGCCAACATCGCGCACGGCTGCAACTCGGTGATCGCGACGCAGACCGCGCTGAAGCTGGCCGACTACGTGGTCACCGAGGCGGGCTTCGGCGCCGACCTGGGCGCCGAGAAGTTCCTCGACATCAAGTGCCGCAAGACCGGCCTGCGCCCGAGCGCGGCGGTGATCGTGGCGACGATGCGCGCGCTGAAGTACCACGGCGGCGTCGACGTGAAGGAAGTCTCCAAGGAGAACCTCGCCGCGCTGGAGAAGGGCATCGTCAACCTCGAGCGCCACGTCGAGAACGTGAGCAAGGTCTACGGCATCCCCTGCGTGGTGTCGATCAACCGCTTCACCTTCGACACCGAGGCCGAGATCGCCTTCGTCACCGATCGCATGAAGAAGCTCGGCGCGCGCGTCGTGCTCGCCACGCACTGGGGCGACGGCGGCAAGGGCGCGGCCGACCTGGCGAAGATCGTGGTCGAGCTCTGCGAGCAGAAGTCGAGCCCGCAGTTCGTCTACGAGGACGCGGACACGCTGTGGGACAAGATCGGCAAGATCGCGAAGAAGGTCTATCGCGCCTCCGACGTGACGGCGGATGCAAAGGTGCGCGCGCAGATCAAGAAGCTGCAGGACGACGGCTACGGGCACTACCCGGTGTGCGTGGCGAAGACGCAGTCCTCGTTCTCGACCGACGCCGCCTTGCGCGGCGCGCCGTCGAACCACGTGGTCAACGTCCGCGAGGTGCGCCTCGCCGCGGGCGCGGAGTTCGTGGTGATGATCTGCGGCGACATCATGACCATGCCGGGCCTGCCGAAGGTGCCCTCGGCGGCGAAGATCGATCTCGTCGACGGAAAGGTCGTCGGCCTGTTCTAGAATAGCCCGGCTCAAATCAGGGGAGGAAGCCCGGGATGTTCGCGGAAATGGCGTCGGAAGCGTTCTGGATCGGCCTGCTGAAGATCATCGGCGTCAACATCGTCCTCTCGGGCGACAACGCGGTGGTGATCGCGCTCGCGGCGCGGTCGCTGCCGCCCAAGCAGCAGAAGGCCGCAATCCTTTGGGGTTCCGGCGCTGCGATCGTGATGCGGATCGTGCTCACGATCTTCGCGGTGAAGCTGCTCGCGCTGCCGTGGCTGAAGCTGATCGGCAGCGTGCTGCTCTTCTGGATCGGCATCAAGTTGCTGGTGCCCGAGGACGACGAGGAGAACGTCGATTCCAGCGACAACCTGATGGCCGCGATCAAGACCATCCTGATCGCCGACCTGGTGATGAGCCTGGACAACGTGATCGCGGTCGCGGCCGCGGCCGGCGGCAGCCTGACGCTGCTGATCCTCGGCCTCGCGATCTCGATCCCGCTCGTGATCTTCGGCTCGACTCTGCTGCTGAAGCTGATGGAGCGCTACCCGGTGATCATCACGATCGGCGGCGGCCTGCTCGGCTTCGTCGCCGGCGAGATGCTGGTCAGCGATCCCGCACTGAAGGACTGGATCGCCGCGCTCGGGGTCGGGTTCGACGACAAGGGCGTGCCTCGCGTCGCCGGCGTCCCGCTCGAGATGATCCTGGGCGTGATCGGCGCCGCGGCGGTGGTCCTGATCGGGAATGGGATCGCGAAGCGCAAGGCGGCGCACCAGGAATCCGGCGCTTCTTGACCGCAGTCAAGGCCCTCGCGCAGGGCTGGTGGCGACAATTTCGACGTTCCGGCGCCGCGGTGGAGAAGAGCGCCGGCCGGCAAGGGGAGCAACTTTGGAGGAGTCCTTCATGAGCAACGTTTTCGCTCGTTCGATCGTCGCGGGTGCCTTGGCGCTCGCGATTCCGATGGCGGCCCAGGCCTGGGAGCCGACCAAGACCGTGGAATTCATCGTGCCCGCCGGCACCGGCGGCGGCGCGGACCAGATGGCGCGCATCGTCCAGGCCATCATCGCCAAGAACAAGCTGATGAAGCAGTCGATGGTCGTCGTCAACAAGGCCGGCGGCGCCGGCGCCGAGGGCTTCCTCGACGTGAAGGGCGCCAAGGGCGAGCCGCACAAGATCATCATCACGCTGTCGAACCTCTTCACCACGCCGCTCGCGACCGACACGCCGTTCAACTGGCGCGACCTCACGCCGGTGCAGATGCTCGCGCTCGACCAGTTCGTGCTGTGGGTGAACGCGTCGAAGCCCTACAAGAGCCCGAAGGAGTACATCGACACGGTGAAGAAGGCCGGCCCGGGCAAGATGAAGATGGCGGGCACGGGCGCCAAGCAGGAGGACCAGATCATCACCGCGGCGATCGAGCAGCAGGCGGGGGTGAAGTTCACCTACATCCCGTTCCGCGGGGGCGGCGACGTCGCGGTGCAGCTCGTCGGCAATCACGTCGACTCGACGGTGAACAACCCGATCGAGGCGGTCGCGCAGTGGCGTGCCGGCAAGCTGAAGCCGCTCTGCGTGTTCGACCCGAAGCGCATGCCGTACAAGGAGAAGGTCGCCGGCGGCATGGCGTGGGCCGACATCCCGACCTGCAAGGAGTCGGGGCTCGACGTCGACTACCTGATGCTGCGCGGCATCTTCATGCCGGCCGGCGTCACGGACGACCAGGTCAAGTACTACGTCGACCTGTTCGCCAAGGTGCGCGCGACCGCCGACTGGAAGCAGTTCATGGAGCAGGGCGCGTTCAACCAGACCGCGCTCAACGGCAAGGAGTACGCCGACTGGGTGGCGCGCGAGGAGGCGCGGCACATCTCGCTGATGAAGTCCGCCGGCTTCATCGCCGGCAAGAAGTAGCCAGGGGCGCGACGGGACGCGGACCGGGGAGGGGGAGGCCATGTCGGACGGAGGGGGGCCGCAGACGCGCGCCGCATGCACGCAGAAGACCGCCGAGGTGGTGGCGGCGGTCCTCTTCTTCGCCATCGGAGCGCTGGTGATCTGGGACAGCCTGCGGCTCGGTGCCAAGTGGGCCGACGACGGCCCGCAGGCGGGCTACCTGCCCTTCTACATCGGCCTCATCATCTGCGGCTCGTCGCTGGTGAACCTGGTGCGTGGCTTCGGTCCCAAGGTGGCGGGGAAGGTCTTCGTCGAGGTCGGCCAGCTGAAGATGGTGCTGGCGGTGCTGGTGCCGACCGCGATCTACGCGGCCGCGATCTCGTGGATCGGCATCTACGTCGCCTCGATCGCGTTCATCGCGTTCTTCATGCGCTGGCTGGGCCAGTACGCGTGGTGGAAGGTCGCGGCGGTGTCGATCGGCAACAGCGTGTTCTTCTACGTCGTGTTCGAGGTGTGGTTCAAGATCCCGCTGCCCAAGGGGCCGCTGGAATCGCTCGTGGGGCTGGGGTAGGCGATGGAAGAGCTCCAGGCGCTGTTCCAGGGCTTCGCGGTCGCCCTCAGCTTCAAGAACCTGCTCCTCATGTTCGCCGGGGTGATCCTCGGCGTGATCATCGGCGTGCTGCCGGGACTCGGCGGCGCCAACGGCGTGGCGATCCTGCTGCCGCTCACCTTCGGCATGTCTCAGGTGCCCGGGGGCACGACCTCGGCGATCATCCTGCTGTCGTGCATCTACTGGGGCGCCCTCTTCGGCGGCGCGATCACCTCGATCCTGTTCAACATCCCCGGCGAGCCGTGGTCGGTGGCGACCACCTTCGACGGCTACCCGCTGGCGCAGAAGGGCAGGGCGGGCGAGGCGCTGACCGCGGCGTTCACGTCGTCGTTCGTGGGCGCGCTGGTGGCGGTGATCCTGATCACCTTCCTGTCGCCGGTGGTGGCGAAGTTCGCGCTCGAGTTCGGGCCGCCCGAGTTCTTCGCCGTGTACCTGCTCACCTTCAGCGCGTTCGTCGGCATGTCGAAGGAGCCGCCGTTCAAGACGCTCGCCTCGATGATGCTCGGCTTCGCGCTCGCCGCGGTGGGCAGCGACCCGGTGACGGGTGCGCTGCGCATGACCTTCGGTTCCACGCACCTGCTGAACGGCTTCGACTTCCTGATCGCGGTGATCGGCCTGTTCGGCATCGGCGAGATCCTGCTGACGCTCGAGGAAGGACTTGCGTTCAAGGGCAAGGAGGCGAAGCTCAACACCAAGGTCGTGCTCGAGACCTGGCGCGAGCTGCCGAAGTACTGGCTCACCTCGGTGCGCTCGTCCGCGGTCGGCTGCTTCATGGGCATCGTCCCCGGCGGCGCGACGCCGGCGTCGTTCATGGCCTACGGCGTGGCGCGGCGCTTCTCGAAGGACGGCGCGAAGTTCGGCAACGGGCAGGTCGAAGGCGTGGTCGCGCCGGAGACCGCGGCGCACGCCGCGGGCACCTCGGCGCTGCTGCCGATGCTCACGCTCGGCGTGCCGGGCTCGCCCACCGCCGCGGTGCTCCTCGGCGGCCTGCTGATCTGGGGCCTGCAGCCGGGGCCGCTGCTCTTCGTCGAGCAGAAGGACTTCGTCTGGGGACTGATCGCCTCGATGTACCTCGGCAACATCGTCGGCCTGATCGTGGTGCTGACCTGCGTGCCCCTCTTCGCCGCGATCCTGCGCATCCCGTTCGCGGTGATCGCGCCGGTGATCATGGTGATCTGCGCGATCGGCGCCTACACCGTCCACAACTCGATGTTCGACGTCTGGATGATGGTCGTCTTCGGCGTCATCGGCTACGCGTTCAAGAAGCTGCAGTACCCGCTCGCGCCGATGGTGCTCGCGATCGTGCTCGGCGACCGCGCCGAGGCCTCGTTCCGGCAGGCGATGCTGGTGTCGCAGGGCGAGATGAGCGTGTTCTTCTCGAACGGGCTGGTCGGCACGATGACGACGCTGGCGCTCGCGCTGCTCGCGTGGCCGATCCTCGGCTTCGTCAAGGATCGCCTGCGCGCCGCGGAGAAGGCCAAGGGCGGCTGAGCGCGCACCCGGCTTGCCCGGGGCTGGCCGTAGAACCTTCTTGCCGGGGCGCACGAGGGGCGTGCAGCGCCCCTCGTTCCCTAATCCCCGCCGAGCTTCTGCTTCAGGCGCGACAGCGTCTCGGGCGTGAGGTTCAGGAACGCCGCCAGTTCCTTCTTCGGGATGCGCGAGGCGAGCTCCTGGTGCTTGCGGTGGAAGCGCTGCAGGCGCCCGGGCGCGTTCAGCAGGTGGAGCGTGATGGTGTGCGTCATCACCTCCGACATCAGCTTCATGACCTCGTACTCGAAGCGCGCCTTCACCGCCTCGTGGCGGTCGAGGAAGTCGACCCATTGCGGCATGGGCAGTTCGGCGGCGCGCACCTTGGTCACCGCGACGATCGAGTACGGCACCGGCGTGCGCAGCCGCCAGGCCGCGTACGAGGTGTCCATGTCGGTCTCGGCGGCGAAGCGCAGGATCATCTCGCGCCCCTCCGGGTTGGAGACCACGCGCTTGAGCATGCCGTCGAGGATGAAGAACTGGCGCATGTCCTCGTCGCCCTGGCGCACCAGGCGGTCGCCCTTGCGGTAGTCGGCGATGGTCAGCAGCGGCTCGAGTTCCTCCCACTGGTCGGCGCGCATCTCGGCCAGCAGGCGGTTGCTGCGCAGGAGTTGCCGCAGTGCGTTGCGCTGGGGATGGGACGTGAAGGCGGCCATGGCGGCGTGCGGCACTAGGGGATCGGGCGATTGTAGTCGACGCGCCGGGCGAATCTTGACCGCAGTCAAGGGCCCCCCGCGAGGGCTCTCTCTATCATTTGCGCCTCTCGAATCCGCCTCCGACTTTCCACCCCCGCTCCGAGGGAGAGCCATATGGGCACCGTCGAACCGCAAGTCGCCGATTCCGCCGCCGCCGTCGTGGACGGCTTCCAGCTCGTCATCGATGCCCTCAAGCTGAACGGCATCGACACCATCTACGGCCTGCCGGGCATCCCGATCACCGACCTCACCCGCCGTGCGCAGGGCGAAGGCATGCGCGTGATCGCGTTCCGCCACGAGCAGAACGCGGGCTACGCCGCGTCGATCGCGGGCTTCCTCACGCAGAAGCCGGGCATCTGCCTCACGGTGTCGGCGCCGGGCTTCCTGAACGGCCTGAACGCGCTCGCGCACGCGACCACGAACTGCTTCCCGATGATCCTGATCAGCGGCTCGTCGGAGCGCGAGATCGTCGACCTGCAGCAGGGCGACTACGAGGAGATGGACCAGCTCGCGATCGCCAAGCCGGTGGCGAAGGCCGCCTACCGCGTGCTGCACGCCGAGGACATCGGCGTCGGCATCGCGCGCGCGATCCGCGCCGCGGTGTCGGGCCGCCCCGGCGGCGTGTACCTCGACCTGCCGGCGAAGCTGTTCTCGCAGTCCCTCGAGGCGGCGGCCGGTCGCGGTTCGCTGATCGAGGTGGTCGACCCGGCGCCGCGCCAGATCCCCGCGCCGGACGCGGTGCAGCGCGCGCTCGCGCTGCTGAAGTCGGCGAAGAAGCCGCTGATCCTGCTCGGCAAGGGCGCGGCGTACGCGCAGGCCGACGCGGACATCCGCGCGTTGGTCGAGAAGACCGGCATCCCCTACCTGCCGATGTCGATGGCCAAGGGCCTGCTGCCCGACACGCACGAGCAGTGCGCGTCGGCCGCGCGCTCGTTCGTGCTGCCGGAGGCCGACGTGGTGCTGCTCGTCGGCGCGCGCCTGAACTGGCTGCTGTCGCACGGCAAGGGCAAGACCTGGGGCGGCAAGTCCTCGAAGGCCTGGGGCGGGCAGAAGTTCATCCAGGTCGACATCTCGCCGCAGGAGGCCGACAGCAACGTGAAGATCGACGCGCCGCTGGTCGGCGACATCGGC
>CAZTXP010000041.1:0-18314 GCA_964617355.1 uncultured Enterobacteriaceae bacterium
GGACCGGCTCAGACACTCCCAACTAGAAACCGCGCGGACCACCGCGCACAGGCGTTCTCGCATCCCTCCATGCATCTTTCCGAACTGAAGTCCCTCCACGTTTCCGAACTCGTCGAGCCGGCGGTGGCGAACCAGCTCGAGAACGCCAACCGGTTGCGCAAGCAGGAGCTGATCTTCGCGCTGCTGAAGAACCAGGCGAAGAAGGGCGAGGCGATCTTCGGCGACGGCACGCTGGAGGTGCTGCCAGACGTATTCGGCTTCCTGCTCTCGCCCGACACCTCGTACCTCGCGAGCCCCGACGACATCTACGTCAGCCCTTCGCAGATCCGCCGCTTCAACCTGCACACCGGCGACTCGATCGAGGGCGAGATCCGCACGCCGAAGGACGGCGAGCGCTACTTCGCGCTGGTGAAGGTCGACAAGGTCAACGGCGAGTCGCCCGAGACCTCGAAGAACAAGATCCTCTTCGAGAACCTGACCCCGCTGCACCCCGACAAGCCGTTCAAGCTGGAGCGCGAGATCAAGGCCGAGGAGAACCTCACCGGCCGCGTGCTCGACATCATCGCGCCGATCGGCAAGGGCCAGCGCGGCCTGATCGTGTCGCCGCCGAAGGCCGGCAAGACCGTGATGCTGCAGCACATGGCGCACGCCATCGTCTCGAACAACCCGGACATCGTGCTGATCGTGCTGCTGATCGACGAGCGCCCGGAGGAAGTGACCGAGATGACGCGCACGGTGCGCGGCGAGGTGGTCGCCTCCACGTTCGACGAGCCGGCCTCGCGCCACGTGCAGGTCGCGGAGATGGTGATCGAGAAGGCCAAGCGCCTGGTCGAGCACAAGAAGGACGTCGTCATCCTGCTCGACTCGATCACCCGCCTCGCGCGCGCCTACAACACCGTGGTGCCGGCCTCGGGCAAGGTGCTCACGGGCGGCGTGGACGCCAACGCGCTGCAGCGCCCGAAGCGCTTCTTCGGCGCGGCGAGGAACATCGAGGAAGGCGGCAGCCTCACCATCGTCGCCACCGCGCTGATCGACACCGGCAGCCGCATGGACGACGTGATCTACGAGGAATTCAAGGGCACCGGCAACATGGAGGTGCACCTCGATCGCCGCATGCACGAGAAGCGCATCTACCCGGCAATCAACGTCAACCGCTCGGGTACCCGCCGGGAGGAGTTGCTCCTCAAGCCCGAGATCCTGCAGAAGGTCTGGGTGCTGAGGAAGCTCCTCTTCCCGATGGACGAACTCGAAGCGGCCGAGTTCCTCATCGACAAGCTGCGCGCGACCAAGAACAACAACGAATTCTTCGACTCGATGCGGCGCGGCTAAGCGCCTCGGCCCGGTCGCCCGGGCTTGCAATAAGTCACTGATTTGCGTATACTTATCGTTTTTCCAGACGCGGACCTGCCATGAAATCCGGAATCCACCCCGTGTACCAGCCGGTGATCTTCCACGACACCACGGCGAACCACACCTTCCTCACCCGCTCGGCCGTCGATACCAAGGGCCGCGAGACCATGAAGTGGGAGGACGGCAAGGAATATCCGGTGGTGAAGATCGAGGTGTCCTCGGAGTCCCACTCGTTCTACACCGGCAAGCAGAAGGTCGTCGGCACCGCCGGCCGGGTCGAGAAATTCAACCGCCGCTACACGAAGAAGCCCGCCGCCTGAGCGGCCGCTTTCGCACGCCGAAGGGGCAGCGCGAGCTGCCCCTTTTCGTTTGAGCGATGATCCCGCGCCTCGCCCTGCCGCCGTCGCCCGCGCTGCTCGCGCTGATCCTCGTCGCCTTCGCGCTGCCGGGCCTCGCCGGGCACGATCCCTGGAAGCCCTTCGACGTCGTCGGCGTCGAGATCGTCCACCAGATGCACGTCACCGGCGACTGGCTGGTGCCGCGCATCGCCGGCGAACCGTGGCTGGACGACCCGCCGCTCTACCACTGGGTGGCCCTCGCCTTCGCGAAGGCGTTCGGCGGGCTGCTCCAGTTCCACAATGCGGCGCGCCTCGCGTCCGGGGCTTTCTTCCTCGCCGCGGCCTGGTTCCTGTACCGGGCCGCCGGGCCTGCCGCCGCGCTGATCCTCGCCGGGTCGACCGGCCTGATCGTGCACGCGCACGAGACCGTGCCGGACCTCGCGACGCTCGCCGCGGCCTGCGCGGCGCTGGGACTCCTCGATCGTGCCGACGAGCGCCCGGCGCTTCGCGGCGCCCTGTTCGGGATCGCGGTCGCGGTAGCCTTCCTGTCCACCGGGGTCACGCACGCCGCGGTCCTGCTCGGCGTGGCCATCGCGGTGCACGCGTTCTCGCCTCGCCTGCGCACGCCGGGATCGATCGCGTTCCTCGCACCTGCGTTCCTGCTCGGCACCGCATTGTCGGCGACCTGGCCCCTCGCGCTCTGGCTGCGGGCCCCCGAGGCGCTCGCCCTCTGGTGGGAATCGGGCGTGCGCGCGCAGGGCAACCTCGCGGAGAACCTGCGCTACTTCGCCTCCACTGCGATCTGGTTCGCGTGGCCGGCCTGGCCGCTCGCGGCCTGGGCGACCTGGTCGTGCCGGCGCGAGCTGAGCGAACCGGGGGTCCTCGCCCCGCTGCTCGCCGCCCTCGGGATATTCACCGGCATCGTGGTGGCCGGCCCTGCGCAGGACATCAACCACACCGCGCTGCTCGCCCCGCTCGCGCTGCTCGGCGCGCGCGGGATCCCGAGCCTGCGCAGGGGCGCCACCAACGCGCTCGACTGGTTCGGCATCATGACCTTCGGCTTCTTCGCCGGGATCGTCTGGTTCGGCTGGTTCGCGATGATGACCGGGACGCCGGCACGCATGGCGAACAACTTCACGAAGACGACACCCGGCTTCGTGGCGTCGTTCGACCCGATCGCGTTCGCGGTCGCGCTCGCCATCACGCTGCTGTGGGCCGCCCTCGCCTTTCGCACCGCGCCGTCGCCGACCCGTAGCGTCACGCGCTGGGCCGGCGGCACCGCGCTGCTGTGGGGCGTGTTCTCGATGCTCTGGATCCCGTGGGCCGACCACATCAAGTCGTACCGCCACGTGGCGCTGGACCTTAAGGCCGCGCTCTCCGGCACCAGGGAGTGCGTCGCGCAGCGCCACCTCGGCGTGCCGCAACTCGCCGCCCTCAGCTACCATGGCGGCATCTCCGCGAAGCCGTTCGATCCGTCGCGCCCCACCGCGTGCCGCCTGCTGATCGTGCAGGGCGGCCCGCGGGATGAAGCGGGCGTTCCCGGGCCTCGCTGGACCCGGATGGCCGAAGCCGCGAGGCCCGGCGACCGCCACGAACGCTACCGCCTCTATCGCCATCCATGAACACCTCGCCCCCCGATTCCTGCGCCGCCTGGACTCGGCTCGCCGCGCACGCGGAGAGCTGGCAGGGCACGCGCACCGCGGATCTGTTCGACGGCGACCCTCGACGCGGCGAGTTGCTGACCGCGCGCGCGCCCGGCCTGCGCTTCGACTACTCGCGCCAGAGGGTGAACGCGCTCACGCTGCGCCTGCTGGTGCAGCTCGCCGAGGAACGCAGCGTGGGCGAATGGCGCGACCTGCTGCTCGATGGCGCGCCGATCAATACCTCGGAGAACCGCGCCGCCGGGCACACGGCGCTGCGCGCCGGCGCCGGCGCGCCTGCGGAGGTCCATGCGTCCCTGGACGCGATGCGCGCCGTGGCGAGCGAAGTCGCGGCCGGTCGCTACCAGCGCGTGATCAACCTCGGCGTGGGCGGATCCGACCTGGGCCCCCGCCTCGTCGCCGACGCACTGCGCAAGCCCGGCTTGCCCGACGTGCGCTTCGTCGCCAACGTCGACCCGCTGGAACTCGACCGCGCGCTGGAAGGGGCGGATCCCGCAAGCACGCTCTTCATCGTCGCCTCCAAGAGCTACGGCACGCAGGAAACCCTGATGAACGCGGCTCGCGCGCGCCGCTGGATGGGAACGGCGGGCGACACCCGCAACATCGTCGCCGCGACCGCGAACGCGACGGCCGCGAAGGCCGCCGGCGCCGGGCGCGTCGTGCCGATGCCGGAGTGGGTCGGCGGCCGCTTTTCGCTGTGGTCTGCGCCGGGCCTCGCCGCGATGTGCGCGATCGGTGTCGACCGGTTTGACGAGCTGCTGGAGGGCGCGCGCGAGGCCGACGAGCACTTCGCCACCGCGCCGCTGGACGCGAACGTGCCGGTGCTGATGGCGCTGCTCGGGGTCTGGAACGTCGACTTCCTCGGCCACCTCGCCCATGCGGTCCTCCCCTACTCGCACGCGCTGCGCCTGCTGCCGGCCTGGATGCAGCAGCTCGACATGGAATCGAACGGCAAGCGCGTCGACCACGACGGCCGGCCGGTCGCGTACCACACGTCGCCGGTCGTGTTCGGCGCCGAGGGCTCGGTCGGCCAGCATTCCTTCCACCAGCTGCTCCACCAGGGCACGCACGTGGTGCCGGCGGACTTCGTGGTCCTCGACCGACTGGAGGGCGACGCCGGCCACGTACGCCTGCTTGCGGCGAGCGCCGAGGCGCAGGCCGAGGCGCTGCTGCGCGGCACGTCGGACCCCGACCTGCCGCCGTGGCGCCAGCACCCCGGCAACCGGCCCTCGAACCTCCTGCACCTCGAGGCGCTAGACCCCCGCAACCTCGGCCGCCTGCTCGCGACCTACGAGCACAAGGCCTTCACGCAGGGCGTACTCTGGAACGTCAACAGCTTCGACCAATGGGGCGTGGAGCTCGGCAAGCAGCTCGCCGCCCGCATCCTCGGCCAGGAGGCCTGAACCTTGGACTACGAGACCTTCAACCTCAGCATCCGCAAGTTCCTCAAGACCGTCGGCGTCAATTCGCAGCGCGAGATCGAGACCGCGGTGCAGAAGGCGATCGACGCCGGCGCGCTGAAGGGCGACGAATCCTTTCCCGCGCGCGTCGTGCTGGAGATCCCTTCGCTCGGCGTAAAGGTGCCCTTCGAGGGCGAGATAAGATTGAAGTGACGCACCCCCGGAGATACCCATGAACAAGCCCAGGGAATTCGATCCGTCGGTCCTCGCCGAGTTGAAGGCGCTGCTCGGCGAGCGCGTGACCACGTCGCCCGGCATCCGCGAGCACCACGGCAAGGACGAGTCCTACTTTCCGTACGCGCTGCCCGACGCCGTGGTGTACCCGCACACCACCGAGGAGGTGCGCGACGTCGTGAACATCTGCCGCAGCCACCGCGTGCCGATGATCCCCTACGGGGTGGGCACGTCCCTGGAGGGCCACATCCTCGCCATCCGCGGCGGCGTCACCATCGACCTCTCGCAGATGAACAAGATCCTCTCGGTGCACGAGGCCGACCTCGACGCGGTGGTGCAGGCGGGCGTCACGCGCAAGCAGCTGAACGAGCACATCAAGCACACCGGCCTCTTCTTCCCGGTCGATCCCGGCGCGGACGCGACCCTCGGCGGCATGGCGGCGACGCGCGCCTCGGGGACGAACGCGGTGCGCTATGGCACGATGCGCGAGAACGTCATCTCGCTGAAGGTCGTGCTCGCCGACGGCCGCATCATCCAGACCTCCCGCCGGCCGAAGAAGTCCGCCGCCGGCTACGACCTCACCCGGCTCTTCGTGGGATCGGAAGGCACGCTCGGCATCATCACCGAGGTGACGGTGCGCCTGTACGCCGTGCAGGAAGCGATGTCCGCGGCGGTGTGCGCGTTCCAGTCGGTCGACGGCTGCACCGACACCGTGATCCAGACCATCCAGTCCGGCGTGCCGATCGCGCGCTGCGACATCGTCTGCGAGAAGACGATCGACGCAATCAACAAGTACAAGAAGACCAGCTACCGGGTCGCGCCGACGGTGTTCTTCGAGTTCCACGGCACGAAGGCGGGCGTCGTCGAGCAGGCCGAGACCGTGCAGGCGATCGCGAAGGAGAACGGCGGCATGGACTTCCACTGGGCGACCAAGCCCGAGGAGCGCAACCAGCTCTGGGACGCGCGCCATCACGCCTACTTCGCCTGCCTGCAGATCCAGCCGGGCTCGCGCGCGGTGTCCACCGACGTCTGCGTGCCGATCTCGCGCCTGTCCGAATGCGTGAAGGAGACCATGGCCGACGTGAAGGACTACATCGCGCCGGTGCCGCTGCTCGGCCACATCGGCGACGGCAACTTCCACCTGATGCTGCTGGTCGATCCCGCGAAGCCGGAGCAGACCGAGCTCGCCAAGAAATTCAACGCGCGCCTGGTCGACCGCGCGATCCGCATGGAAGGCACCTGCACCGGCGAGCACGGCGTGGGCATGGGCAAGATGGAATCGATGCGCAAGGAACTCGGCGACGAGACCATCTCGGTGATGCGCGACCTGAAGCGCCTCTTCGATCCCGAGAACCTGATGAACCCCGGCAAGGTGGTGGCCCTGTGAGCGCCGCCGTTTCCCCCGAGAAGAAGCTGAAGGCGCTCGGCATCAAGCTGCCGAAGGTCAGCCAGCCGGTGGCGAGCTACGTGAACGCCGTGCAGGCGGGCGGCCTGATGTTCCTCGCCGGCAAGGGCCCGGCGAACGTGGACGGCAAGCGCCCCTCGGGCAAGGTTGGTCGGGACTACACGGTGCAGCAGGCCTACCAGTTCGCCCGTACCACGGGCCTCGACCTGCTCGCGATGATGCGCGACGAGCTAGGCAGCCTCGACCGCGTGAAGCGCGTGGTCAAGGTCTTCGGCATGGTGAACGCGGTGCCGGAGTTCCACGACCATCCGAAGGTGATCAACGGCTGCTCGGACCTGTTCGTCGAGGTGTTCGGCGACGCGGGCCGGCACGCCCGATCGGCGGTCGGCATGGGGTCGCTGCCGATGGGCATCCCGGTCGAGATCGAGTGCGTGATCGAGGTGGCGCCGGCGCCGAAGCGGCCCGCGCGCAAGGCCGCGCCGGCGCGGCCGAAGAAAAAGGCGCGGGCGCGCCGCTGAGGCGAGTTCGCCGGCTCAGATCGTCATCACCGTGCGCCGGTAGTACTTCAGTTCCTCGATGGACTCGAGGATGTCGGCCAGGGCCTCGTGCTTGTTGTGCTTGACCATGCCCTTGGCGACCTCGGGCTTCCAGCGCCGCACCAGTTCCTTGAGCGTCGACACGTCAAGGTTGCGGTAGTGGAAATGGGCCTCCAGCCGCGGCATCCAGCGCGCCATGAAGCGCCGGTCCTGGCACACCGAGTTGCCGCACATCGGCGAGGCGCTGGCGGGCACGTGCTCGCGCAGGAAGGCGAGCGCGGATTCCTCCACTTCGGCCTCGGTGGCGCGCGTCGCGCGGATGCGGTCGATGAGGCCGGAGCGCCCGTGCGTGCTCTTGTTCCACTGGTCCATGGCGTCGAGCACCTCGTCGGGCTGGTGCACGACCAGCACCGGCCCCTCCGCGACGATCTCGAGCTGCGAGTTGGTGACCACCATCGCGAGCTCGATGACGCGGTCCGCGTCCGGGACGAGGCCGGTCATCTCCATGTCGATCCAAACGAGGTTGTTCTGGTCGGCGGGCATGGCTTTATTCTCGCATAGCGCGTATCTTTCCCTTCCCGCGTGACCCTCGCCTTCACCCTCGTCTTCGTCGCCGCACTCGGCGCCACGGCTGCCACCCGGGTCTGGCTCGCGCTGCGCCAGGCGCGCCACGTGCGCCGCCACCGCGACGCAGTGCCCGAGACCTTTGCCGGCACCATCCCGCTCGAGTCGCACCAGAAGGCCGCCGACTACAGCGTGGCCAAGGTGCGACTGTCGATCGCCGACATCGCGATTGGCGCCGCGGCGACGCTCGCCCTGACGCTCGGCGGCGGGCTGCAGGCGATCGCCGACGGCTGGGCGGCGATCGCCGAACCGGGCGGACTCTGGCACGGCGCCGCGACCATCGTCACGATGATGCTCGTCCTCTCGGCGATCGAGCTCCCGGTCGAGGCCTGGCGCACCTTCGTCGTCGAGGAGCGCTTCGGCTTCAACCGCATGACGCCTGCGCTCTTCGTCGCCGACCTGGCGAAGAACGCCGCGGTCGGCCTCGCGCTCGGCGTGCCGCTGCTGCTGGTCGTGCTGTGGCTGATGGAGCGCATGGGCGCGAACTGGTGGCTCTGGGTCTGGCTCGCATGGGCGGGCTTCAACCTGATCATGCTGGTGGCCTACCCGACGCTGATCGCGCCCCTCTTCAATCGCTTCACGCCGCTCGAGGACCCGGCGATCGCCGCGCGCCTGGAGGCGCTGCTTGCGCGTTGCGGCTTCCGCTCGAGCGGCCTCTACGTCATGGACGGCTCGCGCCGCTCGGCGCACGGCAACGCGTACTTCACCGGCTTCGGTGCCGCGAAGCGCATCGTGCTCTTCGACACGCTGCTCGCGCGGCTGGCACCGCCCGAGATCGAGGCGGTGCTCGCGCACGAACTCGGCCACTACCGGCGGCATCATGTCTGGAAGCGCGTCGCCGCGCTGTTCGCGTTCTCGCTCGCGCTCTTGTGGGTGCTCGGCCGACTCGCGGCGGAGTCGTGGTTCTTCGAGGGGCTCGGGGTGCGCGCGCCGTCCACGCCCATGGCGCTCGCGCTCTTCTTCCTCGTGCTGCCGGCGTTCACCTTCTTCCTGCAGCCGCTGTCGAGCCTCTACTCGCGCCGGCACGAGTTCGAGGCGGATGCCTACGCCGCGGCGCACGCCGCGTCCGCCGACCTCGTCGCTGCGCTCGTCAAGCTATACAAGGACAATGCCGCCACGCTGACGCCGGATCCGCTGCACTCGGCGTTCTACGATTCGCATCCTCCGGCGGCGGCGCGCATCGCGCGCTTGCGCGCCGCGGCGCAGGAGTGAGCGAGCCGGGCCTGGTCGTCGCCGGCCACGGCCGCGACTGCCTCGTGCGCACCGCCGGCGGGCTCGTGACGGCCAAGGCGCGCCGCCGGGACCTGCAGCCGGTCGCGGGCGATCGCGTCGTGCTGGAGGGCGGCATCCTCGAATCGATCGAGCCTCGCGCAAGCGCGTTCTCTCGCGCGAGCGCGCATCGCACCAAGGTCATCGCGGCGAACGTGACGCAGGTCGCGATCGTCGTCGCCTGCGACCCGCCGTTCTCCGACGAACTGCCCAGCCGCATGCTGGTCGCGGCGGAAGTGGCGGGACTCGGCGCGCTGCTCGTGCTGAACAAGGTCGACCTCGAGGCCGGACTGGCCGACGCGCGTGCGCGCCTCGCACCGTTCCAGGCCGCCGGCTACCCGGTCGTGGAGTTGAGCGCCGCCCGCGACGCTTCGCCGCTGCGGGCGCGGCTGGCCGGGCAGCGCACCGTGCTCACCGGGCAATCCGGCATGGGAAAGTCCACGCTCCTGAAGGCGCTGGTGCCGGATGCGGACGTGCGCATCGGCGAGATCTCGCGCTTCCTCTCCGCGGGTCGCCAGACCACGACGACCGCCCGCCTCTACGCGCTCGACGCCGACAGCAACGTGATCGATACCCCGGGCGTGGCGGAGTTCGGCCTCGCGGGCCTGGATGATCGCGCGATCGCTGCCGGGTTTCGCGAATTCGCCGAGTACGCCGCAGGGTGCCGCTTCCACGATTGCCTGCACCTCGCGGAACCGGGCTGCGCCGTGCGCGCCGCCGGCGTATCGCCGCGGCGGCTGGAACTTTACGCGCGCATCCTCGCCGAGGAGCGCGCGGCTAGAAGATCCGCGCCACGCTGACGATCAGGTAGAGCATCACCCACAGCACGAGGGCGCGCCAGACGAGGCCGACGGTGCTGTCGAGGTAGGGCACGTCGGCCGCCTCGCCGACACCGAGTTCCGGTCGCGGCGCCATGCCGCCATCCGACGAGATCGGCTGCCCCAGCCGCACGCCCATCGCACCCGCGCCCGAGGCGAGCACGATGCCCTGCGCGGGATCCGGCCACGCCGCGGACTGCGTGCGCCAGCAATAGACGGCATCCTCGAAGTCGCCGACCACGGCGAAGCCGAACGCGGTCAGGCGCACCGCCGGCCATTCGAGCAGGGCGTGGACCTTCGACGCGAAGCGACCGAACGCGCCGAGCCCGCCCCAGCGGCGGCGCACGAAATGCGACAGGCGGAACAGGATCGCGCCGCTCGGCCCCGGCAGCACGATGTACCAGAAGAGCACGCCGAACACGTGGCGGTGCGAGGCCGCGAGCGCTTCCTCGATCGTCAGGCGCACGACCTCCTCGCGGGTGCGGTGCCCCGCGGGCTCGCCGCGCCACGCGCCGATCAGCTCGCGCGCGCGGTCGAGGTCGCCTGCCTTGAGCGCGGACTGGATGCCCGTGAAGTGGTGGCTGAACTGGCGAAAGCCGAGCGTGAGGTAGAGGGCCGCGACGTTGAACAGCATCGCGAGCAGCGGATGCGCCCAGGCGAGAAAGCCATACAGCGCGCCGGCCGCGACCACGACGGCGCCCACCGCCACCGCCCACGCGACGAGCCCGTGGCGCTCCTCGCCGGCATTGAAGGACTCCTCGATCCAACGCGCCCACTGCGAGGCCAGCGCCAGCCAGGCCTTGCGGTCGCCGAGCGGGCGCCATTGCTCGAGGAGCAGCGCGACGATGAGGGCGATGACGTTCAACGCGAGGAGCGGGTCGGGGGGGCGGGAGCGCCGGACGAAGATAGCACAGTACACACAGTACAATCCGTCGGCGAGACCTCGCCATGAAGATCACCGCGCCCTTCGGCTACGACGACATCGTGCCACTGCAGAAGGAGCACCGGGTGCTGATGCCCTCGGGCACCACGCCGGCGTTCTGCCGGCGCCTGAACGCGATCGCGCTGTCGGTCTCCGAGTTCGCGATCGCGTCGCGCGACTATCCGATCGTGTTCACCACGCTCGACGGCGGCAAGACCTTCGCGCCGGTGATCGTGCTCGGGCTCGCGGAAGGATCCAACCTCTACGTCAACGACGCCGGCGAATGGGATCCATCGACCTACCTGCCCGCGTTCGTGCGCCGCTATCCGTTCTGCATCTCCAAGCTCTACGTCGACGGCGAGCCCAACGGCGAGAGCGTGGTGTGCGTGGCGAAGGCCTACGTCGACCCGGCCGGCGTCGAGCTCTTCGGCGCGGGCGGCAAGCCCTCGGCGCGCTGGACGCAGATGGAGCAACTGCTCGCCGAGTACGAGGCCGACCTCGACCGCACCGCGCAACTGTGCTCGGCGCTCGCGCGCCTGCGCCTGCTCGTGCCGTTCACGATGCAGGTCGTCGAGGACAACCGGCCGGGCGTGCGCCTCGCCGGCATGCACCGCGTCGACGAGGCGAAGCTGAAGGACCTCAAGCCCGCCAGCCACAAGGTGCTGGTGAACAAGGACTTCATGGGCCGGATCTACGCCCACCTGCATTCGCTGGACAATTTCTCGCGCCTCTACGCCCGGCAGTCGAGCGCGACGCGCAAGCCGCCGCACCGCCGCGAAGTCTGAACGCATGGATCCCAACGCGACCTACGTGAAGACCGGAAAGGGACAGCAGGAGGTGCAGTCGCGCGCTTTCGGCCTGCCCCTGCGATCCCGAACGCTGCTCATCATGGTGGACGGGCGCGCCACCGCGGGCACGATCATCGACAAGGGCAAGGCCGCCGGGAACGCCGCCGCGTATGCCGCGATGCAGGAACTCGAGGCGCAGGGGTTCATCGTCGCGGCGTCGACCGGCGCACCCGAGGAACCGGGCACGCCCGAGCGCTCCCTCGCCTCGGCGCGCCGCTACGCCATCGCGCAGATGCGCGCATTGCCTGGGCCGCACGGCCCCGCGTTCGTCGAGCGCCTCGAATCGGCGGCCGACCGCGGCACGCTGGTGACGATGCTCGAGCGCTGCCGCAATGCGGTGCAGGTCGCGACCAACGAGGAAGGCGCGAAGCGCTTCTGGGCGGGCGTCGAAGCCCGCCTGCCCTGAGGCACGCGTCTCCTACGGGCGCGTCGCCGAGAGGAAGCGATACAGGTTGACGAGCATCGCCGCCGTCGCCCCCCAGATGTAGTGGCGGTCGTACGGGATGGCCCAGTACGGCACCTGGCGCCCCTCGATCTCGCGGGCGTGCTTCTGGTGGTTCGCCGGGTCGAGCAGGAACGTCAGCGGGACCTCGAACACCTCGGCGACCTCCTGCGCATCCGGCTTCAGTTCGAGCGGCGGCGAGACGATGCCGACCACCGGCGTGACGCGAAAGCCGGTGCGCGTGTGGTAGCGCGACAGGCGCCCGAGCAACTCCACGCGCTCGCGTGCCAGCCCGATCTCCTCGTGCGCTTCGCGCAGCGCGGTGTCCTCGGCGCTGGGATCGAAGGGCTCCGCCTTGCCGCCGGGGAAGCTGACCTGACCCGAATGCGACTTGAGGTGCGCCGTGCGCTGCGTGAGCAGCATGGTGAGGCCGTCGTCGCGCGCCACGATCGGCACCAGCACCGACGCTGGCGTCAGGTTATTCCCGTCGGGACGCGCGCCGAGGTCGCCGTAGAGCATGTCGGGCAGTGGTTCTTCGGAGGCGAATCGAAGGCGCAGCCAGTCGAGGTCGAACTCCATCGCGCTGTCGTGCACCAGCGTCGCCTTCATGCCTGCCGCGCTCCCGGTCGGTTACACTTCATGTTCGTTGCGCAACATCTTAAGCCGCCCGCGACCCCGGGCGGCGATCGAAACGGAGGCCGCCATGAAACGCCTGCTGATCGCCCCGCTCCTCGCGCTCGCCTGCTCGGGCGCATTCGCTTCTACCTGCCAGAAGGACCTGCGCGAGATCGACAAGGCGCTCGCCAACCCGGGCAAGGCAAGCCCGGCGAACGTCGCCGAGGCTCGCAAGCTGCGCGCGGAAGGCGCCTCGCTGTGCCACGCCGGCAAGCAGGAAGAAGCGCGCGGCGTCCTGCGCAAGGCCACGCGCCTGCTCGACCTCGGCTAGCGTTGACGGCCGATCCCCGGCGCCGCCTCCGGGCGGCGTCGTCGTTTGTGCGGTGCGCGAGATGACCCCGCGCACCCAAGGCGTACTGCTGATGCTCGGTGCGTCGACGACCTTCTCGTCCGGCGGCCTGCTGGTGCGCCTCGCGGACGCGACGCCGCCCGCCGCCATGGTGTTCTGGCGCTCTGCGATCGTGTTCCTGTTCCTGCTCGCGCTGCTCGCGGGGTGGCACGGCCGCGAACTTCCCGCGCGCGTGCGCGAGGGCGGCGTCGCGGGCCTCGTATCGGCGGCATTCCTCGGCGCGACCTTCGCGCTCTTCATCTTCGCGGTCACGCGCACGCCAGTGGCGAACGCCGCCGCCCTGATGAGCACCGGGCCGCTGATGCTCACCGCGTCGGCGCGGCTGCTGCTCGGCGAGCGCGCGCCGCCCGCGACCTGGGCAGCGATCGCCGTCGCGCTCTGCGGCATCGCGCTGATGTTCTCCGACGGCTTCGGCAGCGGCGGCGAGGCGCTCGGCAACCTGCTCGCGTTCTGCATTCCCCTGTCGTTCACCGCGAGCTACCTGATCCTGCGACGCTCCGCGTCGAAGCCCGATCCCGCGATCACCGGCATGATCGCCTCGCTCTTCGCGACGGTCGCCGTGGTGCCGTTCGCGTGGCCGATCGCGTGGCCCTCGCGGGACCTGCCGGTGCTGCTCGCGATGGGACTGGTGCAGACGGGCCTCGGACTGCTGCTCCTGATGCTCGCCGTGCATCGCCTGCGCGCGGCGGAACTCGGCATGGTCGGGTTGCTGGAGATGGTGCTCGCGCCCGTCTGGGTGTGGGCGCTGCTGGCCGAACGCCCGACCGACGCCGCCCTGGCGGGCGGCGTGGTCGTCGTGGGCGCGGTGTTCGCGAACCAGCTCGCGCAGGTGCTGCGGCGGGAGCCGGCTACGGGACCAGGATGACCGAGCCCGTGGTCTTGCGCGCCTCGAGGTCGCGGTGCGCCTGCGCCGCGTCGGCGAGCTTGTAGCGGGCGCTGATGTCGATCTTCACCTTGCCGGACTTCACCACGTCGAAGAGCGACGCGGCGGCCGCCTCGAGGTCGGCGCGCGCCGCGATGTAGGTGTTGAGCGTCGGCCGCGTGAGGAACAGCGAGCCTTTCCCGGCGAGCGTGCCGATCGCGAACGGCGGCACCGCGCCCGAGGCGTTGCCGAACGATACCATCATGCCGAGCGGCCGCAGGCTGTCGAGCGACCCTTCCCAGGTGCTCTTGCCGACCGAGTCGTAGACCACCGGCACGCCCTTGCCGCCGGTGATCTCCTTCACGCGCGCGGTGAAGTTCTCGGTCGAGTAGTTGATCACGTGGTCGGCGCCGAGCGCCTTCACGATCTTCGCCTTCGCGTCCGATCCCACGGTGCCGATCACCGTGGCGCCGAGGTGCTTCAGCCACTGCACCGCGATCTGGCCGACGCCACCGGCGGCGGCGTGGAACAGTACCGTGTCGCCGGGCTGGACCTTGTACGTGCGGTGGATCAGGTACCAGGTGGTCATGCCCTTCAGCATGATCGACGCGGCGAGCTCGTCCGAGAGTCCCTCCGGCACCTTCACGAGGCGGTCCGCGGGATAGAGGCGCGCCTCGGCATAGGCGCCGGGCGTGCCGCCGGTGTAGGCGACGCGGTCACCCGCCTTGAGCGCGGTGACGCCCGGCCCGACGGCCTCGACGACGCCCGCGCCTTCGTTGCCGGTGCCCGAGGGCAGCTGCATCGGGTAGAGGCCCGAGCGCTGGTAGGTGTCGAGGAAGTTCACGCCGATCGCGGTGTGGCGCAGGCGCACCTGCCCCTGCCCCGGTTCGCCGACCTCCACGTCGTCGAGCTGCAGGACCTCGGGACCGCCGGTCTTGTGGAAACGGATCGCCTTCGTCATCGCCTTCTCCTTCGTTGCGTCGGTTTCTGGAACTGCCGGGGATCGCGCGGCCGACCGTCGGTCAGCCGCCCTTCTTGTCCGTGGTCGCGCCCGCAGGCGGCTGCACGGGAAAATTTCCGGCCATGGCCTGCTGCATCGCGGCCCACGGCCACATCATGGCGTTCATCGCGTCGGCGTTCGCCGTCGAGGCGTCGCCGGTACCGCCGGCCTTGGCGCCGTCCGCGGCCGAACGCATCGCCTGCAGCGCCGTCTTCTGCAGCTCGAGGCCCTGGATCGAGAGCTTCACCATGTTGAGGTTCATGGTCAGCCATCCCTCCACCGAGCGCAGGTCGGCGATCCGCTTCTCGACCTCCGCGGGATCGAGCGTCGGCATCGCCATGCCGGGCACCGGCACGCCGAGCGGGCCCCACAAGCGGCGGAACATCTCGAACGGATCCTGCGGCGTCGCGTCGGCCATGGTCGTTCTCCGGTTCAGAGGGCAATGCCGTCGAAGAAGTCGCGCACTTCCTTCTCGCGGCTGGCGGTGTCCTGGTAGCCGAGGTCGATCAGCGCGCGGCAGAACGGTTCCTCGAACAGCAGGTAGCTGGCGAGGTTCGAACCCGAGCGGCTGATCGCCCCGGTCGGGCGCAGGATGAAGCGCACCGAGCGCGGCAGCTCGTGCAGGAAGCGCGCGGCGATGCGCTCGATCGGCTGCGACGGCGAGATGAACAGCACCTTGATCGGCCGCAGCGCGATGCTGTTCGCCGCGAGCGCGTCAGGCGGGATCAGCTCCACGGTGCGGTTGATGCGCTCGAGCCGCTCGATGTCGACCATCAGGCTGTCGAGGAAGATCGAGTTCAGCGCATGGCCGGCGATCTGCGCGAGCGAGGGATAGATGTTCGAGCGCGCCCGCGCCCCGTCTGCCGTCTGCCGGCCGGTGCCGACCACGAGCACGCGGTCGGCACCGAGGTGCAGCGCCGGGCTCACCGGCGCGATCTGGCGCATCGAGCCGTCGCCGAAGAATTCGCGGTGCACCTTCACCGCCGGGAAGATGAACGGCAGCGCCGCCGAGGCGAGCAGGTAGTCGAGCTTGAGCGACACCGCCGCGCCGATGCGCGAGTTGCGCTCCCAGCCCTCGAGCCCGGAGCCGCCCTGGAAGAACGACACGCTCTGGCCCGAGGTGTAGCCCGAGGCAGTGACGCTGACCGCATAGAGCGCGCCGGCGTCGATGTGGTCCTGGATGCGCTCGAACTGCAGGTTCTTCGAAAGCATGTCGGCGAGCGGCCGGTTGTCGAGCAGGGACACCGGGTTCTGGCGCGACATCAGCATCACCGACGACAGCCAGCGCGCGCCGCTCCTCAGGATGCTCGCCGTGTCGGTGCGGTAGACGTGGTCGCAATGCATGTGCTCCCACACCTCGAGCAGGTTCCCGGTCGCGCGCGTGAAGTTGTCGGCGTAGCAGGCCAGGGTCACCGCGTTGATCGCGCCCGCCGAGGTGCCGGCGAGGATCGGGAACGGGTTCTTCACCGGGTTGCCGAGGATGTCGCGCACGGCCTTGACCACGCCGACCTGGTACGCGGCGCGCGCGCCACCGCCGGTGAGGACGAGGCCGGCGCGCGGCTTCTGCCGCGCCGACGGGAACGCAGCGACATTGCCGGCGGCTTGCACGCTCATCGACGTCGGTCCCGCGAGGCGTTCAGAACAGGCTCTGCTCGCCGCCCGCGCGCGGCGCCGAGGCGTCGACCACCGTGAGCGCGGTCATGTTGACGATGCGCCGCACCGTGGCCGAGGGCGTGATGATGTGCACCGGCCGAGCCGCCCCGAGCAGGATCGGGCCGATGGTCACGCCGTCGCCGGCCGCCGTCTTCAGCAGGTTGAAGGCGATGTTCGCGGCGTCGAGCGTGGGCATGATGAGCAGGTTCGCCGGGCCCTTCAGGCGCGAGGACGGGAACACCTTGGCGCGGATCTCGTCCGAGAGCGCGGCGTCGCCGTGCATCTCGCCCTCGACCTCGAGGTCCGGCGCGCGCTCGTGCAGGAGCGCCAGCGCCTTCTGCATCTTGCGCGACGAGGGCAGGTCGACCGAGCCGAAGTTGGACGCCGACAGCAGCGCCACCTTGGGCCGGATGCCGAAGCGGCGCATCTCCTCCGCGGCGAGCAGCGTCATCTCGGCGATGTGCTCCGCGTCCGGATCCGGCGTCACGTAGGTGTCGCAGATGAACACGTTGCGGTCCGGCAGCATCAGCGCGTTCATCGCCGCATAGTGGTTGACGCCGGGCCGCAGCCCGATCACCTGGTCGACGTAGTGCAGGTGCAGCGCGTGCGTGCCGAAGGTGCCGCACAACATGCCGTCGGCCTCGCCCTTGTGGATCAGCATCGCGCCGATCAGGGTGAGGCGCCGCCGCATCTCGATGCGCGCGTACTCGGGCGACACGCCCTTCCTCTCGGTCAGGCGGTGGTAGGTCGTCCAGTAGTCGCGATAGCGCGGGTCGTACTCGGGGTTCACCAGTTCGAAATCCGCGCCCGGGCGGATGCGCAGCCCGAGCTGCTCCAGCCGCTTCTCGATCACCGCGGGGCGGCCGATCAGCGTCGGGCGCGCGAGCTTCTCGTCCACCACGGTCTGCACCGCGCGCAGCACGCGCTCGTCCTCGCCCTCGGCGTAGACGACGCGCTTGGGCGCCGCCTTCGCCGCGGCGAACAGCGGCTTCATCACCAGGCCCGAGTGGTACACGAACTGCGCGAGGGAATCGCGGTACGCGTCCATGTCCGCGATCGGCCGCAGCGCAACCCCGGAGTCCATCGCCGCCTTCGCCACCGCCGGTGCGATGTGCGCGATGAGGCGCGGGTCGAAGGGCCGCGGGATCAGGTACTCCGGACCGAACTTGAGGTCCTGGTCGCCATAGGCCATGGCAACGATGTCGGAGCTCTCGGCCTGCGCGAGCGTCGCGATCGCCTTTACCGCGGCCAGTTCCATCGGCGTGGTGATCGTCGTCGCGCCCACGTCCAGCGCGCCGCGGAAGATGAACGGGAAGCAGAGGACGTTGTTGACCTGGTTCGGATAGTCGGAGCGCCCGGTGGCGATCACGCAGTCGGGCCGCGCGTCCTTCGCGAGCTCGGGACGGATCTCGGGCTCGGGGTTCGCCAGCGCGAGGATCAGCGGCCGCGCCGCCATCTTCTTCACCGAGGCCGGCTGCAGCACGCCGCCCGCCGAGAGGCCGAGGAAGACGTCCGCGCCGTCCATGACTTCGTCCAGCGTGCGCGCCGGGGTGTCCTTGGCGTACTTCGCCTTGTCCGGGTCCATCAGCTCGGTGCGGCCCTTCCAGACCACGCCCTTGATGTCGGTGACCGTGATGTTCTCGATCGGCAGGCCCATCTTCACCAGCAGGTCGAGGCAGGCCAGCGCCGCCGCGCCGGCGCCGGAGGTGACCAGCTTCGCGGTCGCGAGTTCCTTGCCGACGACCTTGAGGCCGTTCAGCACCGCCGCGCCGACGATGATCGCCGTGCCGTGCTGGTCGTCGTGGAACACCGGGATGTTCATGCGCTCGCGGAGCTTCCTCTCGATGTAGAAGCACTCCGGCGCCTTGATGTCCTCGAGGTTGATGCCGCCGAACGTGGGCTCGAGCGCGGCGATGATGTCGACCAGC
>CAZTXP010000042.1:0-9990 GCA_964617355.1 uncultured Enterobacteriaceae bacterium
GGTCGGAGCGTGCCCGCTGGCGCGGCGTGACGATCGTGGTCGGGTCGCGCTCGTCGCTCGCGTCGGGGTCGAACACCGTGGTGGCGGGGAACTCGGTATCGGCGTGATCGGCCGGCGCGGCCGGGCGACCCGCGCGGGCACGCCCTGGGCTATGCGGGCGCAAGACAGTGGCGTCGGGGTCGACCGGCGGGCTGCCGGCGCGGCGCACCGTGGCGTCGGTGTCCCTCATGCCGAGGGACCTGTGCGCTGCGCCTTGACGCCTTCGGCCCGAGGTTCGGCCTGATCTTTCATCGCGCCTCCGATCCGATCGGGATCGGCGCGACTTTAACGCGCTGCCTCGCTCGGCCGTCCCCGCGGATGCGTGGTGGCGGCAGCCGCGACGCGCAATCGAACCGCGTACTGCAGACAGGCTACGCCGGGTTCGACGACCGCCTCTCGCGCTCGCGTTCGCGCTGGCGCAGCACGTCCACCATCACGTTGAAGGTGCGCGCCAGCTGGCCGATCTCGTCGGTGGACTTCACCGCCACCGCGGCCTTGTCGTAGTCGCCCGCCTTCAGCGCGTGCGCCGCCGCCGTCAGCTCTTCGATCGGCTTGACGATCGTGCGCGCGAACACGAGCGCGAGCAGGAGGAACACCGCGCCGACAAGTGCCACCGAGTAGAGCACCGTGCGGAACAGCTCGTTCAGCGGCGCCTCGAAGTACTCGCGCGACTCCGTCACGCCGACCGTCCAGTTGTGCCCGCTGACCGGCGCATAGCCGACGATCTCCTCCTTGCCCGACACGGTCGAGAAGTAGGACAGGCTGCCCGCCTGCTTCGCGTTGGTCATCACCTTGGCGAGCTGCGGCATGCGCAGGTCCTCGATGCGGTCCTTGCGGAAGCGCTGGTCCGCCTTGATCTCGTCCATCGTCTTCTGCGACAACGGCATCAGGCTGCGGTACAGCAGCGTCTCGTTCGGGTGGTGGATGATGATGCCGTCGTCGTCCACCAGGAACGGGATGCGGTCGTTGCCCTGTTTCGCGGAATCGAGGATCTTCGTGATCGCCGAGGCCTTGATGCGCAGCACGACCGCGCCGATCACGTTCTTCTGCGCATCGAACACCGGGTTGGAATAGAAGACGCCCGCCTGGCCGGCGACCGCGCCGACGACGATTCCCGAGATGAAGGTCTGGCCCTTCATCGCCACCTGGAAGTACTCGCGGAACTTGAAATTGCGCCCCATCACCTGCGGGTCGCTCGAGATCACCGCGGTGCCGCCGGAGTCGAAGATCATCGCCAGCTGCACGTCCGGGTTCGAGGTCACCAGGTTGTCGAGCTTCGACTTCAGGCCCGCCTTCTTCTCGTCCTTCGGCGCGGCGATGAAGTCGATGAACTCCTCGTCGGTCGCGAGGAACGCGGCGAGATTCTTGCTGTCGACGATGAGCTGGGACACCCGGCCGGCGACGCTCGCCGACAATTGCTCGAGGTTCTGCAGTTCCGCCTTGCTGACGCGCTCGACGCTGCCGTTCAGGTTGTAGTACGCGGTGATCAGCATCGGCGCGAGCGCGGTCGCCACCATCGCCAGCGTCATCTTGGCCGCCATCGGCCAGGAGCCCGGCCGCAACAGCGATCGCCCGCTGCGAACCAACTTGCCCTTGAGCTTGGCGGGTGACTTCAGCGCGGCGATCCACGAGTCCCCTGCGCCGGCCTCCTCGCCGGTGCGCAGCGCCTGCTGCAGGCCGAGCGTGGAGGAGTGCGCCGCGTACAGCGCCTCGAGGAAGTGCGGAATGTCCTGCGGACGGTCCTTGGCCTCGGGCTTCAGCGCCCAGTCCACCGCCTTCAGGAACTGCTCGCTGAAGCGGCCCTTGCCGATCTCGACGGCGGGCGGCAGCGGGTCGGGCTCGGCCATGCGCGCCGGCGACTCGACCGGCTTCTTGCCGGCGATCATCCAGTAGAGCGTGGCGCCGAACGCGTAGATGTCGGTGTACGGCCCCTGCTCGCCCGAGAAGTACTGCTCGATCGGGCCGTAGCCCGGCGTCACCACGTTCGACTCGTCCGCCGGCCCCTGTGCCTGGCGAGCCGCGCCGAAGTCGAGCAGCACGAGGCTGCCGTCCTCGTCGCGCACGTAGATGTTGTCCGGCTTGATGTCGCGGTGCAGGTAGCCCGCCTCGTGCACCGCGCCCATGCCGTCCAGCAGCGGCAGCAGCAGCGTGAGCAGGTCGCGCTCGAGGATGTTCTTCTTGTCGAGCCACCAGTTCTTCAGCGACTTGCCGCGCTCGTACTCGAGCACCATGTACGCAGTGCTGTTGGCCTCGAAGAAGCGCGCCACGCGCACGATGTTGCGGTGGCGGAAGGTGGCGAGCGTGCGCGCCTCGACGAGGAAGCTCTCGAGGCCGTGGTCGTAGAACTCCTTGTCCTCGGGGTTCTTCGCCGACACCGAGTCGTCGGTGCTGCGATAGGCGATGTCCTCGGGCAGGTACTCCTTGATCGCCACCTTCGAGTTCAGGTTGACGTCGGTGGCGAGGTAGGTGATGCCGAAGCCGCCCTGTCCCAGCACCGCGTCGATGCGGTACTCGAAGAGCCGGTAGCCGACGGGCAGCGTCACCGATGGCGCGGCCTGCGGCCGCGTGCGCGTGCGGCCCGCGTCGGCCGCCGGGGGCGAGATCTTCGGCAGGCCCGCGGCGCCGGCGCTCTTGGGGTTCGCGACCGTCTTGTCGCCGCCGTCCGCTGCGCCGCCACTGCGTGCGCCCGAGAGGCCGGCGATGCTGTCCAGCAGCAGGCGCGTCTTCTCGTGGTCGAGCGAAACGCCCTCCTTCTGCAGCATCGCGCGCACGTCGCCGAGCAGCGCCATGGTCTTCTCTTCGCTGCCCGCCACCGCCGGCGTCGCAGTCGCGACCAGCTTGTGCACGTCGCCCAGCAGCAGGCGCGTCTTCTCGACGGGCGCGCCGTCGGCGACCAGCATGCGGCCGACGTCCTGCAGCAGCATGCGGGTCTTCTCGGCGTCCGGGGACGGCGCGGCCTGCGCACGGCGCGCGGGCGAATTGGGATCCACTTGCGTCTTGTCGGAGTCGACCGCGGCGGCGCGGTGCTTCAATGCGTTGGGGTCGACGACCGTCTTGTCGGACTGGTGCAGGGGCGAGGCCGGATCCACGACCGTTTTTTGCGTCGTGTCCGATTTGCCGAACGACCTGATGTCATCTGCCATGCGTCACTCCCGACCGGCCAATCCGCTCGAAACGAGCGCCACCCTACCACACAGAGGCCGGATTATGCAGCAAAAACCGCCCTTTTACAGATACTTAGGTTCGAAACCTGAGGCCGGGAGCGAACACCGTGTTACCATCCTTGCAAGAAACTTTCCGGGCCTGCGATCCAATCGTAGGTATCTGATCCAGCGATCTTTATCCTGCCCTTGATGCAGAGCACCCGCAGCCGGTTCATCGGCGTGGCCTTTCTCGTCTGCCTTTTCGCGGTCGGGATGGCCACGTTCCTGAACTTCTACAAGTACCAGGCGACCTTCGAGCAGCTGGTGCGCACGCGCATGCTCGTCATCGGCTACGGGGTGGAGAACAGCATCCAGGGCTCGCTCAACATCGGCCTCGCGTTCAACGAACTGACCACCGTGCCGGCGCTGCTCGCGCGCGAGAGCAAGGCCGACCCGCTGATCACGGGGATCGACGTCTTCACCACCGACGGCAAGGTGCTCTACAGCACCGACGCGAGCCGCGTCGGCCGCAAGGTCGCCGACAAATGGCTCGGCGCCGCCGTCGCGCTGAAGGGCAAGGCGCGCGAATTCGTCGCCGAGGATGCCTCCGAACTCGTCGCCGGCATCTCGCTGAAGAACAACTTCGACCTCACCGTCGGCTACCTCGCGATGCGCTACGACCACGGCTATGTGGACCGCAACGTCGGCGAGATGGGCCGGCGGCTGGTGCTGATCGGCATCGCGACGCTGGTCGCCGCGGTGGCCGTCCTCGCGCTCCTGCTCACGCTGCTCTTGCGGCGCTACGAGCGCGACATGCAGGCGATCGGCGACCGGCTCTCCGGGAACGGCCCGGCCGCTGCGGTTCCGGAGGCCTTCGCCCCCGCGGTAGAGGAACTGCGCGCCGCGGTGGCGGACGCCGACGAAGGGCTGGCGCGCGTGCGCGCCGGGCTCGGGGCGAGGTAGCGCGTGGAGCAGCAGTACCTTCGCCGCACCTACTGGAAGCTCACCGGCGCGATCATGCTGGTGATGATCGTCGCGCTCGCGGTGCTGTCGGTGCTGTCGCACCGGGAGTTCGAGAGATCGCTGGTGCCCGAGATGGAGAAGAAGGCGCTGACCGTGGGCGCCTCGGTCGACGCGCTGATCGACAAGGCCACCGGCTACGGCATCGAGTTCCGCTCCCTCTACGGCGTCGAGGAGGCGCTCGCCGACGCGCGCAGCGAGAACAAGGACTTCACCTTCCTCGCCATCACCGACGACCGCGGCCGCCTCCTGTGGAGCAGCGGCGCGAAGCCCGCGGGCCTCGACGCGCACGCGGCGAGCCCTTCCGCGCTGCGCACGCTCGAGCCCGGTGCGAAGCCCTCCGCGCCGGCGCTGGTGTCGGGCAACTACATCGTCACGATGCCGATCGTGACCGACGGCCGCGCGCACGGGCTGCTGCTCATCGGCATCGCGCAGACCTTCATCCAGGACATCATGCTCGAGGTGCTGCTCGACGTCGTCGTGGTGCTCGTGGTGGCGCTGTTCTTCACGCTCGAGCTGCTGAACTTCCTCGCCGGCGCGTCGCTCGCCTCCGGCCTGCGCGACTTCGCCGCCACCATCACGCGCGTGAAGGGCGGCGACTTCGGCGGCCGCGCGCACGCCAAGACGCAGGACGAGGTGGGCCGCGTGCTCGGCGTGGTCGACGCCACGCTGGTACGCCTGAACGCGGCCTATGCCGAGCTCGAGGCGAAGCTGCGCTCGGCCCCGGCCGACGGCCTGAGGGAAGCCCGCGCCGCGTGGGCGCAGGTGCAGGCGAAGTACCGCTTCGGCGCCGACGCCACCGCGATGCCCGAGGACGTCGGCGCGATGTCGCGCATCCGCGCCCCGCTGTTCACCTTCATCCTCGCCGAGGAACTGTCGCGCTCGTTCCTGCCCGGCTACATCAACCAGCTGATCGTGCCGGTGCCGGGCCTGTCGCCGCAGATCGTGATCGGGCTGCCGATCGTGCTGTTCATGCTGATCGTCGCCATCGGCCAGCCCTTCCTCGGCGCCTGGAGCGAGCGCGTCGGCCGCCGCAAGGCGATGCTGGTCGGCGCCGTCATCGGCACCGCCGGCTTCGCCGCCACCGCGCTGGCGCACAACCTGCTCGACCTGCTGCTGTGGCGCTCGCTGTGCGCGGTCGGCTACGCGATCGTGTTCGTCGCCGCGCAGGGCTACATCCTCGACCACGCGCGCCCGCAGGAGCGCGCGCAGGGCTTCGCGCTCTTCGTCGGCGCGATCATGGTGGCGACGATCTGCGGCCCGCCCGTCGGCGGCATCCTGGCCGACAACATCGGCAACCGGATGACCTTCGGGGTCTCGGCGCTGCTCTGCGGCCTGTCGATCCTCGCGATCCGGCTGCTGCCGGCCTCGCAGGGTTCCGGCTCGCGCCGGCCCGAGCGGCCGCCCTCGGTCGGCGACTTCGCGCGCCTGCTGGTGAACCTGCGCTTCATGACGCTCACCGGCCTCGCGGCGATGCCGGCGAAGGTGATCCTCACGGGCTTCTGCTTCTACCTCGTGCCGCTGTACATCGTGTCCATCGGCAGCACGCAGGCCATGGCCGGCCGCATGCTGATGGTCTACGCGGTCATGATGGTCGTGCTGGTGCCGTTCGCGGCGCGCTTCGCCGACCGCGGCACGCGGCGCGAGACGCTGGTCGCGTTCGGCCTGTGCATCTCGGGCATCGGCGGGCTGCTGCTGCTCAACTCGGGCGACTTCCTCGTCGTCTTCCTCGTCGTGCTGTTCCTCGGCTTCGGGCAGGCGATGTCGATCGCCTCGCAGAGCGCGCTGGTGGCCGACCTCTGCAAGGACGAGATCGCGCGCTACGGCGACGGCTCGGTGTATGGCGTCTACCGCATGCTCGAGCGCTTCGGCAACGCGCTCGGGCCGCTGCTCGCGGGCCTGCTCGTGATCCAGTACGGCTACCAGGGCGCGTTCGTCGCCATCAGCGCGCTGGTGCTGGCCTGCGGCCTGCTGTTCGCGGTGCTGATCATGGTGATCAAGCGCCCGCCCTCGCACGCCTCGGAGGCGCCGTGAACGCCTTTGCCCGCCTTGCCGCGCTCGCCCTCGCGGGCCTCTCGCTCGCCGCCGCCGCGGCCGACGCGCCGCCTGCGGGACGCACGTACCGCGTCTACGGCATCACGTTCCGCGGCATGACGGACATCGAGAAGGGCTTCCAGGACTACTTCGCCTCGCGCGGCGTGCCGGTGCAGGTGACCTGGCGCGACCTCGCGCGCGACGCCACTCGCATGCCCGGGTTCCTCGAGGAGATCCGCCGCACCAAGCCCGACCTCGTCTACACCTGGGGCACCTCGGTGACGCTCGGCGTGGTCGGCCCGTTCGACAAGCCCGACCGCGAGAAGAACATCGGCGACATCCCGGTGGTGTTCACGCTGGTCGCCGCGCCGGTGCAGGCGAAGATCGTGCCGTCGCTGAAGTCCTCCGGCCGCAACGTCACCGGCGTCTACCACGTCGCCGGCACCGATGCGCAGATGCGCGCGATGGCCTCGTACCGGCCGTTCAAGTCGGTGGGCGTGCTCTACACCCCGACCGAGCAGAACTCGGTGGTGATCCTGAACGAGCTGAAGGAACTGGGCGCGAAGAAGGGCTTCGCCGTCGTCGAGCGCCCGTTCCGCATGGACGACAAGAAGAAGGTCACGGCCGATGGCGCCGCCGACCTGGTGCGCGAGATCAAGGAAGCGCAGGCGCAGTGGCTCTACCTGCCGCCCGATTCGTTCCTCGGCACGATATCCGAGAAGGTGGTGATCCCGGCGGCGCACGAGGCCGGCCTGCCGACCTTCGCCTCCACCGAGCAGCTGATGGAGGCGGGCGCGCTCGCGGGGCTCGTCAGCCGCTACTACAGCATCGGCCAGTTCACCGCGTACAAGGCCGAGCAGATCCTGGTGCAGAAGAAGCGCCCGCAGGACGTGCCGGTGGAGACGCTGACGCGCTACTCGTTCCAGGTGCGCATGAAGGCGGCGCGCGAACTGCGGCTCGAGCCGCCGCTGCCGATGTTCAACTACGCCGAACTGCTGGTGGACACGCCGCCGGCCGCGGAAGCGGCGCCCGCCGCCGCGCCCGCACCCGCCGCGAAATAACCCGCCCCGGGGCTACTGCCCCTTCGCCACCTGCGCCAGGATCGCGCCGACGATGTCGATCACGGCCTCGTCGCGGATCTGCAGCATGGCCTGCGTCTTCTTCATCTTCAGCCGCAGCCCGTCGCGGTAGAGGTAGATCTCGTCGGGCTGCTGGTGCTTGACGCCGTAGCTCTTCGGCCCGCGGAAGATGAAGCGCTGGCTGGTGAGGATGAACACGCCCTGCCCGTTCGAGGTCGCGCCCTTCACCGGCAGCGCGAACGCGCGCCCCATGCCGGGACGGAACTGCGTGGCGACGAAGCGCGAGCCGATCGCGGTGCCGAGTTCGCCGCCGTCGAAGCTCTCGGCCGCCACGGTGTAGTGCGGCGTCTCGCCCGGGTCGAGCGCCAGCCCCTTCAGGGCGGTGTGCTCGGTCGACACGATCGGCAGGTTGCCCTTGTTGATCTCGGTGACGATGCGCAGGCGGCGCAGGTCCATGCGGGTCTTGTCGACCTGGTCGTCGCGCAGCGCGAGGAATTCCTGGATGCGCGCGAGCTCCGCCTCTTCCTTGGGCGTCAGCTTGCCGCCCGCCTTCACGGCGCCGACCGCGACGTTGTAGACCTCGCGGCGCAGCTGCGTCTTGTCCTCGCCCGGATCGGCGTCGAGCTGCTCCTTGAGCGCCTCGAGCTCGGCGCGCTTCGCGTCGGTGAGCTTGCCGTCGGACACGGCTTCCTTCACCGCGTCGCGGAACTGCTCCTTCTTCTTGCCGCCCCCGAACCAGTCCTTCAGGCCCATCTCGTTCTCCCTGACCCTGACATCTCCTGACGCACGATTCCCGACACGCGTGTCTCCGCAGCGCGGCCTTCCATCGTAGCACGCTGTAAACTCCGCGCTCCCGTGACGAGCCCCTCCCGTCCCCCGTTGCAGAAGGAATTCGTCGCGGGCGCCGCGGCGACCGCGCTCACGGTGCCGATGTCGGTCGCCCTCGGCGTGATGACCCTGCAGCCGCTCGGGGCGGAGTTCGCCTCGGTCGGCGTCGCCGCCGGGATCTATACCCTGATCTTCGGCTCGCTGTTCGCCGTCGCGTTCGGCGAGCGCGGCATCGGCCTGATCGTGCCGGTCAGCATCACCGCGGTGTTCGTCTCCTCGATGCTCACCGACGTCGGCCGCGCGGTGCGCGCGGCCTCCGGGGAAGCCGCCTCGCCGGCGCTCCTGTACGCCGCGACCTTCTTCTTCCTCGCGCTCACCGGCGCCTTCCAGGCGCTGATCGGCATCTTCCGCCTCGGCATGCTGGTCAAGTACCTGCCGCACGCGGTGCTCGCCGGGTTCATGAACGCGGTGGCGGTGCTGCTCCTGCTCGCGCAGGTGCCGGGACTCTTCGGCATGCATACGGGCGCGCAGCTGATGGAACTCTTCGTCGCGCCCCAGCAGGCGCGCCTCGGCGCCTTCGCGGTGGCCGCGGTCACCATCGCGACGCACCTGCTCGCGCAGGCGCTGCGCTGGCGCGTGCCGCCGCCAGTCGCGGCGCTGGTCGCCGGCATGGCGGCCCACCACCTGCTCGCCGCCGCGGGCTTCGGATCCCACCTCGGGCCCACGCTCGGCCACGAGCCGCCGCTCACGCCGCGCCTCGACACCCTCGCGACCTTCCCCGCGTTCATGGACAGCCCGGCCTTCGCCGCCGCGCTGCCCGGCATCGCCACCGCTGCCTTCGGCCTCGCGCTGATCGTCTCCCTGCAGTCGCTGCTCAACGTGAAGGCGCTCGAGCGCACCACCGGCGAACGCCCCGACTACCGCAATGCGCTCTCGAGGAGCGGCCTCGCGAACGCCGCGGCCGCGGTGCTGGGGGCGATCCCGGGCGGCATGAGCCTGACCTCGAGCCAGTCGGTGCACGACGCCGGCGGCCGCACCTCGGCCGCGACGATCGCGCACGCGCTGGCGGCCTTCGCGCTGCTCGCCGCGCTCGGCCCGGTGCTCGCCGCGATCCCGTTCGCGGTCATCGCGGCGATGCTCGTGGTGATCGCGCTGCGCGTCGCGGACACCTCGATCCTCGCCACCGCATGGCGCCTCTTCGGCGGCGGGGTGCGCAACCGCTCGCGCATCGCCACCGACGTGCTGCTGATGCTGATCGTCGCCTCGATCGCGATGCTCGCCAGCGTGCCGCTCGCGGTCGGCGCCGGCCTCGCGATCGCGGTGCTGTCGTTCGCGGTCAACATGAGCCACTCGGTCGTGCGGCAGGTGCAGCGCGGCGACACCGCGCGCTCGCGCCGCTCGCGCGGCGCGGCGCAGATGGAACTGCTCGCCGCGCACGGCCGGCGCATCGTCGTGCTCGAGCTCGAGGGGGTGGTGTTCTTCGGCACCGCCGACGACCTGCTCGAGCGCATCGAGGCGCTGCTCGACGAGGGCGCGACGCACGTGATCCTGGACCTGCGGCGCGTGCACGACGTCGACACCACCGGCGCGGAGATGCTGATCCGCATCGACGAGCGCGTGCGCGCCCGCGGCCGCCGGCTGCTGGTCGCGCAGGCAGCGCCGGGCGACCCGCAATGGGACTTCCTCGTCGACACGGGCGTGATCGCGAGCCTGGGCGAGGCCGCGTTCCTGCCCGACACCGACCGCGCGCTGGAACTGGCCGAGAACGAGGTCATCGACGCCCTGCACGGCGAGCGCAGCGTGCGCGCCGAGATCCCGGTGTCGCAGCTGCAGCCCTTCGCGCTGCT
>CAZTXP010000043.1:0-20894 GCA_964617355.1 uncultured Enterobacteriaceae bacterium
TCGATGCCGTCGTAGCGCAGCACCTTGTCGATCGCGAACACCCACAGCGTGCCGTTCCTGAACGCGACGCCGCCGGGCTGGTTCATCTTGTCGGCGAGCACGCGCACGTTGCGGCGGTCGCCGTAGTCGGCCACTTCGTACACTCGGCCGATGCCGCGCGTGCCGACCCAGAACTTCGACTGGTCGTCGTTCATCGCGCTCTGGCGCGCGCCGACGAGGCCCTCGGCCCAGACCTCGATCTTGAAGCCGGGGGGCAGCGTGAGCTTGGAGAGCGGGATCTCGGCCGCTGGCGTCACCGTCATCTTGGCGGCGTTGGGCGCGAGCTTGGAGTCCTTCAGCGCGTCCGGCCTTCCCTGCTGCCACGCCGGCGCCTGCGCGAACGCAAGAGAAACGCCTGCGGCGAGCGCCGTCGACACCACGTATCGAATGGTCTTCTTCATGTTTTCCCTCCCTGGGATGCAGTGCGGGTGCAATGCAGGCCGCGACTATACTCCGGTGAATGGAACACGAAGATACCTTTGCGATGCTGCGGGACAGCATGCGGCGTTTCGTGGCGGCCGAGGTGGTCCCCAAGGCGGCGGCGTGGGAGACAGCGGGAGAAGTGCCGCGGGAAGTGCTGCGCCGCATGGGCGGGCTCGGCTTCCTCGGGCTGCGCTATCCGGAGCGCTTTGGCGGCGGGGCGCTGGATGCCCGCGCCACGGCGCTGCTGGCCGAGGAACTCGGCCGCTCGAGCTTCGGCGGCTTCGCGATCACCGTGCTCGTCCATACCGACATGGCCTCGCCGCACCTCGCCAACGCCGGCTCGCCCGCGCAGCTGGAGCGCTGGATGCCGAAGGTGGTCTCGGGCGAGTGCATCACCGCGGTGGCCGTGACCGAGCCGGACGCGGGATCGGACGTGAAGGGCATCCGCACCACGGCGCGCCGCGACGGCGACCACTACGTGCTGAACGGCTCGAAGATGTTCATCACCAACGGCGTGCTCGCGGATCTCTATTTCGTCGCCGCGAAGACCGACCCGGCGGCGGGCTCCAAGGGCATCTCGATCCTCGCGGTCGAGAAGGGCACGCCCGGCTTCACGGTGGCGCGGCGTCTCGACAAGATGGGCTGGCGCTGCTCGGACACCGCGGAACTCGCCTTCCAGGACTGCCGCGTGCCTGCGGAAAACCTGCTGGGCGAGGAGCACCGCGGCTTCTACTCGATCATGCGCAACTTCCAGAACGAGCGCATCGCCATCGGCGCGATGGCAATAGGGGAGTCCTCGCGCGCGCTGGAACTGACGCTCGACTACGTGCGCACGCGCAAGGCCTTCGGCGCGACGCTGTGGGACAAGCAGGCGGTCCGGCAGAAGCTCGCCATGCTGACGGCGAAGGTCGAGGCCGGGCGGCAGCTCGTCTGGCACGCGGCCACGCTCGACGCGCAGGGCCGCGACTGCGTGAAGGAAGTGTCGATGGTGAAGGCCTACTGCGGCGAACTGGTGAACGAGGTGACCTACGCCTGCCTGCAGTGCCATGGCGGCACCGGCTTCATGCGCGAGACGCCGATCGAGCGCATGGCGCGAGACGCTCGCGTGCAGGCGATCGGCGGCGGCGCGACCGAGGTGATGCTCGAGGAGGTCGCGAAGCGCCTTTGAGGTCGGCGCGAACGTGCGAAATCACGCCGGATCCGGCGCCAATTCCCTCGACGGCCCGCGCCGCGTTCTGCGACACTGCGGGTGCGTCCGTGGGCGGCACGGGGGAGACGTTGGGCAAGGGGCATGAGACCGGCTTGACCGGGGAATTCGCGATCGCGGCACTGCAGTCGCTGGCCTCGCACGTCGCCGTGCTGGACGCGGAAGGGACCATCGTCGCGGTCAACGCCGCATGGGTCGCGTTCGCCGAGCGCAACGGCCTCAGGCCCGAGGCCCGCATCGTCGGCGCGAACTACCTCGAAGCCTGCGAGCACGCCACCGGCGCGGATGCCGGCGAGGCGCGCGCCATCGCTGCCGGGCTGCGCGAGGTCATGGCGGGGCGGCGCGAGTGCTACGAGCACGAATACACCTGCCGTTCGCCCGACGCCGAACACTGGTTCCTCGCCCGCTTCACGCGCTCGGCGGCCGGCGGCCGGGCGCTTTACGTCGTCGAGCACCAGGACGTGACCGAGCGGCGCCGCGAGCAGGCACGGCACGAGGCCTCGGCGCGCCTGCTGCGCGAGAGCGAGGCGATGCTGCGCAAGGCGCAGGAGGTGGCGCAGATCGGCAGCTTCATCTTCGACCACGCGACGGCGTCGTGGACGGTGTCGCCGGTGACCGAGGCGATCTTCGGCATGCGGCCGCAGGACCGGCCTACCTACGACGCCTGGAAGGACGTCATCCACCCGGACGACCACGAGCGCGTCGTCGCCGAGGCGGTGGCGACGGCGGCGCGGCAGGCGAAGTTCGAGTGCGAGTACCGCATCATCCGCGGCACCGACGGCATGGTGCGCTGGGTCTACGCGCTGTCGGAGCCCGATTCCGAGGGGCGCCGCACCGGCGTGGTGCAGGACATCACCGACCGCAAGCTCTCGGAGCTCGCCTTGCGCGAGAGCGAACTGCGTTTTCGCGCGCTGGTCGACTCGGAGATGGACGCCATCGTCGCCGTCGACGAGCAGTTCCGCGTGCGCGTGTTCAACGCCGCCGCCGAGCAGCTCTTCGGCGTCGCGGCGGAGTACGCGGTCGGCTCGCCGGTCGAGCGCTTCATCCCGCAGCGCTTCCGCGACGGGCACGCGGCACGCATGCGCGAGTTCGGCGAGACGCGCACGTCCGCCCGGCGCATGGCGCAGCTGGGGCACGTGTGGGCGCTGCGCGCCGATGGCACCGAGGTGCCCGTCGAGGCGTCGATCTCGCACGTGCGCACGCAGGGCGGCGTGCTCTACACGGCGGTGCTGCGCGACATCACCGAGCGGCTGCGCGTCGAGGCCGAGATCCGCGACCTCAACCGCGACCTCGAGCAGCGCGTCGCAGAGCGCACCGATGCGCTGACCGAGGCGAACCGGCAGCTGTCCTCGCTGGTGAAGGAGCTGGAAGCCTTTTCGTACTCGGTGTCGCACGACCTGCGCGCGCCGCTGCGCGCCATCGGCGGCTTCTCGCGCATGGTGGTCGAGGACGAGGGCGAGCGCCTCTCCGCGGACGGGCGCCGCAAGCTCGACGTGGTCGAGCGCAATGCGGCGCGCATGGGGCAGCTGATCGACGACCTGCTGGCGCTGGCGCGCATCAACCGCTCGGAGCTCGAGCGCCGGCCCACCGACCTCGCCGCGCTGGCGGCCGACGTCGCGGCCGAGCTCGCGGGCGCGCATCCGCAGGCGCGAGTCGACATCGCGGCATTGCCGAGAGTCGAGGTAGACCCGACGCTCGTGCGACAGGCCCTGCTGAACCTCGTCGGCAACGCGCTGAAGTACTCGGCGAAGATGCCCGAGCCGCGCGTCGAGGTCGGCTGGGATGCCGAACGGCGCGCGCTGCGCGTGAAGGACAACGGCATCGGCTTCGACATGCGCTACGCGGGCAAGCTCTTCGGCATGTTCCAGCGCCTGCACGCCGACCCGCAATACGAAGGCACCGGCGTCGGCCTCGCGATCGTCAAGCGCGTGGTCGAACGCCATGGCGGGCGCGCCTGGGCGCAGTCCGCGCCGGGCGAGGGCGCGGCCTTCTTCGTTTCCTTCGAGCCGGACGCGGGCCCGGCCGCGCCCTAGCGGCCGACCAGCAACCGGTACACGCGCCCGCCGGCGCGGCCCGTAGGCGCCATGCCGGCCTTCGCCTCGACGTCCTTGATCGCTTCGCGCGACTTCGGCCCGATCACGCCGTCCGGCGCGCCGACGTCGTAGCCGCGCGCGGCGAGCGCCTGCTGCACCTCTCGGCGCTGCGCCCGCGACAAGCCCGCGTCGTCGGTCGGCCACGGCGTCGCGAACGGCGCGCCGCCGCGCAGGCGATCCGACAGGTGCGCGATCGCGAGCGCGTACGACTCGGCGGCGTTGTACGAGTAGATGGCGTCGAAGTTCCGCGTGACGAGGAACGCGGGCCCCTTCGCCCCGGCGGGCAGGAGCAGCGCGGCCTGCCCGGCGCCGTCGACCGGCGAGCCATCGAGGCGCGTGACGCCCGCCGTCTTCCATGCCGCGTAGGGCTGCTTGTTGCGGCGGCCTGCGGTGCCGGAGTAGCCCGCGGGCACGCGAACCTCCTCGCCCCACGACAGGCCCGGCTGCCAGCCGGCACGCGCGAGGTAGTTCGCGGTCGAGCCGAGCACGTCGGGGATCGACGAGACGAGGTCGCGGCGGCCGTCTCCGTCGAAGTCCACCGCGAGCCTGAGGAACGTGGAGGGCATGAATTGCGTGTGGCCGAAGGCGCCGGCCCAGGAGCCGACCAGCGCCTCGGGCGCGACGTCGCCCGCGTGCAGGATCTTCAGCGTGGAGATGAACTCGCCGCGGAAGTACGCCTGCCGAGAGCCGGCGCAGGAGAGCGTGGCGAGCGAGCGCACGAGCTGCCGCTTGCCGGTGACGCGGCCGTAGTCGGATTCCACGCCCCAGATGGCGACGATGGTGGCGCGGTCGACGCGGTACTGCTGCTCGGCGCGCGCGAGCACCTCGCCCCATTCGACGAGGCGCGCGCGACCGTCGGCGATGCGCTCGTCGTCGACGAGCCCGGCGAGGTAGTCCCAGATCGGCGTCTTGAACTCCGGCTGATTCTGCGAGGCCTCGATCACCGTGGGGTCGAACTCCACGCCGGCGGTCGCCGAGTCGAAAACAGAGCCTGGGATGCCCTGCGCGATGGCGGTGGCGCGCAGGCCGGGCAGGCAGGCGCGCAGGTCACCGTCGGCCGCGGAGGCGGCGCCGGCGGCGAGCGCAGCCGAGAGCAGGAGGGCGCGTGTCATGGGGCGCAGAGTACCGCGTCAAGCGCCCGGTTGAAGGCTTCGGCCTTCTCGTACTGCACCCAGTGGCCCGCGCCGTCGATCACGAGGAGTTGCGCGCGTGGATGCGCGGCGAGCAGCATCGCGCGGATGTCGTCGAAGCGGCCGTGGCAGGTGACGTCCTCGCGGCCCCAGATGCCGTGCACCGGGATGCCGAGCGTCGCGATGCAGTCCTTGAGTGCGGCGGTGCGCGAGGATCGGGCGCTGTTCACGCGCGTGCGCGTGATGTCCGCGACGTACAGCGCGAGCGTCTCGTCGTCGATGGCGGCGCCCTTCGACAGCATCAGGATGGCGAGGTTGTAGCGGTGCGCCGCCTCGCGCTCGGCGGGGTCGGCGAGCGCCTTCCAGGGCTTCAGGATGCGCTCGTTCTTCTCGCGCAGCCCGAGGCCGCCCGCGCCGACCAGCACCAGCCGGCGCACGCGCCCCGGCAGCCGCGCGGCGAGGAAGCCGCCGACGATCGCGCCGAACGAGAAGCCAACGACGTCGAAGGGCGAGCCCGCGGGCATCAGCTCGGCGACATCCTCGGCCAGCACGCTGGCGATGGCCTCGTGGTCGCGCGGCGCGGGCGCGTCGCCGGAAGCGCCCATGCCGGGCAGGTCGGGCGCCCACACGGTGCGCGTGGCTGCGAGGTGAGGGATGTTGCGGATCCAGTGCGTGGCGCTGCCGGCGCCGCCGTGCAGCAGCAGGATCGAGGGGCCGGCGCCTTCGATCCGCCAGGCAGTTCCCCGCGACGAGGTCCGGTGCATCCTCAGGCCCCCGCGAGCCACTGCCGAAGGCGCTCGGCGCAGCGGGTGTCGAAGCCCAGTACCGGATCCACCGCGAGTACCGGCGCCCCGGGTCCGTAGAGCGCCGGCTTGTCGTCCACCGCGATCCAGCGCGAGGCGCCCGCGCCGACGGCGTGAAGGTAGGCCGTGACCTCGTCGGAACGGATGCGATTGACGTTCGCGGTGCGCAGCTGCGGCGTGGCCCCTTCGATGCGCGGCACGAGGCGCGCGGGAAACATCGCGCGCAGTGCGTCGAGCGTGAACACCAGCCGCCACGTCGAGGCGATGACCACGCGCGCCGCGTCGTGCGCGAGCACGCAGTCGGCGAAGCGCTCGACGCAGTCGGCGTCCAGGCGCTCGCGCGGCGAGCCGTCGCGGCGCAGGACGCCGTCGAAGTCTACGAACACGCGCGGGTGGCCTGGCGTGGTCATGGAGCGCGTACATCGATAGCCTCGCGGGGCCGCGCCGCCTGCCCCAATGCCTCCCTCAGGCGCATGGCGCGCTCCTGGTCGAAGGGCGCATAACCGTACTCGCCGATCCGGTCCCGCCAGGGCCACGCGTCGTCGAGATCGCCGCAAGCGTCGCGTTCATGGCCACCTGTGCGTGGTCTTGCCGTTCGCGTCCAGGCGTTCAACGGCGAAACTGCCGTCCTTCTCGATCGTCATCGAGCCTCGCACCTTGTCGGCCTTGTCCGAGAAGTTGATGGCGGCGGAATCGTCGGCGTTGACCGACATGCCGATGATGTCGTGCCCGGCGGTGCCATGCATGGTGAAAACCGGCACGTCGGCGTCCCCCAGGGCCATGACCATGCGTGACTTGCCGTTGCGACCATTCATGTGGAACACCGGCGCGTCGGCGTCGCCCAGGCTCATGGTCGCCCGCGGCTCGCCGCTGCGGCCGAGGAGACTGACGATCGGCTGGCCGTCCTTGGCGATGGCGAACACGGCGCGCACCCTGCCGGCGTTGTCGACGATTTCCAGGCGGCTGGTGCGCAGCGTGCCGGCCTGCGCGTGCGCGTCGCGGAAAGACAGGAACTGCGAGCCGGTGGCGCCGAGCACTGCGCTGCCCACGCACGCGGCGAGCACGAAGTTGCGATCCTTGCGGTCCACGATCATTCTCCTTTCAGTTCTTCAGCTGCATCGACCGGTACGGCAGGAACTCCTCGAATCGACCCCGGGGGGGCGCGAGCGCCGTCCCCGACCATCGATCGTCCGGGTTCAGTTGCCATAGAGAACGAATCCTGCCCAGAACACCGGCCGCGCGAGCGGGCCGGCGAGGAACTCGCGCTTGGTCTCGGCCAGCGCGCGCGCCTGCGGCTCGCCCTTCGCCAGCCGCGCGAAGAACTTCTTCATGAACTCGGCCGTCGTCGCGTCGACGATCGGCCACAAGGTCAGCAGCGTGTTGCGGTTGCCGGCGGCGAACAGCGCGTAGGGCAGCCCCATCACGCCTTCGCCCTGCACCACCTCGCCGACCCCGGTGTCGCAGGCCGACAGCACGATCAGGTCGCTCGCGAGGTTGAAGGCGGTCCACTCGGCGGCGGTGACGTAGCCGTCGGAGTCGGGCGCGTTGCCGACCTGGCTCAGCACGAGCGAACTGAGCGCCGGCACCTGCGTGCTGAGGTAACCGTGCGCCGCGAAGTGCAGGTAGCGGTATTTCGCGAGTTCGCCCGAGCGGTCCAGTTCGCGCAGCCGGGCTTCCGAGGCGTTGGCGCGCAGCAGGGTGGTGCGCGAAGCCTCGGGGAAGAGGGCCGCCACGTCGGCGACCTCGCGCGCGGCCCCGGGCAGCTCGGACCACGACAGGCGCAGCGCACCGAAGGCGCGCGTGACGTCGCCGGGCGCCGCGCGGGTGGCGAGGTTGCGGGCCGCGCCCACGTCCGCCCGGGTCGCCGCAGGGGCGCGCGGCGCTTCGTACACCGGCGCCCCCATCGCGAAGAGCTGGCGACGCTCGTCGCGTCCGCGCATCTCGCGTTCGCGCTCCTGCAGCAGCCGCAGCACCGAGAGCGATTGCACGTAGCTGACGTCGTGGCGCGCCACGAGCGGCTCGCCGTCGAGCGGCAGCACCTCGAAGGGCACCAGGGTGAGGGGGCCCGCGGGCGACACCACGATCCGGCGCCGGCCTTCGAGCAGCGGCTGGAGCGGCTGCAGGACCAGTGCCGCGAGCGTGTCGGCGACCAGTCGCGGTTCGAGCGCCTCGGATGCGCCGGCGGGGGGGGTCTCGCTGGCGACGAAATGTCCGTCCGGCAGCTGCCAGACGAGTTTCCGAGCCTGCCCCGGCACTCGCGATACGAGCGCCCTGAGGGCGTGGGCCAGCCGCTCGATCTCGGATCCGGTACCGAGGTCCGCGTAGCGAAGTCCATCGCGGGTCAGGACGAAGGCGCCGAGCCGCCGCGGCGCGCCATCGCGCATCGCTCCCCGTTCGTCGGTCGCCCAGCGCATGTCGGTCACCCAGACGTAGCTGACGAGCGCCTGGTCGTCGGCCAGCAGCGCCATGCCGTCGCGTGCCGTGGCGAGTCGCACTTCGCGCAGCCGGGCATAGCGGGGGTAGCGCCGCTCCAGATCCCGCCGGAAGGCGGCGAGAAGGCGCACGGCCTCGTCGCGCTCTGCGCGCACCGCGTTGCGGTCCGCGGCCGCGGCGGCGGCCAGTTTCTCGTCCAGCGAGGCGCGTCGCTCCTCCAGCACGCGCAGGCGCTCGCGGTCCGCCTCGACGAGGCCCGCGGTTTCGTCCGCGCGTCGCAGCGACAGCGAATCGAGCAGCGTGCGCGCCTTGGCGCGCTCGAACAACTCGAAGGCGTACTCGATCCGTCCGTCGCCGGCGAGTTCCGCCGCATGCTGGATCATCATCCGGGAGTAGGGCTGGAAGAAGGCGCGACGCGCCTCGTCCGACGCTTCCCCCGCGAGGCGGCGTCTCTCCGCGGACTCCACCAGCGCGGTGATCGTGCGATCCCGCTCGGCGAGCGACGCCCCGACTCGCGCTTCGATCGCCATCCGGGTGGTGAGCAGCCTGTCCGCGACCGCGGAACCGATGCCGAATTCCCGCACCGCGTCCTCGGTGGCCTGGCGTGCGATGGCCTGGGCTCTTGCGGGCGCACCCACGTGGGCCAGCACGCTGGCGTGATCGCCCATCGCGACGAGCGTTTCGGGGTGCGTCTCGCCGTACAGGCGCCGACTGGCGGCGGCGATCCACTCGCGCAGCCTTGCCTCGTCCTCATGTCTGCCGGCTACGCCATAGGCGAACGCGAGCTGCTTCGCGTGATCCAGGCGCCAATCTTCGGGAAGCGCGGGATTCGCCTCGACCTGCCGCCATACCGCTTCGACCTGCGCAAGGCCTTCCGCGGCACGGCCCTCGATGTAACCGAGCAACGCGCCGCGAACGCCGAGCAGCCTGAGCGTGGTCGGATGCGCCGCGCCGGCGACGCGGCGATAGCCGGCGACCAGCTGTTCCAGCAACGGGACCGCCACGTCGTACTGGTAGAGCCCCATGTGCGCGTGAGCCAGCGCTTCCATCGCGTCCAGGGTCAGCGGGTGGTCGTCGCCATGCCGGCGCCGGCGCCCTTCCAGCACGCGTTGCGCGGCCGTGAGCCGGTCTGCCGGCCGCGCTGCGGCGTCATAGCTGTAGCCGAGGGTGTGCACGGCCCAGAGCGTGGTCGGGTGGTCGCGTCCGAGCCCGCGCTCGGCGCGCGCCGCGGCGTCCTCGCCGGTGCGCACGGCGTCGGCCGCGCGGCCGAGCAGACGCAGGTCGAGTCCGACGTCGACGAGCGCGGAGAGCGTATCGGCGTGGTCCGCACCGAGTACGCGCACGCGCGTTTCATGGATCGCGCGATCGATCTCGAGCGCGTCGGCGTATCTCGCTTGCTGGCGTCGCGCCACGGCGAGTTCGCGGCGTGCCCACAGGGTGTCGGCAGCGGCCGGGCCGACGGCCTTGTCGCGTCCGGCGGCCACCGATTCCAGCAACCCTGCCGCCTCGTCCGTGCGCTTCAGCGCGAGCAGGTTGCGGGCCTCGACGTAGCGCGACCACAGGGTATCGGGATCCGCCTCGCCGAACTCGCGGGCACGGACCGCACCCACCCGGCGGTTCAGCGCCAGCGCCTCGTTCGCGCGGCCCATGTCCGCGAGGTTGGCTGCCACGTTGTGGAGCGCCCAGAGGGTGCTGCGATGCGCCTCCCCTAGCGCCGCGAGGGCGTTCTCGGCATTGCGCTGGTTGAGCGGCAGCGCTTCTCCCGGGCGACCGGCGCGGTCGAGCTCGTAGCCCCATTCGTGGGCCGACTGGATCGCCGCCGGGGAACCCTCGCCTGCGCTCGACGCGACCGCGGCGTGGTGCGCGGCGCGAAGCGGCACCGCCTCGACATGCCGGCCCTGTGCGTGCAGCACCGCGGCGAGGTTGCGCAGGGCGATCAGCGCATCGGGATGGCGCTCGCCGAGCGCGGTGCGCGCGGTCTCGAGCGCCTCGCGCGCGACCGGCTCCGCCTCGGCGAGCCGGCCGAGCTGCACCAGCGAGTGGCCGACGTTGATGCGCGAGCGGATGGCGTCCTGGTGTCGCGCCCCTAGGGCCGCGACACGGCCGTCCAGCGCGTCCCGGTGGCGGCGCAGCGCTTCCTCCCAGCGGCCCTTGCGTTCGGCGCTCGATCCGTCGAGGGCTGCGCGCCCGAGTTCGAAGAGGTGTCGAAGTCGTTGCAGGCGCTCGGCGGCGCCGGCATCTGCCTCGCGGCGCAGTTCGAGGCGCGCCTCGGCCACGGTGCAGCCCGCGGCGTCCGCCGGACCGCGCAGGGTGCCGGACAAGGCCGTGCCTTCGTCCGAGAGCGCGAGCGCGCCATCCAGTTGCAGGTAGCGGTACTCCGGGTCTTCGATCGCGAGGGTGGCGAGCGACGCGCCCCTCACTCGCCGCGCGCGCGGGACGTCGTCGGCAAGGTAGCCCTCGATCGACTTGTCGCTGCGCGCCCATGCGAACTGCACCGGGACCTGCGACGGCGCCGCGGTGGGGCAGGGGCCGGCCATTCGCTGGATCTCAAGGCGGCCCGACCATGCCTCGACCGGCCCGTTGGGTTGCGCGCTGAGCGGAAGCGCGAGGCTGGCGACTGCCGCGAGCACCGCCACGCGAGGCAGCCTCGTGCCCCGCGTTCGAGCCTGCCGGATCGATGGCTCAGGCCGGTGCATCCGCGGATCCCGATGCGAAGACGTCCCGGAACGGCCGGATCGTGCGCTGGTCGAAGGTCGAGTCCGAAACGGCGAACACGACCTCGCCGAACGCGCCGGCGAACGGGCCCTCCAGCGCGGCGCGAAAGTCGGCGGCCGTGCGGCGTGGTTCATGGCCGAAGGCGCCGCAGCCCCAGGCACCGAGCACCAGCGTCTGGTGGCCGAACGCGCGCGCTACGTCCAGCACCCGCAGGATGCGCCGCTGCAGCAGGTCGCCGGCGCGCGGCTGGCCGACCTCGGGCGCATAGGGCGCCGCGCAGGTGAGGAAGGTCAACGGCCAGGGGCGGGCGAGCGGCGTGCCGTCGTCCGTGCGGAACACGGGTACGTCCGGAGAAAGGATCACCCAATCCGAGGCCGCGGGATCGCCGCGCGCCTGGTGATGCGCGTACATCGGGTCGCCCTCGAGCGTCGCGTACAACGCGCTGCATCGGCACAGCGCCTCTTCCTGGGCGAGCGCGCCGTGCAGGAAGCCCCCGCCGGGGCGCATGCCGTTGGCGAAGTTGAGCGCGGCCACGCGCCCGCCCGCCTCGTGCAGGCGCCGTGCCGCCTGCAGCGTGCGCTCCGCCGTCACGGTGGTCTTCGTGCGCCTCGCGGCGCACGCGGGCGGTTCGGGGAGCGCTGCGCCGGGTCGCAGGCTGGCCTTGGCTTCGAGCGCATGCCTCACCGCCGCGCTCCAATCCACCCGTTCCCCCGTGGGGCCGGCGTACTCGCCGTCGCGCAACGCCTCCACGGTCGCGCGGGCGAGTGTCGTTGCCTCGTCGCGGGTCATGGCACGTTCAACGTGCGCCCTTCCGGGCGAGCCGGGCGGCGAGATCGCGCGCGCAGCGCTCGTCGAAGCCGGATTCCGGATCGGGCTGCACCAGCGGCGCCCCGGGCCGGTAGAGCTCGGCATCGTCGTCCACCGCGACCCAGCCGCTGCCTGCGAGGCGATTGCGCTGCAGGTAGGCCTGGATCTCCGCGTGCCGCGCGTGGTCCTCGACCTCCGGCAGGTTGGGCGTGACGCCCTCGATGCGAGCGCGAAGCGGCTCGGAGAACAGCGCGCGAAGCGCGTCGAGGCGGTGCACCAGCCGCCAGGTCGAGGCGATCACCACGCGCGCGTCGTCGTGGGCGAGCACGGACTGTTCGAATCGCTCCACGCAGTCCACGTCGAGCCGCGAGCGCGGCGATGTGTTCCGGCGCAGCACGCCGTCGAAGTCGAGGAAGATGCGGGTCACGAGGATGCCGTTCTAGGGTTCAGGGCTCGAGGGGCAGGGCGATTCGGTTGCCGGCGACGCGACGCCGACCGAGCCTCAACGCGGCTGAGCTGGCGACCTGGTCTCCGCCCGAGAGGTCATGCGAAAGCGCTCGTGCCGCCGCGTCGACCGTGGCCGGCCTGCCGGTGACCGGATGCAGGACGTCCTTGCCGGCGGCCAGCGCACTCGGATCCGCTCCGCCGCCCGGGAGCGCCGCCTGCAGGGCCACCAGCGCACGGACGGTGTCGATCGTCCACGTGCGCATCATGTCCGGGTCGGCGTCCCATTCCATGACCCGCGACCAGGGGATCTTTCTCAGCACGCTTGTCTCCCATCTCGCCCCGTTGGTCCGAAGTCCCTCGCCGGCGGGGCCAGCCGCGCGAGAGCTGCCGCGAGGATGATGCCAGAGAGCCATGCGATTTCGGGCTCGCCGGAGCGGGGGTGTTCGTTTTCCAGGCCGCCAGCGTCGCGCCGTCGCGCGGCTCTCGGTAGAGATCGGACGCACCACCAGAACATTTGTCTGGATGGGCGCGCAAACGGTGAGCGAGGCGCAGGCCGGAGAGGGGCACCTGCCCGCGCCTCTGGCCGCTACGCGCTCGCGCTGCGGGACCCCATGAACGCGATCGGCCGGGCGGTGCGCCGACCCGCTATAGTGCGCGTCCATGAGCCAGCCTGAACTGCGCACGATCGGCCGCTACGCGATCCAGCGCGTGCTGGCCTCGGGCACGGGCAGGGTGGTGTACGAGGCCGTCGACACCCGCCTGAATCGCCGCGTCGCCGTCAGCGTGCTCGACCCGTCGGCGTTCGACGCCGACACCGCCCGCCAGCAAGTAAAGGAACTCCGGCAGAAGGCGCTGGCCTGCGCGCGGCTCAACCATCCGGGCATCGAGCAGGCGCTCGATTCCGGCGAAGAGGGCGGCCTGCACTACATCGCGATGGAATTCCTCACGGGCCGCGACCTGAAGTCGGCGCTCGACGCCGGGGAGACGTTTTCGCTCGCCGATGCCGTGCGCATCACGCGCGAGCTGCTCGAGGCGCTGCAGTTCGCGCACGATTCCGGTGTGGTGCACCGCGACGTCACGGCGGGAAATGTGGTGTTGACCCCCGAGGGCCGCGTCAAGCTGTGCGACTTCGGCATCGCCCGCGCGGCTGGTGACGATCCGGAAACGCCCGGCATGATGTCGGGCACCCCTGCCTACATGTCGCCGGAGCAGATCACCGGCGGGATCATCGACCGGCGCACCGACGTCTGGGCAGCCGGCATCGTGCTTTACCAGCTCCTCACCGGCGAAAAGCCCTTTGCCGGCGCGGGCGCATGGACCATCGCGAAGAAGATCATCCAGGATGCGTTCGCGCCGCCGTCTTCGCTGAACGCGGCGCTGCCGACGGCGTTCGACGCCGTGATGCAGAAGGCGCTCGCCAAGCAACCCGACGCACGTTATGCCAGTGCGCTCGAATTCGCCGAGGCGCTGCAGGCCGCGCTGGACGCGACGGGACGCGCTGCGCCACACGCCGTCGCGCGTCCGGTCGCGGTCGAGCCCTATGCCGGCGAAGGGCCCTTCATCTTCGCGAGCTACAAGCGCGAGGACTTCGAGCGCATCGCGCCGCTGCTGCAGGTGATCCATGATGCGGGTTATCGGGTGTGGTACGACAAGGGCATACCCGGCAGCGCGGAATGGGCGGCGCTGCTGGAGGAGCGCCTGAAGTCGTGCAAGCTGCTTCTCTTCTTCATGAGCCGCGAGTCGGTCGAATCGAAATACTGCCGCCGCGAGATCGGCTACGCCGATTCGCGCAACAAGCCGATCCTGAGCGTGCGGCTGGAGGATGCCGAGCTGAAGCACGGGCTCGGCATGACGCTTTCGCAGTACCAGATGGTCGACGCGACCGCGCAGGGCTTGACCGTGGAGATCGAGCGGGCGCTCAGGCACCAGCGCATCCTGTAGCGGGTGACCCGGGCGGATCGGGTTTGCCGTCGAGGAGCGCGTACTGTCCTCGGCGATGCGCGTTTCCGAGGCGGTGCGTCGCGAGAGGGGCGGCTACAAGGGCGGCGGTCTTCGCTCTCCGGCTTGGGTCGAAACAGGCACCCGGCAGCATCGCGCGAGCGTCAGCCTTGCCGCGCGATTTCCCCGGCGAGTCGATCGAGCCGGCTTTGCTCCGGCGAAATGCTCGATGCGCGAACCTTTGCGTCCATCGCGGATGATGCGTAGCTCGTCCGGATCTCGACTCGCGTACCGCCTTCGACCGGCTCGAGCGTGGCGACGATCCGGGCCTGCGGCTCGCTGAGCGAGCGCAGGCTGAGGCGCCGGGGCGGATCGACCTCGTCGAAGACGAAGTGCTGGCTGATCGGGCGGCCCCCGACAGGCTCGAACCGCATCCGCCATGCTCCACCGGGCCGCGGGTCGAACTCGACCATCGTGGCCGGCAGCTCGGGGGCGGTCCACCAGTGCAGGATGGCGTCGGCATCGACGAATGCCGCGAACACGCGCTCAGGGGGCGCCGCCAACACGCGTTCCGCCCGCAGTTCCGGTTCGGCGGGCCGCGAGGCCAGCGAATCGCGCAGCCGCAGCGCGTCTGCGCGCACCGCCGCTACGCCCTCGCGCAGGACCTCCTCGACGAGGTCCCGGGCGCCGTCGATGTCGCCCAACTCCGCGTATGCCTTTGCGATCTCGAGCTTGGTGCGCGCCTCCTGCAGTGCATCTTCTTCGGTCGGCAATGCCGCGCCCAGCGCCTTGGGGTGCCCCAGCGCCGCGGCGCGCTCGCGGTGCCGCGCCGCGCGTGCAGGATCGGGCTGGACTAGGTCTTCGCTCTCGAACATCCGCGCCAGCGCCCAGTGCGCGTTGGCGTTGTCGGCCTGCTCGAACAGCGCGATCGCCATGTGCACGTGCTGCCTCGTGCCGATGCCCTTGAGGTAGCAGAGGCCGAGGTCGTAGCAGGCGTCCGCATGGCCGGCCTCGGCCGCGGCGCGCAGGCAGGCCATCCCGAGATCGAGATCCTTCTCGACGCCGTCGCCGTCACGAAACAGGGGCCAGAGCGAGTACAGGGCCTCCGGTGCGTCCGGAATGCCATCTTCCGCCATGCCGAGGAGGACCTGCGCCTGGTCGCGGCGGGGAAGGGTCGACAGGCGCTTGCGTGGCGAGACGGGGTTGAGCGTGGACTGGTTGCGCAGCCGCGCGAGGTAGTCCTTGCCGATCCCGGCGGGCACGGTGACCGGCTCGCCCGCGGCATCGAGCGACTCGAGCCACTCCAGCGCGCCATGGACGCCGTGCTCGGCGGCGTCGCGAAGGCAGGCGAGGGCTTCATCGCGCGTGAGATCGGTGCCGAGCGGGCCCGCGCTGGGCCGATCGAGGTCGAAGTCGAACGCGGCCAGGAAGCGTACGTAGAGTTGTCCCAGCAGCAGCTGGGGCTCGCCGTCGTACACACGCTCGGCAGCCGCCTGTCGCAACAGCGGCAGCGCTCGTGCCAGCGTGGCGGTGACGAGCCGTCCGTCATCGATGTCCCGCCGCAGCATGGCCTCGGCACGCAGGAACGCGATCCTCGCCAGCCTCGACTGCTCGGGCGAGCCGGAAGGATTGTTCGGCTCGGAACCGTCGGCCATCAGCAGCCAGTGGCCTGCCGGGCATCGCAGCCCCTCGGGCAAGAGGGCCGCGCGGTCGCCCGCGCCGACACGATGCGCAAGGCGGCAGTGCCGACACGCGATCGCGACCACGTCCCGGGCGTCGAACGCCGCCGTGCAGGATGCCCAGTTGCCGATCTCGGGTGCACGACCGCCAGGGACGCGCTCCAGTACCGCGCCGCCCGGGAGGAACAGGGGATCGCTCGCGCCGGAAATCATCCGATCGTCTTCCCGTCCGCCAGCACGTGCCCCCCCGGGCAGTGGATGCTCACGTAGGCGGAGCCCTCGTTCTCCCAGTTCCGCCCGAGGAGGGTGACGGCGCCGAGGACAGGCCCGGGGTCGAACTCGGGGCGCACCTCGACGAGCGGCCGCTGCCAGCGCTGCTCGCATTGCCGGCAGTAGAGGCTCAGCAGCACGCGCTCACAGAGCCGAACCGTCAAACGGGCAGGGTTGTCCTCGGGCACCGGCGTCCAGCCGGCGCGGGAAGCCGCGAACTCGAATGCGAAGGCGACCGTACCGTGGCGCTCGCCGACGAGGTACTCCGAGCCGAGCTCGGGTGCGGAACGTGCACGAAGTGCGGTCATGGCGCGCGGACGGCAGCCAGTATATCGACGGCAACGCGGGCGGTGCGGGGCCGACGCGGTTCGTGCGCCGTCGCGCGCGTTGACGCTCGCGTTGCGGTCACCTACGCTTCATGCCATCGCACTGCGCGGAAGCGGATGATGGCCGTGGCGGTCTACGGTTTCACCTTGGTCGTGCCTCTCGCCTCGATCGCGAGGGGTTTCCCCGGCGGCCTGGACGCCTGGCGCCGCGAGTTCCTGCCCTCCGGCGCCGGCTGGCACGACCATCGGCTCGCGGCGATGCCGTACTACGACCCCGCGCACGCGTACGAGCGCCAGAAGGAATGGCTGGACGCGGGCTTCCGGGTCCGTGCCGGCGAGAACGCGCCGCCCGACGCGCTGTTGTGCGCGCAGGTGGACTGCCAGCTCGGCCTGCGCTACTCGGACTGCGACTGGCTGGAGTTCGACGAGGCGTATCCCTGCGTGTGGTGGAAGGGCGAGACGCCCGAGAGCATCGCGGTGCCGTGGCGCTTGAGGGACAAGTTTCCGTTCCGTCGCGCCGAAACCGACCTCCCGGCGGCATGAGCGAACGGTTCGAACGTCTGTTGTCGATCGCGGCGGAGGGCGTGGCGACGCTCCTGAAGGACCTGGGATACGACGAGGGGTTCCTGCGCAGGGCGCTACCGGCCACGATGCGCGCCGACAGGGAGGCGATGCCGCCCGCACCGTCACTGCCCGCCCCGTCGCTCGCGGACCGGTTGCTGGTCGGTTATCTGGTGGACTGGAAGCTCGATCACCAGGATGCGGGAGGGGTTCATCCGGATGCGTTTCATCTGCTGCCCTTGGTCCGCCTTGCGGAGCGCGTCGCCGGCGGCGCCGACGAGTTCGATGCCCTTCGCATCCATCTCGCGAGCGGCCAGGACACGTCCGTGGCGCGTTACTTCCACACCCTCTAGGCCGAGGAGCAGTCGTTGGTGGCGCAAGCGTCTGATCGCTGAGCGGGTCCGCCCGCGCCCAGCCCGCGGTTCAGTCGGGGGACGACGCGGACTCGAATTCCGTTTCCTGCAGCGCCCGCCACATCAGCTTGCCGGACGCGGTGCGCGGCAGCGCATCCACGAACGCGACCTTGCGCGGCACCTTGTAGGCGGCCATCTCGCCGTGCGCCCACGCGGTGATCTGGTCGGAGGTGGCGCTCGCGCCGGGCTTGAGCACCACGACTGCCTTCACGGCTTCGCCCTTGCGAGCATCGGGCGAGGCGATGATGCAGCACTCCTTGATCGCCGGGTGCCGGTACATGGTGGCCTCGACCTCGGCCGGCCAGACCTTGAACCCAGCGGCATTGATCATGCGCTTCAGGCGGTCCGCGATGAAGAAGTAGCCGTCCTCGTCCATGCGGCCGAGGTCGCCGGTGCGAAAGAACGGCTTGCCGTCCAGCGTGCACCACGATTCGCGAAAGGCCTCGTCGCGCTGCCAGTAGCCCTTCAGCAGCTGCGGGCCACGCACCACGATCTCGCCGGCCTCGCCCGGCGGCAGGATCGCGAAGGTCTCGGGATCCACGACGTGCGACTCGGTGTCGAACACCGGGATGCCGAGGCATTGCGGCTTGCAGTGTTGCACCGGGTTCGAGTGCGTCTGCGAGATGGTCTCGGTCATCCCGTAGCCCTCCATGTAGCGGATCCCGCAGGTGTCGAAGAGCTTCTGGGCGATCGCTTCGGGCATCGCGCTGCCGCCGCCGAAGATGCACCGCAGGCTCGAGACGTCGTGCTTCATCGCCTCGGGGTGCGAGAGGATGTCCACCAACATCGTCGGCACGTTCGCCCAGTGCGTGCAGCGATGCCGCTCGACGAGCTTGGCGGCGACGAGCGGATCCCAGCGCGGCAGGAGCACCATCGACGCCCCGGCGTGCAGCGTGGCGAAGAGGCTGTGCACGAGGCCGGTGACGTGGAACATCGGCGCGGTGGCGAGCGCGACGGCATCGGCGCCGATGGATTCCCACGCGACCGCGCCGTGCACGTTGTGCATCACGGTGGCATGGGTGTGCATGCAGCCCTTGGGCTGGCCAGTGCTGCCCGAGGTGTAGAGCAGCATCGCCAGGTCGTCCGGCGTCGCGAGGGATGCTTCGGCCGCTTGGTTCGTGGCGAGCGCGTCCGTCCACAGCGTGACGCCGGGCGCGTCGATGCGCTCGCGCGGCGCGGCGACCGCCGCCGGCAGCGCGAGGTCGGTGCCGGGATCGATCGCATCCGAATAGGCCGCGAGCACGACGCGTTCGAGCGGCCTGCGGCCCGCCAGCGGGGCGAACTCGGGCCAGATCTCTTGTCCGGCGATCGCGACTTTCGCGCCGGAATCCTCCAGGTAGTGCGCGAGCTCGCGCGTCACGTTCATCGGACTCACCGGCACCAGCACCGCGTCGGCGCGCAGCACCGCGCAGGCGGCGACGAGGAACTGCGGCGAGTTCTGCAGGTCGACGAGCACGCGATCGCCGCGTCGCACGCCGGCGACATGCGCGAGCCAGCCGGCGAGCCGCTCGACCTGCGCGGCGATGTCCCCGTACGAGAAGCCGCGGCCGAAGAACCGCGCCAGCGGCTTGTCGGGATGGCGCGACGCGCCGCCCGCGAGCAGCGCGTGCAGGGTGGTGCGCGGCGCCGGCAGGCTGCGTGGCAGGCCCGGCGGCCAGTGCCGGTAATGGCGCGGTTCCATCGCCGCGCAGTATAGTGGCCGCTCGCACGGAGGACGCCCCATGATCGCGGTCATCTTCGAATTCACGCCGGCCGACGGACGCAAGCAGGACTACTTCGACCTCGTCGCCGGGCTGAAGCCGGAACTCGAGAAGGCCGAGGGCTTCCTGTCGATCGAGCGCTTCGAGAGCCTCACCACGCCCGGGAAGTTCGTCTCGCTGCAGTTCTGGCGCGACGAGGAGTGCATCCGCAAGTGGCGCAACCTGCAGCAGCACCGCGAGGCGCAGGCGAAGGGCCGCGGCGGCGTCTTCTCCGGCTACCGACTGCGCATCGCGTCGGTCCTGCGCGACTACACGCTCGAGGACCGCGCGCAGGCGCCGAAGGACAGCGTGCAGGCCCATGGCTGACGCGATGGCGGAACACACCTTCCTGCTGCGAGAGGGGCTCTGGCGCGCCGAGGGCGAGTTCATCGACGCGCTCGGCACGCGCACCAGCGTCGAGGGCGAGGCGGAGATCCGCCATTACCCGGATCGCTGGCTCTCGGCCTCGGTGATGCGCACGAAGTCGCCCAAGCCGCTGGAGTCGAAGAGCGTGTACGAGATCCATCCGCTCGCGCCGGGCAATCTGTCGACGCCGTGGACCTCGCAAAGCGCGACCGCCGGCTCGGTGAACGGCCGGTTCCTGATCCTCGGCGACGCGATCCTGTCGACCTGGGAGTCCGCCACCGGGCGCTTCCGCGGCAGCGAGACCATGCTGATGCGCTATCCCTCGCACTACAGCGCGCGGGGCGCGCTCTACGACGGGCAGAAGCTGCTGTCGGCGTGGATCGTCGAGTTGATGGCACGCTGCCGCTAGGCTGTGCGCCGAAATTTTGGCAGGCTGGCGTGAACGTCAAGAAATCAAACGCGCCCTAGACTGCATAAGCAATCTAGTGATTGAAGTATGCACTAGGACTACTTCCTTCGTTCGCGCCACTCAATTCTCGTCAAATTCCCATTTAACTGCCCACTGCACGAGCGACCCTGTCCCGGTGATGCTTGGCCCGGCCAGCGACAGTTGTAGCTAAAGCAAACACGCGTTTGAAGACCCGATGGCGTTGCAACGACTCTTGCGTCGAATACTTCCATTCCAGGGTAACTGGGATGAGCGCCAGCCAATACCTTTGGATGATCGCTCGAAACGAGGATAAAAGTGTTCGGAGGGAGTGGAGCAGTGCAGCCTTGGGCCGTTGAAACCGAGTTGCCCATCGATTGCGTGTCAATGCTCCTTAGTCCGCTCTTTCCATCCATTCGAATATATGACGAGGGAATGGGCTCGGTGTCTGACGTAACAAGCTCAAGGCGAGGCGGGATAAACGCGTGAGCTTCGCCCTTGTCTGTACTAACGCTAAATGGCACGGGCAGACGCGCGTCGGTCGGTAGGATTGCGTCAATTGTGCATGAGCCCCGAGGCGGAACTTCATTGCGCGAAGAGCACGAATCAAACACAACGTCCATTCCAAATTTCTCTTTCAACCGAGTAATGCTAGATATCTTCGCAGGGGAATTCTCGGCTGGCTGGGCTTGAAATGAAATCACAAATCTTGCGGTAGTGGCGGTTTCCTCGACACGAACTGCAATCGGTGAATTTGCGCCGAGGCAAGCCTTAAATGCATCGACGAGTATTGGATCTCCTTGGCTACTAATGATTTCCCTGCTGTTGTTTGAAAAGTAATGCCGGTATTCGCTCGACCTAAGCCATTGTTGAAATGTTGAGAACGATTCTCTGGAGGCGTTGATTGGGATCTTGCCGACCACGAAGTTGAGACCGAAGAGAGGGCCCCGGAAATCTGGGCATGGGGATAAGTGGAGCTCTGCTCTAATGGGCGCATAGGCGTCCGAGGAGAGAGAGCGATGAGAAGGCCCCGCCGCAACCACACAGCGGCATTCAAGGCGAAGGTGGCGATCGCCGC
>CAZTXP010000044.1:0-4602 GCA_964617355.1 uncultured Enterobacteriaceae bacterium
GGACCTTGGCGGTGACCTCGTCGCCGACGTTCAGCACCTCGGAGGGGTGCTTGACCCGGCGCCAGGCCAGGTCGGTGATGTGCAGCAGGCCATCGATGCCGCCGAGGTCGACGAATGCGCCGTAGTCGGTGATGTTCTTGACGATGCCCTTCACCACGGCGCCCTCGGACAGGCTGGCGAGGAGCGCTTCGCGCTCGGCGCCGGCGGTCTCCTCGAGCAGCGCGCGGCGCGACACGACCACGTTGTTGCGCTTGCGGTCGAGCTTGATGACCTTGAACTCCATCGACTTGCCCTCGTAGGGCGTGGTGTCCTTCACCGGGCGCAGGTCGACCAGCGACCCGGGCAGGAAGGCGCGGATGCCCTTCACCATGACGGTGAGGCCGCCCTTCACCTTGCCGGTGATGACGCCGGAGACCTTCTCGGCCTTCTCGAGCGCTTCCTCGAGCTCCATCCACGCGGCAAGGCGCTTGGCCTTCTCGCGCGACAGGCGCGTCTCGCCATAGCCGTCCTCGAGCGCCTCGATCGACACCTTGACGAGGTCGCCGGCCTTGACCTCGAGTTCGCCGGCATCGTTGCGGAATTCCTCGACCGCGATCACCGACTCGGACTTGAGGCCGGCGTTGACGACGACGACGTTCTGGTCGACCCGCACCACCTCTGCGGTGATGACTTCGCCCACCCGCATTTCCTTGCGGCTGAGGCTCTCTTCGAAGAGCGCGGCGAACGATTCGGGGCTGGCTTGCGGGGGCGTGGCTTTGGAGGCGGACTTCGAGACCGCCGGGGAAACGCTGGACATTAGGAAGTTGACCTGTTCTTTCAGCCGCACGCCGGGTGAGGGCCGCGCGGGTCAAGTTGCAAATGGGGCGAAGCCTTGGGAGCGCGCCCCTCCGGTAACGCTACTGCGTTGATGCGCCTGCGATTTCCCGGTACCAGCTAAGTACCTGCGCGACCGTCTGCGCGATCGTCAGCCCGGAGGAGTCGAGCCGCCTGGCATCGGCGGCCGGTACGAGGGGGGCCACGGCTCGCGCCGCATCCCTCGCGTCCCGCTCCTCGAGGTCCCGGGAAAGGGCCGCGAGATTAGCATCGATTCCTTTTTCTTTCAACTGCTTATAGCGTCGTTCGGCGCGCACGGCGGCGCTCGCGACGAGGAACACCTTGAGCGCCGCGTCGGGGAATACGACCGTCCCCATGTCGCGCCCGTCGGCCACCAGCCCCGGCGCCTGCCGGAAGGCCTTCTGGAGCTCGAAAAGTGCTTTCCGAACAGATGGATAGGCGGAAACCGAGGATGCCCGCATGCCGCAGGATTCAGCCCTCAGGGCGTCGGTCACGTCCTCCGTGCCCAGCCAGACGCGGCCGTCGCCGAACCGGCAGTCCAGGCCGGCCGCGATGCTCGCCAATGCCGGCTCGTCCGCGGCATCCACGCCGGCCCGCTCGGATGCCAGCGCCACGAGCCGGTACAGCGCACCGCTTTCCAGCGCATGGAAACCGAGTTCCCGCGCGACCAGCGCGGCCACCGTCCCTTTCCCCGAAGACGTCGGGCCGTCGATCGCGATAACCGGTACGCTGCTCACGCTCGCACGAGGCCGGCCCAGGCCTCGAAGTACGCCGGGAAGGTCTTCGCCACGCAATCGGGGTCGAGGATGCGCACCGGGACGCCGCCGAGGGTCGCGAGCGAGAAGCACATGGCGACGCGATGGTCGTCGTAGGTATGGATCTCCGCGCCCGGCCGCAGCGCCGCCGGCGGCGTCACGCGCAGGAAGTCGTCGCCCGCATCCACCGTCGCGCCGAGCTTGCGCAACTCCTGCGCCATCGCGGCGATGCGGTCGGTCTCCTTCACGCGCCAGCTGGCGATGTTCCGCAGCGTGCACGGGCCGTCGGCGAACAGGGCCATCACCGCCGCGGTCATCGCCGCGTCGGGAATGTGGTTCATGTCGAGGTCGAACGATCGCAGGGGTCTCGCGCCGCGCACCTCGATCCAGTTCTCCCCCATCTCGATCGTCGCGCCCATCGCCTGCACCACCTGCGCGAACGCGACGTCGCCCTGGATGCTCGCGCGCCCCACGCCTTCGACGCGCACCGGCCCGCCGCCGATCGCGCCGGCAGCGAGGAAGTACGAGGCCGAGGACGCGTCGCCCTCGACGTGGATCTCGCCCGGGCTGGCGAAGGTTGCGCGCGGAACCTCGAACGCCGACCAGTTCTCGCGCCCGACGCGCACGCCGAAGCGTTCCAGCAGCCGCAGCGTGATCTCGACGTAGGGCTTGGAGATCAGCTCGCCCTGCACCTCGATGCGCGCCGGCCCGATGGCGGGAAGTGCCATCAGCAACGCGGTGAGGAATTGCGACGACACGTCGCCGCGTACCTTCACCGGCGCCGCGATGCGCGGGCTTCCCGGACGGATCGCGAGCGGCGGATAGCCTTCGTTGCCCTCGTAGGCGATGTCGGCGCCGATCGCGCGCAGCGCGTCGACGAGGTCGCCGATCGGGCGCTCGTGCATCCGCGGAACGCCCGAAAGCCGATAGGTGCCGCCCGCCAGGGCAAGCGCGGCGGTGAGCGGGCGGAACGCGGTGCCGGCATTGCCGAGATGCAGCGCCGCCTCCCGCACCGGGATCTTCCCGGCGCAGCCGTGGATGCGTACCGCGAGCGCGTCGATCCGCTCGCAGCGCACGCCGAGCGCCTCGAGCGCGGCGAGCATCACGCGCGTGTCGTCGGCGTCGAGCAGGTCGCGCACCACCGTGGTTCCCGACGCGAGGCCGGCCATCAGCAGCACGCGGTTCGAGATGCTCTTCGAGCCCGGCAGGCGCACCGTACCGGCTGCGCCGGAAACCGCGGGAAGGTCGAGGAACGCGCGGCGCTCAGGCATCGAAGCCGCCGGCCAGCCAATGCTCGCGCGCCGCGCGCGCCTCGGCGAACACCTTCTCCAGCGCGGCGCCGTCGCCGCGCTCGACCAGCGGGCGCAGCGCGGCGAGCTTCGCGGCATAGCGATCCATCTCGGCAAGCAGCGCGTCGCGGTTGGCGACGCAGATGTCGCGCCACATCTCGGGGTGGCTGGAGGCGATCCGCGTGAAATCGCGGAAGCCGCCTGCGGCGAGCCCGAAAAGTTCGCCCGAATTGGCGCGCCCGGCGAACTCGTGCACCAGCGCGTACGACAGCACGTGCGGCAGGTGGCTCACCGCGGCGAGCACCTCGTCGTGCGCGGCCGGCGCCATGCGCAACACGCGCGCGCCGCAGGCGGCCCACATCGCCTCGACGCGCGCCACCGTCTCCGGCGCGTTCTCGGCGAGCGGCGTGATCACCACGCGCCGGTGATCCAGCAGGTCGGCCTTCGCCGCGGTGGCGCCGCTCTTCTCGGCGCCGGCGATCGGGTGCGAGGGTACGAAGCGCGCGAGCGCGGGACCGAGGTGGTCGCGCGCAGCGGCCACCACGTCCTGCTTCGTACTGCCGCCGTCGATGACGATCGCGTCCGGATCGAGCGCGGGCGCGATCGCCGCGAAGATGCGAGGGAACTGCGCCACCGGCGCAGCGACCAGCACGAGGTCGGCGCCGCGCACCGCGTCGGCGGCGTCGGTGAACGAGCGATCGATGATGCCGAGCTCCACCGCGCGCCGAAGGTTGGCGGGATCGCGCCCCGCGCCGACGAACTCCCGGCACGCGCCGGCGCGCCGCAGCGCGGCCGCGACCGAGCCGCCGATCAGGCCGACGCCGACGACGGCAAGGCGCCGGAAAGGCTGCAAGCCCTATTCCTTGACGCTCGCGGCGAGCGCGACGAGGAAGCGCTCGTTCTCCTCGGGCGTGCCGATGGTGACGCGCAGGTGCTCCGGCATGCCGTACCCGGTAACGGGGCGCACGATCACGCCGCGCTTCAGGAGCCGCTTGTAGATCTCCGCGGCCTTGCCGACGCGCACGGTGATGAAGTTGCCGAACGACGGGATCCACTCCAGGCCGAGGGCCGTGCAGCCCTCCTCGACCTGGCGCAGGCCCTGCAGGTTGGCGGCGAAGCTCTTCGCCACGAACTCCATGTCGTCCAGCGCCGCGGCCGCCGCGACCAGCGCGAGCGAGTTGACGTTGAACGGCTGGCGCACGCGATTCATCATGTCCGCGACCGACGGGTGCGCGAGCGCGTAGCCGACGCGCAGGCCGGCAAGGCCGTAGACCTTCGAGAACGTGCGGGTGATGACGAGGTTCGGGAAGCGCTTCAGCCACTTCACGGTGTCGTGGCGGCGATCGGGCGGCAGGTACTCGTTGTAGGCCTCGTCGAGCACCACGATCACGCGCTCGGGCACGCGCTTCAGGAACGCCTCGATCTCCTCGTGCGGCAGGAACGTGCCGGTGGGATTGTTCGGGTTGGCGATCCACAGCACGCTGGTGTCGTCGGCGATCGCCGCCGCCATCGCGTCGAGGTCGTGGCCCCAGTTCTTCGCGGGCACGACGATGCCGCGCGCGCCGCGCGCCTGCGTGGCGAGCGGGTACACCGCGAACGCGTGCTGCGCCATCACCGCGGAGCGACCCGCGCCGAGGAAGGCCATCGCCACCAGCTCCAGCACGTCGTTCGAGCCGTTGCCGAGCACGATCGAGCCCATGTCGACGCCGAAGCGCCGCGACAGC
>CAZTXP010000045.1:0-2327 GCA_964617355.1 uncultured Enterobacteriaceae bacterium
CCTGCCGTTCATGGTTTCGTCCTCGTGGGCGGCGACCCGTGGGGGTCAGCGGCCGATCCAGCGCAGCGGATCGAAGGCCTTTCCGAGATGCCGCAGTTCAAAATATAAGCCCGTTTCCTCGTTGCCGCCAGTCGCGCCGACGGTGGCGAGCGCCTCGCCTGCCGAGACCGCGTCCCCGGGGCGCTTGAGCAGCGCCTCGTTGTTGCCGTAGACCGAGAGGTACGACTCCCCATGGTCGACGATGATGAGGTTGCCGAAGCCGCGCATCCAGTCGGCGAACACCACCCGGCCGGCAGCCACCGAGCGCACGGATTCCCCTTCGGCGGAGCGGATGAAGACGCCCTTCCTTCCAGCACCGCCGTCTCCCGCTTGGGCACCGGCGCGCGCCGCAAGTTCCCCGCGCACGGGCAGGCGCAGCCGACCCCGCAGCGTGGAAAAGGCCCCGGCGGGCATCGGGGCGGCGTCCGGTCCGGGACTGGGCGCGGGTCGCGGCGCCGGGGACTGGGGCGGAGCCGGGCGAGTCGCGTGGCCGGCTCCGGGGCGCGCGGCCAGCACCTTGCCGATCTCCTCGATGACGCGCGAAAGCCGTGTCTCGTCGGCCTGCAGCACGCGCATCTCGCGGCGGCTGCGGCGCAACTCGCCGGCGATCTTGTCCATGACCTTCTGTCGCTCGCGCCGCTCGGCCGCGGCGCGCTCGCGCTCGGCGCGCCGCTCGCGCTCGACGGCTTCGACCGCCGCCGCCTCGTCGCGCGCGGCCCGCCGCAGCGACTCCAGCTCGCGCACGTTTGCGCGATAGGCATCTAGAGTGCGCGCCGCGGCGCCGGAGGCGAGGGCCGCATAGTGCAACTGGCGCGCGGACTCGGCGGGGTCCTCCCCGGCGAGCGCCAAGCGCAGTGCGCCGGGCGCGCCCGACACGTACGTCGCGGCGAGCAGCCGGCCGATCTCGGCCTGGCGGCGCTGGATCGCCATCTCGCCTGCGCGCTGGCGCGCCTCCGCGTCGCGCGCACGCGTCGCGGCGTCGCGCGCGCGGACGTCGAGCTCGCGCAACGCGCGGTTGATGTCGGAGAGCGCGGTCTCGGAGGCGCGCAGCGCGTCGCGCGACTCGCGCCGAGTCGACTCCTGGCGGTCGAGTTCGGACTGCAGCGACTGGATCCGCACGCGCAACGCGGACAGGTCTTCCTCGCGGGTCGCCGCCTGCGCGGCGAGCGCGGTCGTCAGCGCGAGCAGGGCGAGGGCGCGCTTCAGGTTATCGCTTTGCCCTGGCTCGCGACGGCCGCCATGCGCGCAGCCACCTCGGCAGCGTCGCCGAGGTAGCGGTGCGAGCGCGGGCGCAGCGCGTCGTCGAGGTCGTACACCAGCGGCACGCCGGTCGGGATGTTGAGGCCGACGATGTCGGCGTCGCTCACGCCATCGAGATACTTCACGAGCGCGCGCAGCGAGTTGCCATGTGCGGCGATGATCACGCGGCGCCCGGCGCGGATGGCCGGCGCGATCGTGCCTTCCCAGTAGGGGATCACCCGCGCGACGGTGTCCTTCAGGCATTCGGTAAGCGGGAGCTCGGTCTTCGCAAGCGTGGCGTAGCGCGGGTCGCGCGCCGGCGAACGCTCGTCGCCGGGCTCGAGCGCGGGTGGCGGCGTGTCGTACGCGCGGCGCCACGCGAGCACCTGCGCCTCGCCGTACTTCGCCGCGGTCTCGGCCTTGTTCAGCCCCTGCAGCGCGCCATAGTGGCGCTCGTTCAGCCGCCAGCTCTTCTCCACCGGGACCCAGACGCGGTCGAGTTCGTCCATCGCGATCCACAGCGTGCGGATCGCGCGCTTCAGCACCGAGGTGTAGGCGTCGTCGAAGTCGAAGCCCTCCGCCTTCAGCAGGCGTCCCGCGGACCGCGCCTCGTCGACGCCGCGCGCCGAGAGGTCGACGTCGGTCCATCCGGTGAAGCGGTTTTCGCGGTTCCAGTCGGATTCGCCGTGGCGCAGGAGGACGAGCGTGGGCATGGCGGGCAGCGTCGGGACGGGCCCGTATTCTATAATGCGCGACGCTCGCCGCTTCCCGGCGCCGTCCCGCCCCTGCCATGGACTTCATCCAGAACAACATCTTCCTGATCGCGGTCGCCTTCGTCTCCGGTGCGATGCTGGTGTGGCCCGCCGTGCGCGGCCGCGCCGGCGGTCCCGCGGTGAGCACGACCGACGCCACCACCCTGATCAACCGCGAGGACGCGATCCTCGTCGACGTGCGCGAGCCGGACGAATTCGCGAAGGGCCACATCCTCGGCGCGAGGAACATCCCGCTCGCGCAGCTCGAGGCGCGCGCCGGCGAGCTCGAGAAGTACA
>CAZTXP010000046.1:0-18461 GCA_964617355.1 uncultured Enterobacteriaceae bacterium
TTCCCTATGAAACTCGCCGATCTCGACGCATCGCTCGCTGCGCTCCTCGATCCCGCGCGGATGGCGGACTACTGCCCCAACGGCTTGCAGGTCGAGGGTCGCACCGACGTGCGCCGGCTCGTCACCGGCGTCACCGCGAGCCTGGAGTTCCTGCGCGCCGCGCATGCCGCGGGCGCCGACGCGGTGCTGGTGCACCACGGCTGGTTCTGGAAGGGCGAGGATCCGCGCGTCACCGGGCTGCGACGCGCGCGCATCGCGTTCTGCCTGGAGCATCGGCTGAGCCTCTTCGCCTACCACCTGCCGCTCGACGCGCACGCCGAACTCGGCAACAACGCGCAACTGGCGCGGCGCCTGGGCTTCGTCGAGGAAGGGCGCGCGGGCGAGCGCGACCTCGTCTGCCACGGGCGCGTCGCGGCGCCGGGCGCGCTGGGCGCGGTCGCCGAGGCCATCGGCCGCGCGCTCGAACGGCCGCCGCTGGTGATCGGCGAGGCGACGCGACGGGTCGCGCGGGTCGCGTGGTGCACCGGCGGCGCGCAGGGCTATTTCGAGGACGCGATCGCGCTCGGCGTCGACGCCTACCTCACCGGAGAGATCTCCGAGCAGCATGTGCACATGGCGCGCGAATCGGGGGTCGCCTTCATCGCCGCCGGTCACCACGCCACCGAGCGTTACGGCGTGCAGGCGGTCGGCGCGCATCTCGCGGCCGCGCACGGCCTGGAGCACCGCTTCCTGGACTGCCCGAATCCGGTTTAAGGCGGGCCGACAGGTTCGCGAAAACTTGCTTTTTATCAGTAACTTGGATGTCAAATCGTGGACTTTGGCGAGGCGCGCCGCTATAATCGCGGACTTCCCGGATTCCCTTCCCGAGCCTCCCAGACCCCATGAGCGATCAAAAAGTGGACAACACGCGCCGCAACCTGCTCGTCGCGACGAGCATCGTCGGCGGCGCGGCGGGCGCCGGCGCCGCGGTGCCCTTCGCGGCTAGCTGGATCCCCTCCGAACGCGCCAAGGCGGCCGGTGCGCCCGTCGAGGTGGACATCTCCAAGATGGCCCCCGGCGAACTGCAGGTCGTCGAGTGGCGCGGCAAGCCGGTGTGGATCCTGAAGCGCACCAAGGAGATGCTGGATTCGCTGAAGGCCGTGGCCTCGAAGCTGCAGGACCCGTCCTCGTCCGCGTCCAGCCAGCCGGAATACGCCGCCGGCGACGCGCGCGCGCGCAAGCCCGAGATCATGGTGATGGAAGGCGTCTGCACGCACCTCGGCTGCTCGCCGCAGGTGAAGTCGGTCGAGACCAAGGCCGAGATGGGCTCGGACTGGGAGGGCGGCTTCTACTGTCCCTGCCACGGTTCCAAGTTCGACTATGCCGGCCGCGTATTCAAGGGCGCGCCCGCGCCGCTCAACCTGCCGGTGCCGCCGCACACGTACCTGTCGGACACCACGATCCTGATCGGCGAAGACAAGAAGGGAGCCTGACGCGATGAACCGCCTGTTGACCGCCGCGTGGGAGTGGTTCGATTCCCGCATGCCCACCGTGGGCGAGGAGTACCGGAAGCACATGTCCGAGTACTACGCCCCGAAGAACTTCAACTTCTGGTACTACTTCGGCGTGCTGTCGATGACGGTGCTGGTGATCCAGATCGTCTCCGGCATCTTCCTGACCATGAACTACAAGCCCGACGCGAACCTCGCGTTCGGCTCGGTCGAGTACATCATGCGCGACGTGCCGGGCGGCTGGATCATCCGGTACATCCATTCGACGGGCGCCTCGGCGTTCTTCCTCGTCGTCTACCTGCACATGTTCCGCGCGATGCTCTACGGCTCGTACAAGGCGCCGCGGGAACTGATCTGGATCTTCGGCGTGCTGATCTACCTGTCGCTCATGGGCGAGGCCTTCATGGGCTACCTGCTGCCGTGGGGCCAGATGTCCTACTGGGGCGCGCAGGTGATCGTGAACCTCTTCGGCACGGTGCCGGTCATCGGCCCGGACCTCGCGGTCTGGATCCGCGGCGACTATGTCGTGTCGGACGCGACGCTGAACCGCTTCTTCGCGCTGCACGTGGTGGCGCTGCCGCTCGCGATCCTCGGCCTCGTCGGCGCGCACATCCTCGCGCTGCACGACGTCGGCTCGAACAACCCCGACGGCGTCGAGATCAAGAAGAAGAAGGGCCCGGACGGCAAGCCGCTGGACGGCATCCCGTTCCACCCGTACTACACGGTGAAGGACTTCGCCGGCGTGGTCGTGTTCCTGTTCTTCTTCTGCTTCGTGATGTTCTTCGTGCCGGAGATGGGCGGGTACTTCCTCGAGTACAACAACTTCATCCCCGCGGACCCGCTGAAGACCCCGCCGCACATCGCGCCGGTCTGGTACTTCACGCCGTTCTACTCGATCCTGCGCGCCGTGCCGCCGTTCTTCAACTCGCAGTTCCCGGGCGTGGTGGCGATGGGCCTCGCGACGATGATCCTGTTCTTCCTGCCTTGGCTCGACCGCAGCCCGGTGAAGTCGATCCGCTACCGCGGCATCCTCTACAAGGGCTGGCTCGCCGCGTTCGTGGTCGTGTTCTTCGTGCTCGGCTACCTCGGCACCGAGGCCACCACCGTCTGGGGCCAGTTCCCGTTCGGCGAGGGCCTGCTCGACACGCGCGACGTCGCCACCTGGGTGGCGCGGCTGTGCACCGTCGTGTACTTCGCCTTCTTCCTGCTGATGCCGTGGTACACGGCGCGCGACAAGACCCTGCCGGTCCCCGACCGGGTGACGACGTGAGGATGGCCGACATGAAAAAACTCTTCCTCGCGCTCGTCCTCGCCGTCGCCGGCGGCGCCGCTTCCGCCTCCGAGGCCGGCTACCGGCTCGACCCGTCGCCGCACAAGCCGAACGACCTGGTCAGCCTGCAGGCCGGCGCGCGCACGTTCGTCAACTACTGCCTGAACTGCCACGGCGCGCAGTACATGCGCTACAACCGCCTGCAGGACATCGGCCTCACCGACGCGCAGATCAAGGACAACCTCATGTTCAGCGCCGAGAAGGTCGGCGAGACCATGAAGGTCGCGATGTCGACCAAGGACGGCAAGCAGTGGTTCGGCGTCGCCCCGCCCGACCTCTCGGTGATCGCGCGCTCGCGCGGCGCCGACTGGCTCTACACCTACCTGCGCACGTTCTACCGCGACCCGAAGGCGGCCACCGGCTGGAACAACGCTGTGTTCCCGAACGTGGGCATGCCGCACGTGCTGTGGACGATGCAGGGCGAGCGCGCGCTCGAGATCGTGAAGACCAAGGACAAGTCGGGCCACGAGTCGGTCGAGTACAAGTGGTCGCAGGCGAAGCCCGGCACGATGAGCGCCACCGAGTACGACACCACGGTGCGCGACCTCGTGAACTTCCTGGTCTACGTCGGCGAGCCGGCGGCGAACACGCGCCGCGCGATCGGCGTCTGGGTGCTGTTCGCGCTCGCGTTCCTGTACTGCTTCGCGTTCGCGCTGAAGAAGGCCTACTGGAAAGACGTGCACTAGGAAGCAGGGGGAAACTCTGGTCGTTTCCCCCCGCACCCCCTTTCACGGAAGGGGAAGTGAAGGCAGCCGGGTCATTTGGCCCGGCTTTTTTGTCAGAGGGTCCGCACCATGATGCAACTGTATTCCGGCACTACCTGCCCGTTCAGCCACCGCTGCCGCTTCGTGCTCTACGAGAAGGGCATGGACTTCCAGGTCATCGACGTCGACCTGTACAACAAGCCCGAGGACATCGCGGTGATGAACCCGTACAACCGCCTCCCGGTGCTGGTGGAGCGCGACCTCGTGCTCTACGAGTCGAACATCATCAACGAGTACATCGACGAGCGCTTCCCGCACCCGCAGCTGATGCCGGCCGACCCGGTGCAGCGCGCGCGCGCGCGGCTGATGCTGTTCAACCTGGAGATCGAGCTCTTCTCGCAGATCGAGGCGCTCGAGTCCGGCAAGGAGAAGCAGGTCGAGAAGGCGCGCCAGCAGGTCACCGACCGCCTCACCGAGTTCGCGCCGGTGCTGACCCGCACCAAGTACATGCTCGGCGACGACTTCACCATGCTCGACGTCGCGATCGCGCCGCTGCTGTGGCGCCTCGACCACTACGGCATCAAGCTCGGCAAGCCGGCCGCGCCGCTGATGAAGTACGCCGAGCGCATCTTCTCGCGCCCGGCGTTCATCGAGGCCCTGACGCCCTCCGAAAAGGTCATGCGGAAGTGACGAGCAGGGGGACCGGGCCCCGTCCGGCGCAAGCCGCCGGGGCCTTCCCGGTCCCCCCGCACCCCCCGAAACCCTCACGCCCGGTCGACGCATGAGCACCCCGGAGATCTCCACCAAGCCGTACCTGCTGCGCGCGCTCTACGAGTGGTGCGTGGACAACGGCTACACGCCGCACCTCGCGGTGAAGGTGGACTCGCGCGTGCAGGTGCCGCAGGAGTTCGTGAAGAACGGCGAGATCACGCTGAACGTGTCGCCCACCGCGGTCCACAAGCTGCAGATGGGCAACGAGGTGATCGAGTTCTCGGCGCGCTTCGCCGGCGTCGCGCGCCAGATCTCGGTGCCGGTGGCGAACGTCTACGCGGTCTACGCGCGCGAGACGGGCAATGGCATGACCTTCGAGGTCGACGTCGCCAAGCCCGAGGTGCAGGCGGTCGCCGAGGCCGAGCCCGCGACCGCCGCTGCGCTGGAGCCGGTGCCGGCCGCCGAGGCGCCGACCGAGCCGCCGCGGCCCAGCGGCGGCAAGCCGCAGCTGCGCCGCGTGAAGTAGCTCGCTGATCGCCCTTGGGCGATCAGGCCGCGATCGGTTCGGGCGCGGCGAAGTCCACGACCTGCTGCTTCCCGGCCGCGCCCAGGCCGAGCTGCGAGGCGGCGAAATCCGAGGCCAATTCCAGTTCCCGCGCGATCGGGTCGCCCGCGACGCACGCGCACGCATAGTCGGCGAGCGTCGTCACCGCGATCAGCCGCATCGTCTCCGGGCGCAGGTCGCTGCGCCGGCCGCGATGCGCATCCAGGCTGTGGTGGTGCAGCACCGCGTCGGTCACCGTGCGCGGCAGCAGCCAGTCGCGCCCGAGCACGTCGCCGATCACCGCGTGGTTCACGCCGTAGCGCATGTTCTCGGCATCCGTGAGGCGCAGGCCATCGGGCTTCGCGCAGGCGTCCACGAGGCCGGCGTAGTCCGGGTGCTTGCCGAGCAGCGCGGCCATGCCGCAGTCGCGGAACAGCCCGAGCGTGTGCGCCGCGTCCGCGTCCGCGCACTTCAATGCGCGCGCGAGCTGGGCAGACACCTCGGCGACGCGCGCCGAGGTGTCCCAGAAGCGCTCCATCATCGGGTGCCGTCCGAGCGGGAAGGCCTGCTTCAGCAGCAGCCCGGTGACGAGGTTCCCGGCGGTCGCGAGGCCCATCAGCTGCAGCGCGTGCTTCACCGAGGTGGCGCGCACCGCGAGGCCGAAGGCCGCGGAGTTCACCGTCTTCACCATCGCGGCGGCGAGGCCCGCGTCCGACGAGATCAGCCTGCCGATCTCGGCGAGATCGGGCTCGTCCGCGCGCAGGTCGCGCACGAGGCGCGTGAGGATCGACGGCCGCGGCGGGATGCCGATGTCGCGCACCGCCTTCTCGGCCTGCTGGCGAAGCTGTTCCAGGGTCACGGGCATGGATCGGGTCCTCTCCATGGCGTAACGGCCGCTTTCGCGGCGACTTGAATGGCAGGGGCGCGCAGGCGGGCCACTACAATCACGGCTGCGGGCCGGCTTAGCTCAGCTGGTAGAGCAGCGGTTTTGTAAACCGTTGGTCGGGGGTTCGAGTCCCTCAGCCGGCACCAATGACCCGCCGCGCGATTTCAGATATTGCAGAGTTGCAGGATTTGCGCGCCGCGCGCGAATTTTCTCGCGCAGCAATCGCAAACGCTGCAGATTTTTCCTCTACGATTTCCTCCTCGCGCGCGCGACGCGCCGGGTCACAGAGGAGATCGACGACATGCAGATCAGCGCAATCGGTTCCGGCAGCAGCGCGTCGCTGCAGGCATGGGCGGACCTGCTCGCCTCGAACCAGGTGGGCGGCAGCGCGATCGACCGGCTCGTCGCCGCGGCGAGCGGCGACAACACCGTCAAGGGCCTGCTCGGCGTGCTCGCGAGCTCGGGCCTCACGCCGAGCTCGCAGGTGAATCTGTCCGACGCGGCGCTTTCCTTCGGCTCCGGCGACTCGCAGGGCGGCGACACGACGCTGGGCGAGCTTGCGCAGGCGCTGATCGTCGCGCTGATCCTGCAGCTGCTTGATCCGGGCGGCGGCACCGCGTGAGCACGGTCGCCGCCGTCGCGCGCGTCCCGCTGCCGCACGGCGGTGGCGGCGCGTTCGAGCGCGCGCTGCGCGATCCGCGCGTGCGCCGCGCGGCGAAGTCGCTGAACGTCGACCTCGCGGACCCCGGCACGCTGCAATCCCTCTTCGTTCGCGCGCGCGACGCGGTCGGCGTCGCCACGCTGCCGGCGACGGCGGCGGCCGCGCCTGGCGTCGATCCCGCGACCATCCCGAATCACTACGTGCGCCACGCGATCCGCACGTACCAGGACGTGCTGCGAATGGCCTGAGCCCCCGCGGGGCTCAGGCTGTCCCGCGCAGCAGCGCGAGCAGTTCCTCCCCGTAGGCGTCGAGCTTCTTCGCGCCCACGCCGGCGATGCCGGCCAGCGCCTCGCGCGTGCGCGGCTGGCGCGCGGCCATCTCGGCGAGCGTGCGGTCGTGGAACACCACGTAAGGCGGCACGTGGTGCGCGCGCGCGATCTCGGTGCGCCACGCCTTCAGCGCGCCGAAGCGGCGCTGCGCATCGGCATCGAGGTCCGCCGCCGCGACTGGCACGCCGGCCGCGCCGCGGCGCGAGCGCCCCTTGGCCGGCTTGTCGCGCGTGACGCGCAGGCGCACCTCGATCTCGCCCTTCAGTACCGCGCGTGCCGATTCCGACAGCCCGAGCGTGTTGAACTCGCCCTCGGCCGTGACGTGGCCCGCGGCAACGAGCTGGCGCAGTACGGCGCGCCATTGCTGCTCCGAGAGATCCGCGCCGATGCCGAAGGTCGACAGTTCCTCGTGCCCGAACTGCCGAACCTTGTCCGTGCTCTTGCCGCGCAGCACGTCGATCAGGTGCACGGCGCCGAAGCGCTGGCCGCGCCGCTGCTGGAAGCGGTAGATGCCCGAGAGCGCCTTGCGCGCCGCCTCCGTCGCGACCCAGGTCTCGGGCGGCTCCAGGCAGTTGTCGCAGTTGCCACAGGGCCTGGAGTCCTCGCCGAAGTACGCCAGCAGCCTCACGCGCCGGCAGTCGTGCGCCTCGCAGAGCGCCAGCAGCGCGTCGAGCTTCTGGCGCTGCACGCGCTTGAACTCGTCCGCCGCGGGGCTCTCGTCGATCATGCGGCGCTGGTTCACCACGTCCTGCAGGCCGTAGGCGAGCCACGCGTCGGCGGGCTCGCTGTCGCGCCCGGCGCGGCCGGTCTCCTGGTAGTAGGCCTCGATGTTCTTCGGCAGGTCGAGGTGGGCCACGAAGCGCACATCCGGCTTGTCGATGCCCATGCCGAACGCGATCGTCGCCACCATGACGATCGCGTCCTCCTCGAGGAAGCGGTCCTGGTTGCGCTGGCGCGTGCCGGCATCGAGCCCTGCGTGGTAGGGCAGCGCGCGGATGCCCTCGCGCTCCAGCCACTCGGCGGTTTCCTCCACCTTCTTCCTCGACTGGCAGTAGACGATGCCCGACTCGCCCTCGTGCTCCTCGCGCAGGAAGGCCATCAGCTGCGCGCGCGCGTTGCCGTCCTTCTCGACGATCGCGTAGCGGATGTTCGGGCGGTCGAAGCTCGCGACGAAGAGCCGCGCGTCCTCCAGTTGCAGCCGCGCGAGGATGTCGGCGCGCGTATGCGCGTCCGCCGTCGCGGTGAGCGCGATCCGCGGAACCTCCGGGTAGCGCTCGTGCAGCACCGCGAGCCCGAGGTACTCCTCGCGGAAGTCGTGGCCCCACTGGCTGACGCAGTGCGCCTCGTCGATCGCGAAGAGCGCGAGCCGCCCCTTGGCGCGCAGGTCGTCCAGCCGGGCGAGGAAACGCTCGGTCAGCACGCGCTCCGGTGCGGCATAGAGCAGCGTGATGCGGCCGGCATCGATGTCGCGCTCGACGGCGCGCACCTCCTCGAGCGTGAGCGTGGAGTTCAGCACCGCCGCGGCCACGCCGGCCTCCTTCAGCGCGCCGACCTGGTCGTGCATCAGCGCGATCAGCGGGCTGACCACGACCGTGAGGCCGAGCCCCGCGCGCTCGCGCACGATCGCGGGCACCTGGTAGCACAGGCTCTTGCCGCCGCCGGTTGGCATCAGCACCAGCGCGCTGCCGCCGGCGCAGACGTGCGAGACGATGTCGCCCTGCAGCCCGCGGAAGGCCTCGTAGCCGAAGACCTCGCGCAGGACGCCGAGCGCCGCGGGCGCGCTCATCGCCGGCGGCGCCTCGGCGCCGGCTTCTCGGGCGAGGGCAGCGGCAGGGCCGTCTGGTACTTCACCTGCTTCAGCGCGAAGCTCGAGCGGATGTTGCCCACGCCCGGCACGCGCGCGAGGAAGTCCACGATGAAGCGCTCCAGCGCCGGCATGTCGGGCACGACCACGCGCAGCAGGTAGTCGGAATCCCCGGTCATCAGGTAGCACTCCATCACCTCGGGGCGCCCGCGCATCGCGGACTCGAAGGTCTCCAGCGCGGCCTCGATCTGCTTCTCCAGCTTCACCGAGATGAACACGCTCACCGTCAGCCCGAGCTTCAGGGGGTCGAGCAGCGTGACGTAGCGCGCGATGATGCCGTCCTCCTCCAGCGCGCGCACCCGCGCCAGGCACGGCGAGGGCGACAGGTGCACCGCCTTCGCGAGGTCCACGTTCGAGAGGCGCGCGTCGCCCTGCAGCCGCTCCAGGATGCGCAGGTCGAGGGGGTCGAGGCCAGGCGGCAGCATGAAATGCCTCCAAACATCACAATGCCGGCATTTTATGCTTCCCAGATCCCGGATGCACGCACAGGACGCAACCCCATGCCGCGTTCCCGGCGCTAGCATTCGCCTCCATGACGAACCTTTCCGACATCGCCTTCGACGCCTTCTGGCGCGTCAACCCGCCCGACCTCGACCCGCTCGAGACCCGCGAGTGGCTGGAGTCCTTCGATGCGCTGGTCGCCGCCGAGGGCCGCGAGCGCGCCACGTTCCTGCTGCGAAAGCTCCTCGAGCACGCCCGCGCCCGGCGCGTGAAGCTGCCGCCCGTCTTCAACACGCCCTACTGCAACACCATCCCGCTCGCCGAGCAGCCGCAGTACCCGGGCAACCTGGAACTCGAGCAGCGCATTTCGTCCATCGTGCGCTGGAACGCGCTCGCGATGGTGGTGCGCGCGAACCGTGCGCACGCCGAGCTCGGCGGCCACATCGCGAGCTATGCGTCGGCGGCGGACCTCTTCGAGGTCGGGTTCAACCACTTCTTCCGCGCCGGGCAGGATGGAGACCTCGTCTACTTCCAGCCGCACTCGGCGCCGGGCGTGTATTCGCGCGCGTTCCTCGAGGGCCGCATCTCGGAGGCGCAGCTCGGCAGCTACCGCCGCGAGACCGGCGGGCAGGGATTGTCCTCGTACTGCCACCCGTACCTGATGCCCGGCTTCTGGCAGTTCCCCACCGGCTCGATGGGCCTCGGCCCGATCAACGCGATCTACCAGGCGCGGTTCCTGCGGTACCTCGAAGACCGCGGCCAGCTCGCCACGCGCGGGCGCAAGGTCTGGGCCTTCGTCGGCGACGGCGAGATGGACGAGCCGGAATCGCTTGCGGGCCTTTCGCTCGCCGGCCGCGAGCAGCTCGACAACCTCGTGTTCGTCGTCAACTGCAACCTGCAGCGGCTCGACGGCCCGGTGCGCGGCAACGGCTCCATCGTGCAGGAGCTCGAAGGCCTCTTCGCCGGCGCCGGCTGGAACGTGATCAAGGTGCTGTGGGGCTCGGACTGGGATCCGCTCTTCGCGCGCGACGAGGACGGCATCCTGCTGCAGCGCTTCCACGAGACCGTGGACGGCGCGTTCCAGACCTACGCCGCGACCGACGGGCGCTTCAACCGCGAGAACTTCTTCAACAAGTACCCGGAGCTGCAGGCTCTCGTGTCGCACATGTCGGACGCCGACATCGACCGCCTGCGCCGCGGCGGCCACGACCCGGTGAAGATCCACGCCGCCTACGACGCCGCCGTGAAGCACCGCGGCCAGCCCACCGTGATCCTCGCCAAGACCAAGAAGGGCTACGGCATGGGCCACTGGGGCCAGGGCAAGATGGGCACCCACCAGCAGAAGAAACTGGATGACGTCGCGCTGCGCGAGTTCCGCGACCGCTTCTCGCTGCCGCTCTCGGACAAGGACCTCACCGACCTTCGCTTCTACCACCCGGGCGAGGACAGCCCGGAGATCCGCTACCTGCGCGCGCGCCGCGAGTCGCTCGGCGGCTACCTGCCGGCGCGACCCACCTCGTCGCCGAAGCTGCCGGTGCCGGCGCGCGACGCGTTCTCGAAGATGCTCGGTGGCTCCGGCGAGCGCGAGCAGTCGACCACCATGATGTTCGTGCAGCTGCTCTCGCAACTGCTCAAGGACCCGGCGCTCGGCCCGCGCGTCGTGCCGATCGTCGCCGACGAGGCGCGCACCTTCGGCATGCAGACGCTCTTCCGGCAGGTGGGAATCTACTCGGCGGTCGGCCAGCTCTACGAGCCGGAGGACCAGGACGAGCTCCTCTACTACAAGGAAGCGAAGGACGGCCAGATCCTCGAGGAGGGCATCAGCGAGGCGGGCGCGATGTCGTCGTGGATCGCGGCCGCGACCGCGTACAGCGCGCACGGCACGCCGATGCTGCCCTTCTACATCTACTACTCGATGTTCGGCTTCCAGAGGATCGGCGACCTCGCGTGGGCGGCGGCGGATTCGCGCGCCCGCGGCTTCCTCGTCGGCGCGACCGCGGGGCGCACCACGCTCTCGGGCGAGGGCCTGCAGCACCAGGACGGCACCTCGCACCTCTTCGCGTCCACGATCCCCAACTGCCGCGCCTACGACCCGGCCTTCGGCTACGAGCTCGCGGTGATCGTGCAGGACGGCGCGCAGCGCATGCTCGAGAAGCAGGAGGACGTCTTCTATTACCTCACGGTGATGAACGAGAACTACGCCCATCCCGCGATGCCCGCCGGGGCAGAGGAAGGCATCCTGCGCGGCATGTATCGCCTGCAGGGCTCGGGCAAGGGCGCGGTGCAGCTCCTCGGCGCCGGCACGATCCTGCGCGAGGTGATCGCGGCGGCGAAGCTGCTGAAGGACGACTGGGCGATCGACGCCGACGTCTGGAGCGTCACCTCCTTCACCGAGCTTCGCCGCGAGGGCATGGAATGCGAGCGTGCGCGGCTCTTCGGCAACGAAGCGGAGTGCTGGACCGAGCGCTGCCTGAAGGGCACGAAGGGCCCGGTGGTCGCGGCGAGCGACTACGTGCGCGCGATCGCCGACCTCATCCGCCCCTACGTGCAGCGGCACTATGTTGCGCTCGGCACCGACGGCTTCGGGCGCTCGGACACCCGCAAGGCGCTGCGCGACTTCTTCGAGGTGGACGCGAAGCACGTCGCGGTCGCGGCCCTCGCCGCGCTCGCCGACGACGGCGCGATCCCGCGCGCGAAGGTGAAGGAGGCGGTGGCGCGATACGGGATCGACGCGGGCCTTGAACCGCCCTGGACGCGCTAGCGCTCGACCAGCCGCGCGGCGCGCACCTTGTGCGTGCCACCCGCCTCGCGCTCGGCGCGCGTAGCGCGCACGATGCCCCAGACCACGCCCGGGTCGCTGCGGTCCCACGCGATGCCCTGCCCGCGGATCGGCATCGGCAGCACGGCCACCAGTTCCAGCACCGAGCCCGCCTTCGGCAGCCGCATGCGGTAGATCTCCGCGGGGTCGTGCCCCGACAGGTAGAGGAACCCGTCCGGCCCCCATGAGCCGCCCGAGTTGCTCATGTCCTCGAAGCGATCGAGGATTGCCTTGGGCAGCGTCCACGACTGCACCTCGCGGAAGTCCGGCGTCATCTTCACCATCAGCGTGTTCGCCTTGTGGCCGTAGGGCGTCTTGCCGGGGCCGAGCAGGCGGTCGTAGTTGGCGAAGGTCATCCACCAGTGGCCGTCGTGCCAGTCGAGCCAGGTGAGCGAGCCGTAGCGGATGCCGAAGCTGTGCGTGGCGACGTGCTCCAGCGTCTCGGCGTCGAACACCTCGATCGAGCTCGTCATCGGCCACTGCGGGTAGTTCGAGTGCGCGCACCAGACGCGGCCGTCCTTCACCATCGCGCTGTCCAGGTGCACGATCGGGCCGTCCTTCGCGCCCTGCCATTTCTTCACCAGGCGCCCGGTGCGCTTGTCGTACTTGGCGATGGCGCGGTTGTCGACGGCGTAGAAGTGGTCGCCGTCCACGCCGATGCCCTGGTTCGCCTCGGGGACGGCGAACTCGGCGAACGGCTCCAGCACCGGCGCGGCCGCCGCCACGAGGCTCGCTACGGCCAGCAGGAGGGCGACGATGGCAGGGCGCATGGGATTCTCCGCAAGTGGTTGCATTGGCTATGTACGGCGCCGCTCATCGCAACGGTCCGACGACCCGTGGAATGTCGCGCCAGGCCACGGCGCGGAGGTTCTGCGCGAGCGGGAAGGTCGCGTCGCCGGCATGCACGACGTCGATCGAGCGCAACCCCAGGTCGCGCAACGCCGATCGCATCGACGGCGTTACCGCGGGCGACGCGGTGCGCTTGACCTCGAACCCGAGGCGGCGAGAACCCCGGACGACGAGCAGGTCGAGCTCCGCCCCCGTATGCGTGCGCCAGAAGTAGCACTCGTCAGGGCGCGCCCCGAGTCGCTGCATCAACTGCTCGAGGATGAAACCTTCCCACGATGCGCCGAGCACCGGGTGGCCCTCGAGGTCGCGCTGCAGCGGCAGGTTGAGCAGCGCGTGCAGCAGCCCGGCATCGCGCAGGTAGACCTTGGGCGAGCGCACCTGCCGCTTGCCCACGTTCTCGTGCCAGGGCATGAGCAGGCGGACGACCAGCGCGTCGACGAGCTTGTCGAGGTAGGAGCGCACGGTGGTGTCGGCGACGCCGAACGAGCGGCCGAACGACGACGCGTTCCACACCTGCCCGTGATGATGGGCGAGCATGGTCCAGAACCGTCGCATCGTGCCGGCGGCCACCCCGATGCCGAGCATCGGCAGGTCGCGCTCCAGGAAGGTCCTCAGGAATGCCTCGCGCCACTCCATGCTCTGCGCGTCGCCGCGCGCGAGCAGGGCGCGGGGAAACCCGCCCCTCAGCCATAGCTTGCCCGCGTGCCGCGGGCCGGCCTCGGCGAGCGACAGGCCCGGCAGTTCGTGGAACGCGATCCGCCCGGCGAGCGTCTCGGACCCCTGGCGCAGGAGTGCCGGCGACGCGCTGCCGAGCACGAGGAAGCGTGCCGGCGCCGGGCGGCGGTCCGCCAGCACGCGCAGCACCTCGAAGATCCCGGGCATGCGCTGGATCTCGTCCAGCACCACGAGCCCGCGCAGCGGCGCGAGCGCGAGCATCGGGTCGGCGAGGCGCGCTGCGTCGCGCGGATCCTCCAGGTCGAAGCGCGTCGCCGCGCCGCGCTGGCGCGCGACCCACTCGCCCGCCAGCGTGGTCTTGCCGGCCTGGCGCGCGCCGAGCAGGGCGACGACGGGATGGCGCGCGAGCAGGCGCGACAGCGCCGCGAGGTGGGCGTCCCGCGAGATCATGCGCCGCTTATACCATGAAAACTCGGTCTTGAAGACCGAGTTTTCATGCTCCAAGGGCGGCCCTCCGGGCCTCGTTCCGGGGCGCCGGGGACGCCCGCGGCGGCGGGCGCCTTTGCCGGTCGCGCGCAGCTGCACACACCCCGAGCTTCCCGCATCGAGTCGGCACCGCGGCGCCGAATCGCACGCAACTGCGTGCGTATTCACGATCGAGCCCGTATTGCAGGCTGGTTGTGCGGAGTACGATCCTTTATCCCGTCGTACGAACGCGACGATGCGTGGAGATCCGTCATGCTGACGTACCGCTCTGGCGAATTCGGGTTCCGTCACTTTGCGCTTGGCGCTGCGCTGACCGGCGTTTCCGCCCTGGCAATCATCGTCGTCAGCTCGGCGCATGCACAGGTGCGCAAGGCGATCGAGGTCCCGCAGACGTGGCTCGAGCGCAACTGCCTGGACAAGGGACGGGGTGACCTGCCGTTGCACGGCGCCGAGTTCGAGGCCTGCGTCAGAAAGCAGGCGTCAGCGCTGCCCGCACTGGATCCGAAGCGTCGAGAGTGGTTCGGCGAACAGTACGACCCGGCGAAGTACGTCGCCTGCCGAATTCGTCCCGGCAACCGGACGAACTCCGCATGCGATATCCACATCCTGCGCCGCCGCGAGTGGCCGGAGTACTGGCCGGAGGGTGCGAAGCGGGTGAGGTGGCCGGATCCGCCGAAGGAGAGCGTCTACCGGAGGGGGATGAAACCCAAGGAGTACTGGGAGGCGCTGTGCAAGGCGGAGGCGGGGGAGTTCGTGTATCGGGCGGTGAAGGACGTGGAGGGATTCCTGCTGGTGCGGCCAAGGGGCGCCGAAACCGACTCCGCGATGCGCGACAAGTACGTGATAGAGGACGCGTACGGGCTTCTGGAATTCGGGTACCACAACCGCGAGAAGCGCCCCGGAACTCATTTTCTTGGCAGAAGTAGTCCGTCCTATCGATATGTGGAGAGCGGTATTGCCGATGCCGCTGGCGGACGTACGTGGATCCGGCACGAAGCCGATCTCACCAGGCTGCGCGATCTGCGTGCCAACAGACCCAATGACTCCTGGGGCGAGCAGCAGTTTTCCAATCTCTCACAGGTTCAGGACATTAAGAGTCGCTACGGTGTGACATGGCGCGGAATGCCAGTCGAGCGCGGGATCGAGATGGGCGTGTCCGGCGGCGAACTCGTCGTGTTCGACTTGTCTAGCGGCGAGCCGTTGGCACTACGTCGCGGATACGCGCTCGATCCGTTCGCCGCGCGCGGGACATTGGAGCGCCGAAATTGGCTCGGCTCTGGCGGGTGTCCGATCATGAATAGGGAATTTCAGACCCTGACGGCGTTCGTCAAGCGCGTGCTGATCCCCAGAGACATCTGACCGGGATAGGTCGCCGAAGCGACAGGAGCTTGCCAATGAGCAATTCGATCGAAACTTGGTTCCAGTTCGCGCTACAGCAACTGGCGGCGGAGTCATATCTTGAAGAAATCAACTGGGCCAACCCGGAGGAAGTGAAAGCAAGGCTGGAACGCGGCAACACCCGGCTGCCGCATGACCCGAGCACGGGGTATACGAGAGCGCCGCAGACGCTTGGGGCGGAATTCACCGAGCGCTATACCGTGGCAGCTCACCGCGCCAATGACCAGACCGGAATGTCGGCGACGCTGATCCGCTCGAATGCCGACGGCAGCTACACGCTCGCGATCCGTTCGACGGAGTACAAGCAGTTCGCCAAGGGTGGAGACCGCGAGCGCGACGGCCTGCTGGCGGCCGATGGCGAGATCGCCGTGAAGGGGTTCGCGCTTGGACAGCTTGCGGCGCTCGAGGACTTCTATGAGCGCCAGGTGATCCCGGTCGTTGGTGCGTCAAGGATCTACGTGACAGGCTATTCGCTCGGCGGGCACTTGGCGACGGTCTTTACGGAGACGCACGCCGACAAGGTGCTCGGCACGCATGTATTCAACAGTCCGGGCCGTGGAGAGTTCGTAGGTGGACCGACAACGCCTGGGGCAATAGCGGCGATGATCGGTCAGTTCAGGGCCGTGCTGAAGGCGCGGCCGGATGCAAGCGTGTACGCAAACGTTCCTGCCGGGCAGCTTCGCGGACGCTACGAGGTGTTGTACCAGCGTGCGCTACAGGCCTATCTGGTCGATCCTGCGTGGAACCCGTTCGCTCCGAGCGATCGCAGCGCCTACGATGATCCGCGCTATACGTGGGCGAAGGTGGTCACCGAGGAACTCTCGGGAGCCGGGTTCGTGACCCGACCGGTGTTGCCATCACGCGTCGGCCTGGGCACTGCGGGCGATGCGCTGATCACGAGCGTCTACGGATCTGCGCTCTTGAGCGACACCGAGGTCGTTGCGAATTCGCAAGTGCACGCTTCGAACAAGAACGCGGTGTTCATCGAAGGCCAGCCATTCATCGAAGGGGCATTGAAGATCGAGGAAAGGAGCGACTTCGGCAATACGCATGCGATTACGCTGCTGGTGGATTCGCTCGCCTTGCAGCGGGCGTTCTCGCGGCTGGATCCGAGTCTTTCGCAAGCGCAGATCGAGTCGATCATCCGTGCTTCGTCGGCGCAGAAGCAGAAGTCGGTCGCGCGGTCGGACGATCCCGATGCGGCAGAGGGTGACTCGCTGGAAAAGGCGCTATTCGCGCTGCGCCTCGCGACGGACGAGCAGGCGCAGGAGATCACCCCGTCGCGCGTGCCCGGAGGATTCGGCGATATCGGTGTTCGTCAGCGCTTTTACGAGGAACTGGCCAAGCTGCCACGGTCGATCGTTACAGGCATCATCGATCTCACCGGAAAGAGCACCGCCGACATCAAGGCACTCGCGCAGCTGAGAGACGCGACGGGAATCGCGGTGCGTTACGCACTGCGCGAGCTTATCCCGTTTGCCGTGGTCGGCGTGGACTATGCAGCGCGCTTCGCCAACGGCGAGCTGGACCTGTACGACGTTCTCGGCGACCGCGGGCTGACGGAGTCTTGGCTGGAAGACCGGGCCGCGTTCGCGAGGGCGCTGTACGACTACAACACTCAGAATCAGATCGGCGGGCGCATAGGTGGCGATGTCGCGTACCGGGACCTGCGGCTTGGAATTGATCTTCGCCCATCCCCGCCCGTGGGCCGCAGCGTCGTTTTCGGTACGACCGACGCTGACACGATCGATGGGACGGTCGCGGGTGTGAGTGCAATCGTCTACGGCTTGGACGGTGCCGACCACGTTCTTGCGTCGCTGGGCGACGGTTCCACGGAGGGCGGTGCCGGAGGCGACTTGATCACGACCGGTGCCGGCAAGGATGCTGCGTACGGCGGTGCGGGCGCGGACACGATTCGCGCGGGTGCTTCCAACGACCTGCTCGTCGGCGGGCTTGGCGACGATACGGAGCTTCGCGGCAACGAAGGCGATGATGTCCTCTGGGGCGACGAAGCCCAGGACGGTCGTGGCTCGGAGCGCTACGCCGGCGCGAACTACGCTGGCCGAGACAATCTCTACGGCGACGCGGGCAAGGACACGCTCTATGGTGGCGGCGGTAACGACCGGCTGGAGGGAGGCGACCACGACGACCGGCTGTTCGGGGACGGGATGGACCCGAACGACACCGCGCGCACCGGCGACGACACGCTCGTGGGCGGCGCGGGGGGCGACGGGCTTCAGGGCGGCGCGGGCAAGGACGTGCTCTGGGGCGATGCCGAGAACGACGACGGGCAGATCGCAGGCGGGGGGAACGATGTCCTCTCAGGCAATGCGGGCGAGGACGAGCTTCACGGCGGCGCGCTCGAGGACATGCTCTTCGGGGGCGACGACGACGCGAAGGACATCCTTGTGGGCGGCACGGGGGGCGACACGCTTTTCGGCGGCGACGGAGGCGACTTCCTCTACGGCGGCTTGAGGGAAGTTGACGACACGGTCGATAGCGGGTTCGACCGCCTGTTCGGTGAAGGTGGCAATGACTTCCTCTACGGCGGCGCGGGCCGGGACCGGCTCGAAGGCGGGGTGGGAGACGATTTCCTGCGCGGAGGTGCGGGCAACGACCGGCTTGCGGGCGGCACGGGATACGACACGTACTACGTGAAGCGCGCCGACGGACTGGACGTGATCTCCGACGAGGACGGACAAGGGCGCGTCGTGGTGGACGACTCCACGCTCGAAGGCGGCAAGAACGGCAGCGGCCGCCCGAACGACTACGTCTATTACGATCGTCCGGAGGACTGGCGCTACCGCTATGAGGCGAGCGGAGACGCGAACGCCGGACCGGTGACGCTGCGCGTGCAGAGTCGCCAGGGCGCGCAAGTCGAGATCCGCGGTTTCGAGAATGGTCGGCTGGGCATTACGCTCGGTGCGGGAGATCCGAATGCGCCCGGCGGCAACCCGGCGCTCGGCCCCTCCGGCCGGCAGACGCGGCTTCCACCCGCGGTCGCGCCGGGCGGTGCGATCCTGCCGACGCGCGGCGACCCGCTGGTGCTCGATCTTGCGGGCACCGGCATCACGACGCTGGGCTTGAACGCGAACCTGCACTTCGACCACGACGCCGACGGCTTCGCCGAGCGTACGGGCTGGGCGAGCGTCGGGGCGGGCGTGCTGGTGCTCGATGCGAACGGCGACGGTGCCGCCGGCAGCGGCAACGAACTCTTCGGCGACTTCACGCGCCTGGCCGGCGGGCAGGTCGCGGTGAACGGATTCCAGGCCTTG
>CAZTXP010000047.1:0-26290 GCA_964617355.1 uncultured Enterobacteriaceae bacterium
ATGCGGCAGCGCTGGAAGCTGGCACTAGAATTGCAAGTGATCGACGACGGGCCCGGCGTGCCCGACGAGATCCGCGACCGCATCTTCAGTCCGTTGGTCTCCGGGCGCCCGGGTGGAAGCGGCTTGGGGCTCTCGCTCGCCCAGACCTACGTGACCTGGCACCAGGGCACGGTCGAGTGCGAGAGCCGGCCAGGACGCACCGTGTTCAGGATACTGCTGCCGCTGCCATGAGACCTGTCTGGATCGTCGACGACGACCATTCGATACGTTGGGTGTTCGAGAAAGCCCTCGGCCGTGAGGGCATCCCTTGCAGCGCGTTCGCTTCGGCGGACGAGGCCATGCATGCGCTGGACGACGACGGCCCGCCGCAGGTGCTGGTCTCGGACATTCGCATGCCCGGTCCTTCCGGCCTAGAGCTCCTGCAGACCGTCAAGTCGCGGCATCCCGCCGTGCCGGTGATCGTGATGACGGCCTACTCGGATCTCGAGTCCGCCGTGTCCGCGTTCCAGGGCGGGGCGTACGAATACCTGCCCAAGCCCTTCGACGTCGACCAGGCCGTGGATCTCATCCGGCGTGCGATGGACGAGGGCGATGGCGAAGCCCCGCCGGAGTCGCCCCAGGAAGCGCCCGAGACGCTGGGCCAGGCTGCGGCGATGCAGGAGGTCTTCCGCGCCATCGGCCGCCTGTCGCAGTCGAATGCCACCGTGCTGATCACCGGCGAGTCGGGCACCGGAAAGGAACTGGTCGCGAGGGCATTGCACCGGCACAGTGCGCGCGCCTCGAAGCCCTTCGTCGCGATCAACACCGCGGCGATGCCCAAGGACCTGCTCGAGTCGGAACTCTTCGGCCACGAGCGCGGTGCGTTCACCGGTGCCCAGCAGCAGCGCCGCGGCCGGTTCGAGCAGGCCGAAGGCGGCACGCTCTTCCTCGACGAGATCGGCGACATGCCGGCCGAGTTGCAGACTCGCCTGCTGCGCGTGCTGCAGGACGGCACGTTCTACCGCGTCGGTGGCCACCAGCAGATCACGACCCACGTGCGCGTGATCGCGGCGACGCACCAGGAACTCGAGGCGCGCGTGCGCGACGGCGCGTTCCGCGAAGACCTCTACCACCGCCTCAACGTGATCCGCATCCGCCTGCCTGCCCTGCGCGATCGCCGCGAGGACATCCCGCTCCTCGCGAAGCATTTCCTCGCGCGTAGCGCGAAGCAGCTCGGCGTCGAGCCCAAGCGCCTGTCCGACGCGGCGATCGAGCACCTGTCGCGCTGCGACTTTCCGGGCAACGTGCGCCAGCTCGAGAACCTCTGCCATTGGCTGACGGTGATGGCCCCCGGGCAGGTCGTCGACCTCGGCGACTTGCCAGTGGAGTTCAGCGCCGGCAAGGCGAGCACGCCTCCCGGGGACTGGATCGCGGCGCTGGAAGCCGACGTTGAACGCCGCCTGTCGGCGGGGGAACGTGGCGTTCTCGACGTCATCACGCGGCAGATGGAAAAGGCGCTGATCCTGAAGGCCCTCGCACGCACGGGGGGGCGCCGGATCGAGGCGGCCGGGTTGCTCGGCATGGGTCGAAACACGATCACGCGCAAGATCCAGGAACTCGGCATCGACGACAAGCCCGAGGCTTGAGCCGGGGGGGGCATGTCCTACGTGGAGGGCATGCCCTAGCGGGGGGCCTGTCCGAGCCCTGGGACGCACTTGGCCGGGGCGCGTTGCTGTTTTTGTGCGGCGCACAGTAGAATCGTCCGGCCCGGTCCAGGCCGGGCATCCCCCAGTGTTCTAGAGAGCCCGCATGGCCCAAAACCTCCCGGCCGGGATGACCATCACCGGCAGCATCACTCCCGCGTTCGCGACCATCCTCACCCCGGAAGCGCTTGCCTTAGTCGCGAAGCTGCACCGCGCCTTCGAGCCCCGCCGGCAGGAACTGCTCGCGAAGCGCCAGGCGCGCCAGAAGCAATTCGACGCCGGCCAGTTGCCGGACTTCCTCGCCGAGACGAAGTCGGTGCGCGAGTCCGAGTGGACGATCGCGCCGCAGCCGAAGGACCTGCTCGACCGACGCGTCGAGATCACCGGCCCGACCGACCGCAAGATGGTGATCAACGCGCTCAATTGCGGCGCGTCCACCTTCATGGCGGACTTCGAGGACGCCAACTGCCCGACGTGGTTCAACATGATCGACGGGCAGGTCAACCTGCGCGACGCCAACCGCCGCACGATCACCTTCGAGCAGAACGGCAAGAGCTACAAGCTGAACGACAAGGTCGCGGTGCTGATCCCGCGTCCGCGGGGCTGGCACCTCGACGAGAAGCACGTCACGATCGACGGCAAGGTCGTCTCCGGCGGCATCTTCGACTTCGCGCTGTACTTCTTCCATAACGCGAAGGATCTGCTCGCGCGCGGCTCGGGCCCGTACTTCTACCTGCCGAAGATGGAGTCGCACCTCGAGGCGCGCCTGTGGAACGACATCTTCGTCATGGCGCAGGACGCGCTCGGCATCCCGCAGGGCACGATCAAGGCCACCTGCCTGATCGAGACCGTGCTCGCCGCGTTCGAGATGGACGAGTTCCTCTGGGAGCTGCGCCAGCATTCGGCGGGCCTCAACATCGGCCGCTGGGACTACATCTTCTCGTGCATCAAGAAATTCCGCTCGAACAAGGATTTCTGCCTCGCCGACCGCGCGCAGGTGACGATGACCGCGCCCTTCATGCGCGCGTACGCGCTCACGCTGGTGAAGACCTGCCATCGCCGCGGCGCGCCCGCGATGGGCGGCATGGCGGCGCAGATCCCGATCAAGAACGATCCGGCCGCGAACGAGGCCGCGATCGAGAAGGTGCGGCAGGACAAGCTGCGCGAAGTCACCGACGGCTGCGACGGCACGTGGGTCGCGCATCCGGGCCTCGTGCCGGTGGCGAAGGCGGTGTTCGACGAGCACATGCCGACGCCTAACCAGTATTCCCGCCAGCGCCCCGACGTGAACTATGGCGCCAAGGACCTGCTCGACTTCCAGCCGTCGGCGCCGATCACCGAGGCGGGCCTGCGCAACAACATTTCGGTGGGCATCCAGTACCTGGGCGCGTGGCTCGCGGGCAACGGCTGCGTGCCGGTGTTCAACCTCATGGAAGACGCCGCCACGGCCGAGATCTCGCGCTCGCAGATCTGGCAGTGGATCCGCAGCGACAAGGGCAAGCTCGACGACGGCCGCAAGATCACGACCGAGCTTTTCCGCCAGCTGCTCGCGGAGGAACTGCCCAAGGTGAAGACGTACCTGGGCGACGAGGCCTGGAAGGCCGGCAAGTACGAGGACGGCGCGAAGCTCTTCGACCGCATCACGACCGGCGAGTACGTCGACTTCCTCACGCTGCCGGCCTACGACGCGATCGACTGAGGCGGCCGGTGGAGCGCGATCGCGAGCGACCGCGCTAGCCGCCGCCGTCCAGGCGCCACTCGCGCGCGCAGCGGCGGCAGCGGACCTGCATCGCGCCGCCGACGAGCCGGAAGCGCGCGTAGGTCCCGCAGCCGGGGCAGGTCGAATGCTCGGCGAGGCGCTCGGCGACATCCATCACCGCGCGGTAGCGCTTCCAGGCGACGAGCGCCGTGGCGCCCGCGGCAAACACGATCGTGCCGTTCGCGAGGAGCGCGGCGATCGAGCCGTGGAACTGCAGCATCTCCACGAGCGCCGCCACGAGCAGCATCGACAGCACGCAGGTCACGAGCCACAGGTGGCCTTCCACCAGCCGCCGCTCGTACCACTTTCGAAAGCCGAGGCGCGCGATGCCTTCCGCCGGTTCCATGATCGAGTAATCTTCCGCCTCCGGCACCCCCGCCGCAAGGAGTCAGGATGATCAAGCTCTACACGTGGACCACCGGCAACGGCCTGCGCGCCGCGGTGGCGCTCGCCGAATCGGGCCTCGCCTACGAGGTGCACAAGGTGGACCTCTCCAAAGGCGAGCAGAAGTCGCCCGAGTACGCGAAGATCAATCCCACTGGCGCGATCCCCGCGATCGTCGACAGCGAGGGCCCCGAGGGCAAGCCGGTGGCGCTCGCGCAGTCCGGCGCGATCCTGCTCTACGTCGCCGAGAAGTGCGGCAAGTTCATTCCCAAGGATCCGATGCGCCGTGCGCAGGCCTACCAGTGGTTCATGCAGGCCTGCAGCGACGTCGCCGGCGGCAGCGGCACCCTCTTCCAGGCCGAGAACAACGCGCCCGACAAGTCGATCGCGAACCTAGAGTTCTTCCGCAAGCGCCTGCTGAATTCTTTCAAGCATGTCGACCAGCAGCTCGCCGGCCGCGACTTCGTCGCGGGCGAGCTGTCGATCGCCGACCTCGCGCTCTACCCGCCCTACGCGCAGAGGAAGGCCCTGCTGCCTGAACTGAAGAACCTCGCGCGCTGGTCCGAGAAGATGGCCGCGCGGCCGGGCGTGCAGAAAGGGATGTCGCTCTCCTAGCCGAGGGCTAGGAGACTTCGCAGACCACCGGCGTGTGGTCCGAGGGGCGCTCGAGCTTCCTCGGTTCCTTGTCGATCGTGCTCGAGGTGCATTTCGCAGCCAAGGGGGCCGACAGCAGTATCTGGTCGATGCGCAGCCCCGCGTTGCGCCGAAACCCCATCATCCGGTAGTCCCACCACGAGTAGCTCTTCTCGGGCTGCTCGAAGAGGCGGAAGCTGTCCTTGAGCCCGAGTTCCAGCAGCGCGCGCCATGCGGTGCGCTCGGGCTCTGAGACGTGCACCTGCCCTTCCCAGGCCTTCGGGTCGTGCACGTCGCGGTCTTCCGGCGCGACGTTGAAGTCGCCGGCCAGCGCGAGAGAGGGATGCCGCGACAGCTCGGCCTTGACGTACTCGCGCAGCGCCGCGAACCAGCGCAGCTTGTAGTCGTACTTGTCCGAGCCGACCGCCTGCCCGTTCGGGCAATAGACGCAGATCACGCGCACGCCGCCGACCGTGGCGGCGATCACGCGCTTCTGCTCGTCGGCGAAGCCGGGGATGCCGGTCGAGACCTCGGCGCCCTCGGCCTTCGACAGGATCGCGACGCCGTTGTAGGTCTTCTGGCCGAAGAACGCCGCGCGGAAGCCGGCGGCCTCGATCTCGGCGCGCGGGAACTTCGCGTCCTCCATCTTCAGTTCCTGCAGGCAGACGGCATCCGGTTTCGCGACGGCGAGCCAGTCGAGCAGTTGCGGCAGGCGGACCTTCAGCGAGTTGACGTTCCAGCTCGCCAGCTTCACGCCGCCATCCCGCTGTGCCGCAGCAGCGCATCGACCTTCGGCTCGCGGCCTCGGAAGGCCTTGAACGATTCCGCCGCGGGTCGCGAGCCGCCGACCGCCAGCACCTCGTCGCGGAAGCGCGCGCCGATCGCCGGGTCGACGACGCCCTGCGGGCCCTTCGCCTCCTCGAACGCCGCGTACGCGTCGGCCGAGAGCACCTCGGCCCACTTGTAGCTGTAGTAGCCCGCCGCGTAGCCGCCGGCGAAGATGTGCGAGAAGCTGTTCGGGAAGCGGTTGTACTCGGGCGGGAAGAGCACGGCGACCTTCTCGCGCACCTCGCGCAGGAGATCCAGCGCGCGCTTGCCCGACTTCGGGTCGAAGTCGTCGTGCAGCCGCATGTCGAACACCGAGAACTCGATCTGCCGCAGCATGCCGAGCCCGGACTGGAAGTTCTTCGCTGCGAGCATCTTGTCGAAGAGCGCCCTTGGCATGCGCGCGCCGGTGTCCACGTGGCGCGTCATCGGCTCGAGCACGTCCCACTCCCAGCAGAAGTTCTCCATGAACTGGCTGGGGAGTTCGACGGCGTCCCACTCGACGTTGGCGAGCCCGGACACGCCGAGCTCTTCCTGCCGCGTGAGCAGGCTGTGCAGGCCGTGGCCGAACTCGTGGAAGAGGGTCAGCACGTCGTCGTGCTCGAGCGTCGCGGGCTTGCCGCCGACCGGGCGCGAGAAATTGCAGTTGAGATACACCACCGAGGTCTGGATGCCTGCGCCGCGTCGCCGGCGCGACACCGCCTCGTCCATCCATGCGCCGCCGCGCTTGGTGTCCCGCGCGTAGAGGTCGAGGAAGAAGCGCCCGAGGCGCTCGCCGGACGCCGCGCGCACCTCGAAGAGCCGCACGTCCTCGTGCCATGCGCGTACCTGCGCCTTCGGCGTCTCGACGATCGCGACGCCGTAGAGCCGCTCGATCAGGCGGAACAGCCCCGCGAGCACCGCGTCCTCCGGGAAGTACTGCTTCACCTCGTTGTTCGAGAACGCATAGCGCTTCTGGCGCAGGCGCTCGGAGGCGAACCCGACGTCCCAGGCCTCGAGCCGGTCGAGCCCCAGCTCGGAGCGCGCGAAATCCGCGAGTTCGGCGCGGTCCTTCTCGCCGAACGGGCGCGCGCGGCGCGCGAGGTCGTCGAGGAAGTCCAGCACCTGCCGTGGCGTGTCCGCCATCTTCGGCGCAAGCGACTGCTCGGCGAAGGTCGCGAAGCCGAGCATTGTGGCGGCTTCCTTGCGCAACTCGAGGATCCGGGCGATGAGCGGCGTGTTGTCGAGCTCGCCCTTGCCGAGTTCGGAGGCGCGGGTGGCGCTCGCCCGATAGATTTCCTCGCGCAAGGGGCGGTCGGTGCAGTACTGCATCACCGGGAAGTACGAGGGGGCGTGCAGCGTGAACTTCCACCCGGCCTTGCCTTCCTTCTGCGCCGCTTCGCGGGCGGCGGCGAGCGCGTCTTCGGGAATGCCGTCGACGCGCTTCGGATCGTCGACGATCACGGAATACGCGTTCGTGGCGTCTAGCAGGTTCTCCGAGAACTTCGCCGACAGCGCGGCGAGTTCTTCCTGGATTTGCGCAAAGCGCGGCTTCAGGTCGGCGGGCAGTTCTGCGCCGCCGAGCTTGAAGTCGCGCAATGCGTTGTCGACGATGCGCCGGCGCACGGCCGGCAGCGACGCGAATCCGCTGGAGTCTCGCAGCGCGCGGTACTTGCGGTAAAGAGCTTCGTTCTGGCCGAGCTCGGTCCAGTACTGCGTGATCCGGGGAAGGCTCTCGTTATAGGCGGCGCGCAGCTCGGGGGTATCCATCACCGAGTGCAGGTGCGAGACCGCGTTCCAGGCGCGCCCTAGTCGTTCGTTCGCGTCCTCCAGCGGCGACACGAAGCCGTCCCATGTGTCCGGCGTGGACGGCGACGTGGACTTCTCCAGCGTCGCGCGTGCGCGGGCGAGCAGGTCCTCGATGGCGGGGCCGACGTGCGCCGCGCGGACCTCGGCGAAGCGCGGCAGGTCGGAGAAGTCGCAAAGCGGGTTCATGCTTTCTCCGTCGTCTGGAGGGTCAGCAGGCTTGCACGGAATTCGCGGCGGCGCGCACCGTGTTCGACACGAGCATCGCCACCGTCATCGGCCCGACCCCGCCCGGCACGGGCGTGATCCATCCGGCCACCTGGCTGGCCGAGGCGAAATCCACGTCGCCGGCGAGCTTGCCGTCCGGCATGCGATGGATGCCCACGTCGATCACGCAGGCGCCGGGCTTCACCATCGAGCCCTTCACCAGCAGGGGCTTTCCCGCGGCGGCGACGAGGATATCCGCCTCGCGCGTGATCGCGGCGAGGTCGGGCGTCTTCGAATGGCAGATGGTGACGGTGGCGTTCCTTTCAAGCAGCAGCAGCGCCATCGGCTTGCCGACGATGTTCGAGCGGCCGATCACCACCGCGCGCTTGCCTTCGACGACGATGCCTTCGTCGTCCAGCATCTTCACGATGCCGGCGGGCGTGCACGGCACGAAGCGGTGCTGGCCAAGCGCCAGCGCGCCGACGTTCTGGGGGTGGAAGCCGTCGATGTCCTTGTCCGGCGAAATGCTGCGCAGCGCGCGCTCCGCGTCGATGCCCTTGGGCAGCGGCAACTGGACGATGATGCCGTGCACGGCGGGGTCGGCGTTGAGCTTGCGGATCAGCGCGAGCAGTTCACCCTCGGTCGTGCTGCCGGGGAGCGCGTGCACGGACGCGGCAACGCCGGCTTCGCGAGAGGCACGGTCCTTGTTTCGCACGTAGACCTGCGAGGCGGGGTCGTCGCCGACCAGGATCACCGCCATCGCGGGAGGGGCGCCGCGCTGGGCGAGGCGGGTAGCGGTCTCGCGCAAGGCCGCGATCGTCCTTGCGGCGTGGGCCTTGCCGTCGATGAGTTGGGCGCTCATAAGGGGGCCGGAGTCTAGCATCCGGCCTTGGCCGGTTCCGTTGCATCAGACGGTATCACGTTTTACAATGTGCAAAGTCGCGTTTGTCCCACCCCTGACGGACGCGCTAAAGTGGGCGCCACCCCGCGTCCGTTCGCCCCCGCCACAAGCAGGAGAGGAAGCGCCATGTCCGCCGTACCGCATTCGCCCGCCGCCAACGATCCGGATTCCCTCGAGACCCAGGAGTGGCTGGACGCCCTGGAGGCCGTGCTCGAGCGGGAAGGCCCCGAACGCGCCCACTACCTGCTGGAGAAGCTGGTCGAGAAGGCGCGCAACTCTGGCGCCTACATCCCCTTCTCCCCGCACACGCCGTACGTCAACACCATCCCGGTGCACATGGAGGAACGCTCGCCCGGCGATCCGGCGATGGAGGAGCGCATCCGCTCGTACTGCCGCTGGAACGCGATGGTCATGGTGGCGAGGGCGAACAAGTCCGACGACGAGCTCGGCGGCCACATCGCGAGCTTCGCCTCCGTCGCCAACATGTTCGGCGTCGGCCAGCAGCACTTCTGGCATGCGCCCACCGCGGACCACGGCGGCGACCTCGTCTACTTCCAGGGGCACTCGGCGCCCGGCATCTACGCGCGCGGACTGCTCGAGGGGCGCTTCACCGAGGAGCAGCTGCTCAACTTCCGCCGCGAGGTGGACGGCAAGGGCGTGTCCTCGTACCCGCACCCGTGGCTGATGCCGGAGTACTGGCAGTTCCCCACGGTGTCGATGGGCCTCGGGCCGATCCAGGCGATCTACATGGCGCGCTACCTCAAATACCTCGAGGCGCGCGGCCACGCCAAGACCGCGGGACGCAAGGTCTGGGTGTTCTGCGGGGACGGCGAGATGGACGAACCCGAGTCCCTCGGCGCGCTCGGCCTCGCCGCGCGCGAGAAGCTCGATAACCTGATCTTCATCGTCAACTGCAACCTGCAGCGGCTCGACGGCCCGGTGCGCGGCAACGGCAAGATCATCCAGGAGCTGGAGGGCGACTTCCGCGGCTCCGGCTGGAACGTCATCAAGCTGATCTGGGGCGGCTACTGGGATCCGCTGCTCGCGCGCGACAAGGAAGGGCTGCTCCGCCGCATCATGGAGGAAACGGTCGACGGCGAGTACCAGAACTACAAGGCGAACGACGGCGCCTACGTGCGCGCCAAGTTCTTCGGCAAGCACCCGAAGGTGCTCGAGATGGTGTCGCGCATGTCGGACGAGGACATCTGGCGCCTGAACCGCGGCGGCCACGACCCGCACAAGATCTACGCCGCGTATTCCTCGGCGGTGAAGCACCAGGGCCAGCCCACGGTGATCCTCGCCAAGACCATCAAGGGCTACGGCCTCGGCAAGCAGGGCCAGGCGAAGAACCCGACGCACCAGCTGAAGAAGGTCGACCTCGCGACCATCCGCGAGATGCGCGATCGCTTCAACATCCCCATCCCGGACGACCAGCTGGAGAAGCTGCCGTTCTACGTGCCGCCGGCCGATGCGCCCGAGATGAAGTACATGCACGAGCGGCGCAAGGCGCTCGGCGGCTTCTTCCCGCAACGCCGCCCGAAGGCCGCGACGGTGCCCGCGGTGCCGGCGCTCTCCGCCTTCGAGCAGGTGTTGAAGGGCTCGGGCGAGGGGCGCGAGATCTCGACCACGATGGCGTTCGTGAGGATCCTCACCGCGCTGGTGCGCGACAAGGGCATCGGCAAGAACGTGGTGCCGATCGTGCCGGACGAGGCGCGCACCTTCGGCATGGAGGGCATGTTCCGCCAGCTCGGCATCTACTCGAGCGAGGGCCAGAAGTACGAACCGGTCGACAAGGACCAGGTGATGTACTACCGCGAGGACAAGGCCGGGCAGATCCTCGAGGAAGGCATCAACGAGGCCGGCGCCTTCTCGTCGTGGATCGCGGCGGCGACCGCGTACAGCCACTCGAACGTGGTCACGGTGCCGTTCTTCATCTTCTACTCGATGTTCGGCATGCAGCGCGTGGGCGACCTCGCGTGGGCAGCGGCCGACCAGCGTGCGCGCGGGTTCCTGCTCGGCGCGACGGCCGGCCGCACGACGCTGAACGGCGAGGGGCTGCAGCACGAGGACGGCCACTCGCACATCCTCTCGTCGGTGATCCCGAACTGCGTGTCGTACGACCCGACCTACGGGTACGAGCTCGCGGTGATCATCCACGACGGCCTGCGCCGCATGGTGGCCGAGCAGGAGGACGTCTACTACTACATCACCGTGATGAACGAGAACTACGAGCATCCGGCGTTGCCCGAGGACCCGGCCGTGCCGTCGGGCATCCTGAAGGGCGCCTACCGGCTGCGCGAATCGAAGGCCAAGGCGAAGAGCCGCGTGCAGCTGATGGGCTCGGGCACCATCCTGCGCGAGGTGCTCGAGGCCGCCGACCTGCTCGAGCACGACTGGGGCGTCGCGGCCGACGTCTGGAGCGCGACCAGCTTCACCGAATTGCGCCGCGACGGCCTAGCGTGCGAACGCTGGAACCTGCTGCATCCCGAGGACGCGCCGCGCGTGCCGTACGTCACGCAGTGCCTCGCGGAGACGAAGGGGCCGGTGATCGCGGCGAGCGACTACATGAAGACCTTCGCCGAGCAGATCCGGCCGTTCATGCCGCGCGGCCGGGACTATCGCGTCCTCGGTACCGACGGGTTCGGGCGCTCGGACTCCCGCGCCAGGCTGCGGTACTTCTTCGAGGTCAACCGGCACTTCATCGTGCTGGCCGCGCTGAAGTCGCTCGCGGACGCGGGCGAGCTGAAGGCGAAGACGGTGTCGGAAGCGATCGCGAAGTACGGCATCGACCCGGCGAAACCCGATCCCACCACGGTCTGACATGAGCGACGCGAAAGAAGTGCTGGTCCCCGACATCGGGGACTTCAAGGAAGTCGAGGTCATCGAGATCCTCGTCAAGCCGGGCGATGCGATCGCCGCCGAGCAGTCGGTGATTACGCTCGAATCCGACAAGGCAACGATGGAGATCCCGGCGCCCGGCGCCGGCGTCGTGGAGTCGATCCGGGTGAAGGTCGGCGACAAGGTGTCGCAGGGAATGCCGATCCTGACGATGAAGGCTACAGGCGCCGCGGCGCCCGCGCTTGCGGCACCGGCCGCGCCGGCACCGGCCCCGGCGGCTCCGCAGCCCCAGGCGGCGCCTGCCGCTCCCGCGGCCGCGCCCGCGCCCGCCGCACAGGGCCGTCCGGTGCCGCGCGAGGGCCGCGACGAAGTCGTCGCCAAGGCGCACGCGAGCCCGTCCATCCGCAAATATGCGCGGGAACTTGGCGTCGACCTGCAGAAGGTCGCCGGGACCGGCCCCAAGGGCCGCATCCTGCAATCCGACGTGCAGGCGTTCGTGAAGGGCGTGATGACGGGCGCCAAGGCCGCGCCCGCCGAGGCGAAGGGCGCAGGTCTGCCGTTCAACCTGCCCGCGATGCCGGACGTCGACTTCGCCAAGTTCGGCCCGGTCGAGTCGAAGCCGCTGTCGCGCATCAAGAAGCTCTCGGGCGCGAACCTGCATCGCAACTGGGTCTCGATTCCGCACGTCACGCAGTTCGACGAGGCCGACATTACGGACCTCGAGTCGTTCCGCAAGCAGAACTCGGCGGTGGCGGAGAAGCAGGGCTTCAAGCTGACGATGCTCGCCTTCCTCGTGAAGGCCTGCGTCACCGCGCTGAAGCAGTTCCCCGAGTTCAATGCCTCGCTCGACAAGTCCGGCGAGAACCTGGTGGTGAAGAAGTACTTCCACATCGGCGTCGCCGTCGACACGCCCGAGGGGCTCGTCGTGCCGGTGATCCGCGACGCGGACAGGAAGGGCGTGTTCGACCTCGCCAAGGAACTCGCCGACATCTCGAAGCTCGCGCGCGACAAGAAGCTGAAGCCGGGCGACATGCAGGGCGGCACGTTCTCGATCTCGAGCCTCGGCGGCATCGGCGGCACCTCGTTCACGCCGATCATCAATGCGCCTGAAGTCGCGATCCTTGGCGTGTCGCGCTCCGTGCAGCGCCCCGTCTGGGACGGCAAGGCCTTCGTGCCGCGCCTGATGCTGCCGCTGTCGCTGTCGTACGACCATCGCGTGATCGACGGCGCGGCCGGCGCGCGTTTCACCTCGTACCTCGCGACCGTCCTCTCCGACATCCGCCGCACCCTCCTCTAGCGCCATGGCCACCATCGAAGTGAAGGTCCCCGACATCGGGGATTTCAAGGACGTCGAGGTCATCGAGGTCCTCGTCAAGCCGGGCGACCGCGTCGAGAAGGAGCAGTCGCTGGTGTCGCTGGAGTCCGACAAGGCGACGATGGAGATCCCGTCGCCTGGCGCCGGCACGGTAAAGGCCGTGACGGTGAAGCTCGGCGACAAGGTGTCCGAAGGCTCGCTGATCCTGCACCTCGAGGAAGGCGGGGCAGCCGCGGCGTCCCCGTCGCCGGCGGCCGCTGCGCCTGCCGCACCAGCGCCTGCCGCGCCAGCGGCAGCGCCCGCGGCGGCGAAGTTTTCCGGCGGCGCGGACCTGGAGTGCGACGTCGTCGTGCTCGGCGCCGGCCCCGGCGGCTACTCGGCAGCGTTCCGCGCTGCAGACCTCGGCATGAAGGTCGTGCTGGTCGAGCGCTACGCCACGCTGGGCGGCGTCTGCCTGAACGTCGGCTGCATTCCGTCCAAGGCGCTGCTGCATACGGCGGCCGTGATGGACGCGGCACGCGACATGGCCGAGCACGGCATCGTGTTCGGTGAGCCGAAAATCGATCTCGCCAAGCTGCGCGGCTTCAAGGACAAGGTGGTTGGCAAGCTGACCGGCGGCCTCGCCAGCATGGCGAAGATGCGCAAGGTCACGGTGCTGCAGGGCACCGGCGCCTTCGCCGATCCGCACCATCTCGCGGTCGACGCGAAGGACGGCCGCAAGACCGTGAAGTTCGCGCAGGCGATCATCGCGGCCGGCTCGCAAGCCGCGAAGCTGCCCTTCCTTCCCGAGGATCCGCGGATCGTCGATTCCACCGGCGCGCTCGAATTGCGCAGCCAGCCGAAGAAGCTGCTGATCATCGGCGGCGGCATCATCGGCCTCGAGATGGGCACGGTGTACTCGACGCTCGGCGCGCGGCTGGACGTGGTCGAGATGCTCGACGGCCTGATGCCCGGCGCCGACCGCGACCTCGTGAACGTCTGGCAGAAGTTCAACGCGAAGCGCTTCGATCGCGTGATGCTGAAGACGAAGACCACGAAGGTCGAGGCGAAGCCCGACGGCCTGCACGTCGACTTCGAGGGCGCCGACTCCGGCGTCTACGACATGATCCTGGTGTCGGTGGGGCGCGTGCCGAACGGCAAGAAGGTCGGAGCGGAGAACGCCGGCGTGATCGTCGGCGAGCGCGGCTTCGTCCCGGTGGATTCGCAGATGCGCACCAACGTGCCGCACATCTTCGCGATCGGCGACGTCGCGGGCAACCCGATGCTCGCGCACAAGGCGGTGCACGAGGCGCACGTCGCGGCCGAGGCGGCCGCCGGGAAGAAGTCGCACTTCGACGCCACCGTGGTGCCGTCGGTGGCCTACACCGATCCCGAGATCGCGTGGGTCGGCCTCACCGAGGACGAGGCGAAGAAATCCGGGCGCAAGGTCGGCGTCGGCAAGTTCCCGTGGGCGGCCTCCGGCCGCGCGATCGCCAACGGGCGCGACGAAGGCTTCACCAAGCTCGTGTTCGACGAGGAGACGCACCGCATCGTCGGCGCCGGCATCGTCGGCACCGGCGCGGGCGACCTGATCAGCGAGCTCGCGCTGGCGATCGAGATGGGCGCGGACGCGGTGGACATCGGCAAGACCATCCACCCGCATCCGACGCTGGGCGAGTCGGTAGGCATGGCCGCCGAGGCCTACGAGGGCGTCTGCACCGACCTGCCGCCGTCCCGGAAGCGATGAGATGACGCAGGACGAACTGAAGCAGCTCGTCGGCCGCGAGGCCTTGAAGCACGTCGTCGAGGATACGATCGTCGGCGTCGGCTCGGGGTCGACGGTCAACTGCTTCATCGACGCTCTCGCGACGATGAAGGGCCGCATCGAGGGCGCGGTGGCGGCCTCCGAGGCGAGCGCCGAGCGGTTGAAGAAGCACGGCATCCGCGTGGTCGACCTGAACAGCGTCGACGCGCTCGACGTCTACGTCGACGGCGCCGACGAGATCACCGAGCACATGGCGATGATCAAGGGCGGCGGCGGCGCACTGACGCGCGAGAAGATCGTCGCCGCGGTGGCGAAGCGCTTCGTCTGCATCTGCGACGCCTCCAAGCTCGTGCCGGTGCTCGGCAAGTTCCCGCTGCCCGTCGAGGTGATCCCGATGGCGCGCAGCTACGTCGGCCGGCAGCTGCGCAACCTCGGCGCCCGCCCCGTGCTGCGCGAGAACTTCAAGACCGACAACGGCAACCTGATCCTTGACTGCCACGGCCTCACCATCCTCGACCCGGTGAAGCTGGAAGGCGAGCTGAACCAGGTCGCCGGAGTGGTCACCAACGGCCTCTTCGCCCGCCGCGGCGCCGACCTGCTGCTGCTCGGCACGCCCGAGGGCGTGAAGACCCTGAAGGCGCGCGCCTAGTGGCGCATCACGAGTTGAAGGCCGGTCCCGGCGCGGTGCACTGGGGCTATCTCGACGCGAAGCTCGCGCCGCGCGTCATCATCGACTCCGGCGATTCGGTGACGATGCATTGCGTCTCCGGTGGCCCCGGCGAGGTCGGCGTGCGTACCGACCTGCTGCCCGAGCACAAGGCCATCCTGGAGCAGGAGAAGCCCTTCCTCGGACCGCACATCCTCACCGGGCCGGTGGCGGTGCGAGGGGCGATGCCGGGCGACACGCTGGAGGTGCGCATCCGCTCGGTCGACCTGCGCGTGGACTGGGCCTACAACGGCATCAAGCCGCTGCGCGGCACGCTGCCGGAAGACTTCCCGATGCTGCGCATCCTGCAGATCCCGCTGGATCGGCAGCGCATGGAGGCGAAGCTGCCCTTCGGCGCCACGGTGCCGCTGAAGCCGTTCATGGGCTTGATGGCGGTGGCGCCGCGCCCGGAGTACGGCGCGGTGTCGTCGATCGAGCCGCGCGAATTCGGCGGCAACATCGACTGCAAGGAACTGGTCGCCGGCACGACGCTGTTCCTGCCGGTATGGGCGCCCGGCGCGCTCTTTTCGTGCGGCGACGGCCATGCGGCGCAGGGCGACGGCGAGGTCAACCTGATGGCGCTCGAGACGCCGATGTCCGCCACGTTCGAGTTCGTGCTGCACAAGGGGCGGCGGCTGACCTTCCCGCGCGGCCTCACGCCGACGCACTACATCGCGATGGGGACCGATCCCGACCTCGACGACGCCGCGAAGCAGGCGCTGCGCGAGATGATCGCGTGGCTCGTCGAGCTGAAGGGCTGGAAGCCCGAGGACGCGTACACCTTCTGCAGCGTGGCCTGCGACCTCCACGTGACGCAGCTCGTGGACGGCCACAAGGGCGTCCACGCGATGGCGCCGCGCGCGCTGCTCGACTAGGCCGCGCTCACTTCTCCAAGTAGACCTTGGTGTAGTCCTGGAACCAGGACTGCGCCTGCACGAAGCCCTTCACCTTCTTCGAGTACGCGACCGGGTTGAGGTCGTGCACGACGAAGAGGTAGGGCGCCTCGTCGACGATCAGCTGGTGCGCCTGCGTCGTGCCGCGCGAGAGCTCGCTCGCGTCGCCCGTCGCCTCGATGCGTTGCAGGATGCGGTCGTAGGCCTCGCTCTTGAAGTGCCCCCAGTTCGCGCCGTTCGGCCCGCCGTTGCCCGAGAGCAGGTAGCGCGCCATGGTCGCGATGTCGATCGACGGGCTGGAGATGTTGAGCGCGTCGACGTTGCGCGAGTCCTTGCCGGGCGCGCCGGCACGCCACGCGTTCAGCACCAGCCCCCACTCGACCACCTCGAACGAGATGTCGAAGCCGCAGCTCGCAAGCTGCTGCTGCAGGAGCTCGTTCATCGTCAGCGGCTGCATCTGCCCCGAGCCGGAGGTCGAGATCATGACCTTCACCGGCACCTTCTTGCCGTCGTAGCCGGCGGCGGCGAGGAGCTGCTTCGCCTTCGCCGGGTCGTGCTTGTACTGCTGCGACGGCGTGCCGAAGTTCGGGTGCTTCTTCGAGAAGTAGCCTACCGAGGGCTCGGCGAGGCCGCCGACCAGCTTCACCACCGCGTCGCGGTCCACGCAGTAGTTGATCGCCTGCCGCACGCGCACGTCGTTGAACGGCGGCCGCGTGGTGTTCAGCGACCACGGCCAGTAGTGCGGGTAGGTATTGGTCGAGATCACGTAGCCGGCCTGCTTCAGGCTCGGCACCGTGTCCGGGGCGGGCGCCTCGATCCAGTCCACCTGGCCGCCGCGCAGCGCGGCGGTGCGCGTGTTGGCCTCGGGGATGGGCAGCAACACGATCTTGTCGAGCTTGGGCACGCGCGTCTTGTCCCAGTACGCGGCGTTGCGCTCGAGCTCGGCGCGCTGGCGCGGCGTGAAGCTCGCGAGGCGGAACGGGCCGGTGCCCGAGGGCGCCTTCGAGTATTCGCCCCAGCTGCCGGCCTTCTCCCACGCCGCGGGGCTTGTCATCAGCGGCCAGACCATCAGCATCGGGAAGTACGACAGCGGGCGCACCGTCGTGACGCTGACCGTGGTGTCGTCGATCTTGCGGTACGACTTGATGTACGGATTGCGCGCGCGCGTGAGGCCGGCCGCCGGTGGCTCGAACTGCTTCGACTTCTCGTTCATGTAGCGTTCCATGTTCCAGATGAACGCGTCCGCGTTGAACGGCGAGCCATCATGGAACTTCACGTCCTTGCGCAGCTGGAACACCCACGTCGCGGGGTCCTTGGGATCCTGCTTCCACGACGTCGCCAGCCCGGGACGCAGTCCCGCCGGCGCATCGCCGCGCGAGAGATCCCACAGCACCAGCGACTCGAACACCGGGTAGCCCATGAAGCGCATGCCCTCGAATCCGTTGTTCGGCATCCCGGTGGTGGTGGGGATGTCGCTCGCGGTCATGGCGATGCGCAGGGTTCCCTGCGCGTGCGCCTGCAGGGCGATGGCGGCGAGTGCAGCAGTCAGGATGGCGCGGCGCATGGAGATCTCCGGGCGAGGGTGATCTCCACGTATTGCAAGCGACATGCCAACGCGAAAAGCCGCCCGTACCCCGGAAACCGGGCTCGTGGCGCTCGTTCAGCGTGCGAGGCGCGCCGTGGGGCGCACTGGAGAGGTGCTGCCGATCAGCCCTTGGGCGGGACGTATCCCGAGGCCGCGTCCGCGCCTTCGCCGAAGAAGTGCTTCTCCATCTGCTCGGCGAGGTACTTGCGGGCGCGGACGTCGGCGAGGTTCAGGCGGTTCTCGTTCACCAGCATGGTCTGGTGGCGGACCCACTGCTGCCAGGCTTCCTTCGACACGTTCTCGAAGATGCGCTTGCCGAGCTCGCCCGGATAGGGCGGGAAGTCGAGGCCCTCGGCCTCGCGGCCGAGCTTGATGCATTTGACGTTGCGTGCCATGGGCAAAATTATAGCTTCTTCGCGAACACCTTCGAGCCGCGCTTCCAGTTGTAGAGCTGGCGCTTCTCCTCGGGAAGCTTCGACACCGGCGCGGGCTTGAAGCCCTGCTCCAGGAACCAGTGCGACGCGCGCGTGGTGAGCGCGAACAGGCGGCGCAGCTTCATGGCGCGCGCGCGCGCCTCGCAGGCCTGCAGCAATTCCTCGCCCGCACCGCTGTCGCGCGCCTCGGGGGCCACGGCGAGGCAGGCGAACTCGCCGCTTTTCTCCACCGCGTAGGGGTAGAGCGCCGCGCAACCGCGGATCACGCCGTCGTGCTCGACGACGAAGAAGTTGCCGATCTCGCGCTCCAGGGCCTCGCGGTTGCGCTTCACCAGCGTACCGTCGGCCTCCATCGGCTCGATCAGCGCGATGATGCCCTGCACGTCCTCGATGCGGGCCGGACGCAGCTTCTCGACCGAGGCCGCGGTGATCATGGTGCCGACGCCGGCGTGCGTGAAGAGCTCGAGCAGCGTCGCGCCCGGCACCTTGCGCGACACGAGGTGCACGCGCTTCACGCCGTGCGCCAGCGCCTTCAGCGCGCGCGTGAATACGCGAAGCATGTCCGGCTTCAAGCCGCTACGCGCGATGTGTTGCTCCGCTTCGCGGGCGGTCATCGCGCTGATCGGCTGGCCGCGCTTGTCGGTCGGCAGCTCGTCGACGTAGAGGATCAGCTTCTCGGCGTCGAGCGCGCTCGCCACGCTTTCGGCCACGTCCTCCCACAGCAGGTTGAACACCTCGCCGGTCGGCGAATAGCCGATGTGCGGTACCAGCACTACGTCGCCGGCATCGAGGTGGCGCGAGATCGCCTCGGCGTCGATCTTGCGGACCGTGCCGGTGTACTGGTAGTCGACGCCGTCGACCACGCCGGTCGGTTGCGCGATGATGTAGTTGCCCGAGGCGACGCGCAGCGCGGCACCCGCCATCGGCGAGTTCGGCAGTCCCTGCGACAGCACCGCCTCCAGTTCCACGCGCATCACGCCCGCTGCGTGCTTCACCGCGGTCAGCGCCTTCTCGTCGGTGATGCGCAGGCCTTTCGCGTAGCGCGAGCGCAGGTTGCGCGACTTCAGTTCGTGGTCGATCTGCGGCCGCGCGCCGTGCACCAGCACCAGCCGGATCTCGAGCGCGGCGAGCAGGTTGAGGTCGTGCACGAAGTGCGCGAAGCGCGCGCGCTCTGCGACCATCTCGCCGCCGAAGCCGAGCACGAAGGTGCGCCCGCCAAAGGCGTGCATGTACGGCGCGACCTGCCGGAACCAGCGGACGAAGGTTTCTGTCTGGGGGAGCGTGGCCATCGCGCGGATTGTAAGGCAGTGCAAAGCGCCCGGCAGGCGCTGGAGGGCGTCAACCCGCCGCCGGCCGGCGCGTTGATGGGGGGCCATCGCCCCTTCGGGAGGTCCCATGAAGCTCGTCCGCCTGCTCGTCCTCGGCTCGCTCGTTGTCTCGGCTCCGCTCGTCCACGCCTCCGAGGCCGACGACGACTGGAAGATGCTCGGCGGCGTACTGTCCATCGTGCAGTCGCTGGTGCGCGTCGCGGCGACCACCGACGATCCGCAGGCGATGCAGCGGGGGATGGACGGCATCCTGTCCGGCCGCAATGCCGACGCCAACCGCATCGCCGGCGAGCTGATGGGCGAGATGATGGAAGACATGCCGGCGCAGTACCGCGGCACCGTGAACGCGCTCGCCCGCGACATGATCGTCATCGCGCGGCGCGAGAACGCGCGCGCGGCCGCGCAGGCCGCAACCATCGAGCAGGATCGGGTTGCGATCGAGAGTCGCGCCGCCACCCTGCAAGCGCGCAAGGACCTCGCGGCGATGGGCCTGCGCTACTACGACGCCGACCAGTATCGCGAGGCGGTGCGCCGCAACGACGCGCTGGCGGTGGAGCTCTACGTCGCCGGGCGCGGATTGGATCCGGCCGTCCTGCAGAAGAACTGAGCGCTAGCGCCAGTCGCCCGCGAGCGCGTTGATCGCGGCGAGGATCGCGGGCGCCACGGTCTCGGTGCGCAGGATCCGCGGGCCGAGGTGGATGCGCTCGAAGCCCGCAGCGTCCATGGCTGCTTCCTCGCGCTCCGAGAATCCGGCCTCCGGCCCGACGGCGACGACGACCGAGCTAGGTCCCGATGCCAGCACCTCGCGCAGCGAGCGCGTCGCGCCCGGGGAGGCGAGCAGCTTCAGCGGCTCGGCGCGCCGCTGCCGCTGCCACGACGAGAATGCCACCGGCGCCGCGATCGACGGGATCCGGTTGCGCCCGCACTGCTCGCACGCGGCGAGCGCGATGCGGCGCCAGTGATCGGCGCGGTGGTCGGCTCGCTCTCCCGAGAGCCGCGCGACGGACTTGTCGCCGACCACGACCTCGATCGCCGCGACCCCGAGTTCTACCGCCTTCTGCACCGTGTAGTCCATGCGCTCGGCGGATGAGAGCGCCTGCACCAGCGTCACCGGCAGCGGCGACTCGCGCTCTACGAGGTCGTGTCCCTCGACCGCGACGCGCACCAGGCGCCTGGCGATGGTCGATATGCTCGCGCGCCACTCGCCGCCCGTGCCGTCGAACAGCACGATCGCCTCGCCTTCGCGCAAGCGCAGCACGTTCGCCGCGTGGTGTGCGGCAGCCTCGGGCAGTTCGAAATGCGCGCCGGGCGCGACGCCCTCCGGCACGTACAGCCGCGGGATGCCATAGCGCACGACCTTCATGCCGGCCGCAACCGCCGCCAGAGCGCCGACAGTCCCTTCGAGATCCAGCGCAGCAGCACGAACGAGCACACCGCGCCGATCGCGAGCAGCACGAGGAAGATCGCGGGCTTCACGAACGCGAGCCAGAGTCCGGCCGGGACCATCAGGTCCTCCGCGAATGACAGCAGCCAGTTGCTGAATGGCTCGGGCGACCCGTTCACCACGCCTCGCGTGCCCGCTTTCGTCAGGTGCGAGCCGGCTGCCAGGGTCCCGCCAAGGATCGCGGCGGCCAGTGCAACGGCCGCGCCCGAATCGCCGAGCGCGGCAGCAGCCAGCGCCGCGCCGGCGGGGATGCGGATCAGCGTGTGGATCGCGTCCCAGAGGCTGTCCATCCAAGGCACCTTGTCGGCGAGCAGTTCGACGATCGCCATGAAGCCGCTCGAGCCCATCACCAGCGGGTGCGACAGCAGCGTCAGGTGGGAGGGCAGCGCGACCCAGCCCATCGATCCCGCGAGGCCGACGAGCAGCAGCACCGCGTAGAGGCGAATGCCTGCGCCCCACGCGAGCGCCGCCGCGATCGCGAGTTCGGGCAGCCAGCGGGCGACGGCGGGGTCCACGGCTACTTCGTGCAGGTCCACGCGACGACCTCGCAGCCCTCGCCGCAGCGCGACAGCGCGCGCGCCTCTGCTTCCTGCCGCGACACGCCCTTCTGTGCCCGCGATTGCTTGGGCCCGCGCGCCAGCGCGGCGCACGCGTTCTGAACCGTGATCGCGATCTCGCAGCGCGCATGTCCGCATTGCTTCAGCGCTTCGGCGCCCGCCTCGCGGCTCGTGCGACGGTCGCTCGCCCAGCCGACCTCGGTGCCTTTCGGGTGATGCGCGATCGCGCCGAAGGCGGCGGCGCGCGGCTTGCGGGCTTCCGTAGCGGCGGCGCCGAGCGCGACCGCGGCAAGGGCGACGGCAAGGGCGATGCGTACGAGCATGGCTACATCGTCGCGCCGATGACCCACGGCGCGAATTCGTCCTCGCCGTAGCCGAACGCTTCGCTCTTGGTGCGCGTCCCCGACGCGGCCTCGAGGATCATGCCGAAGAAGCGTTCGCCGACCTGCTGCACGCTCTCGGTGCCGTCGATGATGGTGCCGCAATTGATGTCCATGTCCTCTTCCTGGAACTGGAACATCTTCGTGTTGGTGGCGAGCTTCAGCGATGGCGCGGGCTTGCACCCGTAGGCCGAGCCGCGCCCGGTGGTGAAGCAGATCAGGTTCGCGCCGCCGGCCACTTGCCCGGTGGCGGACACCGGGTCGTAGCCCGGCGTGTCCATGTAGACGAAGCCGCGCTCGGTGACGGGCTCGGCGTACTCGAGCACCTGCACGAGGTTCGTGGTGCCGCCCTTGGCGACGGCGCCGAGCGATTTCTCGAGGATCGTGGTGAGGCCGCCCGCCTTGTTGCCCGGCGAGGGGTTGTTGTTCATCTCCATGTCGTTCTTCGCGGTGTAGCGTTCCCACCACTTGATGCGCTCGACCAGCTTCTCGCCCACCGCGCGCGACACCGCGCGGCGCGTGAGCAGGTGCTCGGCGCCGTAGATCTCGGGCGTCTCCGAGAGGATCGCGGTGCCGCCGTGGCGCACGAGGAGATCCACCGCCGCCCCGAGCGCCGGATTCGCGCTGATGCCGGAGTAGCCGTCGGAGCCGCCGCACTGCAGCCCCAATACGAGGTGGCTCGCGGGCACCGGCTCGCGCTTTACCTTGTTCGCCTCGGGCAGGATGGCCTCGATGCGCGCGATGCCTTCGCGCACCGCCTTCATCGTGCCGCCCTTCTCCTGGATCGTGAAGGCGGCCATGGTGTCGCTGCGCTTGAGCTGATGCACCGACAGGAGGTTGTTGATCTGGTTCGCCTCGCAGCCGAGGCCGACCACCTGCGTGGCGAAGAAGTTCGGGTGCCGCGCGTAGCCCGCCATCGTGCGGCGCAGGACGTCGATGCCCTCGCCCTCGCTCGCCATGCCGCAGCCGGTCTTGTGCGTGAGCGCGACCACGCCGTCGACGTTCGGGAAGTCGCCCAGCCGGTTCTGGAAGTGTCGAGCGATCATCCTCGCTACGGTCGCCGAGCAGTTCACGCTCGTGAGGATGCCGATGTAGTTGCGCGTCGCCACGCGGCCGTCGGCGCGCCGGATGCCCATGAAAGTGGCCGGCTCCCTGGCGAAGTCCGTGGGCTTCACGCCTTCGCAGAAGGCGTAGTCGCGGTCGAACGCGCCCATCGCGAGGTTGTGCACGTGCACGTGCTCGCCGGCCGGAATGTCGCTGGTCGCGAAGCCGATGATCTGGTTGTAGCGACGCACCGGATGGCCGGAGGCGACCGCGCGCACGGCCACCTTGTGGCCCGCGGGAATGCGCGCGGTGGCATGCACCTTCTCCTTCGCGAGCAACGTCCCGGCGGGGATCTCCACCCTCGCGATGACGACATCGTCGTCCGGGTGCAGGCGGATGGTCAGGTCGGCGGCTTGCAGCATCGGCGTGCTCCTCGCATCGGAGCCTCGCAAGATAGCAGGTTTGGCGCGAGCTCCTAGCGCGCGGCGGCGGGCTGGACCCAGTGCGCGAGGATGCCTTTCCACGCCTCCGGCCAGCGATGCAGCGCGTCCTCCCGCCCGTCGAACACCTGCTGCAGGAAGGCGAGCGCGAGCTCCTTCGTCGCCGCCTTGACCTGAGGGTTCAGCGCCACGCCGCCGGTGCCCGCACGGCTGGTGAACACGCTATGCGACCCGCCCTCGAAGACCGCGAGCGCCTTGACGCGGCTGGCGGTGCCCTCGAACACCGCGACGCGGTCGCTCGGCGGCGAGTAGTAGCCCGGGATGCGGATCTCGTCGCCTGTCGCGGTGACGTGCAGCGTCGGGATGGTGATCGAGGCGAGGATGCGCTTCGGGTCGTCCTCGCCGTAGAACGGCGGCGCCGACAGCAGCAGCGCAGCCCGGATGCGCGGGTCGCGCAGTTCCAGCGGACGCCCGTCGCGCACCACGCTCGCGCCAGACACGAGCATCGCGGTGTTCGCGCCGTAGGAATGGCCTGCCGCCGCGATGCGGGCGCGGTCGATGCGCGCGCCGTAGGCGCTGCGTTCCAGCAGTTCGTCCAGCGCGTAGCGCAGGTCGTGCGCGCGCTCCACGGCCTCCTTTTCCTGCGCCGCGTCCTGCAGGCGGCCAACCAGCGTGAACACGCTGCCGCTCCACAGGCCGCGGTCGCTGCCGACGTGCTGCAGGTGGAGGCTGGCGATGCCGTTGCGCGCAAAGTGCTCGCCCAGGTAGGCATAGCCGCGGCGCGAGCCGCCGATGCCGTGCGAGAACACCACCAGCGCCGCCGGCTGCGCACCCCCCGGCCAGTAGAGCCGGACGGGTACTGCACGCTTGCGCTTCGCGTCCACCCAGTCGAATTCGTGCACCGAGGGCAGGTGGTCGCCGGGCGTGGCGTCGCTGCGCGCGGCCTCCGCAGCCGGCACCGGCCCCGGCGAAGCCTGCGCCGGGGCCGCGAAGCCCCACGCCAGCAGTGCGACGACGAGGGCCGAGGCACTGGAGCGGTGCCGGGAGGGTTTCGTGAAAGGCATGGGCGTCGGGGTCCTGCCGGATAGTCGCGTGGGACTGCGAAAGCTGTCGCGCACTTCCCGCCCGATTCAGCAGCCGACCTCGTCGTCCTCGATGCCCTCCTCGATGACGTGGTGCTCGTCGACCCAGATCCACTTGCTCCGGTACAGGCGGAAAGCGCGGCTGCCGGTGCCGGCGTCGCCCTCGAAGCGCATGCGCAGCACGCCGCTCGAGGCCGACCAGCTGGCCCCGGTGGCGAACTCGGCGTGGTCCGCGACGCGGTGGTCGCGGTCGAGGTAGCGGTAGTTGGCGATGAAGCCGCTGCGGTCCAGCGCGTTTTGCTCTTCGCGCACGCGCGACCCGTCGTGCAGCGTGAAGCGCTCGAGGAACGGGAAGCCGACGCGCTGCGACGCGTGCCGGATGCTCGACTCGCCGCAGAAGAGCGTCTGCCACGCAGCGGCGAAGTCGGCGGGATTCGGCGCGAGGTGGTACTCGACCAGTGCCTCGAGGCGTGCGCGGCCCTCGGGCTCGCAGGGGTCGATCGCGGATTCGGACTGCGCGAACGCCAGCGGGGCGGCGGCGACGGCGGCGGCTGCGACCAGGGTTCGAAGGGTGGCTGTGTACATCGTGTGCTCCTCTCTGTGGATCGCGCCGACGACCGGCGCGATGGAGGGAACACTGAAGGCGGGCCGCGCCGAAGGTCTCCTCGGCACGGGGCGAAGCGGCGGCGGATCGTGGCGAACCCGTGGCGCGCGTCCGGGCGTGACCACCCGGGCGTGACAAAAGTCTCAGCGGCGCCTGAAGACCAGGTCGCGTACCTCGTGTCCGAGCTTCACGCCGCGATTCTCGAACTTGGTGAGCGGCCGGCCCGCGGGTCGTGGCGCATAGCCGGGCGCCGTGTTCTCGAGGAGCGGCTCGGCCGACAGCACGGCGAGCATGTGTTCCGCATACTCCGGCCAGTCGGTCGCGGCGTGGAACAGGCCGCCCGGCGCGAGCTTGCGCGCCGCGAGCGCGGCGAATGCCGGCTGCAGGATGCGCCGCTTGTGGTGGCGCTTCTTCGGCCACGGGTCCGGGAAGAAGAGGTGAAGGCCCGAGAGGCTCGCGTCGCCGATCATGTGCGTCAGCACCTCGATCGCGTCGTGCCGGATCACGCGCAGGTTCGCCAGGCCCAGGGCGTCGATGCGCTTGAGCAGCGCGCCGACGCCGGGCAGGTGGACCTCGATCGCGAGGTAGTCGACCTCGGGGTGCGCCGCTGCGATCGCCGCGGTGGTCTCGCCCATTCCCGAGCCGACTTCGACGACGAAGGGCGCGTCGCGGCCGAACACGGCGCGCGGATCCAGCGGCGTCGGGGCGTACTCGAGCGCGAATCGCGGCGCGAGTTCCGCCATGGCGCGCTCCTGCGCGGGCGTCACCCGGCCCTGGCGCAGCACGTAGCTGCGGATCGGGCGGTGCGGCGGGCCGGACTCCGGCGGTCGGCCGTCGGTCAAGCGGCCTTCGGCTGCGACGCGGCGATCTTGCCTTCGACCGGCGAGGACGGCGCGGCCGAATAGAGCTTCTTCGGCATGCGGCCCGCGAGGAATGCCTCGCGCCCGGCCTCGACGCCGAGCTTCATCGCGCGCGCCATGCGGATCGGGTCGCTCGCCTTGGCGATCGCGGTGTTCATCAGCACGCCGTCGCAGCCGAGCTCCATCGCGATTGCCGCGTCGGAGGCCGTGCCGACGCCCGCGTCGACGATCACCGGCAGCTTCACGGCGTCGATCACGAGTTGCACGTTCCACGGGTTCAGGATGCCCATCCCGGAGCCGATCAGCGAGGCGAGCGGCATGATGGCGACGCAGCCGATGTCCTCGAGCATCTTCGCCTGGATCGGGTCGTCCGAGCAGTAGACCATCACCTTGAAGCCGTCCTTCACCAGCGTCCTGGCGGCCTCGAGCGTCTCCGGCATGTTCGGATACAGCGTGTGCGCGTCGCCGAGCACCTCGAGCTTCACGAGGTCGTGGCCGTCGAGCAGCTCGCGCGCGAGCCGCAGCGTGCGCACCGCGTCGGTCGCGTTGTAGCAGCCCGCGGTGTTCGGCAGGTAGGTGTAGAGCGAGGGCGGCACCGCGTCGAGCAGGCTCGGCTCGCCCTTCGTCTGGCCGATGTTGGTGCGGCGGATGGCGACGGTGACGATCTGGCAGCCCGACGCGTCGAGCGCCGCGCGCGTCTCGGCGAAGTCCTTGTACTTGCCCGTGCCGACGAGGAGCCGCGAGGCGTACTCGCGGCCGGCGATGACCAGCGGATCGTTCATGGGGGCCTCCTTCAGGCGGCGGTGACGACCGGCTCGTTCCTGACCGGAAAGTTCACGGAATTGGCGATGAAGCACTGC
>CAZTXP010000048.1:0-41607 GCA_964617355.1 uncultured Enterobacteriaceae bacterium
ACCTCGATGCCGTCCTCGCCGAACTCGCTGGTGTCGACGACGAAGCCGCCGCCCCTCAGCATGAGTTCGATGGACCGCGCCGTGGCGGAGTCGTCTTCGACGAGAAGGACACGCATGGCTCACCCCCGATTAACCGTTAACTCATGCTATTAAGAAGTTCCTAAAACTTGGTTAACGGCACCGCGAGAGAAAACCCCCTCCCGCATCCGTGATAAGATGCCGACCGCCGAACCCTGGTAGGACCGGGACGATGCACGTCAACCCCTTGAGACAGGCCGTCGATCAGCTCGAGAAGCTGTCCGAATACCGGCTGTTCGGGCGGGTCGCCTCGATTCTGGGCATGCTGGTCGAGGTCGGCGGGGTGGAGCGCCAGCTCTCGATCGGCGACCGCTGCCATCTTCTGGCCCGGGGCGGCCGGCGGGTGCCGTGCGAGGTGGTCGGCTTCCGGAAGGACCGGGCCCTGGTCATGCCCTTCGTCGGCCTGGAAGGGGTCGGCGTCGGCAGCCGGGCCGAGGTCGCGGAATCCGAGCCGGTCGCCTTTCCGGACAAGTCCTGGCTCGGCCGGGTGGTCAACGCGATGGGCGAGCCGGTCGATGGGCTCGGCCCCATCGGCAACGGCCGCGTGCCCTATCCGCTCCGCGCCAATCCGCCACCGGCCCATGCGCGGCGGCGCCTGGGATCGAAGATCGACCTCGGGGTGCGCGCGCTGAACACCTTCCTCACCACGGTCGAAGGCCAGCGCATGGGCATCTTCGCCGCCGCCGGCGGCGGCAAGAGCACGCTGCTCGGCATGCTGGTGAAGGGCGCGGCGGTGGACGTCACCGTGCTCGCGCTGATCGGCGAGCGTGGCCGCGAGGTGCGCGAGTTCCTCGAGCACGAGCTCGGCGAGGAGGGGCGACGGCGTGCGGTGATCGTCTGCGCGACCTCGGACAAGTCTTCCATGGAGCGCGCCAAGGCGGCCTACGTCGCGACGGCGATCGCCGAGTTCTTCCGCGACCGGGGAAAGAAGGTGCTGTTCCTGATGGACTCGGTGACGCGCTTCGCGCGCGCGCAGCGCGAGATCGGCCTCGCGGCCGGGGAACCGCCGACGCGCCGCGGCTTCCCGCCGTCGGTGTTCGCGACGCTGCCCAAGCTGATGGAGCGAGTGGGCATGAACGACAAGGGGTCGATCACCGCGCTCTACACCGTGCTCGTCGAGGGCGACGACATGACCGAGCCGATCGCCGACGAGACGCGCTCCATCCTCGACGGCCACATCATCCTGTCGCGCAAGCTTGCGGCGTCGAACCACTTCCCGGCGATCGACGTGCTTGCCTCGGCCTCGCGCGTGATGAACGCGGTGACCAAGCCCGAGCACCGCAAGGCCGCCGGCCGCATGCGCGAGCTGCTCGCCAAGTACGCCGAGGTCGAGCTGCTGGTGAAGATCGGCGAGTACAAGCGCGGCGCCGACAAGTCCACGGACGAGGCGATCGACAAGATCGATGCGCTGCGCGGCTTCCTCAAGCAGCGCACCGACGAGCGCATCGGCTTCGACGACACGCTCGCGCAGATGCAGAAGCTGGTCGCATGACGATCTTCGTCGAGCTGCTGCGCATCAAGGAGTTCCGCGAGGCGAAGGCGGAGACCGAGGCCTCGCGCGCGCGCCTCTCGCTCGCCGACGCGACCGGCGCCGAGGCGCGCGCCAACGCGGCGCTGGCGGAGTACCGCGCCTTCATCGACCGGCGCGAGCGCGAGCTGTACGCGGACCTCTGCACGCGGATCGTACGGCTGCGCGACATCGAGGACGTGCAGATGAGCGTGCTCGACCTGAGGACGGGCGAGCGCGCGCGCGAGGACGCCACCGTCTCGGCGCGCAAGGCGCGCGAGCAGGCGGCGAAGGCGCTCGACGAGGCGAACGAGACGCGCCGGCTCGCCACGCGCCAGCGCGAGAAGTTCGTCGAGATCGCGCGCTCCTTCGACGAGGAGCGCGTGCGCGAGTTGCAGCGCGTCGAGGACCTCGAGATGGAGGAAGTCCACCGCGTCTCGCAGGACCGTGAGGAGCGCGAGGAGTGGGAGGCCGCTCACCATGACTGAGGCGCCGCGCCTCTCGCTCGACATCGGTGGGCCGGGTTCCGCGGGAGCGGGCGCGGCCGGGGCCGATACTGGGGCGCGCCGCGACGCGGATCCGGCGCTCGCCGAGCAGTTCCGCCGCAGCCTGGGCGAGGCCGCGGCGGATGGCGCCGCGTCCGCGCCGGGCCTCGCCAATCCGTTCGCGCTCTTCGGCACGCTCGCCGCGCCGGCCGGCGCCCCGGCGCCGCAGGCGCCCGCGGCCGAGGCGCGTTTCGCCGGGCTGCAGGAAGCGATCGAGCGCATCCTCGTCTCGGACGGCTCGACCGGCGGCGAGCGCGAGGTGCGCGTCAGGCTGAGCGACGACCTGCTGCCCGGCACGGAGCTGCGGATCGTGCAGCACGAGGGGCGGCTCGAGGTCGCGTTCGTCGCGGTCGACCCGGCCTCGCTCGCCTGGCTGGTGTCGCAGTCGGAATCGATGGCGCGGGAGCTTGCGCGCCGGCTCAAGCGCGACGTTCGCGTGGCCGTGCGCGACGAGGAGGGCGACCGCGAGGGCGGGGACGCGGCGACCTCGGACGCCGGCGGCGAGCCGCCGCCGCCGTCGGGCCCGGCCTCGCTCTTCGGCGGGCTCGCGCCGCGACGGGACGGGGGCGCCTCGTGAGCGCGCGACCGAAGTTCGCCGCGTACACCCGCGAGGAGGTGGCGTACCGGAATGCGATCGCGCAATGCGCGATGCCGCTGAAGGTGACCCTCGCCGGCGCCGAGTGGACGCTCGAGCTGTCACCGACGGCCGTCGCACCGGACGCCGGCGCCGAGCGAGTCGAGGCGGACTGGGGCGGCGCGCGGCTGGGGCTGCGGCTGCCGGCGGCCGCGGTCGGGCGCCTCTTGCGCGGCATCCTTCCCGATGCCGACCCGGCCGCGCTGCCGCAGGCGCTGAAGCTCGCGGCGCTCGAGGTCGTGCGCGGGGAGGCCGAGCGCGCGTTCGCGCCGAAGGGTGGCGCGCGCCCGTTGCGGCTGCGTGGCGTCGCCGACGGCCCGGCGCGACACCGCTTTGCGCTGCGGCTCGCGAACGCCGCGAGCGGCGAGACGATCACCGGCGAACTGGACACGGACGTGCTCGGGCTGGGTTTCGGGGCGCCGCTGGTGCGCGCGGCGTCGCCTGCCAGCGCGCCGGCCGCGGCGTGGCTCGAGGCCCTGCCGCTGCCCGTTCGCTTCGACCTCGGCTTCACCGTGCTCCCCGTCTCGGAACTCGCCGCGCTGCGGCCGCATGACGTCATCCTGCTCGACGAATCTCATCTCGGCGCCGATGCCGGGCTGGCCGTGATGGTCGGCCCGCGCCTCGGCTTCCGTGGCCGCCTTGACGGCCGGACCTTCGAAACAACGCAACCCCTGGGGAAGATCATGGCCGAACCGACCGCCGCCGCGCCCGCCGGCGCCAAGACCGCGAACGTGGATCCCGACGCGATCGAGCAGGTGCCGGTGCGCCTGACCTTCGACCTCGGCGAGCGCAGCCTCACCGTCGCCGAATTGCGCGCGCTGAAGCCCGGCTTCACCTTCGACCTTGGCCGCGATGTCCGCCGCGCGGTCACGATCCGTGCCAACGGCCAGCCCGTCGGCGAGGGGGAACTGGTCGACATCGACGGTATCCTCGGGGTCGCGGTGACCTCGCTCGGTGCCCGTTCCTGATCCGCGGACCGCGCCGGCACGGCGATGACCAGCTTCGACCCGATCGTCCTCGCGTTCACGCTGGCGCTGCTCGCGCTGGTGCCGCTGACGGTCGTGGTGACGACCTCGTTCCTGAAGATCGCGGTGGTGATGTCGCTGCTGCGCAACGCGCTCGGCGTGCAGCAGATCCCGCCGAACCTCGCGATCTACGCGCTCTCGCTAATCCTGAGCCTCTACATCATGGCGCCGATCGGCGAACGCATGCTCGACGCCATCCGCGCCGAGCCGGCGGCGCTGAAGAACGTCGACGCCCTGGTGGGCGCGGTGAAGAAGGGGGCGGAGCCGTTGCGCGGGTTCCTGCTGCGCCACGCGAAGCCCGAGCAGCGCGAGTTCTTCGTGCGCACCTCGCAGCGCCTCTGGACGCCCGAGATGGCGGCGAACGTGAAGCACGACGACTTCCTCGTGCTGATCCCGGCGTTCGTCGTCACCGAACTGACCGCGGCCTTCGAGATCGGGTTCCTGCTCTACCTGCCGTTCGTCGTGATCGACCTCGTCATCTCGAATATCCTGCTCGCGATGGGCATGATGATGGTGTCGCCGGTGACCATCTCGCTGCCGCTGAAGCTGTTCCTCTTCGTGCTCGTGGACGGCTGGTCGCGGCTGATCCACGGCCTCGTGCTCACCTACGTCTAGGGAGGCGCGATGAGCGAGACGGATGTCGTCGGGTACGTGAGCAAGGCGCTGCTGCTGGTGCTGTGGCTGTCGCTGCCGCCGATCCTCGTCGCATCGGTGGTGGGCACGCTGTTCAGCCTGCTGCAGGCGCTGACGCAGATCCAGGAGCAGACGCTGTCGTTCGCGGTGAAGCTGATCGCGGTCGGCCTGACGATCATGCTGACCGCGCACTGGATGGGCGGCGAGATCTACAGCTACACGCTGCAGCTCTTCGAGATGATCCCGAGGCTGGGGAAGTAGCGCGATGCCCGATCCGGCGCTCGACCAGGCGAAGCTCTTCCTGCAGTCGCTCGCGCTCGCGCTGCCGCGGCTGTTCGCGCTGTTCGCGCTGCTGCCAATCTTCAGTCGCCAGATCCTGCCGGGGCTGCTGCGCAACGCGGTGGCGGCCGCGCTGGTGGTGCCGGTGGCGATCCACCTGATGCCGGCCGTGCAGGCCGCGCCGCCCGACGCGGCGGCGCTCCTGGGCATCGTCGCCAAGGAGGCGGTGATCGGCCTCGTGCTCGGCTACCTGCTCGCCATCCCGTTCTGGGCGCTCGAGGCGGTCGGCTTCCTGATCGACAACCAGCGCGGCGCGAGCATCGCGGCCACCGTGAACCCGCTCACCGGGCACGATTCCTCGCCGCTGGGGATCCTCTTCAACCAGGCATTCATCGTGTTCTTCTTCGCCGCGGGCGGGTTCGTCCTGCTGCTCGAGCTGGTCTACGAGAGCTACCGCCTGTGGGGCGTGCTCGACTGGATGCCGGTGCTGCGCATGGACGCCACCGGGGCGGCGCTCGGGATGCTCGACCGCATGGTGCGCCTCGGCCTGCTGCTCGCCGCGCCGGTGATGGTGGCGATGTTCCTCGCCGAGGTGGGCCTCGCGCTGGTCAGCCGCTTCGCGCCGCAGCTGCAGGTGTTCTTCCTCGCGATGCCGGTGAAGAGCGCGCTCGCCATGCTGATGCTCGGCGTGTACGCCGCGACGCTCTTCGACTACGCGCGCGACTACCTGCACGGCATGCGGCAGGCCATCCCGCAGGCCCTCGAGTTGCTGCGCTAGCGCCATGAGCGAAAAGACCGAACAGCCGACCGCGAAGCGCCTGCGCGAGGCGATGGAGAAGGGCCAGGTCGCCAAGAGCAAGGACTTCACGCAGACCGTGCTCGTGGTCGCGATCTTCGGCTACATGATCGCCAACGGCCACGGCCTCGTGGAATCGTTCGGCCGGATGGTGCTGCTGCCGGCGTCCCTGCACGGCATCGGCTTCGCCGACGCGATGCGCATCGCCGGCGCCGGGGTGCTGCGGGAGGCGGCGCTGATGATGCTCCCGTTCCTGCTGATCGTGCTGGTGCTCGGTGCGTTCGCCGAGCTGCTGCAGACCGGGATCATCTTCGCCTTCAAGGCGCTCGCGCCGAGCCTGGAGAAGATCAGCCCGGCGGCCAATGCCAAGAACATGTTCTCGGCGAAGAACCTGATGGAGTTCGTCAAGTCGCTGCTGAAGGTGCTGTTCCTGTCGGTGCTGATCTACGTCATGGTGCGCGGCAGCATCGGGCCCCTGATGAAGATCCCGCTCGCCGGGGTGAGCGGCGTCGGCGAGGCGGTCGGCGTGCTGATGAAGCAGCTGATCGTCTACGTGGCGATCGCCTACGTGGTGATCTCGGGCTTCGACTTCCTGTTCCAGCGCCACCAGTGGATCAAGGGGCTGATGATGAGCAAGGACGAGGTCCACCGCGAGTACAAGGAGATGGAGGGCGACCCGCACGTGAAGGGCCATCGCCGCCAGCTCGCGCAGGAGATCGCGATGGGCGGCATGACGGAGAACGCGCGCAAGGCGAGCGTCGTCGTCACCAACCCGACGCACCTCGCGGTGGCGATCCGGTACGAAGAGGGCGAGACGCCGCTGCCGCTGGTGCTCGCCAAGGGCGAGAACCTGGTGGCCGAGCGCATCGTCCGGATCGCGCGCGAGGAGGGCATCCCGGTGATGCAGAACGTGCCGCTCGCGCGCGCGCTGCACGAGCACGCGCAGCTCGACCAGTACGTGCCCGCCGATCTGCTCGAGCCGGTGGCCGAAGTGCTGAAGCTGGTGCGCGAGCTGCGCCGGCGCGAAGGAGAGGCGACATGAACGTACCCGAAGCGATGGCGCAGTACATGCATTCACGGCAGATCCCCGAGAGCGCGCTCGACGAGGGCGGGGAACTGCCGCTCGTCTTCGACCGGCGACTGCGGGTGCGGCTCGCCCCGCTGGCCGGCGGCGCGCTGCTGCTCGAATCGCGCGTCGGCCCCGTGCCCGAGGGCCCGCGGGAGCGCGAGCGCTCGATCGAGCAGGCGCTACGCGTCGCCGGTGGCCGACTGCAGGGCCATCGCGAGGCGCTGTCTCTGTCGGCGGACGCCCAGTCCTACCGCCTCCAGACCCGGCTCGCGCCGCAGGCCACGAGCGCCGACCTCGAGTCGGCGCTCGAATCCCATGTCAACGCGCTGACCTTCTGGCGCGGCGCGCTTGCCTGAGGATCCTGCCGCCATGAGACTCCTGCGCATCCTCGCGGCCGCGGCCGCGTTCGCCACCGCCCCGGCGATCCTTGCCGCCCCGCCGTGGCCCGAGGCCCCCTACAGCTACCAGAGCAGCAACCAGCGACTGGCGGACGTGCTCGCCGAGTTCGCGCGGCAGTTCGGCCTGCGCGCGCATGTTTCGCCGGACGTCGAGGGCATCCTGAACGGGCGCATTGCCGCGAGCTCGCCGACCGACTTCCTGAACCGCCTGGGCAACATGTACGGCCTCACGTGGTTCCACTACTCGGGGACGGTCTACGTGACGCGCTCGGGCAACGTCGCGACGCGCTCGCTGTCGCTGCCGAGCACCGCGCCCGGCACGATGCGCCAGGCGCTCACCGACCTCGGGCTGTTCGATGCGCGCTTCGGCTGGGCCGAGCTTCCCGAACGGGGCGCGGTGCTGGTCTCGGGGCCGCCGGACTACATCGAACTCGTCGTCAAGGTGCTGGCGGCGCTGCCGCAGGTGCCGGCCGACCAGAACGTCCAGGTGTTCCGGCTAAAGCACGCCGCCGTGGACGATCGCGTGATCTTCTTCCGCGACAAGCAGATCACGACGCCCGGCGTGGCGACGATCCTGCGCAACCTGATCGCCGGCAACCTGCAGCAGAGCGGCACGCAGACCACGTTGCTTGAGCTCGCGGCCCCGCTGCGCGCCGCCGCGCCGCTCGCAGGCGCGGTGCCGGACGCGGGCTCGGTCGCGCCGCCGGGTCCGTCGACCGTCGCCGCCGCGCAGGGCGCGACCGGGCCGGGCGCGGCCGCGCGGCCGTCGCCGCCACCGGCCACGGCCAACGCGGGGCTGCTGCGCCGGCCGGTGATCCAGTCCGACCCCCGGCTGAACGCGATCATCGTGCGCGACACGCAAGACCGCATGCCGGTGTACGAGAAGCTGATCGCGTTCCTCGACCAGCCGAGCGCCCTGATCGAGATCGAGGCGCTGATCATGGACGTGAATACCACCAAGCTCGAGGAGCTGGGCATCGACTGGATGCGGCGCAACTCCGTGACCACCGTCGGATTCGGACGCCCGGAAGTCGAGCGCGACCGGACCTCGATGGTGGTGACGCGCGGCCAGAGCGTGAACCCGACCTCGATGGTCGTGCAGGGCGCGGGGAATTTCCTGCTGTCCCGGGTCAAGGTACTCGAGGGCACCGGAGACGCGCGCGTGCTGTCGCGTCCCTCGGTACTGACGGCGGACAACCTTGGCGCGCTGATCGACCTGTCGGAGACCTTCTACGTGCGCGTCACGGGCGAGCGCGTCGCGCAGCTCGTGCCGATCACGGCGGGGACCACGCTGCGCGTGACGCCGCGCTTCGTCGAGCACGACGGTCGTCGGCTGATCCAGCTGGTGGTCGACATCGAGGACGGCAACATCCAGGACCGCAACGTCGAGACCCTGCCCACGGTGCGCCGCAGCGCGGTGAGCACGCAGGCGACGATCGGCGAAAGCCAGAGCCTGCTGATCGGCGGCTACAACACCGAGGTCGACATCACGCAGAACGACAAGGTGCCGGTGCTCGGCGACATCCCGCTCCTGGGCGGCCTGTTCCGCAACTCGCGCAAGGACGTGCAGCGTCGCGAGCGGCTCTTCCTGATCACGCCCAAGATCGTCGCCATGCCGCACGAGGGCGCGCCGGTGGCGAGCTCGATCTTGCCGGCGGTCATACCGGCGAAGCCCTAGTCCGCCAGGGCCGGGAACCCGCTCGCCGCCGACGTTACCAAGCCGGGGATTCAGGGAGAACACGCATGAACCGCACGCACGCGCAGTCGCTGGTCAGGGAGATGGGCGCGGGGCTGGGCCTTGACGGGCTCGCGCTCGATGCCGACGATCATTGCCTGCTGCAGGTCGGCGAGCGCGTCGAGCTGTCGATCGAGTACGACGGCGAGGCGCACGCGCTGGTCCTGACCGCCACCGGCGGCCGCCTGCCCGAGGCGGCGCGCGAGCGCGCGTCGCTCGCGCTCCTCGAGGCGAACCACTACTGGACCGGCGCCGGCGGCGCGACGCTGTCGTGCGACCCGCACAACGGCACGGTTTACCTGCAGGTCCGGGAGCCGGCGGACACGCTGGATTCGGCACGGCTCGCGGGGCTCGTGCAGGCGCTCGTCGGCAACGCGGAGTACTGGCACGAGCGGCTGCTGCACCTCGCCTCGGCGGACGCCGCCGAGCCTGCGCCGCTGCACCCGCACTTCACCCGCGTCTAGGACCGTCCGTGCCCAACGTCACGTCGCAGCACAACGCCTTCTCCGGCATCCGCGGGCTGCATCCCGATGCCCAGGTCACCCTTTCTGGCGAGGGCGGGATCCGGCAGAGCGGTTCGCGCTCATGGAACCCGCTCGCGCAGCTCTGGAAGTGGGCGACCCGCAGCCCGGCCGAGGCGGCGGCCAACCGCGCGACCGCGCAGGCGCTGGTGCAGGCGATCCGTCGCGAGCATGGCGACGGCATCGCCGACATGGCCGCGAAGCAAGTCGGCAGCCAGCTGCGCAGCGGCCGTCCGTTGACCGCATACCGCATCGACGTCGTGCTTCAGAAGGCGGACCAGGCGGCCGGAAGGATCTCGACGCAGAACGACCGGATGCTGCGTGAGCTCGCGCCGCGTCTCGTCGACGCGGCCGTGCAGCGCTACTTCGGTGCCGCGGCGATTCCGCAGAACGGCCTGGTCGATGCGCTCGCCTATTCGGACGGGATCGAAGCGGCGGTCCGCAGCCATCCTTCGTTCTCGCGCCATGCCTTCGAGGGCGACGAAGCCGGATTCCTGCGCCACTTCGCGGGCGTCGCGGCGCATGCCCTCGAGGACACGTCGCTTGCCGCCTGCCTGCCGCATTCCTTCGCGCTCGCGCGGCAGGACGCGGCGCCCGGCGAGCGGATCAGCGATCGACTGCAGGCCGGATACGTCGGCAGCCTCGGCCTCGCCGAGGACGTGCAGAGCGCGCTGTCGATGGCCGGGACCATGCTTGCGAGCGTCGCGGAGACGCTGGCGTCGAAATCGACGGCCGAGCTGAGCGCGTCCGATGCACTGGTGCGGCTGGGCCAGATCGGCATGCTGACGGACATGACGGGTCCGCCCCGCCCCGGGCAGCAGGACCGCCTGTCCGAGCTGGGAGACCTGCCGCCCCAGGGTGGCGAGCTGCGCGACGCGCTGGGCGCGGATGCCGCGCTGCTGGTCGAGCGTCTCGGCGAGCGCCTCGGGTTCGGCGGGCTGGATCCGTCGGTGCGTGGCGCACTGATGGAGGCGTCGCGCCTCGCGGGCAGCCTGGAGATGGATGTCGGCGAGGGACGCATCGGCCGGCTGATCGGCGGCGCCGAGGCCGACGATGCCCGGCTCGGCGCGTGCCTCGCGACGATCGACCAGGCGCGCGCCGAGAGTCCGCAGGCGCGGGTTCTCCTGCAGGCGGTCCGGGAGCAGGTACAGGCCGCGCTCGCGGGACGCGATCACGCGATCGGGCAGTCCGGCCTCGCCGCGCTCGAGGGCGACCAGCGCCATCCGGTCACGGAGATGCTGCGCATCGGCGTCGAAGTGCGAGCGGCGGCCGAATCCGGCGACTGGAGCCGCGTCGCGACGCGGGGCGGGGACTGGCTCGAGGAACTGGGGGAGGCGATCTCGCAGGTCGACCCGGGCGCGAATCGCGATCCCGCGGCGGCGGAGCTGGCGAGGATCGCGCGCGCCGATGCGCAGCGCTCGCTGGAGGTGCTGCAGGCCTTCCGTGCGGACGCCGTGCACGCTTCCGCGAAGGGGTTCCGGCCGGACGATGTCGCGGCGCTGCGCGCGCGCCACCTCGACGTGCCCGCGACGCTGGAGCGCTTCACGGCCGAGGAAGGCCGGCTGCTCGCGAGCGAGGGGTTCGGGATCATCCGCGGCCTCGAGTACAAGGCGAAGGGCGTGCCGATCCATCCGCGCACGCTGGTGGTCGACTTCTCGGACGAGAACGTGGTCGGCGAGCGCGTCGCGCTGAGCGGCGGCCAGGCAAGCAGGCCCTGGGCGGTGTCCTATCGCCTCCCGGGGGGAGAGGTGCGGCCGATGGTGTTCAAGGAGGCGAGGCCCGGCGAGGGATATTGCGACGGCGCCGAAGCGCTCGGCATCCCGCGCGAGGACGCCCGGATGGTGGTGCGCAACGTGGCGACGCGCGCAGTGGACGAACTGCTCGGCTTCGACCTCGTGCCCGAGACGCGCATCGGCGAACTCGACGGCCGCCTCGGGATGGTGATGGGCTTCGCGGCCGGATCAGGAGCGATCGCGCGGCGCACCGAGGACGTCACCGACTCCGACACCGGGCAGATGATGCTGGCCTACCGCGACATGATCGCGCAGGGAATGCTGCGGCCCGAGGACCTCGACGACATGATGGCGGCGGCGTCGCTGCGCATGACCGGCGACGGCCGGATCCTGCAGGATGTCCCGTATGCGGTCGAGGATTTCGACTACGCGGATCCCGGTCTTCGGCGCGCGCTCGTCGGGCTGCAGTTGCTCGATGCGATCACCGCGCAGGCCGACCGCCATGGCGGCAACTACATCGTGTCGCTGGACGGCGAGGGGCGGTTCGCCGGTCTGAAGGCGATCGACAACGACCAGTCGTTCGGCACGAGAGTGACCGACCCGAACGAACTGCTGCGCGCGGCGATGGGCGGATGGAAGCTCGACGTCGGCGGCATGCGCTACGGCAATTCGTCCTTCAACGGCGTGCTGATGCCGACCGTGATCGACCGCGAGATGGCGCGCGCGGTGCGCGCGATCACGCCGGAGGCGTTGCGCGGCGCGCTGGCGGGGCTGCTGGCCGAGCCCGAGGTCGACGCCGCCGTGGCGCGCCTCGTCGCACTGCAGCGCCACGTGGACGCGCTGGACGCGGACGGGCGCGTGATTTCCACCGATGCCTGGGGCGGCGAGCTCGCGAGCCGGGAGCTCGAGAGCGAGCACCACAGCTACGTCGGACGTGACCAGCGCCTCACGGGCCTCTATCCGGTCATCCGCTACGAGGAACTGGGCAAGGAGGGCCGGTCGTGAACGCACCTGTCGATGCGAGCGCGGTTGCCGCGGCACTGTTCCGCGCGGAGGGCATTCCCTGCCCCGATGTCCCTCCGGCGTTCGCTGCCAGCCTCCGCGAGGCCGGGCATGCCACCTTCGCCACGCGCGTGCCGCCGGGCGACCTCTACGATCTGCCGCGGTGGCGCGACGAATGGCTCGGCGATCCCGGGATCCCGGGCTACCTCGCGTTCGGATTCGCCGGGCACGGCCTGATGTCCCGCGCCGTCCACTTCTATTCGGTGCAGGACTCGCATGCGCTCTTCGTCCAGTTGCGCTGGGCGAGCGTCGCCGGCGATCCGGCGCGCGAGCGTGCCGCGTGGCGCGGCCACCTCGCCCTCGGCCGGCAGCTGTCGGCCGCGACGCGTGCCCTCCCGGCGGGTCGGCGGCTCTGCGTCGTCCACAGCGAATTCTCGGGTTCCCGGTGGTGCTGGGCAGGAAGTGGCGGGGTTCCCGAGTGGCGCGCGAGCGGCGGGGTCGCGACCATCGACGCCATCGCCGAATTGCAGCGAATCTCCAGGGGGTGAGCCCGCAGGTTCGCCTTGAGCCCTGCGCCGGCTCAGGCGCGCAGCAACAGGTCGGGAATCGCGGTGCCGGTTGCGGCGCACGCGCCGCCAGCCAGGTCGGCGCGCCACTGTTCTAGCGCGCCAAGGGCGTTGCCGACCTGCCGGCGGACGGCCTCGAGTGCGTCGGCGTGCCGCGTGAATAAGTCCCGGATCCGCGTGCCGCCCTCAGGCGGGATCGACGACTCCACTCAGGCGCGCGCGCAGCGCCGCGCGTGCCCGCGATACGCGGCTGCGCACGGTGCCGATGGGGATGGAGAGCATCGCCGCGGCATCCTCGTAGGACAGGTCCTCGAGCGCCACGAGCAGGAGGACCTCGCGCATCTCGTCGGGCAGCGCGGCCAGTTCGTCGGCCAGGCGGTCGAGCAGCTGCGCCTGCTCGACGCTGTCGTGCGGTGTCGCCGTCTCGTCCACGTGGTCCTCGAGCGCCTCCTCGGTCTCGAAGCGGTGCACGCGATGCGGCGCCCGCGACAGGTAATTGCGCACGAGGTTCATGGCGATCCCGTAGAGCCAGGTCGAGAGCTCGGATTCCCCCCGGAAGGTCGCGTAGGCCTTCGCGGCTTCGACGAACGCCTGCTGGGTGATGTCCTCGGCGTCGGCGGAATGGCCGATGTGCCGGAGGACGAACCGGTAGAGTCGCTGCTGGTGCTCGTCAACGAGCTGCCTGAACAGCCGCTCGTTGCCGGCGGCCTGCGCCCGCTGTGCCTCCTGTGTCACCCGCGACCCCCCGAATCCCGGCGTTGCGCCGGGCAGGCCGCCAATCTACCCTGCCGCGCGACCTCCGGGCAACGGCGGCGCGCCGGCGATCGCCGCCAGCCCGGCGGCATCCATGGCCTGCACCTCGCGCAGCGCGGCGGCCATCAGTTCGCGGGCGCGCGGCAGGTCGACGCAGCGACGGTCGCCGTCCGCCGCGAAGTCGAAGCGGCGGCGAAAGAGCGCGTCGGCGCCGAGGCGCTGCTCGTTCGTTAGGCGCGCAACGTCGATGCCGGCCTGGCGTGCCGCCGCTCGGAACTCCGGCGTTCCGGCGGCCGCACCGAGTGCATGGCGCGACACGAAATTCACGCCGCGGAACGCCCCGATCGACGCCGACGCCATCTCGATTGCGCGCAGCACCGACGCGGCCTCAAGCGGGCCGTCGCCCGGCCTGAGCCCGACCGTCCGGGCCACGGATTCGCCGATCGAAGGCCCGAAGGACTCGCGCAGCCGGCCCATGAAGAGCCGTACCGCGTCCCCGACCGCCGCGGGGTCGTCCGTGGGGACCCAGGTTACCTTCCGGTCGTCGGCCGTGCGGCCCACCGCGACGACTTCGACCTTGCCTGCCTGGCGCACGGCGGCGATGTGCCCCCCGCCCTGCGCGGCCTGTTCGAAGGCCTCGAGGGACGGCAGGGGGTGTTCGGGATCACTGGCCATTTCCACCTTGGTAACGAACATTGTGAGAAAGTTCACGCTGCACGACTGGCGGGAACCAACTGCACTTCCCGGGTACCAAGCCGGGGTCAGGTTCCCACCCCGCAAACTCGGCGACAAGGAAATCTTCCGCGCATGGCTACCGAAATCGATGTTTCCGCCTTTTCCCGCCTGCTCGAGGCGTTCGGCCGCGCGATCGGCCTGCCGGGACTGGGCCCGGACGCCGCCGGTTTCTGCTCGCTGCGCTTCGACCAGCACCTCGTGAACCTCCAGCAGGATCCGGCGGGACGCGAAGTGACCCTGTTCACCCATCTCGGCGACCTGCCGGAGGATGCCTCGTCGGCGACGCTGCGCAAGCTCCTCGCGGCCAACCTGTTCTGGACCGCCACCTCGGGTGCGACGCTCGCGCTCGAGGAGGCCAGTGGCGGGGTCGCGCTCGCGCTGCGCCTGCCGCTCGATCACCTTTCCGAGGTCGAGTTCGAGCACCGGCTGTCCGATTTCGTCAATGCGGTCGAGCGCTGGAAGGGGTTCGTCGCCACGCTGACGCATGAGGGCGGCGCGCCTGCGGCGACCGGCGCGGTGCCGCAATTCGGGGTGAGGGCCTGATGGCCGGCATGGACATCGGGCAGCTCCGCGGCATCGCGTCGCAATCCGGGGTGGGGCCGGGGCGCGAAGTCAGCGTCGGCGGCGATGGCGGCGTCAAGGCCGAGCGCAATCTCCTCGGGCGCATCGTGACCTGGTTCCGCGGGCCCGGCGAGGCCGAGGTCGGCCGCACGCGCGAGACGGTCCGCGCCCTGGTCGAGACGGTGCGGCAGTCCTACGGCGATCGCGCAGCCAGCGCGGCGTTCGAGTCGCTGATCGCCAAGTACGACAGCGGCAAGCCGGTCACCGAGCGCACCGTCAAGCGGGTGCTCGACCTCGCCGAGGCGACCCGTGCCGAACTGCGGACCGGCAACGACGCCAAGGCCGCCCTGTTCACCGACTTTTTCGCGAACTACGGCGAGCCCCGCGTCCCGGCGGAACTCCAGGGCGAGGTGACGCAGGCGTTCCTTTCGGCGATCGGCGGGATGCCGGAGTCCAACCAGAGGGCGGTCGGGCTGGACGAGATGCAGCGTGTCTGGAACGAGGCCGCGACCGGCGTGCTCGACCGGCAGCAGGCGCGCCTCGCGCAGCAGGCGCCGAACCTGAGCGGCGTGCTCCAGTCCGAGGGCATCCGCGCGACCAGCCTCGAGGGCGTGTTCCACGAGATCGCCAAGCTCGGCAACACCGAGGTCGGGCGCATGCTGAACAATGCGCTGTCCAATGTCGCGTTCACCTACGACCTCGTGGGGGACGTGCCGATGGGACCGGAGGCCGCCGAGGCCTTCCTGAACACGCTCGAGGCGCAGCGTGCCGTGCTCGACGAGCAGTTCACCGCGCTGAAGGCGCTGGTCGAGGGCGGAGGGCTTTCGAAGGCGGAAGGTCGCCTGGCCCTCGCGCTGCTGATGGACATGGTGGCGATCGGATTGCCCGCCCGCGAGCCCGAACTCCACAGCGCGACGCTCCTCGACGCCGGCGATACGCTGATCGAGGTCGATCTCGGGAGTTCCGGGAACGCGAGCGTCGGCGGGAACGCCTCGCTGCTCGACGGCTTCAAGGAGAACGTGCAGAGGGCGCTGGACGCCGACCCGCTGTCGCCGTCGGCCATCCACCATGCGCAGCAGCTCTGGGTGACCTCGGGCGCGAACCTCCTTGCCGACGAAACGGCGCTCCTCGCGACGGAGCACCTCGCGTCCGCGCCGGCGCAGTCGCCGCTCGGGAGCGGGCTCGCGAAGCTCGCGGAGAAATCGGGGCTCGCCGCCCTGACCCCGGAGGAGCTCTCCGCGGTGGAGTCTCATCCCCAGGTCGGCCCTCTGGTGCTCGCCTCGCAGGCGCTCCTCGAGAAGCACTCCAAGCTTGAGGGCGGCGACCTGAGGCGCGACCCGTCGCTCGACGCGGGCGACAAGGGCGGGCTGAAGAAGGACCTGAAGGCCCGCATGAAGGAGGAGATCGGCGAGGTTCGCGACATCGTGCGCAAGGCGCTCGAGGCGGCGGGCCGCACGGTCGACAAGGCGGCGCTCGACGAGGCCCTGAACGAGTACCACCTCGATGCCATCAACAACGAGCAGGACTGGGGCACGATCACGAAGGACCTGCAGTTCGTCTACCGTGGCGCGCCCGTTTCGGGCCAGAGCGAGATCGTGCCGGCCTGCGACCTCGGAAGCCTCTTCGTCACGCCCTACGAGGAGGGTACCGGCATCAATTGCGCGAGCACCGGCGAGGACAAGCATTCGGTCAACCTCGCGACCACGCGCTACGAGCAGGGCGGCGAGGTGCTGTTCGAGGGCGTGCGCCACGGCGTGCATTGCGCGTTCGGCATGGAGCCCGGGCCCGAGCGCGTGCAGGCCAACCTGAACCGCGCACAGGAAGCCGTGATCGCGGCGCTCAGCCTGCGCCCGGAGCTGATGCAGCGCGCGCTCGGCGGCGAGACGGTGCCCCTCGCGCTGAGCTCCGTGTCGCTGATGACGACCGACCTCTTCCGCGACAACGCGCCGGGATTCGACTCGGCCCGCGAACGTACCTTCACGCGCGAGCAGCTGGACGCGTGGGCCACGCTTTCGGATCCCGCGCGCCAGCCCGTCGAGATCGAGATGCGCGATGCCGACACCGGCGAGGTGAAGACCGTCAAGCTCGACCTGCGCGTGATGGCGTTCAGCTTCGGCGTCAACCAGGGGGCGGTGGTCGGCATGGGGCCGCTGTCGTCGGAAACCGAACTCGTGGGCGGCTGGGAATTCGTGCGCGCCGACAACGAGAAGGCCCTGAGCGCGATGCTGGGCGACCTCGCGCCGGGCACCACGCTGGGCGGCGTCGTCGGCGAGTACCTTGCGCGGACCGACGTCTCGGCCGAGGACCGGCGAATCGTCTCGAAGCTGGCGGAGCAGGTCCGCGCCATGTGGCAGGACGGCTCGTACATGCACATGGGCAACGAGCCCTACAAGATGGCGGCGCGGCTCGCGGTGCTGAGTCACCGCATCGGCGTGGTGCCGGAATGGAACTGCAAGAGCGGCAAGGACCGCACCGGGATGCTCGACGGAGAGGCGAAGTTCCTCGCCACGCGCATCGCGCTTTCGGGCGACGTGCCCGAGCCCGACGCGCCGCTCGACGGAGACGAGCAGGGCATGCTGCGCCAGTTCCTGCTGCACGGAGGGAACCACGAGATGCAGATCCTGAACACCGGCCTCGCCGGCTTCAAGACCGAGGGCGTGTCGGCGATCGACGAGCGCCTCGGCACGCCGGAAGCGCGGGCCTTCCATCGAGGGGCGTCGCTTGCGGTGAGCGAGTGACGTCGCGATCCGCTCGGCCGGCAGTCGCGCGGTCGCGGGGGGCTGCGCTTCGCGTCCGGGGAGCGAGCCGCGATCGACCTTCGGTGGTTCCGCGCCGTGTTCTTGCGCGCGCCGATGCACCTACACTGATATCCGGAGCGGCATCGTCACCTTAGGAGGTTACGTCGTGGATTACCCCGATTCTTGCGCGCATTGCGCAACGCTGCTCGCGGCCCGTTTCGGGCGTCGCCGCTTCCTGCAGGCATCGGCCGCAGGCCTGGCGACCCTGGTTGCCGGGCCGGCATGGGCAAAACCCGGTTACGACGCGATGGTGCTGTCGTGCATCGACCCTCGCTTTCACGAGCCGGTGCGAAAGTACGTGCGCGCGCGCAAGCTCACGGGCAAGCACAGCCAGTTCGTGGTGGCCGGGGCCGCGATCGGCGTGGTCGCGCCCGCGTTCAAGGACTGGCACAAGACCTTCTGGGACAACCTTGGCGCCTCGGTCCAGTTGCACCGCATCCGGCGCGTGATCGCGATCAACCATCGAGACTGCGGCGCCGCAAGAATCGCGTACGGCGATGCGTCCGTCGCCGGCATCGACGCCGAGACCGCCACGCACCGCGCTTCGCTCGAGGAGTTCCGCCGCCAGATGGCGGTGCGGCATCCGGAGCTCGCGGTGGACACCGGCCTGATGGCGCTGGACGGGCTCCTGCAGAAGCTCGGCTGAGCCGGGCGCGCGCTACTCGATCGCCACCTCTGGCCGGAAGCGCCCGCCTTCCGTCGAGGCCGGGGCCGGGGCGTCGCTCGCGGTGAGCGAGTGAGGTCCTGATCCGCCGGGTCCGCGACCGCGTAGTTCCGGGGGACGCGCCTTACTTCCCGCCTGAGATCGCGTTCCGGATCAGTTCGCGGGTGTCCTCGCTGCCGATCCCGGGCTCGTTCAGCGCAGGGTGCGCGAGCACCTGCGCGAAGGTGGGCCGATTCGCGGGATCCTGCGTCGTCATCGCGTTCATCAGGTCGAGGACGTCGCGCATGAGCGGAGTGGAATCCTCGTTCGGGGCCCGCAACGGGACATCATCCGGTCGGTCGCGGATGCTCAACGCAAGGTCCATGAAGTCGACGGGATTCTGATTGATCGGGTGCTCGCCCTTGCTCCAAGCCATCATGCCCTTCTTCAGGCCCAGGAACTCGTACATGACGATTCCGAGGGTCCACACATCCGCGGAACTCGTCGTGTTCTCGCGTCCTATCACCTCCGGGGCTGTCCATGAGATCGGCTTGGAGCCCTCCGGATTCGCGATGTAGCCGGGCAATTCTTCCGATCCCAGGGCCCTGGCCTCGTCGTGCAGGCTGGTCGCGATGCCGGGGTCGGCGATCTTCGCCTTGCCGTCGCCTCCGACGAGCCAGTTGTCCGCCTTCAAGTCGAAGTGCACGATCTTCTTCGCCTCCTGCAGCCGCCGGGCACCCTCGATCACGTCCTTCAGCAGCGTCAGGCAGCATTGGAAATACTGGTCGTTGTCGATTACGCCGTCGTCCAGCCGTTGCTTCAACTTGTCCACCAGGCTCGACGCGGTCCCGCCCTCCTCGAAGCGCATTGCGATCATGACGGAGCCGGTTTCGCGATTGCGCATCACGCCCTCGAGCCGCGCGAAGCGTTCGGCGAGATCGCCGCCACCGGTGCCGGTCATGTTGGCCAGCGCGCGCGCCTCCTTCAGCGGGCCGTCACGCAAGACTTCCATTGGGTCGCCGTCGAAATCTTCGCCGCGAATTCGAGGCGTCTTCACGACCAGCTTCTCCGGCAGCGATTCCGGCCGGGGCTGCGGACCGTCGTAGACGTAGACGTGCGTGATGCCGAAATTTCCCTTTCCGAGCTCCTTGCCCACGACGTACTCGCCGCCGCCGAAACGAATGCGGCCATCGCCGAGATCGCGGTCCGCGGTGCTGGCGGCGATCCGGTCGTGCATCGCGACGAGGAGGGCCTGCTGGTCCTCCGGCAGCGACTCGAAGGCCTTCTTGCCGATCAGCGCCATCGCGAACGCCCGCGGGTCCGACAATCCGATGTGCAGCTGGTGCGACGATGGCATCGCGTCTTCGCCCTCGAAGCGATCCGCGATCAGGTCGCCGATGACCTGGCAGTCCTGGCCGATGTCGAGGCCGGCGAGGACGTTGTTCCTCAGCGTCGCGAGGGCGCTCTGGAAATCGGGGTCGCCGGTGAGCGATTCGGGAAGCGATTCGACGCCCGACGGTGTCACCAGTTCCTTGTCGGGGGCGCTCAGGTTGCCGACGATTCCCTTCCACATGGCCTGCAATTCGTCGTCGCTCATGGAATGCGTCAGCTTCCCGGCGATGTCGAGGAACGCCTTCTCGGCGAGGTTCTGCAGCTCGGGGCCCAGGCGCGAGTCCGTGCCGACCGCGGAACTCCGCGACAGGTTCAGGGCCCTCGCCAGGTTGGACTGCCGGTCACGGTCGGACTGCGCGATCTGGTCGCTCAGCTGCTGGGCTTCGTCGAGGACGTTCTGCACGAGCCGCGCGGTGAGGGGCTTGCCGTCGTTCCACTTGGCTTCGAGCCGCTCCATCGCGCGCGCAGCGACCTCGCCTCCGTAGGCGTCCTTGAGCGCGCCGAGCAGGTTGGCGATGGTGGTCTGCGTACGCGCCTTGGTCGACGTATCCGGGCCGTTCAGCTTCGTGACGACTCGGCCCATGAAGTTGCTCCTGGCCTTGATCTCGCCGTCATTGCTGATGCTGATTTCGGGCGAAGGTCCGCTGCCGCTCTTCGCAAGGATGCTGCGCAACTGGTTGAGATCGACGCCCGGCACGAGACCCTCCGTTCGGCACCACCATGGCGCCCCAGAGGCTGAGTAACGGGGCGCCTTCGGCGGTTCCACGTCGGTCGCGAGGCGCGCCGGGACCCGAGCGAACGGGATCTGGAATCGTTCTTGTCCGCGGACTGGCAGGCGGGCGGCCGCTGCAGCAGCCTGGGCGAGCCGGGGCCCGGCTCGCCTCGCCTCGACGATCGACTACTCGATCATCACCTTCGCGTCGCGCACCACCTTCCCCCACTTCTCGATTTCCTTCTTCTGGAAGGCGGCGAACTGCTCGGGGCTCGCGCCGCCATGCTCGGCGCCGAGCTTGAACCACAGATCCTTGATGTCGGCTTCCTCGAAGGCCTTCACGACGAGGCCGTGCAGGCGCTGCACGATCGGGCGCGGCGTGCCGGCCGGCACCCAGAGTCCGTACCACGAGGTGACGTCGAAGTTCGGCAGGCCCTGTTCCATCGCGGTCGGGATGTCCGGGAACGAGGGCGAGCGCTTCGCAGAGGTCACGGCGATCGGGCGGATCTTGCCGGCGCCGCCGCGGTTGTCGTTGATGAACTGCTGCCCGGACAGCGTGGAGAGCTTCGCCGACAGCGGCCGCGCCACGGTGTCGGTGCCGCCGCCGGGCGGGAAGGGCACCACCACCTTCACCGGCTTTGACGGCCATTCCTGCGAGAGTGCAGGGAGCGCGGCGGTGATCGCGAGGAGGGCGGCGGCGAGGCGTTTCATCAGGAGGTCTCCGGGAATTCCAGGTTGATCGGTACCATACAATGGCCCTGTTACCGCTTCAATGCAGGTTCGCGGGAGGAGACTCGATGGATCGCAGGCAATTCATGCAGTCGGGCGGCGCGCTGGTCGTGGCGTGCAGCCTGCCGTTGCGCAGTGCAGCGCAGGCGCTCGCGCCGTCGGGCACGGCGCTTGCGCCGTCCGGAAAATCGCTCGCGAAGGACGCCGTCGACGCCTGGCTCGCGATCGGTCGCGACGGGCGCGTCGTCGTCTACACCGGCAAAGTCGACCTCGGCACCGGCGTGCGCACCGCGCTCGCGCAGATGGTCGCCGAGGAACTCGACGTGCCGATGGCGCGCGTCTCGCTCGTCATGGGCGACACCGCGCTCACGCCCGACCAGGGACAGACCGCGAGCAGCGTCACTATCCAGTCGGCTGGCGTCGAGATCCGGCAGGCCGCGGCGACGGCGCGCAAGGCCCTGGTCGAGCGCGCGTCGGCGAAGCTCGGCGTGCCGGCGGGCGAGTTGCAGGTCGAAGACGGCTTGGTGCTCGCCAAGGGCGGGAGCGCGCGCGTAGCCTACGCCGAACTCGTCGGCGACCAGCGCTTCGACCTCAAGGTCGACCGCGCCGCGCCGCTGAAGAAGCCGGCCGACTACAAACTGGTCGGCAAGTCGGTGCCGCGCGTGGACATTCCGGCGAAGGTGACGGGCACGTTCACGTACATGCACGACTTCAGGCTGCCGGGCATGCTGCACGCGCGCGTCGTGCGGCCGAATGCGATCGGCGCGAAGCTGGAATCGGTGGACGAGTCCCCGGTGCGCGGCGTGCCGGGCTTCGTGCAGGTGGTACGCAAGAACGATTTCGTCGCCGTGCTGGCCAGGACCGAGTGGGGCGCGATCCAGGCGGCGAAGAAGCTGAAGCTCGCATGGTCGGGCGGCGGAGGATTGCCGGAGCAGGCGAAGCTCTACGAAGCGGTGCGCGCCACGCCGGTGGCGAAGGAAGAGGTGCCGGTGCGCATCGGCTCGGCGAAGGGCGTGCTCTCCGGCGCGCCCAGTCCGGTGCGCGCGACCTACCAGTTCCCGATCAACACGCACGGCTCCATCGGCCCGGCCTGCGCGGTCGCGCAGCTGAAGGACGGGCAGCTGACGATCTGGTCGCCGTCGCAGGCGACGCACTCGCTGCAGAGCGAGCTCACCACCGTGGTCGGCCTGCCTAAGGAGAAGATAAGGCTCGTCTACCTCGAGGGTTCGGGCTGCTACGGCAGGAACGGCCACGAGGACTGCACCGCCGACGCCGCGCTGATCGCGACGCTCACCGGGCAGCCGGTGCGCGTGCAGTGGATGCGCGAGGACGAGCACGGCTGGGATCCGAAGAGCCCGCCGCTGGTGGCGGACTTCGCCGGCGCGGTGAATCGCGAGGGCTTCATCTCGGCGTGGCATGGCGAGTTCTTCATGCCGATCCACACCGGGTCGCTGAACGATTTCCCGCTGCTCGCCGCGGTGGCCTCGGGCGTGCCGCGCAAGGGGCCGTACACCGGCTCGATCCACCAGAACGCGCCGCCGCCGTACGAGATCACCAACGCGCTGGTCGAGGTCCACCGGCTGAAGGACACGCCGCTCAGGCCCGCGCACCTGCGCACGCCGGGGCGGATGCAGAACACCTACGCCAACGAGTGCTTCATGGACGAACTCGCCGCGGCCTCGAAGCAGGACCCGCTGCTCTTTCGCATGAAGCACCTCTCGGGCGAGCGCGCGATGGCGGTGCTGAATCGCGTCGCCAGGCTCGCCGGCTGGGAGAGCCGCCCCTCGCCCGCGCCGCAGGCCGGCAAGGGCAAGGTGATGAAGGGGCGCGGCGTCGCCTACGTGCGCTACGAGGGCAATCGCACCTACGTGGCGCTGACGGCGGAGGTCGAGGTCGAGCGCGCGACCGGGAAGGTCCACGTGACGCGCATCTGCGTCAGTCACGACTGCGGGCTGGTGATCAACCCGGACGGCCTGCGCAACCAGATCGAGGGCGGCGTGATCCAGACGGTGAGCCGCACGCTGGTCGAGGAGGTGAAGTTCGACCGCAACCGGGTGACGAGCACCGACTGGGCGAGCCACCCGATCCTCCGGTTCTCGGAAGTGCCCGAGATCCGTATCGATATCGTCGAGCGCCCGAACGAGCGCCCCTGGGGCGCCGGCGAACCGGTGGCCGCGGTGGTGCCCTCGGCGATCGCGAGCGCGATCCACGATGCGACCGGCGTGCGCCTGCGCACGATCCCCTTCACCCCCGAGCGCGTGCTCGCCGCCCTGCGGTCCAGCGCGCGCGCGGCGTAGGAGCACGAGATGGCGACGTTCCAGATCCAGGTCAACGGCAAGGCCCATTCGGTCGAGGCGGAGCCCGACACGCCGCTGCTCTACGTGCTGCGCAACGAGCTCGGGCTGCACGGCCCGCGCTTCGGCTGCGGACTCGGCCAGTGCGGCGCGTGCACGGTGAAGGTCGGCCGCGAGGCCGTGCGGTCCTGCCAGTTGCCGGTCGCCGAGCTGAAGGGGCGCGCGGTGGTGACGCTCGAGGGGCTCGGCACGCCGGAGAAGCCGCACCCGCTGCAGCAGGCGTTCATCGACGAGCAGGCCGCGCAGTGCGGTTACTGCGCGAACGGCATGGTGATGACGGCGAGCGCGCTGCTGGAGCGCAATCCCGATCCGAGCGAGGCCGAGGTGAAGCGGGCGCTGGACGGCAACCTGTGCCGCTGCGGTTCGCACCTGCGCATCGTGCGCGCCGTGCGGCGCGCAGCGAAGGGCGCTAAGAAGGGCACCGCGCCCGCGTGAGCGAGGCGCTGCTCATCGTCGTCGTGGTCGCGGCGCTCGCCACGCTCGCGGGCGTGTGGCTGCTGTTCTCGGCGCAGCGCGGGCAGCGCGCGGAACTGGCCGACGCCGCCGCGCGCCAGGGCCAGTCGCTGCTCGGCCAGATGGCCTCGGTCGCCACGGTGCAGAACAACCAGATCGACGCCTTCTCGCGCCAGCTCGCCGAGCTGACGGCGGCGAACGAGCGGCGCCTGGCCGAGCTGCGCGAGACCGTCGACGCGAAGCTGCGCGAGGCGAAGGACGACGCGCGCCTTGGCCGGGAGGAGAGCGCGGCGACGCTCAGGCGCTTCGGAGAAACGCTGGGCGAGCGCTTCGAGGCGATCCGCAAGGACAACGTCGAGCAGCTCGAGCGCATGCGCGCCACGGTGGACGAGAAGCTGCAGGCCACGCTCGAGACGCGCCTGGGCGAATCCTTCAAGCAGGTCGCCGACCGGCTGGAAGCCGTGCACAAGGGCCTCGGCGAGATGCAGTCGCTCGCCGCCGGCGTCGGCGACCTGAAGCGCGTGCTGACGAACGTGAAGGCGCGCGGCACCTGGGGCGAGGTGCAGCTCGGCGCGCTGCTGGAGCAGACGCTGACGCGCGAGCAGTACGAGGCCAACGTGGCCACCAAGCCCGGCTCGCGCGACCGCGTCGAGTTCGCCATCAAGCTGCCCGGCAAGGACGGCGAGGCGCAGGTCTGGCTGCCGATCGACTCCAAGTTCCCGGTCGAGGACTACGAGCGCCTGGTGCAGGCGGCCGACCGCGCCGATCCGCAGGCGGTCGAGGAGGCGGCGAAGGCGATCGAGGCGCGGCTGAAGATCGAGGCGCGCACGATCCGCGACAAGTACGTCGACCCGCCCGCGACCACCGACTTCGCGATCCTGTTCCTGCCGACCGAGGGCTTGTACGCGGAGGCGCTGCGCCGCCCCGGCCTCGCCGACGCGCTGCAGCGCGAGCACCGCATCACGCTAGCCGGCCCGACGACGCTGTCGGCGATGCTGAACAGCCTGCAGATGGGCTTCCGCACGCTCGCCATCGAGAAGCGTTCCAGCGAGGTCTGGCAGGTGCTCGGCGCGGTGAAGACCGAGTTCGGCAAGTTCGGCGAGGTGCTGGCGGCGACCAAGCGGCAACTGCAGACGGTCACGAACTCGATCGACCAGGCCGAGACGCGCACGCGGCAGATGGAGCGGCGCCTGAAGGGCGTCGAGGCGCTGCCCGAGACCGAAGCGAAGCGCCTGCTGGGAGACGACTCAGCGCGAGAGTGAGTGCGCGGACCACAGCGCCGCGCACAGCACTAGCGACGCCACGCCCTGGTGCGCGACGCCGAGAACCACCGGCACGTGCAAGAGCAATGTGCTGATGCCGAGGGTGACCTGCAGGGCCAGCAGCGCGAGCAGCACGCTGGTCGCGAGCCGCGCCTGCGGCACCGCGCGGCACTTCCACCACAGGAGCGGCACGGTGAACGCGAGCACCCACGCGAAGAGCCGGTGGTCGAACTGCACCGTGGCGATGTTCCAGAAGAAGTTCTTCCACAGCGGCTCGAGCTGCAGGATCTCGGGCGGCACGACGTGGCCGTTCATCAGCGGGAAGGTGTTGTAGGCGTGCCCGCCGCGCAGGCCCGCGACCAGCCCGCCGGTCAGCACCATCAGCGCGACGAAGCCGACGACGTGCCACGCCAGCACGCGGCGGCCGCGCAGCGCCGGGTCGGGCGTCGAATTGCGCACCGTGGCGCGCGGGGAGAGGAGGTCCATCGCCACCCACAGCATCGCGGCGAGGATCACGAAGGCGAGGCCGAGGTGTGCGGTGAGGCGGAAGTGGCTGACGCGCGGGTCGTCGACCAGGCCGCTCTTCACCATGTACCAGCCCATCGCGCCCTGCAGGCCGCCGAGCACGAAGATGCCGGCGAGCTTCCATGCGGTGGCGCCGTGGACCGCGCGCCGCGCGAGGAACCAGAGGTAGGGCAGCAGGAACGCCATGCCGATGCCGCGGCCGAGCAGCCGGTGCAGGTACTCCCACCAGAAGATGCTCTTGAAGCCCTCCAGCGGCATGCCGAAGTTCACCTTCTGGTACTCGGGCGTGAGCTTGTATTTCTCGAACAGGGCGACCCAGTCGGCTTCCGACAGCGGCGGGATCGCGCCCAGCAGCGGCTGCCACTCGACGATCGACAGGCCGGAGTGGGTGAGGCGCGTGATGCCGCCCACCACGATCATGGTGATCACGAGCGCACAGCAGGCGAGGAGCCAGGTCGCCATCGAACGGTTCGCGTCGCGGGTCATGGGGGCATTCAAGGCAGCGGCGGTCATGGCGTCCGTGATGCGGATCAAGCAAAAACGCGGTTGATCCCGGTGGTCAGGCGCTCGCCCGGCACGCCGTAGAGGTGCAGCGAGACCAGCGTGCGCGTATCGCCATTCGAGACCCGGTGCGCCATGCGGCCGTCGAGGTCGAGCCCGGCGACCGCGCCGGTGGGAAGGGTAGACGTGCCCGTGGGCGCGGGCGCGGCGTCGCCCACGGGCAGCGCGAAGCGTTCCTCGGTGAGCTGGCCCTCGGCGACGCCGAAGGCGCACCAGACCTGGTGAGCGTGCACCGGGCTGCGCTGGCCCGGCAGCCAGGTGATCGCGGTCATGACGAAGTCGCCGTCGGGATCGGTATAGAGCAGGTGGCGCATGTACGCGGTCGGGTCGCCGATGCGATGCTCGGCGCGCAGCCATTCGCCACTGCGGGAGAGCGCCGCGCGCAGAGCGTCGGCGAGCGACTCGCCAGCCGCCGCGTCGCGCCGGGCCGATAGCGTCTTCGCCGCGGCCGCGAGCGGCGCGAGCGCCGGGTGGATCCGATTCACGCCAGACCTTCGAACAGCTGAACCGACACCGGCTCGCCGGCGGCGACGCGACCGCGGTCGTGCTCGAGGACGATGAAGCAATTGGCTTCCGACATCGAGCGCAGCACGCCCGAACCCTGCCCGCCGGTCAGGCGCACGGAGTACTCGCCCGACGCGTCGCGCGCGACGATGCCGCGCTGGTATTCGGTGCGGCCCGGCACCTTGCGGATCGCTTCCGCGGCGGTGGCGCGCAGCAGCGGCACCTCGCCTTCGTCGGCGCGACCGGCGAGCTTCAGCAGCGCGGCGCGCACGAACTGGTGGAAGGTCACCATCACCGCGACCGGATTGCCCGGCAGGCCGAAGAGCGCGGCGCGGCCGATGCGGCCGAAGGCCATCGGGCGGCCGGGACGCATCGCGATCTTCCAGAACAGCACCTCGCCGAGCTTGGCCATCATCTGCTTGACGAAGTCGGCCTCGCCGACCGAGACGCCGCCGGAAGTGACGATGGCGTCCGCGTTCGCCGCGGCGGAGAGGAATGCGGCTTCCAGCGCCGCGGGGTCGTCGCGCACCACGCCCATGTCGATCACGTCGACCCCGAGGCGCGCGAGCATGCCGTAGAGGGTGTAGCGGTTGGAGTCGTAGACCTGTCCCTCGCCGAGCGGCGAGCCGATGGAGGCGAGCTCGTCGCCGGTGGAGAAGAACGCGACGCGCAGCCGGCGGCGCACCGAGACTTCGGCCATGCCGAGCGAAGCCATGAGGCCGAGTTCGGCGGGACGGATCGCGTGCCCCGGATGCAGCACGGCGCGTCCGGCCTTCAGGTCCTCGCCCGCGTAGCGCACGTTCTGGCCGGCCTTCTGCCCGGCGGGCACGAACACGCGGCCGCCTTCGACGCGCGTGACTTCCTGGATCACCACCGTATCGGCGCCCTCGGGCATCACGGCGCCGGTCATGATGCGCACGCACTCGCCGGCGCCGACGCGGCCGGCGAACGCGCGTCCGGCGTACGCGGTGCCGAGTTCCTTCAGCGCCACTTCGGCGTCGGCCGATAGGTCGGCGGCGCGCAGCGCGAAGCCATCCATCGCCGAGTTGTCGTGCGCGGGCACGTCGATCGCGGGGATCACATCCTGCGCGAGGATGCGGCCGAGCGCCGTGCGCACCGCGACGCGCTCGGCGCCCTCGATCGGCGACAGGCACGCGAGGATCGCCTGCCGCGCGAGATCCACCCGCAGGGCGTTCGGGTCGTAGCCGTCCATGCAGCTGACGATGCGCGCGATCTCGGTCATGCCTGTCTCAGTTCCTCGGGGGTGTTGATGTTGCGGAAGGCGGATTCCTGATCGTCGAAGGATACCTCCGCGACCGCGAGGGACGCGTACCACGCATCGATCTTGCGGCCGCCGCCCTCGAGGAACGCGGCGAGGTTCGCGAGCAGGTCGCGGCATGCGACCACGAAGACGGGATGGGCTTGCGCGCCGGTCTTCGCGACCGCGAGTTGCGCGCCTTGCGCCTCGAGCGCGCCGCGCAGCCGCGCGACCAGATCTAGCGGCAGGAACGGCGAATCGCAGGGCACCGTGGCGACCAGCGGCGTGTCGGCCGCGGTCATGCCGGCATGCAGTCCGGCGAGCGGGCCGGCGAAGCCGCCGACCGAGTCGGGAACCACCTTGCCGAAGCGCGCATAGGTGTCGATGTTGCGGTTCGCGTTCAGCAGCACCGCGTCGACCTGCGGCGCGAAGCGCTCCAGCACGTGCTCCAGCATCGTCCGTCCGTGCAGCGGCTGCAGGCCCTTGTCGACGCTGCCCATGCGGCGGCCCATGCCGCCGGCCAGCACTATTCCAGTAATGCGAACGCTCATGACGTCCCCGGCTTGAAGCGCGTCGGCGAGACGCCGAGCTCGCGCTTGAACATGGCGCAGAACGCGCTAGGACTCTCGTAGCCGAGATCCAGCGCGACGGTGGTGACCGAGCGGCCCTCGGCGATCCAGGTGATCGCGTGCACGAGCCGCGCGCGTCGCGACCATTCGGCGAACGACAGGCCGGTGTCCTTGCGGAAGCGCCGTTCCAGCGTGCGCGCCGAGACGTGGTGCCGTCCCGCGAGCGCCTGCAGCGTGGTGCGCTCGCCGAGATGGTCGAGCATGCCGCGGCAGACCGGCGCCAAGGGGCCCTTCGCCGGCACCGGCAGCCCGATGGGGAACTCGGCCACGTGCTGCAGTTCGTCCAGCAGCACCGAGACCATGCGGCCATCGGCGCCGCGCTCGTCGTAGGCGAGCGGCAGCGCCATCGCGCGCTGCACCAGCTCGCGCAAGAGCGGCGTGACCTCGATCACCATCGGCCGCGGCGGCATCGCCGGCACCGCGTCGGCCTCGATGTAGAGCGTGCGGAAGCGGATGCCGCCGGAGAACGCGAGGCGGTGTTCCATGCCGGCGGGCATCCACGCGGCGCGTTCGGGTGGCACGATCCAGGTCTCGCGGCGCGTCGCCACGGACATCACGCCCTCGGTGGCGTAGAGCAGCTGCGCGCGGCGATGGTGGTGCCACGGCGTCTCGCCGTCGCGCGGGTGGTCGACCGCCATCGGCGCCACCGGGCGCGGCGTGTGCTGGAACTTGGGCGAGTCGCCGAGGCGGGCGAGGCGCGGGGCCTGTCTCATTCGAGACATATTTTGGCAGAACGGCGGAAACTCGCCATGCCGATCGCTCCTACACTCGCGGCATGAACAATCGCTGGCTGGTCACGTACATCAACGTCGGGCACCTGCTCGACCATCTCGTCATGCTGGTCTTCCCGACCGTGGTGGTCGCGCTGGCCCGCGAATGGAACCAGCCCTACGGCGAGCTGCTGCCGCTCGCCGTCGGCGGCTTCATCGCCTTCGGCGCGTTCGCGATCCCCGCGGGCTGGCTCGCCGACCACTGGAGCCGCTATCGCATGCTGACGCTGTTCTTCTTCGGCATCGGCGCCAGCCTCTTCCTCACCGGCTTCGCGCAGGCCACGTGGCAGATCGCGGTCGGCCTCACCGTCACCGGCATGTTCGCGGCGATCTACCACCCGGTCGGCATCGCCATGCTCGTGGCGAAGCCCGAGAACATGGGCCGCGCGCTCGGCTGGAACGGCCTCTGGGGCAACCTCGGCCTCGCCACCGCGGCGATCATCTCCGGCGCGCTGATGGACCTCTACGGCTGGCGCGCCGCGTTCTTCGTGCCCGGCGTCCTGTCGATCGCGACCGGCGTCGGCTTCTTGATGATGGTGCGCGACCCGGGCCAGGCGCCGAAGAAGGCCAAGTCGCTCGGCCTGCACATCGACCGGCCGACGATGCTGCGCATCTTCGCCATCCTGCTGGTCGCCACGGCCTGCGGCGGCGTGATCTTCAACGCCACCACGATCGCGATGCCGAAGGTGTTCGACGAACGCCTGCGCATGCTCACGGACACGAGCCTCGGCATCGGGCTGCTGGTGGCCATCGTCTATACGCTGGCCGCGTTCTCGCAGGTGGTGGTGGGCAACCTGATCGACAAGGTCGAGATGCGGCGGCTGCTGCTCGTGATCACGGCGCTGCAGGTGCCGATGCTGCTGCTCGCCGCGTCGCTCGATGGCTGGGCGATGCTCGGCGTGGCGCTGCTGATGATGCTGGCGGTGTTCGGGCAGATCCCGCTGAACGACGCCATCGTCGGGCGCTACTGCGCCGACGAGTTCCGCGCGCGGGTCTACGCGGTGCGCTACGTGGTGACGCTGGGCGTGGCGTCGATCGCGGTGCCGATGATCTCGGCGCTGCACAAGTCCGAGGGCGGGTTCCGCAGCGTGTTCATGGTGCTGGCGACGCTGTCGACGCTGATCTTCCTGTCTTCGTTCTTCTTCCCGACCCGCGCCTCGCTCGCGGCGCAGAAGGAGAAGTTCGCCGCGCAGGCGGGCTGACTACACCGGCGCGCTGCGTGCGCCCCTAGGATGCGGCAGCGCGCTCCCACGCGCGCTGCGTGCGCGCCTCGCGCACCTTGCTCGCGGTGGCGAGCAGGTCGCGGTCGCGGGCCCAGCGCGACGCGGCGACGTCGTCGGTCGAGTCCGACCATTGCTGGTCGGCTTCTTTGAGCAGCAGCGCCGCGTTCCCGAGCGCGCCGGCGAGCGCGAGGTGCGTGGCGGACGACGACGGGTCGCGCGCGGCCAGCGCCCGCAGCGCCTCGAGGTGGGCGAGCGTGCGCTCGATCCACGCGCGCGGCCAGCCGAGGCGCCGCGCCTCGCGCAGCAGGTAGGCCATGACGGCCGCGTTGACGTGCAGGTCCTCGACCGTGCGGAAGGGCTTCACGTACAGGTCGTAGGCGTCGCCTCCCAGCAGCGCGTCGTTGGGGACGGCGACGTCCTCGAAGCGCAACTGCGCGTGCGGCACCTCGGGCACGAAGCGCGTCTCGGGCATCGATTCGACGCGCACGCCCGCGGCATCGGACGGCACGCGCACCGCGCGCAGCACGGGGCGGTCGCGGGACGCTTCTTCGTCGCGCGCGATGACCACGAAGAGCGCGCCGCTCGGGCCGAGGGTGGTCCAGCGCTTCGCGCCCGACAGCGACCAGGCCGCGCCCTTGCGCGACAGGGCCGTCGCGACGGCGCGCGGCGTGTTGCCGCCGGGCTCGGTGACGCAGAAGGCGCAGATGCGGTCGTCCGGAAGCTCGGGCAGCAGCGCGCGCAACGCGGCCTGGTAGCCGGAGGCGAAGGCCCAGCCGGTGCGGTCCGCGGCGAAGCCGCCCGCGAGCGCGAGGTCGAAGGGATGAGGCCAGCGCGCGGCGGCAGCCGCGTAGTGCGGCCACCACTCGACCACCCCGGGGCACGGGACGGCGTCGATCGAAGCGGACAGCAGGTGCTCGAGGATGTCGTCCATCGTCATTCCATCTTCGCGCCGGTGTCGCGCACGATGCGCGCCCAGAACGCCATTTCCTTGGTCTGGAAGGCGACGAACTCCTCCGGCGAGCGCGACAAGGTGGCGTCCATGCCTTCGCGCGCGAGCAGTTGCTTCAGTTCGGGCTGCGCCATCGCCGCGGTCGCGGCCTTGAAGTATTTCTGCACGAGGTCCGCGGCGAGGCCTGCCGGTGCGTAGAGCCCGTACCAGAAGGTCATCTCGTAGCCGGGCAGGCCGGACTCCTCGGTGCCGGGCAGGCTCGGCACGGCGGGCGAGCGCTTGCGCGAGGTCACCGCGATGGCGCGCAGGCGCCCGCCGTTCGCCTGCGGCAGCACGGTCGGCGGCGTGCCGAAGGTGAGTTGCGTGTCCCCGGCCATCACCGACTGGATCGCCGGCGCGCCGCCCTTGAACGGCACGTGGATCATGTCGATGCCCGCGGCGCGCACGAACGCGGCGCCGGCAAGGTGCGGCGCCGAGCCGGGGCCGGCCGAGGCGTAGTTCAGCTTGCCGGGGTTCTTCTTCGCCTCGTCGATGAGGTCGCGCAGGGACCGGATGCTCGACTGCGGCGGCACCGCGACCACCAGCGGCGCCGTGGTGAGCAGCGTGATGGGCGTGAAGTCCTTCAGCGGGTCGTACGAGACCTTGCGCATCGCCGGATTGACCATCTGGCTGCTCGGGCTGGCGACGAACAGCGTGAGGCCGTCGGCGGGCGCCTTGGCGACGACCTCGGCGGCGAGGCTGGAGCCCGCGCCGGGGCGGTTGTCGACGATGATGCTCTGGCCGAGCGCGCGGCCCATGTGCTCGGCGAGGCCGCGCGCGACGAAGTCGGCGGCGCCCGCGGGCGTGAAGCCGACGATGATGCGCATCGACTTCTGCGCGCCCTGCGCGCCGACGGCGAGGGGCAGCGCGGCGAGCGCCGCGGCGAGGAGGCGCCGGATCACGCCGACACGGCCTTCGGCGCGGTGCCCTGCAGCCGGTGCCGGCCGCTGAACACGAGGTAGTGCCGGCCCGAGGCGCGCCCGAGCATGGTCAGGCCGACCTTCCTCGCGATCTCGTAGCCCATCTGGGTGAGCCCCGAGCGGGACACGAGGAAGGGGATCCGCATCTGCGCGCACTTGATGACCATCTCCGAGGTGAGGCGTCCGGTGGTGTAGAAGACCTTGTCCGAGCCGTCGATGCCGTCGAGCCACATCGCGCCGGCGATCGCGTCCACCGCGTTGTGGCGGCCGACGTCCTCGACGAACATCAGGATCTCGGTCGACGCGGGTCCCGTGGCGCGCGCGAGCGCGCAGCCGTGCACCGCCCCGGCCTGCTTGTAGATGGTCTCGTGGCGTCGCACCTGCTCGACGAGGTCGACCACCTGCGCGTGCTGCAGCACGACGTCGTCGCGCAGCTTCACGCGTTCGATTTCTTCCATCAGGTTGCCGAACACCGTGCCCTGGCCGCAGCCGGTGGTGACGGTGCGCTTCTCCATCTTCTTCTCGATCGCGATGCCGGTGCCGTCGTGGGTGGTCACTGCCGCGGAATTCGTTTCCCAGTCCACCTGCACCGCGGCGATGCGGTCCAGCGAATCGACGAGGCCCTGGTTGCGCAGGTAGCCGACCACCAGCGCCTCGGGCGCGTGGCCGAGCGTCATCAGCGTGACGATCTCGCGCTTGTCGAGGTAGATCGCCAGCGGGTGCTCGCCGGCGACCGAGGTCGGCACGCGCTCGCCGCGCTCGTCGAAGGCCTCGACCTCGAAGGTCGCGGGGCGCGATGCGTGCGTCAGTTGCGGGCGCACCATCTCAGCCGCCGATGTAGGACATCTCGACCTTGCGCAGGCGCGCGGTCTCGGCGGTGCGGACTTCCGAATATCGGTCGGCGCGCTCCGTCCAGATTGCCGCGATTTCGTCGCGCAGGCGTTCGTCGGACGCGCCGCCGCGCACCAGGCGCTTGAGGTCGTGGCCCTGCTCGGCGAAGAGGCACGTGTACAGCGATCCCTCGGTGGAGAGCCGCAGCCGCGTGCAGGTGCTGCAGAAGGCTTGCGTCACCGACGAGATCACGCCGATCTCGCCCGCACCGTCCTTGTAGCGCCAGCGCTCGGCGACCTCGCCCTCGTAGTGCGCGTCGGCCGGCTCGAGCGGGTAGCGTTCCGAGATGCGTCGCACCACCTCGGCCGAGGGCACGACGTCGTCCATGCGCCAGCCGTTGGTGCTGCCGACGTCCATGAACTCGATGAAGCGCACGATGTGGCCGGTGCCCCGGAAGTGCTCGGCCATGGCGACGATGCCCTCGTCGTTGGTGCCGCGCTTGACCACCATGTTGACCTTGATCGGGCCGAGGCCGGCCTTGGCGGCGGCCGCGATGCCTTCCAGCACGCGCGCCACCGGGTAGTCTGCGTCGTTCATCGCGCGGAAGGTGGCGTCGTCCAGCGAATCCAGGCTCACCGTGATGCGCTTCAGGCCCGCGGCGGCGAGGTCCTTCGCCTGCTTCGCGAGCAGCGAGCCATTGGTGGTCAGCGCGAGATCCACGCCGAGCCCGGAGAGCATGCCGACGAGACGGTGCAGGTCCTTGCGGATCAGCGGCTCGCCGCCGGTGAGGCGCAGCTTCTGCACGCCGAGGCCCACCGCGACGCGCGCGATGCGCGCGATCTCCTCGAAAGTCAGCAGCGCCTCGTGCGGCAGGAAGCGGTACGACTGGTCGAACACTTCGCGCGGCATGCAGTAGGTGCAGCGGAAGTTGCAGCGATCGGTGACCGAGATGCGCAGGTCGCGCAGCGCGCGCGCGCGCGTGTCCGCCGGAACCTCGCCGCGGAACGGCGGCGGATCCGGTCTCGCGACGGCGCGGATCGGGATCACCTTGTCGATCATGGGGAATATGAGCGTGAAATCATATCAAGGGTATAGTGCGCGCGATGCAAAAGCCCACCCGTCCCGTCGCAGTTGTAATGCAGCGGCGACCGCTTGCCAATCGCTGGCAGAGCGAGGCGTGGGAGCCGGTCGGCGTGGTCGACGGCTACGAGGAGGGCGGCGAGCCGCGCCTGCTGGTCGAGGACGGCGGCGTGCAGCAGTGGCTGCATCCGGGATTCCACCTCGTGCTCCATCGCGACGAGACCGAGGGCTACTACCTGAACGTGTCCTCGGGCAATGCGCGCATCTTCGTGCTGTGGCGCATGGACGAGGACAGCGGGCGCGCGCTCCCGCTGGACGTCACCGTGAGCTACGACGAGGGCGGCCGCTGGCTCGACGGCGGCCACAGCGTCGACAGCGTGCCGATGCCCGCCGAGGTGTACGCGTGGGTCGGCGAGTACGTCGAGCAGAACTACCGGCCCGAGCCGAAGAAGCGCAAGAAGCCGCGCTCGTTCCTGCATCCCAAGGATCGTCCCGCATGAGCGCCGACGGCGAAGCCTTCCTGTCGCGCTGGTCGCGGCTGAAGCGTGCCGAGGCGCGCAAGCCCGAGGCGCCGGCCGGGGCGGCCGCGGACGCGACCGTGGACGACGAGCCGCCGCCGCTGCCGCCGATCGAGTCGCTGACGCCGGAGTCGGATTTCACTGCGTTCATGCACGCGAAGGTGCCGGACGTGCTGCGCCGCGCGGCGCTGAAGAAGCTCTTCGCCGACCCGATGTTCGGCGGCATCGACCCGAACGAGGCCTACTCGGGCGACTGGACGGGCGGCGGCGAGCTGCCCGAGGAAATGCTGAAGACGCTGCACCAGGCGAAGCGCGTGCTGTTCGACGAGCCGCCGCCTCCGCCCGTGCGCGATGAAGAACCCGAGTCCCCGCAGGCGCAAGGCGAACCCGCGGCGACGATCGAGGAGCGACCGGAGGAAGCGTCGCAATCCATGCCGCCGCAGGCGGAGAAGGCAGGCGATGGCAGGGCTTGAGGGCAGGGCGCTGCGCGTCTGCAGCTGCAACCGCACGATCGGGATCGACGCGAAGGGGCTGGCCGGGGCGCTCAAGCTCGGCGCGCCACTCGAGGTGCATTCGGCGCTGTGCCGGCAGGACATGGCCGCGTTCAAGGCCGCGCTCGGCGAGGGCGAGGCGCTGGTCGCGTGCACGCAGGAGGCGGCGCTGTTCGGCGAGCTCGCCGACGCGGAGGGCTCCACGGCGCCGATTCGCTTCGTCAACGTGCGGGAGGCGGCCGGCTGGTCGTCCGACGCCGGCGCGGCGATGCCGAAGATGGCGGCGTTGATCGCGGCTGCCGCGCTGCCCGAGCCGGTGCCGGTGCCGGCGGTGCCGATGCAATCCGGAGGCCAGGTGCTGGTCATCGGCCCGGCCGAGGCGGCGCTGCCCTGGGCCGAGCGCCTCGCCGAATCGCTGCAGGTCTCGGTGCTGGTCACGTCCACGCGCGGCGCGGAACTGCCGCTGGAGCGCGCCTACCCGGTGTGGTCCGGGCGCGTGACGCGCGTGTCCGGCTGGCTGGGCGCATTCGAGGTCGAGTGGGCGCAGGAGAACCCGATCGACCTCGAGGCCTGCACGCGCTGCAACGCCTGCGTGCGCGCCTGCCCCGAGGGCGCGATCGACTTCTCGTACCAGGTCGACCTCGCCAAGTGCCGCACGCACCGCGACTGCGTGAAGGCCTGCGGCCCGATCGGCGCGATCGACTTCGGCCGCGGCGCGGCGCCGCGCGGCGACCGTTTCGACCTCGTGCTCGACCTGCAGCGCGAGCCGGCATTGCGGCTGCACGCGCTGCCGCTGGGCTACGCCGCGCCGGGCGACGACCCCCTCGAGCAGGCGCTCGCCGGGCAGAAGCTCGCCGCGCTGGTCGGCGAGTTCGAGAAGCCGCGCTACGTGGCCTACGACGAGCGCATCTGCGCGCACAGCCGCTCGGGCCGTCCCGGCTGCAATCGCTGCATCGACGTCTGCTCGAGCGGCGCGATCCGCGACGACGGCGATCGCGTGAAGGTCGAGCCACACCTTTGCGCGGGCTGCGGCGGCTGCGCGAGCGTCTGCCCCTCGGGCGCGATGCGCTACGAATACCCGAACGCCGAGGAACTCGGCCTGCGGCTGAGGACGCTGCTCGCCACCTATGCCGGCGCGGGTGGGCGCGACGCCTGCGTGCTGGTGCACGATGGCGGGCGCGGCCGCGCGCTGCTGGGCGAGGTCGGTCGCCGCGGCGCGGCGAAGGGCCGGGGGCTCCCGGCACGCGTGCTGCCGCTGGAGACCTTCCATGTCGCGGCTTCGGGCATGGACCTGCTGCTGTCGGCGATCGCGATGGGCGCGTCGCAGGTGCGGGTGCTCGCGACGCCGGATGTCGCGCCGGAGTACGCGGCCGCGTTGCGCGACCAGATGCGCTGGGCGAATGCGCTGCTCGCGGGCCTCGGCTACGCGGGCGCACATCTCGACGTGCTCGAGTGCGAGGAGGCGTCCGCGCTGGAGGCCGCGCTCTGGACCCTCGCGCCCGCGCAGGGCGTGGCCAAGGCGGCGACGTACGCGGTGCCGCGGCAGAAGCGCGGCGGGCTGGATTTCGCCATCGACCACCTCGCGCGGCACGCGCCGGCGCCCAAGGACGAGGTGCCGCTGCCCCCGGGCGCGCCGTTCGGCGCGCTGAAGGTGGACGCCGAGACCTGCACGCTGTGCAAGTCCTGCATCGGCGCCTGCCCCGAGTCGGCGCTGCTCGACGCGCAGGACGCGCCGGCGCTGCGCTTCATCGAGCGCAACTGCGTGCAGTGCGGGCTGTGCGCCAACACCTGCCCGGAGAAGGCGATCACGCTGGTGCCGCGCCTCCTGCTGACGGCGAAGGCGAAGGAGCCCGTGGTGCTGCACGAGGACCAGCCCTTCGACTGCGTGCGCTGCGGCAAGCCCTTCGGCACGCGCGCGATGGTGCGCAACATGCTTGGCAAGGTCGGCGGGCACTCGATGTTCGCCTCGGGCGGTGCGCTGAAGCGCCTCGAGATGTGCGCGGACTGCCGCGTCGTCGACATGATGGACGCGAAGGACGAGAAGACGATCTTCGATTTCCCCAAGGGATCGGCATGAGCCTGGACGCCGAAGAGCAGGCACGCGCCGACTTCTACGGATTGCTCGCGCGCCTCTTCTATGCGCCGCCCGATGCGGCGCTGCTGCAGGGGCTGGCGCAAGCGGGGCCGCTGGCCGGCGACGATCCGGGCGCGCCGCTGGCGCTGGCCTGGAATGCGCTGCGCAAGGCGGCCGGCGGCGCCGACGCCGACGCGGTGCGGGACGAGTTCGAGGCGGTCTTCGTCGGCACCGGCAAGGCCGAGGTCACGCCTTACACGTCGGCTTACACGGTGAAGTCGGCGGTGGACAATCCGCTGGTGGACATCCGCGCGTTCATGGCGCGCCATGGAATAGCGCGGCGCGCCGATGCGTTCGAGCCGGAGGACCATGTCGCCGCGCTATGCGAGGTGATGCGCTACCTGATCGCCGAGCTCGCGGCGCCGCTCGACGAGCAGCGCGGCTTCTTCGAGGGCTTCCTCGGTGGCGGGGCGCGTTTGTTGTGCGATGCAATAGACCGTTCGCCAAGAACGGTCTTCTACAAGGAGGTCTCCAGCGTGGCGCGAGCCTTCTTCGAAGTCGAGCACGCCGCGCTGGATATGAAATAGAATTCTTAAGCTTCTTGTCAGTGTTGGATCATGCCGCTGGCAAGACCGGATCAGTCGGACAAGTTGAGCGAGGAGGCTCGAATGAACGAACGCAGCAGCCGTCTCTCCCGTCGTCATTTCCTGCTGGCCGCCAGTGCCGGCGGCGCCGCCACCGCAGCGGCGATCGTCGCGCAGAAATCGGCACCCGCATCCGGATCGCCCGCGTCGAAGGACAAGCGCGCGGCCGCCGGCTACGCCGAGACGGACCACGTCCGCGACTACTACCGCACCGCCAAGGTCTGAGGAGAGGCACATGCTCGTTCGCACGACGAAGGGATCCGTCGCCGCGCAGTCGCGGCTGTCGCGAGGGCTCGCCGCGGTGCTGTCCAAGACCATGGACCGCCGCGCGTTCCTCAAGCGCTCGGGCGTCACGCTCGGCGCGGGCGCCGTCGCCTCGCAGTTGCCGTTCAACCTCGTGGGCAAGGCCGAGGCCGCGTCCGAAGGGGCCGCCAAGGTCGAGGTGAAGCGCACCGTCTGCACGCACTGCTCGGTCGGCTGTGCGATCGACGCCGTGGTCGAGAACGGCGTCTGGGTCCGCCAGGAGCCCGTGTTCGACTCGCCGATCAACCTCGGCGCGCACTGCGCCAAGGGCGCGTCGATCCGCGAGCACGGCATCACGCACGACTCGCACCGCCTGAAGTACCCGATGAAGCTCGAGGGCGGCAAGTGGAAGCGCGTGTCGTGGGACCAGGCCTACGACGAGATCTCGAAGAAGCTGCTCGCGATCCGCGAGAAGGACGGCCCGGACGCGCTCTTCGTGGTCGGCTCCTCCAAGCACAACAACGAGCAGGCCTACCTGCTGCGCAAGTGGATGTCGCTCTGGGGCACGAACAACTGCGACCACCAGGCGCGCATCTGCCACTCCACGACCGTCGCCGGCGTCGCCCAGACCTGGGGCTACGGCGCGATGACCAACTCGTACAACGACGAGCAGAACTCGAAGTCGCTGTTCTTCCTCGGCTCGAACGCCGCCGAGGCGCATCCGGTGTCGATGCTGCACACGCTGCACGCGAAGGAGAACGGCGCCAAGGTGATCGTCGCCGATCCGCGCTTCACGCGCACCGCGGCGAAGGCCGACATCTACGTGCGATTCCGCTCCGGCACCGACGTGCCGCTGCTCTTCGGCATCCTCTACCACGTGTTCAAGAACGGCTGGGAGGACAAGGAGTACATCCGCCAGCGCGTCCACGGCATGGAGGAGGTGAAGAAGGAAGTGATGGCGAAGTGGACGCCCGACAAGGTGACCGAGGCGACCGGCACGCCGGAAGCCGAGGTCTTCAACATCGCCAAGACGCTGGCCGAGAACCGCCCGGGATTCATCATCTGGGCGATGGGCCAGACGCAGCACAACAACGCCAACGGCATCGTGCGCGCCTCGAACATCCTGATGCTCGCGCTCGGCAACGTCGGCAAGTCCGGCGGCGGCTGCAACATCTACCGCGGCCACGACAACGTGCAGGGCGCGACCGACGTCGGCCCGAACCCGGACACGCTGCCCGGCTACTACCCGGTGGCCGTCCCCGGCTCGTGGGCGCACTGGAGCCGCGTCTGGAACGTCGACCTGAAGTGGCTGCAGGAGCGCTACAAGCCCGGCATGATGGCCAAGCCCGGCATGACGGTGTCGCGCTGGATCGACGGCGTGCTGGAGAAGAACGAGGCCATCGACCAGGACCCGAACCTGAAGGCGATCGTCTACTGGGGCCACGCGCCGAACAGCCAGTCGCGCGGGCCCGAGATGCTCGAAGCCATGAAGAAGCTCGAGTTGATGGTGGTGGTCGACCCGTACCCCTCGGCTTCGGCGGCGATGTTCGCCAAGGTGAGGAAGGACGGCGCCTACCTGCTGCCGGTCGCGACGCAACTCGAGTGCGAAGGCTCGGCCACGGCGTCCAACCGCTCCATCCAGTGGCGCGAGAAGGTGATCGACCCGGTGTTCGAGTCGCGCACCGACCACATGATCATGTACCAGCTCGCGCAGAAGCTCGGCTTCGCGGACCAGCTCGTCGGCAAGCGCGACGGCAAGCAGAACATCCGGCTGGTGAAGGCCAAGGGCGGCATGGACGAGCCTTCGATGGAGGACACGCTGCGCGAGATCAACCGCGGCGCGTGGACCATCGGCTACACGGGCCAGTCCCCGGAGCGCCTGCAGGCGCACATGCGCAACATGCACCTCTTCGACGTCAAGACGTTGCGCTCCAAGGGTGGCAAGGACGCGAAGACCGGCTACGACATGACGGGCGACTATTTCGGCCTGCCGTGGCCCTGCTACGGCACGGCGGCGATCAAGCACCCCGGCTCGCCGAACCTCTACGACACCTCGAAGCACATGATGGACGGCGGCGGCAACTTCCGCGCGCTGTTCGGCGTGGAGTACAAGGGCGAGAACCTGCTGGCCGAGGACGGCTCGCACCCGAAGGGCGCCGACATCACCACCGGCCACCCGCAGTTCGACCACGCGCTGCTGAAGAAGCTGGGCTGGTGGGACGAGCTGACCGAGGAGGAGAAGAAGGAGGCCGAGGGCAAGACCTGGGCGAACGACCTCTCCGGCGGCATCATCCGCGTGGCCATGAAGCACGGCAACCACCCCTTCGGCAACGCCAAGGCGCGCGCCATCGTCTGGAACTTCCCCGACGCCATCCCGCAGCACCGCGAGCCGCTGTACAGCCCGCGGCCGGACATGGTCGAGAAGTACCCGACGCACGACGACGTCAAGGTGAACTGGCGCCTGCCGACGCTCTTCAAGTCGGTGCAGCAGAAGGCGGTCAAGGAGGACATGCACAAGAAGTTCCCGCTGATCCTCACCAGCGGGCGCCTGGTGGAATACGAGGGCGGGGGCGAGGAGACGCGCTCCAACCCCTGGCTCGCCGAGCTGATGCAGGACAACTTCGTCGAGATCAACCCGAAGGCCGCCGCCGACCGCGGCATCCGCAACGGCGAGTACGTGGCGGTGAAGTCGCCCTCGGGGGCGAAGCTGAAGGTGAAGGCGCTGGTGACCGAGCGCGTCGGCCCCGACACCTGCTTCATCCCGTTCCACTTCTCCGGCTGGTGGATGGGCGAGGACATGCTCGCCTACTACCCGGACGGCGCGGCCCCGATCGTGCGCGGCGAGGCGGTGAACACCGCCACCACGTACGGCTACGACCGCGTGACGATGATGCAGGAAACAAAAACGACGTTGTGCCAAGTCGAGAAGTGGGCATAAGGAGACCGCCATGGCCCGGATGAAATTCCTCTGCGACGCCGAGCGCTGCATCGAGTGCAACGGCTGCGTCACCGCCTGCAAGAACGAGAACGAGGTGCCGTGGGGCGTGAACCGCCGCCGCGTGGTGACCATCAACGACGGCGTCGTCGGCGCCGAGAAGTCGATCTCGGTCGCCTGCATGCACTGCTCGGACGCGCCGTGCATGGCGGTCTGCCCGGTGGACTGCTTCTACCGCACGGACGACGGCGTCGTGCTGCACGACAAGGACCTGTGCATCGGCTGCGGCTACTGCTTCCACGCCTGCCCGTTCGGCGCGCCCCAGTTCCCGCAGGCGGGCGCCTTCGGCATGCGCGGCAAGATGGACAAGTGCACGTTCTGCAACGGCGGCCCGGAAGTCGACCGCTCGGAGGCCGAGTTCAAGAAATCCGGCCGAATCCGCCTCGCCGAGGGCAAGCTCCCGGCCTGCGCGGAGATGTGCTCCACCAAGGCACTGCTCG
>CAZTXP010000049.1:0-13586 GCA_964617355.1 uncultured Enterobacteriaceae bacterium
CGGCGAGCAGCAGTTCGGACACCTTCGCGCGCACCGTGTAGTCCTGGTACGCCGGCAGCGCCACCGCCGCCAGGATGCCGATGATCGCGACCACGATCATCAGTTCGATCAGCGTAAAGCCCTTCTGGATCGACCTCATCAATATTCCCCTAGAGTCATGCGCCGGATTGCGCAACTACCCCCTTTGCAAGTTCCAGGCCAGCGTTATCGGTGCGTCCGGCAGTGGCTGGAAAAGAAAAGCCCCCTTGCGGGGGCTTTTCCGACTGCCTTGTAGGGAAGGCTCAGTCCGTACGGCAGCTGGACGGGCCGTATTTCTGCGGCGTGACTTCGCAGCTCCAGAGGACGGTGCTGCCGTTCCAGCTCGGCGACAGCGACACGTTGATGGTCTGGTTACCCATCTGCGCCGCGCTGCCGTCGATGCCGATCGTGCCGTTGGCCTGCACCGCCGCCGCGCCGACCTTGCCGCCGGAGGCGATCGTCACGCCCGTGCCGGCGTTCACCGTCGTGCCGAGGTTCTGTGCCGCTTCGGTGATCGTCGTGCGCGCCGAGCTCGCGGCGAGCAGCAGTTCGGACACCTTCGCGCGCACCGTGTAGTCCTGGTACGCCGGCAGCGCAACCGCCGCCAGGATGCCGATGATCGCGACCACGATCATCAGTTCGATCAGGGTAAAGCCTCGCTGAATCTTCTTCATCTAGGAATCTCCTTGGTGATGCGCATGGCGCGCGCGGAAAGAAATGCAAATTCCATACCAGAAACGCAAAAGGCTCCCTTGCGGGAGCCTTTCTAGGCGGAAGAAAAACCGTCAGTCGGTGCGGCAGCTCGAGGGGCCGTATTTCTGCGGCGTGACCTCGCAGCTCCACAGGACGGTGCTGCCGTTCCAGCTCGGCGACAGCGACACGTTGATGGTCTGGTTACCCATCTGCGCCGCGCTGCCATCGATGCCGATCGTGCCGTCGGCGCCGACCACGGCCGCGCCCACCTTGCCGCCGGAGGCGATCGTCACGCCGGTTCCGGAGTTGACCGTGGAGCCCAGGTTCTGCGCCGCCTCGGTGATGGTCGTGCGCGCCGAGCTCGCCGCGAGCAGCAGTTCGGACACCTTCGCGCGCACCGTGTAGTCCTGGTATGCCGGCAGCGCCACCGCCGCCAGGATGCCGATGATCGCGACCACGATCATCAGTTCGATCAGCGTAAAGCCCTTCTGCAGCTTTCTCATGTGTGCCTCCGGTATTTATCTATTTGTAATTACGGTGTTTTTCACATCTCCGGGAATCCGGCGAGCCCCCTTTCCCGAGCAAGGATCGGGCCATCAGGAAAGAAATTGTCAATATCCACAGGCCATCGATGGAATCGAATGATTCGTAAGGTTTTTGCTTACTTGAATGTAATTTTCAACAACCCTGTCGACGCCGGCTGGCGACAGTTGGAAGACCGCCTGTGAAGTCTGTGCGCCGCCGCATGCCGAAAATTGTCAGTCCCGACCTGCCCGGCCTTGTCAGCTGACCGATTCGCGCACGCGCGCTCGGAGGCTCGCGGTCACCGCCTCCACGACCGGCTCCCAGCTGCCGCGCTCGGCCTGCCGGAATAGGCGCGCGGACGGATACCACGGCAGGCCTTCGCCGCGGAAGCCGTAGCGCCATTCCGGGGCCGACGGGACCATGATCCAGACCGGCCGCCCGAGCGCGCCGTTTAGGTGGATCACCGACGTGCACACGCTGACGGTCAGGTCCAGGGCGCTGCACAGCGCGGCCGTCTCGTCATAGTCGCGGATCGCCTCGGGCCAGTGGGCGACCTCGAGTCCCGTACCGGCGCGAAACGCGGCGAGTTCCTCCGCGCAGTCGTCGTACTGGAGGTTGACGAAGCGGCAACCGGGGGTGGCGACGAGCCCCCGCAGGTCGTCCAGGCGCAGCGTGCGCAGCCTGCGCCGCGTCGAGTGCGTGCCGCCGCGCCAGGACAGGCCCACCTTCAGGCCGGAGCCGAGCGCGTCGAGCCGCGACTTCCAGTACCGCACGCGCTCCGGATCCGCCTCGAGGTATCCCGCGTGGCGCGGGAAATCCTCGATGCGATTGCGCAGGTAGCGTGGCAGGCTTCCCGCCGCCGCGTGGTAATCGACCTCTCCGACCTCGCGCAGCCACGCAGGCTCCAGTTCCTGCCGGCTGCCGATCACCTGGACACCGGGGAACGAGCGACGGAAGAGGGCCTCGAGCCGCGTGGTGCACTCGAGCACCACGCGCCCCGCGCGCGCCGCGAGCTCGTCGATGCACGACGCGAACATGATCTGGTCGCCGAGTCCCTGCTCGGCCGACACGAGCAGCGTGCGCCCCTCGAGCGGCTCGCCGCGCCAGGGCGCGAACGGGATCAGCCGCGGCGGCCCCAGGCTCTCGCTGAGGAAGCGCCACTCATAGTCGCGCCAGCCGCGCTCGAAATCGCGCTCGGCGAGCAGGAAGTGCGCGCGGTTCCAGCGTGCGGTGACGTGGTTCGGCTCGACCTCCAGGATGCGATCGTAGATCTCGCCCGCGCGCCGCGTTTCGCCGTGCGCGGCGAGCGCCAGCGCGAGGTTGAGCCAGGTCCCGGCCTGCCGGATCGGCACGCGCGCACAGAGCTTCTCGAGCAGCTCGAGCGCGCGCTCGTAGTGCTCGAGCTTGCCGAGCACGTAGCCCAGGTTGTGCTGCGCCAGCACGCTCGAGGGGTCGAGTTCGAGCCCGCGCTCGAAGGCGGCCATCGCGCCCTCGTGGTCGTTGCGCAGGTTGAGGATGCAGCCGATCTCGATGTGCGCGTCGGCAAGGCCCGGATCGGACGCCACGGCGCCGCGCAGGCTCTCGAGCGCCTCGTCGAGGCGGTTCTGCAGCCGGTGCAGGCGGCCGATCTCGAGTTGCGCCCGCGCATCGCCCGGATGGTGGAAGACGAGTTCCGACAGCAGGTCGAGCGCGCGCTCGAAGTCGCGCTGCTCGCGCGCCAGCGCGGCGCTTTCGAGCAAGGCCTCCGGGTTCGCCTCGTCCGCCTCGAGCGCGCGCGCCGCGCACGCGGCCGCGCCCTCGAGGTCGCCACGCAGGCGCAGCAGTCGCGCGCGCAGCGCAAGCGCCGGTGCGTTGTCCGCGCGCTCGCGCAGCACGCCGTCGATCGCCGCGAGCGCGCCGGCGAGATCGCCATCCGCGAGGCGCGCCCGCGCCGCGTCGAGCGTCGTTGCGCCGCTCATGCACGCACCATTGCGTCGAGATCCGCGCGCAAGCGCGCGACCGGCTCGCGCCAGTCGGACGCGTCCTGCTGTCGGTAAAGCCGCGCCGATGGATACCACGGCATCGCGCCGCCCTCGTGGCCGTAGCGCCACGAGGGCCCCTTCGGCACCAGCACGCGTACGTCCCGCCCGAGCGCGCCCGCGAGATGCACGACGCTGCAGCAGACCGTGACCACGAGGTCGAGCGCGTCGATCGCGGCGAGCAGCGCCTCGAGGTCAGACGGCACGCCCGGCAGCGCCTGCAGGCGCGCGCCCGCCGCGGCCTCGACGCGCGCACGCTCCGCGTCGTCGACGCCGTGCTGCAGCGAAAACCAGCTCGTGCCGGGCAGCGCCAGCAGCGGCGCGAGATCCGCATGCGCGATCGATCGCACCGCCTCGCCTGTGCCGCGCAAGCCGCCGCGCCACGCCAGGCCGATCCGGAAGCCTGGACCCGCCGCGTCGAGCGCCGCCCGCATCGCCTGCACGCGCGACGCATCCGCCTCGAGATAGCCCGCATGGCGCGGGAACGCCTCGGGCGAGCGCCGGTAGAGGCGCGGCAGGGAGCCGATGGCGATCGCCGCGTCGTAGCGCGCCGCCGATGCCGGATCGTGCCGGCGCAACCCGGGGAACGAGCGCTGAAGCGCGGGCCACAGGCGATCCTCGCAGTCGACGGCGCAGGATGCGGCACGCGAGAGGAGGTCCGGCAGGCAGGACGCGAAGAGGACGGTGTCGCCCAGGCCCTGCTCTGCGTACACGAGCAGCGCGCGGCCCTCGACCGCCTCGCCGTCCCAGTCGGGCGCGAGGTAGCGACGCCGCGGCGACTGCGCCGCGCGCAAGCGCGCCTCGTAGCGGTCCCAGCCTTCGGCGTAGCGGCCGCGCAGGAGATCGAGGTGCGCCTGCGCCAGCGCGGCCTCCGGGTCTGCGGGAGCCGCCGCCAGCACCGCGGCCAGTTCGCGCTCGGCGCCATCGTAGTCGCCCATGCGGCCGAGCAGCACGCCTAGCGCCGTGCGCGCGCCGCGGTCGTCAGGATTGCAGGCGCAGGCGCGCTCGAAAGCCTCGCGTGCGGCGCCGAGCTCGCCCGCGTCCTGCCGCAGCATGCCGAGGTTGATCCACGCCGCGGGTTTCGACGGATCGGCGCGCGTGGCGCGCTCCAGAGCCTCGCGCGCCTCGCCTTCGCGACCGAGGTCGCGGCAGGCCAGGCCGAGGTTGCAGAGCGCGGTATAGAAATCGGGGCGCAGGTGCGTGGCGCGATGGAAATGCCGGCGCGCCTGCTCCAGCCGCCCGCTCTGCGCGGCGACGAGGCCGAAGTTGTTCCAGGCCTCGGCGTGGCGCGGGTCGAGATCCACGGCGCGCTCGAAGGCCTCGGCCGCGGCGGAACGATTGCCGAGCGAAAGCCGCACCAGCCCGGCTTCGTTGAGGATGTCGGCGCGCAAGGGGTCGATCGACAGCGCCGCGCGGTAGCAGTTGAGGGCCTGCAGCCCGTCGTCGGTGCGCGCGCAGCAGTCGCCGAGGCCGGCCCATGCGTCCACGTTGCGCGGGGCGAGCACCAGCGCGCGTCGAAACAGCGGCATCGCCCGCGCCCAGTCGCCGCGCCGGCGGAGGATCTCCGCCTCGAGATAGGCGACGCGCGGCTCGTCCGGTCGCGCGGCGCGCGCGGACTCGAGCGCGACGCGCGCCTGGTCGAGGCGCCGTTCGGCAAGATGCGACTCCACCGCGGCGTAAGGATCGACCGTGCGCGCCGCCGGCGCCGACGACGGTGGCGAAGGACGGAACAGGTTGGAGATCAGCCGACGGAGCATCGATGCGGCGCCTCGCGCGCGACGGGCCTGCGGGCCGGGCGGCTCAACCCCGGACGCAGGTCTCGACCAGTCGACCCTCGACGACGTCGCCGAGCCAGCATTCCCACGCGATCCCCGGCTTGCGCGCGGCGGCGTCGCGGAACAAGCCTTCCCACCACGCCACCGGCCTCAGCGTGATGTGCGCGTTCTCGCCGCTGGGCAGGCGCTTCTCCGCCGGGTAGCAGGCCACGTTCGCGAACACGAAGCGCGTGGCGTAGGCGAACAGCTCGTCGACGATCCAGCCCATGTCCGCCTCCGGGCAGTGCTCGAGGACATCGGTGCAGATCACGCCGTCGAACGTGCCCGTCGGCAGCGCGCTGAAGGGCTGGTAGCTCGGGTCGTAGCAATGCACGAAGTCGACGGCCCAGTAGTCCTGCACGCTTTCCCAGGCCCCGTCGCCGCGGACGTTGATGTCGCGCATGTCGTACTGGTGGCCCTTGCCGCAGCCGTAGTCGAGCACGTTCTGCGCTCCCGTCGCCACGACCATGCGCTTGATGCGCTTGACCTGGGGCAGCAGCGCCGACCCCGGGAAGGTGACCTCCGGCGCGCGACCGAGGAACCGCTCGCCCTCGACGTGCATCTGGCGATACAGCGCCACCAGTTCGGCGTAGCGCGGGCTGGGATGTGCGCGGCTGTAGGTCATTGCCGGCGGATTCTAGCAACGAACCCCTCGCGGCCCGGCCGGATCCGCGCCCGGTCGTGAACTAGTTCCTGCGCCACGACTCGGGGGCGGCGACCCGCGACATATAATCGTCGCGCGCGACTCGCGGGCCGCGCACTACGATGCCCAACCAAGACGACGAACGTATCCCATCCGGCGCTGCCGTGGAATTCGAGGGCCGTCGCATGCGCTTCGCGACGCCGAACCGCTCCACCGCGTGGCGCGTGGAGTCGCTGTTCGAGAAGGAACCGGACACGATCGCGTGGATCGCGTCGTTCGCGCCGCGCGACGTGCTGCTCGACGTCGGGGCCAACGTCGGCATGTACACGGTGTTCGCCGCGGTGGCGCGGCAGGCCACGGTCTACGCCTTCGAGCCGGAGTCGCAGAACTACGCGCTCCTGAACCGCAACATCCACGATAACGGCATCGCCGAGCGCGCGATCGCGTTCTGCGCGGCGCTGTCCGACGCCTCGATGTTCCACCGGCTCTACCTGAGCGCCTTCGAGCCCGGCGGCTCCTGCCACAGCTTCGGCGAGTCGATCGACTACCACGGCCGGCCGCTCGCCGCGTCGTTCGTGCAGGGGTGCTACTCGACGACCATCGACGCGCTCGTCGCCGCGGACACGATCCCCGTGCCGCAGCACATCAAGATCGACGTCGACGGCATCGAGCCCAAGGTGATCGCCGGCGCCCGCGAGACGCTGCGCGACCCGCGCGTGCGCTCGGTGCTGATCGAGATCAACACCCACCTCGAGTCCCACTGGGAGACCGTCGACGCGATGCTCGAGGCCGGGTTCGACTACGACCGCGCGGAGGCCGACGCCGCGCGCCGGACCGAAGGCGCCTTCGAGGGCGTGGGGAACTATGTCTTTCGACGTTGAGCAGCACGTCCGCTACCGCATCGCGAACGCGGCGGTGAACCCGTATCCGTTCGCGCACTTCTACGTCGAGAACGTGTTCCCCGCGGACTTCTACGCGCGCCTGCTCGATGAACTGCCCGACACGAGCGGCTATGCGCCGATCAGCGAGACCGGCACCGTGAGCGGGGGCGCCTACGACGAGCGCTATGTCTGCGACCTCGAGAAGCTTGCCGCCGAGCGCCCGCAGGGCCCGGTGTGGCCCGCGATCGCCTCGTGGCTGATGCGCCCGGCGTTCTCGGAGTTCATCGTGCGCAAGTTCCAGGGCGCGATCGCCGAGCGCTTCGGCAAGGGCCACAAGCTGGTGCTGAGCACCGAGTGCCGGCTGGTGCGCGACTTCACCCACTACGCGATCCGGCCGCACACGGACAGCGGGCACAAGCTCGTATCGCTGCTCTTCTACCTGCCGCCCGACGCCTCGACGCGCCACCTCGGCACCTCGATCTACCTGCCGAAGGACCCCGCCTTCGTCAGCGACGGCTCGGAGCACCTGCGCCCGGACGCGTTCCTGCACGTGGCGCGCATGGACTACGTGCCGAACGCGCTGTTCGCGTTCGTGCGTACCGATTTCTCGTTCCACGGCGTCGAGCCGATCGCCGACCGCGCGGTCGAGCGCGACCTGATGCTGTACAACATCTATGCGCCGAAGGTGATCCCGCCCTCGGCCGGCGCGCCGGCCTGAGGCCGCGACGCCCCCATTGCCCAAGGAGCCGACGATGTCCCTCTTTTCCCGCACCAGCGCCGCCGAGGTCAAGGAATTCGCCGAGAGCCTCGCCGAGGCGATCGCGAAGCGCTATCCGCCCGCGATGGATGCCGCCGAGACGCGCAAGGTCTCGGCCAACCGCCTGACCAAGATCCTCGAGGATGCGTTCGAGAAGGCGGCGAATTTCCAGCACGAGAAGGCGCTCGGCTGGTACCGCAAGGCCAGCCTCGGCAACGACTTCCGCTGGAAGCTTAAGGAATTCGGCTACAGCGAGCGCTTCATCGAGCTCGCCACCGAGGGCCTGGTGGTCTACATCAGCCGCAAGGCCGAGAGCGACGGCAAGGCCGGCAAGGCCTAGGGCGCGGCGCAGCGATGCTGCGCGCCCTGCTCTCGGCGCTGCTGGCGCCGAAGCGGCCGGCGCCCGCCGAGCCGCTGCTGGACCCGGACGACCTCGAGCCCTCGCGGTCGCCGGCCGCGACGCTGCTGGCGACGGCCGTGCGCGCCGCGAACGCGGGCGACGCTCGCGGCGCGGCCGACGCACTCGATCGCGCCACGGGCGCGGAGCCCTCTTCGCCCTGGCCGTGGATCCTGCGGCACCGGATTCAATCGCTCGCCGGCGATGCCGCGGCGGCGGCGCAATCGCTCGCCCGCGCCGCCGAGCTCGATGTCGCCGGGAATCCGGCGCATGCCGCGGCCCAGCGCCTCTACACGCGCGGCCGCGTGCACCTGCGCGACGGGCGCGTCGCGGCCTCGCGGCGCTGCCTCGGGCTCGCGCACGGCCTCTACCCGCAGGCGAGCGAGCCGCTCGGCATGCTCGGCTTCGCCGGCTACTTCGACGGCGACGTCGAGGCCGGCCGGCGCGACTACGACCGCGCGCTGGCGGTCGCGGCGCCGCACGAGCGCGGGCCGCTGCGCATCAATCGCATGATCGACACGCTGCCGCAGGTGTTCGACTCGCCGGCGCACGTGGACGCGTCGCGCCGCGTCTTCGAGGCCGACCTCGCGGCGCTCGCGGCGGAGCCGCCCGCGATCGCCGATCCGCTCGGGGACATCCATCGCACCGTGTTCTACCTCTGCTACCAGGGCGGGAACGACCGGGCGCTGAACGAGCGTCTCGCGCGCCTGTTCCTGCGCGCTACCCCGTCGCTCGGCCATGTCGCGGCGCATGTCCGGGATCGCACCCGGGCGCGCGCGGGGGCCAAGCCGCGCGTCGGCATCGTGTCGATGTTCCTCACCGGCCACTCGGTGGGCGCGTGGTACCGCGAGCTGGTGCGCCAGGTCGTCGAGAGCGGCCGCCATGACTGCGTGCTCTTCACCTACGACGGCGCGGTGGACGAAGGCCTGCGCCTCTCGGCGGAACGCCACGGGCGCCACGTGTACCTCGGCAGCACCATCGAGGAAGCGCGCCGCCAGATCGAGGCCTGCGAGCTGGACCTGCTTGCCTATACGGATGTCGGGATGCATCCGTTCCCGTACTTCCTCGCGTTCTCGCGGCTGGCGCCGGTGCAGGCGCTGCTCGTCGGCCACCCATGCACCTCGGGCATCCCGACGCTGGACTACTTCGTCAGCAACGTGCACCAGGACCTCGCCGACGCGCAATCCCACTACAGCGAGCGGCTCGTGCGACTGCCGGTGATCCCTGTGCGCGTGCCCGCGACGCCGCGCCCGGCGCGGCTGCTGTCGCGCGCCGAGTGCGGCTTCGGCGACGGCATGCGCACGTACCTCTGCCCGATGATGCTGCAGAAGATGCACCCCGCGTTCGACGCCGCGATCGCGGGCATCCTGCGCCGCGACCCTGCTGCGGAACTGGTGCTGTTTCGCGACCGCGCGCGGCCCTCGTGGGAACGGCGCCTCGTGCAGCGCTTCGAGCGCGAAATGCCGGACGTGGCCGACCGGATCGCGTTCCGCCCCTTCGCCGCGGCCGACGAGTTCGCGAGCTTGCTCCTGCAGGCGGACTGCGTGCTGGATCCGTTCCTCTTTTCCGGCGGGGTCACGACCTACGTGGCGCTGTCGCTCGGCGTGCCGGTCGTGACGATGCCGGGTCCGCTGTTCCGCAGCCGGATGACCGCCGGCATCTACGCACAGGCCGGCGTCCTCGACTGCGTTGCGCGCTCGCCAGGGGAGTACGTAGAACTCGCGCTGGCGCTCGCGAACGATCCCGCGCGCCGGCAGGCCATTGGGGCGAAGCTGCTCGACGCGAGCGCGAAGATCTTCGACACCGCCGAGGGCGGCGAAGCATTCATGGACTGGATCGATACGGTCGCCGGCGGCGGCCGCTAGCGCGCGTCGTCGCGGTGCCGCGCGAGCATCGCGGCCTTGCGCCCGCCCTTGAAGTCGAGCAGCACGGTGTCGCCGAGCGAAGCCTCGTCGAGGCCGGCCTCCCACGTCCTGCAGAAGCGCGCGGAGGGCACGAAGGCCACCACCGCATCGCCGACCCGCAGCCGATCCGTGTTCCCCGAAAGCACGTGCTCGGCATACGTGCGCCAGCCAACCAGCGCGGCGGGCACCAGCTGGTCGCCGCGCCACTCGCGCAGCGAGCGCGGGTAGAAGCCGCGCACCTCGGGCCACGCGTCGATGGCGTCGAGTTCCGCCGCGGCGCGCGCGAAGAACCCGGCCGCAGCCGGTGTCGCGCGAGCGTAGATGGCGCCTGCCGTGAACGGCTCGTGGTCGAGGCGCGCGTCGACGAAGTCCGAGCGCGCGGCGAACGCAATGTCCGCGCCGGCCGCGAAGGCGTCCGACGGGTCGCGCAGCAGTTCCGTGTCGGGATCGCAGAAGAGGATCGGGCGCCCGGCGTCCTCGTTCGCGCGGCGGCCGAGCCAGGCCGCCATCGCCTGCAGCCGCGCCAGCATGATCGCGTCGCTCGCGAGCGGCAGGCGCGCGATGTCGTCGGGCACGACGTCCTCCGGGAACGGCGTGCCCTCGTCCGTCAGGATCACGGTGCGGCAGCCGGGCAACGCGCGCCGCGCCAGGCGCAGGCTCAGCGCGAGCAAGGCGCAGTACTCCGGGTACGAGGGCGCCTGCGCGCGGCCGACGAAGAAGTACGCGACCTCGGCGGCGACCGCGGCGGTCCCGGCACGCGGCGAAGGCGGCATGGCCTCGCGCTCGAGCGGCAGGTCGCGCGCCATCAGCGCGGGAAACCTCGCGCAGCCGCTGTAGGACGGATCCTCCGGCACCAGCGCCGCCGCGCGCTCCAGCGGCGCGCGCGCGCCCGCGAAGTCATTCATGCGCAGGCGCGCGAGCCCGAGCTGGTTCATTACCGCGGCGAGGCGCGCGCGCCCGGCGGGCGCCTCGAGCAGCGTCTCGAGGATTTCGTACGCCGACGCCGCCTCGGAGAAGCGGCGCTCGACCTGCAGCGCCCGGGCTCGCTTCCAGAGCGCATCCGGATCAGGCGGCGTCGCGGCGTCGCGGCGCCGAAGCCAGTCGCGAAGTCGAGCGATCATGCGGCGGCGATGTCCATACCCGTGCCACTATCGCGGACCCTCGCGGCGAGCGCAACCCGGCGCTCTGGTACGATTTCCGCCACGACGGGCCCGGATCGATTCGCGCACCGGTACGTCGACGCTTCGCAAGGCCCATGCTCGGTCGCCTCCTGAAATCCCTGCTTCGCCCTTGGGCGCCGCCCGCGCGCGCCGCGGGCGATTTCGCCGCGGCGCGGGAGGCCTTCCAGCGACAGCGCTACGCCGACGTCGTGGCGATCCACGCGAGTCGCGAACCCGGCATGCCGGTGCCCTTCGAAGCCGCGCTGGAACTCGGGCACAGCCTGCAGTATCTCGGGCGCTTCGAGGAAGCGGAGCCGGTATACGCGCAAGTCCTGGCATCTGCGGGCCACGCCGGGCTCGACAGCGCGGCCCGCATGCGCGTCGCGCTGCACAGGGGACTGTCGCGATTGCGCAGCGGCGACCTGGCAGGTGGGCAAGCCCTTCTCGCCGACGCCGCGGCGCTGGACCCCGCGCGTGACGACGCCCGCCGCATGGCGGCCTTTGCCAGCGTGATGGCGAAGGATTACCCGCTGGATCGCGCGCCGCTGCCGCCACGCTCGCCACCGCCCTCGACGCGTGCTCCCGCAAGCCCGCTGGACATCGCCTACTACTTCACGGCACCACCCGATGCCGCCGCGGCGGGCCAGTACTGGCGCCTCTTCGAGGCCAGCGTTCGCAGCGCACGCGCCTGTCGCCCGGACGCGCGCATCGTGTTGCTCACGGACGAGCACACCGTCCCGCCCGCCGGCACGGGTTTCGACGCGGTGGTGCGCGCAGCACTGCCTCGGGGCGAACTGATGGCGAACCGCTTTCGCGCCGCGCTGGCCTATCTCGCGACGCTCGGGGCCGACGCGCGCCCGCGTGCCGCCGTACTCACCGAATCCGATTGCCTGCTGCTGCGCGATCCGACGAGCGTGATCGACGGCGATGCCGACCTCTTCCTCACGGCGCGCTCGAATTTCGTCAGCGAGGCCGAGGATCTCGAGCCCTGCAACACCGGCGTCATGGTGCTCGACTGCACGCGACCGCAGGCGCTGCGGGCGTTCTTCGAGGCCTGCCTCGGCGCGCTGGCGTGGATGGAGGAACGCGATTCGGTCCGCGTCGCCTACCCGCGCCCGATTCGCGAGTGGCGAGGCGACCAGCTGGCGGTCGGGGCCGTGCTCGGATGGCGGCTCTTCCAGTCCGAAGTCCTGCGCCGCAGGACGGACCGCCTGTCGATCGCGGGATGCCGCACCTGCCTGCTGCCGACCGACCCCTACAACTATGCGCCCTCGGACGCCGAGGATCGCGCCGCGCTGGAAGGCAAGGTCGTGCTGCACTTCAAGGGCGGGCGCAAGGCCCGCCTGCTGTCGGCAGACTGGCTGGACCCGCGCGGCTAGCGCAACCCGGGATTGCTGAGGTACTTCGACTGCACCGGCATGCGCAGCGGCGCGACCTCGCGCCGGCTGGCGAGGAACAGCAGCGAGGCTTCCCCGGGCGGCGCGAAGCGCGCCACGGGCGGCAGCGCGAAGCGCCGTCCCGAGGCGATGCCCTCGAGCAATTCGATGTCCCAGCCGTTCTGCGAATAGAAGTCGTGCAGCAGCGTCGGGTTGAGGTTGTAGAAGCCGTGGTTCGCCATCGACAGTGGCGGCATGTGGAATACGCAGCCGCCGGCGGCCACCGCGCCCGCGGCGTTCAGGATCGCCTGGCCGATGTTGAAGCAGTGCTCGACCGTGCCGGCGTCGATCACCACGTCGTAGGACCCGAGTTCGCAGGGCAGGTTGAGGTCGACGACGCGCTCCACGCCGCGGCTCGGCGACACGTCCACGCAGTCGAGCGTCGCGCCGACGGATTCGAACACGGCCAGCGTCTCGGGCAGCGGGAAGTCGGCACCGTGCCAGCGGCCGAAGTCGGTGAAGCGCACGACGTCCACGCCGAGGATGCGCTTGATGTCCGCGGCGGGAACCACGAGGTCGGGATATCCCAGCGACAGCACGCGGCTGCCGGGGAGCCACGCGGCGATGGACTCCAGCGCGGCGACCGTCAGGCCCACGACGGCCCCGCGGCCTGCAGCCTCACGGCAGGTAGCCCGGGATCTTCGACTCGTCGACGGCGTCGATCTGCTCGGGATTGAGGAACATCTCGGCGTACTTCAGGTACACCTTCTGGCGCACGAAGACGTCGAAGAGGTCGGGGTCGACGTGGCCGTTCTTCGCGAAGTTGCCGAGGATCTGCAGCGACTCGGACAGCGTCTTGCCCTTCTTGTAGGGCCGGTCGCGCGCAGTCAGCGCCTCGAAGATGTCGGCGATCCCCATGACGCGCGCCTGCACCGACATCTGCTCGCGCAGGAGGCCCTTCGGGTAGCCCTTGCCGTCCATGCGCTCGTGGTGGCCGCCGGCGTATTCCGGCACGTTGGCCAGGTGCTTCGGCCATGGCAGCGACTCGAGCATCTTGATCGTGGCGACGATGTGGTGGTTGATCACCTGCCGTTCCTCGTCCGTGAGCGTGCCCGCACGGATGGTGAGGTTCTTCAGCTCGTCGGCGGTGAGGAAGTTGGCCTCGTGCCCGGCGGTGTCGGTCCAGCGGTAGCCGGCGATGCGCCGGACGCGCTCGATGTCCTCGTCGCGCATGCGCTCGCCGCCGATGTTGCAGGCGTGCAGGAAGGCGCAGTCGTCGTCGTACTGCCGGATCTTCTCGCGCAGGGAGATGTCGACCTCCGCGAGGTCCGCGTCGCGCGCGCCCTTCGTGCGCAGCTCGAGCTTCTTCTTCAGCGCCTCGATGTGCGCCTCGCGCTTCA
>CAZTXP010000050.1:0-81657 GCA_964617355.1 uncultured Enterobacteriaceae bacterium
CGTTGCTCAAACGAGCGGGAGGGGCCCGAAGCAACAGGCGGCCTCTTCCGCTTTTTCGCATCTAAAACCGGGAGTTCGCCGTGCCAGCGCTCGATTCCGCCGCCCTCGTCCTCGCTGACGGGACGGTGTTTCCGGGGCGCGCCATCGGGGCAGCGGGGCTTTCGGCGGGCGAGGTGGTGTTCAACACCTCGATGACCGGCTACCAGGAGATCCTCACCGATCCGTCGTACTGCGGGCAGATGGTCGCCATGACCTATCCCGAGATCGGCAACGTCGGGGTCAACCGCGAGGACGTCGAGTCGAGCCGCCCATTCGTCGAGGGCTTCATCGTCAAGGAGTACTGGCCGACGCCCAGCAACTGGCGCGCCCAGCAGTCGCTCGGCGACTATCTGAAGGCGTACGGCATCCCGGGCATCGAGGGCATCGATACCCGCCAGCTCGTCCGCCTGCTGCGCGAGAAGGGCAACCTCAACGGCGTCCTCTCGACCACCGATCTCGACCACGCCCGCCTGGTGCGCCGCGCCCAGGAGGCGCCGAGCATGGAAGGCCAGGACCTGGTCACACGCGTCACCTGCGGCGCGCCGTACGACTGGACCGAAGGCCACTGGACGATCGAAGGCGGCTACCAGCAGGCGACGGCGCCCGGCGGCAAACTGGTCGTCGCCTATGACTTCGGCATCAAGCGCAACATCCTGCGCAACCTGGTCGCCGCCGGCTGCCGAGTGCGCGTCGTGCCGGCGACCACCCCCGCGGCCGACGTGCTGGCGATGAAGCCCGACGGCGTCTTCCTCTCCAATGGGCCCGGCGACCCCGCCGCCGCGCCCTACGCGGCGCAGATCGTGCGCGACCTGCTCGGCAAGACGCCCATCTTCGGCATCTGCCTCGGCCACCAGATCCTCGGTCTCGCCCTCGGCGGGCGGACGTACAAGCTGAAGTTCGGCCACCACGGCGGCAACCAGCCGGTGATGGACCTGACCACCGGCAAGGTCGAGATCACCAGCCAGAACCACGGCTTCGCGGTCGACCCCGCGACGCTGCCGAAGACGCTGCGCCCGACGCACGTGTCGCTCTTCGACGGTTCGCTGCAGGGGCTCGCGCGCACCGACCGGCCGGCGTTCTGCTTCCAGGGCCACCCGGAGGCGAGCCCGGGGCCGCACGACATCGGATACCTGTTCGACCGGTTCGCGGCGCTGATGGCGAAGGAGAAGCAATAATGCCCAAGCGCACCGACCTGCAGTCCATCCTCGTCATCGGCGCCGGACCGATCGTCATCGGGCAGGCCTGCGAGTTCGACTACTCCGGCGCGCAGGCCTGCAAGGCGCTGCGCGCCGAGGGCTACCGCGTGATCCTCGTCAACTCGAACCCGGCGACGATCATGACCGACCCCGACACGGCGGACGCGATCTACATCGAGCCGATCACCTGGCAGACGGTGGCGCGCATCATCGAGAAGGAGCGCCCGCAGGCGCTCTTGCCGACCATGGGCGGGCAGACCGCGCTCAACTGCGCGCTCGACCTCGCACGCGAGGGCGTGCTGGAGAAGTTCTCGGTCGAGATGATCGGCGCCAAGCGCGAGGCGATCGACAAGGCGGAGGACCGCGAGAAGTTCAAGCGCGCGATGGAATCCATCGGCCTGGAGTGCCCGCGCGCGAAGATGGCGCACTCGATGGAGGAGGCGCTGCAGGTGCAGGCCGCGATCGGCTACCCGGTGGTGATCCGGCCCTCGTTCACGATGGGCGGCACGGGCGGCGGCATCGCCTACAACCGCGAGGAGTTCGTCGCCATCTGCGAACGGGGCCTCGAGGCCTCGCCGACCAAGGAACTGCTCATCGAGGAGTCCGTGATCGGCTGGAAGGAATTCGAGATGGAGGTGGTCCGCGACAAGGCGGACAACTGCATCATCGTCTGCTCGATCGAGAACCTCGACGCGATGGGCGTGCACACCGGCGACTCGATCACGATCGCGCCGGCGCAGACGCTCACCGACAAGGAATACCAGCGCATGCGCGACGCGTCGATCGCGGTGCTGCGCGAGATCGGCGTCGACACCGGCGGCTCGAACGTGCAGTTCGCGGTCAGCCCGAAGGACGGGCGCATGCTGGTGATCGAGATGAACCCGCGCGTGTCGCGGTCCTCGGCGCTGGCCTCCAAGGCCAAGGGTTTCCCGATCGCGAAGATCGCCGCCAAGCTCGCCGTCGGCTACACGCTGGACGAGTTGCGCAACGACATCACCGGTGGCGCGACGCCGGCGTCCTTCGAGCCGACGATCGACTACATCGTCACCAAGGTGCCGCGCTTCGCGTTCGAGAAGTTCCCGCAGGCGAACGACCGCCTCACCACGCAGATGAAATCGGTCGGCGAGGTGATGGCGATCGGCCGCACCTTCCAGGAGTCGTTCCAGAAGGCGCTGCGCGGGCTCGAGACCGGCGTGGACGGGCTGAACCAGACGACGAAGGATCGCGAGACCATCGAGCGCGAGCTCGGCGAACCCGGGCCGGGGCGCATCTGGTACGTCGGCGACGCCTTCGAGAACGGCTTCACGCTCGACGAGGTGCATCGCCTGACGCACATCGACCCGTGGTTCCTCGTGCAGATCAAGGAGATCGTCGACCTCGAGATGGAGCTCGACGACCAGAAGCTCGACGACCTCGACGCCGATCGGCTGCGCGCGCTGAAGCGAAAGGGCTTCTCCGACCGGCGGCTCGCGTTCCTGCTGAAGACCACCGAGCACGAGGTGCGCTCCAAGCGTCGCGCGCTCGGCATCCGTCCCGTCTACAAGCGCGTGGACACCTGCGCGGCGGAGTTCGCCACGTCGACGGCCTACCTTTACTCGACGTATGAAGAGGAGTGCGAGGCCGCGCCCTCGGACCGGAAGAAGGTGATGGTGCTCGGCGGCGGCCCGAACCGCATCGGGCAGGGCATCGAGTTCGACTACTGCTGCGTGCACGCGGCGCTGGCGATGCGCGAGGACGGGTTCGAGACCATCATGGTCAACTGCAACCCGGAGACCGTGTCGACCGACTACGACACCTCGGACCGCCTGTATTTCGAGCCGCTGACGCTGGAAGACGTGCTCGAGATCGTCGAGACCGAGAAGCCCTGGGGCGTGATCGTGCAGTACGGCGGCCAGACGCCGCTCAAGCTCGCGCGCGACCTCGCCGCGGCCGGCGTGCCGATCATCGGCACCAGCGCCGATTCGATCGACGTCGCCGAGGATCGCGAGCGCTTCCAGAAGCTGCTCGGCCGCCTGAAGCTGCGCCAGCCGCCGAACCGCACCGCGCGCTCGGCGAAGGACGCGATCCGCCTCGCGGAGGAGATCGGCTATCCGGTGGTGGTGCGCCCGAGCTACGTGCTCGGCGGTCGCGCGATGGAGATCGTGCACCAGCAGGCCGAGCTGGAGCGCTACATGAAGGAGGCGGTGAAGGTCTCCAACGACTCGCCGGTGCTGCTCGACCGCTACCTGTCGGACGCCATCGAGATCGACGTCGACTGCATCTCGGACGGCAAGGACGTGATGATCGGCGGCATCATGGAGCACATCGAGCAGGCGGGGGTGCACTCCGGCGACTCGGCCTGCTGCCTGCCGCCGCACTCGCTCGCCAGCCACCTGGAGCGCGAGATCCGCCGCCAGTGCGTGTCGATGGCCAAGGGCCTGAAGGTGGTCGGCCTGATGAACGTGCAGTTCGCGGTGCAGCGCGACACGGTGTTCGTGCTGGAAGTGAACCCGCGCGCCTCGCGCACCGTGCCGTTCGTCTCGAAGGCCACCGGCGTGCCGCTCGCCAAGGTGGCGGCGCGCTGCATGGCCGGCAAGTCGCTGAAGGAGCAGAAGGTCCGCGAGGTGATCCCGCCTTACTTCTCGGTGAAGGAGGCGGTGTTCCCGTTCGCCAAGTTCCCGGGCGTGGACACGATCCTCGGCCCGGAAATGAAGTCCACCGGCGAGGTCATGGGCGTGGGCGAGACCTTCGGCGAGGCCTTCGTCAAGGCGCAGCTCGGCGCCGGCGTGCGCCTGCCGACGGCCGGCAAGGCCTTCGTCAGCGTGCGCGACGGCGACAAGGTGGCCGCGGTGTCGATCGCGCGCGACCTCGTCGAGCTCGGCTTCACGGTGCTCGCGACCCGCGGCACGGGCGCGGTGCTCGCCGCGCACGGCGTGCTGGTGACGCTGGTGAACAAGGTCGCCGAAGGGCGTCCGCACATCGTCGACATGATCAAGAACGGCGAGGTGAGCTTCATCGTCAACACGGTGGAGGACACCCGCACCGCGATCTCGGACTCGCGCTCGATCCGCACCAGCGCGCTCGCCAAGCGCGTGACCTACTTCACCACCGTGTCGGGCGCCCGCGCGGCCTGCGCGGGCATGCGGCACCTCGCGACGCTCGAGCCCTATCGCCTGCAGGACCTGCATGCGAAGCTCGAGGCCGCCTGAGGTAGGATTCGCGCATGGCCAAGACCCCGATGACGATCCGCGGCGCGGAACTGCTGCGCGCCGAGTTGCACCGGCTGAAGACGGTGGACCGCCCGAACGTCGTGCAGGCGATCGCCGAGGCGCGCTCGCACGGCGACCTGTCCGAGAACGCGGAGTACGAGGCGGCGCGCGACAAGCAGGGCTTCATCGAGGGCCGCATCTCGGAGCTCGAGTCGAAGCTCGCCAATCCGCAGGTGATCGACCCGAAGCTGGTCGACGCCGAGGGCCGCGTGGTGTTCGGCGCCACCGTCGAGCTCGAGACGGCCGACGGCGTCGCGGTGACCTACCAGATCGTCGGCGAGGACGAGGCCGACATCAAGGCCTCGAAGATCTCGATCAGCTCCCCGATCGCCCGCGCCCTGATCGGGAAGGAGGCCGGCGACGTTGTGGACGCCCAGACGCCGGGCGGCGTGAAGCGCTTCGAGATCCTGGACGTGCGCTACGAGTAGGCGCGCCCGCCTTCTTGTCGCGGCGCTTGGGAATCCCCGCCTTGCCGCGCGGCGCGTCGGCCTTCTTCTTCGGCGGCTCGGGCGGTTTCTCCCGGTACAGCACCAGGACCTTGCCGATATGCTGCACGGGATGGGCGGTGCAATGCTCGGACAGCGCGGCGAGCAGCACGTCGCGCTCGTCGCGGTCCATGGCGGGGGCGCGCACCTTGATGAGTTCGTGCGCGGCCAGCGCGCGCTCGACTTCCGCGAGCACCGCGTCGGTCAGGCCCTTGCCGCCGACGTGCACCACGGGATCCAGCGCGTGCGCCCGCGCCTTGAGCGCCTGGCGTTCCGACGGTGACAATGTGTCCATGAACGAAGTGTAGCCGAGCCCCATGGCCCGATCCGGTTCCAGCAAGCAGTGGCTCAAGCGCCACGTGTCCGATCCCTACGTGCAGAAGGCGAAGGCACAGGGGCTGCGCTCGCGCGCGGCCTTCAAGCTCGAGGAGGTGGACCAGCGCGACCGGCTGCTGCGCGCGGGCGCGAAGGTCGTCGACCTCGGCGCGGCGCCGGGCAGCTGGTCGGAGTACGCGGCGAAGCGTGTCGGGTCGACCGGGCGCGTGGTGGCGATCGACCTGCTCGAAGTGGCGCCGGCGCCCGGTGTCGCCATCGTCCGCGGCGATTTCCTCGACCCGCAAGCGGTGGCCGCGGTGCGCGAGGCGATGGGCGGCGACCCCGCGGACGTGGTGCTCTGCGACCTCGCGCCGAATATCTCGGGCATCGCCAGCGCCGACCAGGCGAGGGCGGCCGAGCTGGTGCACGCCGCGATCGATTTCTGCGTCGAAAACCTGCGTCCCGAGGGGGCATTCCTCGTCAAGGTGTTCCAGGGCGAGGCGTTCACCGAGCTCCTGCAACGCATGAAACGCACGTTCGAGGACGTCCAGACGAGGAAGCCGGCCGCGTCCCGCGGCGAATCCCGGGAGACTTATCTCCTTGGCCGTCGCCTGCGGCCGTCGGCGGATTGAATTTTCCGGCGCGCGGTCCGATATCAAGATTTGGCGATTCCTGCGCCTTCCGGCACCCTGCCGAAGGGCGTAAGATCCGCAGTTCGCGTCCGACAGACGCCCGAGGAGCAAGTCCTTGAACAACATGATTAAAAACCTGGTCATCTGGCTCGTGATCGGCCTCGTGCTGATGACCGTGTTCAACCAGTTCAACGCGAGGCAGGCGATCCAGTCGCCGATGGAGTACTCGCAGTTCCTCGAGGAGGTGAAGGCCGGGCGCATCGCCAAGGTGACGATCGAGGGCCGGCAGCTGAAGGCCACGACCACCGAGGGCAAGCGCGTCAACAGCTATTCGCCGGGCGACATCTGGCTCGTGTCCGACCTCCTGAAGTACGGCGTCAAGGTCGAGGCCAAGCCCGAGGAGGAACCGTCCCTCCTGATGAACATCTTCGTGTCGTGGTTCCCGATGCTGCTCCTCATCGGCGTGTGGATCTTCTTCATGCGCCAGATGCAGGGCGGCGGCCGCGGCGGCGCGTTCTCGTTCGGCAAGTCGAAGGCGCGCATGCTGGACGAGGCCACCAACACGGTCACGTTCGCCGACGTCGCGGGCTGCGACGAAGCGAAGGAAGACGTGGCCGAGCTCGTCGACTTCCTGCGCGACCCGACCAAGTTCCAGAAGCTCGGTGGGCGCATCCCGCGCGGCGTGCTGATGGTGGGCTCGCCCGGCACGGGCAAGACGCTGCTGGCGCGCGCCATCGCCGGCGAGGCGAAGGTGCCGTTCTTCTCGATCTCGGGCTCGGACTTCGTCGAGATGTTCGTCGGCGTGGGCGCGGCGCGCGTGCGCGACATGTTCGAGCAGGCGAAGAAGCACTCGCCGTGCATCGTGTTCATCGACGAGATCGACGCGGTCGGCCGCCAGCGCGGCGCGGGCCTGGGCGGCGGCAACGACGAGCGCGAGCAGACGCTGAACCAGCTGCTGGTCGAGATGGACGGCTTCGAGGCCACCGCCGGCGTGATCGTGATCGCCGCGACCAACCGCCCCGACGTGCTCGACCCCGCGCTGATGCGCCCGGGCCGCTTCGACCGCCAGGTCGTGGTGCCGCTGCCCGACATCCGCGGCCGCGAGGAGATCCTCAAGGTCCACATGCGCAAGGTGCCGCTCGCCTCGGACGTGAAGGCCGACATCCTCGCGCGCGGTACGCCGGGCTTCTCGGGTGCCGACCTCGCCAACCTCGTGAACGAAGCGGCGCTCTTCGCCGCGCGCGGCTCCAAGCGCCTGGTGGACATGGACGACTTCGAGCGCGCCAAGGACAAGATCATCATGGGCGCCGAGCGTCGCTCGATGGTGATGCCCGAGGAAGAGCGCAGGAACACCGCGTACCACGAGTCCGGCCACGCCGTGGTGGCGCGCCTCCTGCCGAAGACCGACCCGGTGCACAAGGTCACCATCATCCCGCGCGGACGCGCGCTCGGCGTGACGATGCAGCTGCCCGAGCAGGACCGCTACAGCCAGGACCGCGATCGCCTGCTGAACACGATCACGGTGCTGTTCGGCGGCCGCATCGCGGAAGAGCTCTTCATGGGCCAGATGACCACCGGTGCCGCGAACGACTTCGAGCGCGCCACCGAGATCGCGCGCCGAATGATCACGCAGTGGGGCATGTCCGATGCGCTCGGGCCGATGGTCTACGGCGAGAACGAGGGCGAGGTGTTCCTCGGCCGCTCGATCACCACGCACAAGAACGTGTCCGAGGCCACCATGCAGAAGGTGGACGAGGAGATCCGCCGCGTGATCGACACGCAGTACGCGCTGGCGCGCCGCCTGCTCGAGGAGAACCGCGACAAGGTCGAGGCCATGACCGCCGCGCTGCTCGAGTGGGAGACCATCGACGCCGACCAGATCGGCGACATCATGGCGGGCAAGCCGCCGCGGCCGCCGAAGTCGAGTTCCTCGGGCGGCGGCACGGTGCCGCCGGCGGCGACCGACGGCACGCACGGCAACGCCGCGCCGGCGCCCACGGCCTGAGCCTGCGGCTGTCCCGATGACGCTACGCTGCGGCAGGTTCGTCCTGCCGCGCCGTCGCGCGCTGCTGATGGGCGTGGTGAACGTCACGCCCGATTCCTTCTCCGATGGCGGTCGCTTCCATGACGCTGGCGCCGCGGTCGCGCAGGCGCGCAAGCTCGTCGATGATGGCGCGGACCTGCTCGACATCGGCGGCGAGTCCACGCGGCCCGGCGCCGAGCCAGTGTCCGTTGACGAGGAACTGGCGCGCGTGATCCCGGTGCTGGAGGCGCTCTTGGACGTCGGTGTGCCCGTCAGCATCGACACGCGCAAGCCCGAGGTGATGCGCGCCGTGCTCGCCGCCGGCGCGTCCATGATCAACGACATCGAGGCGCTGCAGGCACCCGGTGCAATCGAGGCGGTCGCAGCCTCGGATTGCGCGGTGTGCCTGATGCACAAGAAGGGCGACCCTGCGACGATGCAGCAGGCGCCGTGGTACGAGGACGTGGTCTCCGAGGTGCGCGACTTCCTCGTCGAGCGCGCGCGCACGGCGGAGGCGGGGGGTGTCGCGCGCGAGCGCCTCGTGCTCGATCCGGGCTTCGGCTTCGGCAAGAACGACGCGCACAACCTGCGGCTGCTGAAGGAGCTGCCGGCGCTGGTCGCCGCGGCCTACCCGGTGCTGGCGGGCTGGTCGCGCAAGTCCACGCTCGGGCGCCTGACCGGCCGCCCGGCCGGCGAGCGGCTGGCCGCGAGCCTCGCGGCCGCGTTGCTCGCGGCGCAGGGAGGCGCGACAATCCTGCGCGTGCACGACGTGCGCGAGACCCGCGACGCGCTGCGCATCCTCGAGGCCTTCGAATCGTCATGACACGCAAGCACTTCGGCACGGACGGCGTGCGCGGCACGGTGGGGCAGAGTCCCATGACGCCGGACTTCGTGCTGCGCCTGGGCTACGCCGCGGGACGCGTGCTGGCCGAGGGCCGCGCCGGGCGCCCGGCCGTATTGATCGGCAAGGACACGCGCATCTCCGGCTACATGATGGAGGCGGCGCTCGAGGCCGGGTTCTCCGCCGCCGGCGTGGACGTGCACCTCTGCGGCCCGCTGCCGACGCCGGGCGTCGCCTACCTCGCGCGCGCGCTACGGCTCTCCGCCGGCGTGGTGATCAGCGCGTCGCACAACCCGTACCCGGACAACGGCATCAAGTTCTTCTCCGGCGACGGCTACAAGCTGCCCGACGAGGCCGAGGCGCGCATCGAGCGCCTGCTCGACGCGCCGATGGGCTGCAACGAGGCCTCGAAGCTCGGTCGCGCGCGACGTGTCGACGACGCGCCGGGACGCTACATCGAGTTCTGCAAGGCTTCCGTCCCGGTCGACTTCGACCTGCGCGGCATGAAAATCGTGGTCGATTGCGCGCACGGGGCGGCCTACCACGTCGCGCCGCCGGTGCTGCACGAACTGGGCGCAGAGGTCATCGCGATCGGCGCCGCGCCCGACGGCTTCAACATCAACGACGGCCACGGCGCCACCTCGCCCAAGCGCATGATCGAGGAAGTCCGGCGCACCGGCGCCGACCTCGGCATCGCGGTCGACGGCGACGGCGATCGCCTCGTGATGGCCGATGCCGCAGGCCGGCTCTACGACGGCGACCAGCTGCTCTACGTGATTGTGAAGCACCGGCTGGCGAAGGGCCCCGTGGCCGGGGCGGCCGGCACGCTGATGACCAACCTCGGCCTCGAGCAGGCGTTCGCGCGGCTCGGCGTGCCGTTCGCGCGCGCCAAGGTCGGCGACCGCTACGTGCTGGAACTGCTGCGCACGCAGGGCTGGCTCTACGGCGGCGAGAACTCGGGCCACCTGATCTGCCTCGACCGTCACACCACGGGCGACGCCATCGTCTCTGCGCTGCAGGTGCTGGTGGCACTGCGCGAATCCGGCCGCGGGCTGGCGGAATTCACCGAAGACCTAGTGATGTACCCGCAGGTGCTCGTGAACGTGCCGGTGCCGCGGGGCTTCGACCTCGCGGCGCACGGCTCGATCGCGAAGGCTAAGGAAGACGCAGAACGCAAGCTTGAAGGCCGTGGTCGGGTATTGCTGCGACCGTCCGGCACCGAGCCGCTGCTGCGCGTGATGGTCGAAGGCGAGCCGCGCGACGCGATCGAGGCCTCGGCCACCCGCATCGCCGACGCGGTGCGCGCCGCCGCCGCCTGAGTATTTGCATCGGCGGGCACGACCACGGCGTTTGGAGGCCGGGTTCTATCCGCGAGCGGCCGGCTCGCATAGACTGATCCCATGTCCTCGGTGCGAGAGTTCGACTACGTAATCGTCGGCGGCGGATCCGCGGGGTGCGTGCTGGCCGCGCGCCTGTCGGAGGATCCGCGCAACTCGGTATGCCTGCTCGAGGCGGGCGGTGCCGACACCTCGCCGCTGGTGCACGCGCCGTTCGGCATCGCCGCGATGGTGCCGTCGCGCCACAACAACTGGGCGTACAAGACCGTCCCGCAGCCGGGACTGAACGGCCGCCGCGGCTACCAGCCGCGCGGCAAGGTGCTCGGCGGCAGCAGTTCGATCAATGCGATGGTCTACATCCGCGGCCACGCGGTCGACTACGACGGCTGGGAGGCGGCCGGCGCCGCCGGTTGGGGCTGGAAGGACGTGCTGCCGGTCTTCAAGGCGAGCGAGGACAACGCGCGCGGCGCCGACGACCATCACGGCGCCGGCGGCCCGCTGCACGTATCCGACCAGGTCTCGCACTCGGACGCCAACGCCGCCTTCCTCGAGGCGGCGGCGCACGCGGGCCTGCGCGCGAATCCCGACTTCAACGGCGCCTCGCAGGACGGCGCCGGGATGTACCAGGTCACGATCAAGGGCGGGCGGCGCTGGAGCGCGGCGCGCGGCTACCTCGACCCGGCGCGCGGTCGCAAGAACCTGACCATCGTCACCGAGGCGCGCGCGCTGCGACTCGAGGTGAAGGGCAACGCCTGCGTCGGCGTCGAGGTCGCGATCCGCGGCAGCCGAGAGACCCTGCGGTCGCGCAAGGAGACGATCCTCGCCGCAGGCGCGTTCGGCTCCCCGCAGCTCCTGCTGCTGTCGGGCATCGGGGACGAGGGCTCGCTCGGTCCGCACGGCATCCCGGTGCGCCACGAACTGCCCGGCGTCGGCCGCAACCTGCACGACCACATCGACTACACGCTGTCCTACGAGTCGCCGATGAAGGACCTCGTCGGCCTGTCGCCGCAGGGCCTCGCGCGGGTGCTCGGCGCGATCGCCGAGTACCGCGAGAAGGGCACCGGCCTCATCACCACCAACCTCGCGGAGTCCGGCGCGTTCATCCGCACGCAGCCCGGGCTCGCCGCGCCCGATGCGCAGCTGCACTTCGTCATCGCGATCGTCGAGGACCACGGTCGCCGCCGGCAGTTCCGGCTCGGCTTCAGTTGCCATGCCTGCGTGCTGCGCCCGCGCAGCCGCGGCACGCTGGGGCTCGCGTCGGCCGACCCGCTCGCGTCGCCGCGCATCGACCCCGCGTTCCTGCAGGACGACGAGGACCTGCGCACGCTCGCGCGCGCCGTGTGCATGACCTCCGGCATCCTCGAGCGGCTGCCGCTGGAGCGCTATCGCGGCCGCAACCGCACCGGCGAGGCCTGGCGTCCCGAGGCGCAGCTCGAGCCGCTGCTGCGCTCGCAGGCCGACACCGTGTACCACCCGGTCGGCACCTGCCGCATGGGCACCGACGAACTCGCGGTGGTCGACCCGCAGTTGCGCGTGCGGGGCATGGAGGGCCTGCGCGTCGCCGACGCTTCGGTCATGCCGGCGGTGGTCGGCGGCAACACCAATGCGCCTACGATCATGATCGCCGAGCGCGCGGCGCGATTCGCCGCCAGCTACCCGGCGCGCTGAGCGCTGCAGCAGGTCGACCGCGCTAGGCGGTCGCCGATCGCAGTCGCGGCCGGTCGCGGATCGCGATCGTGCGTCCGAGCACCTCGATCAGGCCGTCCTCGGCGAGCTGGCGCAGGATGCGCGAGAAGTGCTCGTGCGTGAGGTTGAGGCGCGAGGCCACCACGTCCTTCGCGGCCGGCAGCGTGAACTTCTCGGCGCTGGCGCCGGCATTGCGCAGCAGGAAGCTCGCCACGCGCTCGCGCCCGGGCAGCAGGGTGCAGATCTCGAGGTCGTGCAGCGACTCCTCCAGGCGTTCCGAGAGGTAGTCGACGACGGCGTGCGCGAACGCGAGGTTGCGCTTCAGTTCCGCCGCCAGCGAGGCGCGCGGCAACGCGAGCACGCGCGTTTCCTGCAGCGCCTGCGCACTCGCGCGGTAGGCTGACTCACGCGACAGGCACTCGAGTCCCAGCGTGTCGCCGGACTGGGCGAGGCCCACCACGCGCTCCAGCCCGTCGCGCGCGCTGCGCGCGACCTTCGCCTTGCCGGAGAGGACGACGTGCGCGCCTGCGTACGGCGCGCCGGAGTGGAAGATAAATCCGCCCCGCCCGACCGTCGAAATCGCTGCGCCCGCGCTGATGCGCTGGCACGCTTCCTTGCCGAGCCCGCGGAACAGGGGCTGGTCGGACAGCAGGGTGGGGAGGGCTCGGATCGTGCTGGGCATGGCCGTTGCACCGGGGTGGCGTCGATGCAACGCATTGTTGGGAGGGCAGCCTGGACAAGGGTGATCAGGATCAAGGCTTGCGAAACGTCCTCGCAATAGCGGGCCCTTGTGACGCAGATCAAAGAAAGGCGCACGTCCTGCCGATACCCTTCCCGGAATCGCCCGCAATCCATCGCGAACAACAAGAAAAGGCATAGGCGAACGGCATGAAACACAGCGGCCTTGATCTTCCTGTGCGTGTTTTTGCATCTTGTCCGGTGCAGGGATGAGGTTCGCCCGCGTCCTCCTTGCCGCGTTCGCGCTCCTCGCTGCCGGCGCTTCGCTGGCCCAGCCCAAGCTGGACAACGCCACCTGCGTCTCCTGCCACGACGGCAAGAAGGAAAAGCCGGTCGCGACCGACCTCGACGGCAAGCCGCGCAAGCTGCGCCTGATGGACGAGGCGCGCTTCGCCAAGGGCGTGCACGCGAAGATGCAGTGCGTCGACTGCCACCAGAACATCGTCGACGACACCTCGCCGCACCAGAAGAAGGCCGACGCGCCCAAGGCCGACTGCGCCACCTGCCACCAGGACCTGTGGAAGAAGGCGCAGGCCGACGGCAGCGCGCAGAAGAAGCCGCGCCTCGGGGTCGTCGCTCAGAACGTCGACGCCTACCTCAAGTCGTTCCACGCCAAGCCCGACAAGAAGCACCCCGACCAGCCCAAGGCGAAGTGCAACGACTGCCACGAGGCGCACTACTTCGACGTGCCGCCGGCCGGCAGCGCCGAGCGCAAGGGGGCCTGGCGCCTGTCGACGCCGAACGTCTGCGGCGAGCCCTGCCACAGCGACGCGCTCGACGACTACAAGGAATCCGTGCACGGCGTCGCCGCGCTGGAGAAGAAGGACGTCAAGGCCGCGGTCTGCATGGACTGCCACACCGCGCACTCGGTCGCCTCGACCTCGGGCGAGAAGTTCAAGGCCGACATCACCGACGAGTGCGGCGCCTGCCACAAGGCGAACCTGGGGTCCTATCGCGACACCTACCACGGGCAGGTCAACAAGCTCGGCTATGGCTACACGGCGACCTGCCACGACTGCCACGGCAGCCACGGCATCCTGAAGGTCGCCGACAAGAACTCCAAGGTGCACCCGGACAACCGGCTCGGCACCTGCCGCACCTGCCACAGCGGCAAGAAGGACCTCGCCGAGGCGCCGCCGGGATTCGTCAGCTTCGGCCCGCACGCGCACGCGCACGACCTCAAGCGCTACCCCGAGATGTGGATCACGGCGCGCTTCATGTGGGCGCTGCTCGGCGGCGTGTTCGCCTTCTTCTGGCTGCACTCCGGCCTCTGGTACTACCGCGAGCTGAAGGACCGCAAGGCGCGCCTGGCGCGGCCGCACGTGCAGCTGGACGACCTGCCGCCCGAACTGCGCCACAAGCAGGTGCGGCGCTTCGGCCCGTGGTGGAGGGCGGCGCACCTTGCCTTCGCGATCAGCGTGATGCTGCTGGTGCTCACCGGGATGACCGTGTTCTATGCCAACAGCTCCTGGGCGCCCGTCGTGATCGCGGCGCTCGGCGGGCCGAAGATCGCCGGCCTGATCCACCGCGTCAGCGCGGCGGTGATGCTGGGCATCTTCGCGGTGCACCTGGTCTACGTGGCGATCCACCTCTTCCGCATCCGCAAGACCTTCCGCTGGTTCGGCCCGGATTCGCTGGTGCCTTCCTTCCAGGACGCGAAGGACATGCTCGGCATGTTCAAGTGGTTCTTCGGCAAGGCGCCCAAGCCCCAGTTCGACCGCTGGACCTACTGGGAGCGCTTCGACTACTGGGCGGTGTTCTGGGGGATGGCGATCATCGGCGGCAGCGGCATGATGCTCGCGCTGCCGCACCTCACGACTCAGGTGCTACCGGGCTGGGTGCTGAACGTGGCGATGCTGATCCACGGCGAGGAGGCCTTCCTCGCGGCGGTGTTCCTCTTCACGGTGCACTTCTTCAACAACCACTTCCGCCCCGAGAAGCTGCCGCCGCCCGACGTGGTGATGTTCACCGGCTCTCAGGAACTCGAGGAGTTCCGCCGCGAGCACCCGCTGCAGTACCAGCGCCTGAAGGCCTCGGGCGAGCTGCAGAAGTTCCTCGTGGACGCGCCGACCGCGCCCATGAAGAGCGGCTCGAAGTTCCTCGGCCTCGCGCTGATCGCCTTCGGGCTGTTCCTGCTGTTGCTGGTGATCTCCGGGTTCTTCGGGGCCTGAGCGCGGCCTGTGCCCGGCGGGGGAGGCGGCGTCGCCGCCTCCTTGCCCCGGAGTACCGGCGGGTGATCCGCCGGCCCGGGCCTGCGGATCAGCCTGCCGTCGCCGCGGCGCGGATCCAGTCGGACATCGTCCCGACCGAGGGAATCCGGCCGGAGGACACGACCTTGTCGTTGATCACGACCCCCGGCGTCGCGAGGATGTCGTAGGCGAGGATCGCCGTGGTGTCGGTGACCTTCTCGACCTGCGCCTCGATGCCGAGCGCCTCGATCGCCTTGCGCGCGATTTCCTCGACCCGGCGGCAGTTCGCGCAGCCGGGGCCCAGCACCTTGATGGTGATCATCGTGGAAGCTCCTTCTCGAGGTGGGAATCGACCGGACCGGCGGCCGCGCGGCCGGCGAACCGGCCGGCCGTGCGCACTACCGCGACGAGGCAGGCGACGAACGCCAGCGCGGCGAGGGCCACCCGCCACAGGCTCGCACCGTCGACCCAGGCGCCATAGGCCAGCCCGGCCGCGACGCTGAACACGGCGACCCAGGCGACGTAGGTCCAGGTCTTCGCGCGGCCGATCACGGCACTGACGATCAGGATGCTCTGCAGGCTGAGTTCCGGGTCCGCCATCAGGTACGCGAGCAGCGGGCCGCGGTGCATGCCGAGGTCGAGGAACAGGCGCGCGATCGGGACCTCGACGAGGGTGGGGAAGTACATGAACACCCCGAAGGCGACGCCCGCGAGGTTGCCGAGGAGGGTGTTGTGCCCGGCGACGGCCTGAATCCACTCCGGCCGGATGACGCCGCGCGCGATGCCGACGAGGAACACGCCGAGCGCGAGCAGCGGGAAGATCTGCTTCACGAAGCGCCACGACTCCCACAGCCAGTCGCGCAGCGCCTCGACGTCGAGCGTCGCGCGCCCCTGCCGGGCCAGCGCGACCGCCAGCACCAGGACCGCCACGGCGCGCCCGGTGATCCCTACGGACAGCCCGCCGGGCGTCGCGCGCACGGCGAGGGCGGCGAACACCAGCGTTCCGGCGATCAGCCACAGGGTCGCCCGTACCCAGCCGCCGATGCGCTCCTCGTCGTGGATGCGCTCGATGCCGCGCCACGCGAGGACGCCGACCCCGGCGAGCAGCACGACGAGCGCCGCCCCGTGCACCGAGACGCCTTCCTCACCGCGCGCCGCGTCGAAGGGCACGAGCCGGTGCAGCGCCGACTGCAGCGCCGGCGCCCAGCCCGCGTCCGTGCCGAACTCGACGATCGTCGCCCCCAGCAGGTCGATCTTCAGCGTGCCCGCCAGCAGCAGCGCGATCCACAGGGCGAGGAACGCGAGGACGCCGCGCCGCGGCCGCTCCGTGGACTGCGCCTGGAACATCGCGTCCGTGGCCCGGTCGCGCTCGGCGTCGTCGGCTCGGAAGATCGCCGCCATCAGCACGCCGATGCCGATGCCGAAGGCGAGTGCCAGCGCGAAGCGCGCGAGCGCGAGGTCGGGGCCGATCAGGCTCCCGGTGTAGACCAGCGCGAGGATGTTGGCGGCGGGCGCGAAGAAGAGGAACGTAATCGCCGGCCCGAGGCCGGCGCCCTTGCGGTAGATCCCGGCGAAGATCGGCACGATGGTGCACGAACACACGGCCAGCACGGACCCTGCGCCCGCGGCCGCCGGATACGCCACCAGCGCGGGCGTGGTGCGCCCGAGGAAGCGCGTGATCGTCGGCTTCGGGATCAGCGCCGTCATCGCGCCGGCGATGAAGAACGCCGGCAGCAGGCACAGCAGCACGTGCGCCGCGAGATAGGCGAACAGGTTCCCGAGGCCGGGCTGGAGCAGGTGCGCGACGACGAAATCCCACATGCTCCCAGTCTCGCGCCGCCGCGCGGGGACTGGTTGCCCTGCATCAACCTCAGCGGATCGGCAGGCTGACGACCGCCTTCACCACGAAGTTGTCCGAGGCCGGCGTGAGCCCGCCGCCAACGCCGAGGTTCAGGCCGAAGTCCTTGCCGGCGTAGTCCACCGCGAAGTAGAGCATGTGGTCCTGCTCGCGCCGCGGCAGGAAGCGGTTCCAGCGGCCCACGCCGGCGTAGTGCTCGATGCCGGCCGACCACCCGTCGCCGATGTCGCGCGCCACCTTCACGCTCGCCTCGAAGTCCGGCCGCGACCCCTTGTTCACGCCCTTGAGCACCCACGCGAAGATCGGGTTGAACACCGCCTTCCACGGCCCCTGGTCCCAGCCGAGGATGCCGCGCAGCTCGAAGTTGTGCCGGTCTTCCGACAGGTGCGCGCGGTCGTAGCCGAGCTCGACGTTGAAGCCGGCGTAGAACGGCTCGCCCTCCGCGCGCGCCGGCACGTGCTTCACGCGCGCGCGCACGCCGTCGTTGTGGTACTTGCCGGTGGCGTCCACCTGCATCGGGAAGTGCAGCCCGAGCTCCCAGTCCTTGCGCAGGCCGACGATCACCTCGGGCATCAGCCGCGTCACGCGGTGCGGGGGGATCTCGCTCGCGAAATCCGGCGTCCTGCGGCCGCGCGCCGTGTTCACGTGCAGGTCGAGCCCGACGCCGCCGGGTTCCTCGATCTCGTCGTCGAACACGGTGATCTCGTGAGGCGCGGCGAACGCCGGCGGCGTGGCGAACGCGGCCGCCACGAGGAGCGCCTGGCAGATCGCGGAAAGCGCAAGCCGGGGGCGTTCTCGATGGGCTGACATGCAAGCATGGTCATTCAGCCTGGCCGATGCAGATTTGATCCTCGACAAACCCTGGCGACGGGAATGAGCAAAGATGCCTTCAAGGACTTTCGAAACCCACCCACCTGAGGGAGAACCGCCATGAAACGCACCTTGTTGGCCGCGTGCATCGCCGCGCTGGGCGCCGGAGGCGCGCTGGCAGCGGATGCGCCGAAGATCGACTGGTCGCGCATCGCCCCGAAGGACGTGCTGCTCTTCTATCCGGGGCAGTCGTCGTACGAATGGCTGCGCTCGCCGGCGCACAAGGGCGCCGACGCGCAGGTCGCGAAGGGCGACGCCTGCACCTCGTGCCACGACGACGCCGACGACATCAAGGGCGACGGCGAGAAGATCGTCGCCGGCAACAAGCTCGAGCCGCGCCCGGTGAAGGGCAAGAACGGCTGGGTCGACCTCAAGGTGCAGGCCGCCTACGACGAGCGCAACCTCTACCTGCGCGTACAGTGGAAGACGAACGCGAAGCAGCCAGGGATCGAGTACCCGTACTACCGCTTCGACGGCAAGGATTGGAAGATCCACGGCTTCCCGCGGCTCGACCAGGTGGTGCAGGAGGGCAAGCAGCCCGGCATCTACGAGGACCGCTTCTCGTTCATGCTGGACGACGGCAAGGTGCCCGGCTTCGCGCAGCAGGGTTGCTGGCTGACCTGCCACGACGGCCAGCGCGACATGAAGGGCGAGGGCTCCGGCGCCGACGCGCGCAAGTTCATCGATCGCGCGGACGTGCGCAAGTACATGCCCGCGACGCGCACCAATCCGTCCGACTGGCGCACCATCAGGTCCAAGGAGGAACTGGCGAAGCTCAAGGCCGAGGGCGGCTTCCTCGAACTGATCCAGTGGCGCGCGCATCGCTCCAACCCTGTGGGGGCGTCGGACGACGGCTACGTGCTCGACTTCCGCAGCGCCGACGACGGCAAGAACCCGTTCTCCTCCAACCTCGACGGCAAGACGAAGCAGCCGCGCTACATGTTCGACGCGGCGAAGTTCGGGGCGAAAGCGGTCTCCACGGCGCAGGTTGCGGGCAAGGGCAACTTCCTCGTCGTGGGCGACAACGCGGTCGCGTTCGACCCGAACGCCGGCTGGAAGGAAGGCGACATGCTGCCGCGCTACTACCTGCAGCAGCCTGCGGGCTCGGCCGGCGACAACAAGGGTAGCGGCACCTGGGCGAACGGGACCTGGACGGTGGTCGTGACTCGACCGCTCGGCCTCGCGAACCCCGACGACAAGTCGCTCAAGGCAGGCGGCAGCTACAGCGTCGGCTTCGCGGTGCACGACGACAACATCACCACCCGTGGGCACTTCGTGTCGTTCCCGCTGATGCTCGGGATTGGTACCAAGGGCGACATCGAGGCCGTCAAGCTTCCGTAACCGCGGCACGGCGCGCTTCGGGGCGGCGCGAGCCGCCCCGTTTCATTTGCGGGGCCGCCGCCACGGGGCAGGTATGCTTCGCCCTCGATGCTAGAAGCCCGCAAGCTTGCCTGCCAGAAAGGCGACGTGCGCCTGTTCTCCGGGGTGGATTTCGCGCTCGGTGCGGGCGAGCTGCTGCTGGTGCAGGGGCCCAACGGCAGCGGCAAGACGAGCCTGCTGCGCCTCATCGCCGGGCTGTCGCGCCCGGCGGCGGGCGAACTCCTGTGGAAGGGCGAGAAGATCGGCGAACTCGCCGAAGACTATTCGCGCGCGCTGGTCTTCATCGGCCACGCCAACGGCCTGAAGGACGAGTTCTCCGCGGTCGAGAACCTCGAGGTGGCGCAGCAGATGGCCGACCGGCCGGCGGCGCGCGAGGCGATCGAGGCCGCGCTGGGCGCCGTCGGCCTCGCGCGGCGCCTGCACCTGCCGTCGCGCTACCTGTCGCAGGGGCAGAAGCGGCGCGTGGCGCTGGCGCGGCTTTGGCTCGGCGCCGAGGCGCCGCTGTGGGTGCTCGACGAACCCTTCGCCGCGCTCGACGTAGCGGCGGTGGAGTCGCTCGCCGGGTGCCTCGGCGCGCATCTCGCGCGGGGCGGCTCGGTGGTGCTCACCACGCACCAGGAAGTGCCCATCGAGGCGCGCACGCGCCACGTCGTCGGGCTGGGGTGACGCCATGGGCGCATTGAAAGCCATCGTCTCGCGCGACCTGCGCCTCGCGCTGCGCCGGCGCGGCGACGTCTTCAACCAGCTGGTGTTCTTCGTCATCGTGGTGACGCTGTTCCCGCTGGGCGCGGGGCCGGAGCCCAACCTCCTGCGTGCGATGGCGCCGGGCATCGTCTGGGTGGCGGCGCTGCTCGCCGCGATGCTGTCGCTGAACCGGCTCTTCGCCGCCGATCACGCCGACGGTTCGCTCGAGCAGATGCTGGTCTCGGCGCATCCGCTCGGCATTCTCGTGATCGGGAAAATCCTCTCCCACTGGATGGTTTCGGGATTGCCGATGGCGCTGCTCGCGCCGCTGCTCGGGCTACAATTTGACCTGCCTCAACAGAGCCTTGCGGTGCTCACCGTATCTTTGCTCGTCGGCACGCCGGTGCTGTCCCTGATCGGCGCGGTCGGCGCGGCGCTGACGCTGGGCGTGCGGGGCGGCGGAATCCTCCTCGCGCTGCTGGTGTTGCCGCTCTACGTGCCGGTGCTGATCTTCGGTGCGGGCGGCGTGGCGGCCTCGGCAGGCGGCCTGAGCGCGTCGCCGCACCTGTCTCTGCTGGGCGCGGTTCTTGCGGTGTCCTGCGTGGTGGCGCCGTGGGCGGCTTGCGCGGCCCTGCGCGTGGCGTACGACTGAATAGGAAAAGGCGGAGTCCTTGGCGAACGGCGGCAACCAGGCGGAAGAGGGCGCGGAGATCCGCGGCAACATCCTGCTGCGCTTTGCCGCGCCGCCGGCGTTCTACCCGCTTGCGGGGCGCCTGGTGCCGTTCTTCGCCATCCTTGCCGCGGTGCTGTGCGCCGCCGGCCTCTACGTCGGCTTCTTCGTCGCGCCTACCGACGCCACGCAGGGCGACTCCTACCGCATCATCTTCCTGCACGTGCCGGCGGCGTGGATGTCGATGTTCCTCTACGTCGTGATGGCGTTCTGGGCGGCGCTCGGCCTGATCCTGAACACGCGCCTGTCCGGCATGATGGCCTCGGCGATCGCGCCCACCGGCGCGATGTTCACCTTCCTCGCGCTGTGGACCGGCGCGCTGTGGGGCAAGCCCACGTGGGGCGCATGGTGGGTGTGGGACGCGCGCCTGACCTCGGAACTGATCCTGCTCTTCCTCTACCTCGGCTTCATCGGCCTCACCTCGGCGATCGACGACCCGCGCCGCGCCGACCGCGCGGGCGCAGTGCTGGCGATCGTCGGCGTGATCAACGTGCCGATCATCTACTACTCGGTGCAGTGGTGGAACACGTTGCACCAGGGCTCGTCGGTCAGCATGACCAAGGCGCCGTCGATGGCCGCCACCATGCTGGTGGGCATGCTCCTCATGGCGCTGGCGGCGTGGATGTATTCCATCGCGGCGGTGCTGTCGCGCGTGCGCTCCATCATCCTCGAGCGCGAGCGCGAGGCGGCGTGGGTGCGCGAGCGCGAGCTCGCCTCGGCCGGGGGCACGGCATGAACTGGGGCAGCCTCGACGCCTTCCTCGCCATGGGCGGCTACGGCCTCTATGTCTGGGGCTCGTACGGTGCCGGGCTGCTCTGCATCGCCATCGAGATCTGGACGCTCTTGCATCGCGCGCGGGCGTCGAAGGAGAAACGCCCGTGAAGCCGCGCCACAAGCGTCTGGCCATGGTCGCCGGGGGCGTGGTCGCGCTCGCCGTCGCCGTGGGCCTGGTCCTGAACGCCTTCCAGAGCAACCTGGTGTTCTTCTTCAGCCCCTCGCAGGTGGCGGCCAAGGAAGCGCCCGTCGATCGCACCTTCCGCCTCGGCGGCATGGTCGAGACCGGCAGCCTGAAGCGCCTGCCCGACGGCCTCACGGTGCAGTTCGTCGTCACCGACACCGCGCAGAAGATCCCGGTGCAGTACACCGGCATCCTTCCGGACCTCTTCAAGGAGGGCAAGGGCGTGGTCGCGCAGGGCAAGCTCGACGGCTCGGGCCTGTTCAAGGCGAGCGAGGTGCTCGCCAAGCACGACGAGAACTACATGCCGCCCGAGGCCGCCGAGGCGATCGAGAAGGCGCAGAAGGGCCAGCTCCCGGCCAAGGGCGGGCCCCAGATGCCGCACGGCCCCAAGACCGGAGGCGAGTCGAAGAAATGATCCCCGAACTCGGCCACTTCGCGCTGATGCTCGCGCTCGGCCTCGCCGTGGCGCTCGCGGTGCTGCCCATCTGGGGCGCGCAGACCGGGCGCGCCGGCTTCGTCGCCCTGGCGCGGCCGGCGGCGCAGGGGCAGTTCGTGTTCGTCGCGCTCGCCTTCGCCTGCCTCACGTGGGCGTTCGTCGAGAACGACTTCTCGGTGACCTACGTCGCCAGCCACTCCAACAGCCTGCTGCCGGTGCAGTACCGCATCTCCGGCGTCTGGGGCGGCCACGAGGGGTCGCTCCTCCTCTGGGTGATGATGCTGTCGACGTGGATGCTCGCGGTCAGCGTCTTCAGCCGCAACCTGCCCGACACCATGGTGGCGCGCATCCTCGGCGTGATGGGCATGGTGTCGGTCGGGTTCCTGCTCTTCATGCTGATCACGTCGAACCCGTTCGAGCGCCTGCTGCCCGCGGTGGCGGACGGCCGCGACCTGAACCCGCTGCTGCAGGACCCGGGGATGATCTTCCACCCGCCGATGCTCTACATGGGCTACGTCGGCTTCTCGGTGGCGTTCGCGTTCGCCATCGCCGCGCTCATCGACGGGCGCCTCGACGCCACGTGGGCGCGCTGGTCGCGCCCGTGGACCACCGCGGCGTGGATCTTCCTGACCTTGGGGATCGCGCTGGGCAGCTGGTGGGCCTACTACGAGCTCGGCTGGGGCGGCTGGTGGTTCTGGGACCCGGTCGAGAACGCGTCGTTCATGCCGTGGCTCGTCGGCACGGCGCTGATCCACTCGCTGGCGGTCACCGAGAAGCGCGGCACGTTCCGCGTCTGGACGGTGCTGCTCGCGATCACCGCCTTCGCGCTGTCGCTGCTCGGCACCTTCCTCGTGCGCTCGGGCGTGCTCACCTCGGTGCACGCCTTCGCCACCGATCCGAAGCGCGGCATCTTCATCCTCGGCTTCCTCGTCGTGGTGGTCGGCGCCTCGCTGACGCTGTTCGCGTGGCGCGCGCCGAAGATCGGCATCGGCGGGCGCTTCGCGCTGGTGTCGCGGGAGGCGCTGCTCCTCACCAACAACGCGGTGCTGCTCGCCGCCGCCGGCGCGGTGATGCTGGGCACGCTGTACCCGCTCCTGCTGGACGCGCTGGGCCTGGGCAAGATCTCGGTGGGCCCGCCGTACTTCGAGGCGGTGTTCGTGCCGCTGATGGCGCCCGCGGTGCTGTTGATGGGCGTCGGCCCGGTGACGCGCTGGAAGGAAGCCGCGCTGCCCGAAGTGCTCGGGCGCCTGAAGTGGGCGGGCCTCGTCGCGCTCGTGGTGGCGATCGTCGCGCCGCTGGCCATGGGCTCGTGGTCGTTGATGAAGACCCTGGGCCTCCTCTTCGCCGCGTGGGCGCTGGCCTCCGCGGTGGCGTCGCTGCCGCGGCGCTGGAACGCCATCACCCGCGGCCAGCTCGGCATGGCGCTCGCGCACGCCGGCATCGGCGTCTTCATCGTCGGCGTCACGATGGTGAAGGGCTACGAGGTCGAGCGCGACCTGAAGATGGAGCCTGGCGACTCCGCGACCGTGGGCACGTACACCTTCCGGCTCGATGGCATCCGCGACGTCGAGGGCCCGAACTACGTCGCCGCGCGCGGTACGGTGTCGGTGCTGAAGGACGGCCAGGTCGTGAAGACCCTGTTCCCCGAGAAGCGGCTCTACAAGGTGCAGGAGATGCCGATGACCGAGGCCGCGATCGACAGCGGCTTCGCGCGCGACCTCTACGTCTCGCTCGGCGAGAACCTCGGTGGCCGTGCGTGGGCCGTGCGCATCTACCACAAGCCCTTCGTGTCGTGGATCTGGTGGGGCTGCCTGATCATGGCGTTCGGCGGGCTGGTGGCCGCGAGCGATCGCCGCTATCGCGCCGCCTCGCGACAGGCCGCCCCGGTCGCGGTCGCCGAAGGAGCCCGTTCGTGAAGAAGTACCTGATCCCGCTCGCCATCTTCCTCGTGCTCTGCGGCTTCCTCGCCGCCGGCCTGAAGCTGAATCCGCGCGAGGTGCCGTCGCCGCTGATCGACAAGCCGGCGCCGCCATTCACGCTGAACCAGCTGTCCGACCCGGCGAAGCCGTTCTCGAACAAGGACATGCTCGGGCAGGTCTGGATCCTCAACGTCTGGGCCTCGTGGTGCGTCACCTGCCGCGACGAGCACCCGTTGCTGGTCGACCTCGCGAAGAAGAAGATCGTCCCGCTCTACGGCCTCAACTACAAGGACCAGCGTCCCGACGCACTGAAGTGGCTGGCGCAGTTCGGCGACCCGTACACCCTGTCGATCATGGACAACGACGGCCGCATCGGCATCGACTACGGCGTCTACGGCGTGCCCGAGACCTACGTGATCGACAAGCAGGGGATCATCCGCTACAAGCGCATCGGCGCGGTCACGCCGCAGGTGCTCGAGACCCAGATCCTGCCGCTCGTGAAGAAGCTGCAGGGATGAAGCGCTTCCTCGTCGTCGTCGCGGCGCTGCTTGCGCTCGCCGGGCCGGTGGCCGCCAAGGAGGCGGTGCCGGTGTCCTCCGACCCCGCGCTCGAGGCGCGCGCGATGCGCCTCGCGGAGGAACTCCGGTGCCTCGTCTGCCAGAACCAGACCATCGCCGATTCGCACGCGCCGCTCGCCGAGGACCTGAAGGCGCAGATCCGCGAGCAGCTGAAGGCCGGGCGCACCGACGAGCAGATCACCGCCTACATGGTCGAGCGCTACGGCGACTTCGTGCTCTACAAGCCGCCGTTCAAGGCCACCACCGCGTTCCTGTGGGCGGGGCCGTTCGTGATCCTCGTGCTGGCCGTCGGCGGGCTGGTGCTGCACCTGCGACGTCGCCGCGAGGTGCCGGTGGAAGGTGAACTCAGCGAGGCCGAGCGTGCGCGCGTCGCGGCGCTGCTCGCGCAGGACGGCTCGGGAGAGAAGCGATGAGCGGCTTCGTCGTTGCCGCCGCGCTCATGACGATCGCGGCGCTGGCCTTCGTGCTGCCGCCGCTGCTGCGCCAGCGTGCCTTGCTCTCCGAGGATCGCGACGCGGCCAACGCCGCCTTCCATCGCGAGCAGATGGCCGAGCTCGAGCGCGAGCGCGCCGCCGGCACGATCAGCGAGTCGGCGTACGCGGAATCGAAGCGCGAGATCGAGCGTCGCCTGCTGGAGGACCTGCAGGCGAAGCCCGCGGCCGTCGCCGCGGCGCCGGCCTCGCGCGGCATCGCGGTGGCGGTCGGCGTGCTGCTGCCGGCGATCGCGATCGGCGGCTACCTCTGGGTCGGCACGCCTGCGGCGCTCGACCCGGTGGCGCGCATCTCCCCGGAGGCGACGCACAAGGTCACCCCGGACCAGATCGCGGCGATGGTCGAGCGCCTTTCGGCGCGCCTCGAGAAGAACCCGGACGACCTCGAGGGCTGGACCATGCTCGCGCGCTCGCGGCTTGCGCTGGGCCAGTACCAGGAGTCGCTGAAGGCCTACGAGAAGCTCGCGCAGCTCGCGCCGGGCGACCCGAACGTGCTCGCCGACTACGCCGACGCGATGGCCATGGCGCGCGGCCGCAAGCTGCAGGGCGAACCCTATGCGCTCGTGCAGCAGGCGCTGAAGTCCGATCCCAGGCACGTCAAGTCGCTCGCGCTCGCCGGCAGCGCCGAGTTCGAGATGGGCGAGTACGCGAAGGCCGTGGCCTCGTGGGAGCGGCTCCTCGACATCGTCGGCCGCGAGACTGACTTCGGCAAGCAGGTTTCCTCCAGCGTCGAAGAGGCGCGCGAGCGTGGCAAGCTCGGGCCCGCGAAGTCGTCGCCGGTGGCCAAGGCCGAAGCCAAGGGCAAGGCAGAGGCCAAGCCCGCCGCCAAGGCCGAGCCGGCCGGGCGAGAGGCCATCGTGGGCGTCGTCAAGCTCGCGCCGGCGCTGGCGAAGCAGGCCGCCCCGGGCGACGTGCTCTTCGTGTTCGCGCGGCCGGCCGACGGCAGCCGCATGCCGGTGGCGATCCAGCGCGTGAAGGCCGAAGCCTTCCCGCTGCGCTTCACGCTGGACGATTCCACCGCCATGTCGCCCGCCGCGAAGCTGTCGACGCAGGGCAAGGTGATCGTCGAGGCGCGAGTCTCCAAGTCCGGCGACGCGACGCCGAAGAAGGGCGACCTGCGGGGCGTGAGCACCGCCGTCGCACCCGGCACCACCGGCCTCGAGATCCTCATCGATTCGGTCGTCGAGTAGCCCGCCCTTGATCTAGGTTAACTGTTGCCCGCCCCGGGGCGGCACAGTGACGCTCCAAGGGAGCGGGCATGGAAACCATCAAGGCGGACGTGGCAATCATCGGGGCGGGCGGCGCCGGCTTGCGGGCGGCGATCGCGCTGGCGGAAGCCGATCCGAAGCTGAAGGTCGCGCTGGTCTCGAAGGTCTACCCGATGCGCAGCCACACCTGCGCAGCCGAGGGTGGCGCGGCCGGGGTGATCAAGCCCGACGACAGCCTCGAGCACCACTTCAACGACACCGTCGGCGGCGGCGACTGGCTCTCGGACCAGGACGCGGTCGACTTCTTCATCAACGAGGCGCCCAAGGAATTGCTGCAGCTCGAGCACTGGGGCTGCCCGTGGAGCCGCGAGGCCGACGGCTCGGTCGCGGTGCGGCCCTTCGGCGGCATGAAGAAGAAGCGCACCTGGTTCGCCGCGGACAAGTCCGGCTTCCACATCCTGCACACGCTCTTCCAGACCTCGCTCAAGTACCCCTCGATCGAGCGCCTCGACGAGTTCTACGCCACCGAGCTGCTGGTGCACGAGGGCCGCTGCCACGGCCTCGTCGCGATCGAGATGAAGAGCGGGCAGTTCCGCAAGATCCTCGCCGGCTCGGTGATCGTCGCCGGCGGCGGGGCGGGGCGCATGTTCCCGTTCACCACCAACGGCGCGATCAAGACCGGCGACGGCATGGCGCTCGCGTACCGCGCGGGCGTGGCGCTGAAGGACATGGAGTTCGTGCAGTACCACCCGACGGGGCTGCCGAACACCGGCATCCTGCTCACCGAAGGCTGCCGCGGCGAAGGCGGCATCCTGCTGAACAAGAACGGCCGAAGGTATCTTCAGGACTACGGCATGGGCCCGGAGACGCCCGCCGGCCAGCCGGTGCTGAAGACCATGGAGCTCGGGCCCCGCGACCGGCTCAGCCAGGCCTTCTGGCACGAGCAGAAGGCGGGCAACACGGTGAAGACGCAGTGGGGCGACTGCGTGCTGCTCGACATGCGCCACCTAGGCGAGAAGAAGATCGACGAGCGCCTGCCGCTGGTGCGCGACATGTCGCGCAGCTACCTCGGCGTGGACCCGGTCGAGGATCCGGTGCCGGTGCGCCCCGTGGTGCACTACATGATGGGCGGCATCGACACCGACCTCCGCGCCGCGACCTCGATCGGCGGCCTGTTCGCCGCGGGCGAGTGCGCCTGCGTCAGCATCAACGGCGCGAACCGCCTCGGCTCGAATTCGCTCACCGAGCTGCTCGTCTTCGGCCGCCGCGCCGCGATGAGCGCGATGGAGCACCTGCAGTCCGCCAAGGGGGCCGGCGACGCGTCGGCCATCGACGCCGCCGCCGAGGGCGCGCAGGCGAAGATCCGCGAGCTCTTCCTGCGCCCGAATGGCAAGGAGTCCATCGCCGGCCTGCGCAGCGAGATGATGCAGACCATGGAGGAGAACGCCGGCATCTACAGGGATGGAACAGGCCTCGCCGCCGCGGTCGCGAAGCTGGCCGAGCTGCGCCGGCGCTACAAGGACATCCACCTGCACGACAAGACCAACGTCTACAACACCGACCTCTTGCAGGCGCTGGAGCTGGGCTCGATGCTCGATTGCGCCGAGGCGGTCGCCGCCAGCGCGCTGGCGCGCACCGAATCGCGCGGCGCGCACCAGCGCCTCGACCACGTGGAACGCGACGACTCGAAGTTCCTCAAGCATTCGCTTGCCACGTTCCGCGGCATGGACGCCCCGGCGATCGGCTACAAGGACGTCGTCATCACGCGCTCGCAGCCCGGCGTGCGCGACTACTCGGGAGACCACAAATGACCCGCAAGGTGGTCCTCGAAGTGATGCGCTACAACCCCGAGCAGGACACCGAGCCGCGCTTCCAGCGCTACGAGGCCGACTGCGAGGAGGAGTGGGTGGTGCTCGACGCGCTGAACCACGTCAAGGCGACGCAGGATCCGACGCTGAGCTACCGCTGGTCCTGCCACATGGCGGTCTGCGGCAGCTGCGGCATGATGATCAACGGCGAGCCGAAGCTCGCGTGCAAGACCTTCCTGCGCGACTACGACGGCGTCATCCGCGTCGAGCCGCTGCAGCACTTCCCGGTCGAGCGCGACCTCGTCACCGTGATCGACGACTTCATGACGAAGTTCAAGCGCGTGAAGCCGTACCTGATCCCGAAGGAAGAGAAGCCCGTCGAGGCGGGCGAATACCGCCAGACGCCCGCGGAGCTGAAGAAGTACAAGCAGTTCACGCTCTGCATCAACTGCATGCTGTGCTATGCCGCCTGCCCGGAATACGGGCTTACGCCGAAGTTCATCGGCCCGGCGGCGATCTCGATGGCGCACCGCTGGAACTCCGATTCGCGCGACGGCGGCCGCGACGCGCGCCAGGAGGAAGTCGCCACCGGCGAGGGCGTCTGGGAGTGCTCCTTCGTCGGCGCCTGCTCCGAGGTATGCCCCGAGCACGTCGACCCGGCGAGCGCGCTGCAGCAGGTGAAGATCAAGAGCACCGTCGACTGGGTCCTCGAGAAACTGGTCCCCGGCGGCAAGAAGGAAGGGGGCTGACATGCCGAGGCGCCCGTACGTCCGCGAAGTGCCGAAGACCACCTGGTTCCTGCGCCACCCGCGCTACATGCGCTACATGGCGCGCGAGGTCACCTGCTTCTTCGTCGGCGGATATTCGCTGCTGATGCTGCTGGGCCTGCTGCGCCTGTCGCAGGGAGAGGTGGCGTGGAACGGCTTCCTGGAAACGCTGAAGTCGCCGCTGAGCGTGGTGCTGCACCTCCTCGCGCTCGCCTTCACGGTCTACAACACGGTCACCTGGTTCAACGTCACGCCCAAGGCGCTGCCGATCCAGGTCGGCGAGGAATTCGTCCCCGGCATCGTCATCACCGGCGCGCACTACGCCGGCTGGGCGGTGTTCTCGGTGGGTCTCTTCTGGCTGGCGGGGGTGCTCTGATGGCCAAGTCGAACAAGCCGATCGTCTGGGGCCCGTTCGCGGCGGGCGGCACCGTGGCGGCCTTCGCCATCCCGGCGATCATCGTCCTCACGCTGCTGGTCGCGCTCGGCAAGGCGCCGGTGGGTCTCTCGTATGCTGCGGTGCACGCCTTCGCCGCGCACTGGCTCGGCAAGGCGTCGATCTTCGTCGTGGTGTCCCTCTCGTTGATGGGGGCGATGCACCGCCTGAGGATCACTTGCTATGACTTCGGCCTTCGCGCCGACACCTTGGTCGCGACGGTGGTGTATCTTGTCGCCGCGGCCGGAACCCTTGCTGCGGCCGTGATCCTGCTGCGCATCTGAGAAGAAGAAAGAGGAGGAAGTCCCATGCCCCCGCCCCCCATCGCCATGCGCGAGCAGCTCCGCGAGGAGCGCTTCAACCCCATCTGGTCGCAGGAGCTGAACAAGGTGTTCGCGGATGTCGCGCCGTACTACGACAACGCGAACTACGTCGCCAGCCTCGGCCTCTGGGGCTACTTCCTGCGCCAGTTCATGAGCACGGTGGACGTGAAGCCGAACGAGCGCGTGCTCGACGTCTGCGCCGGCACCAACGCCATCGGCATCGCGCTGCTGAACCGCGAGCCGACGCTCGACGTGCACGCCATGGACCGCAGCCCCGACATGCAGCGCGTCGGCGGCGAGCGCGCGAAGGCGCGCGGCTTCACCATCTCGAGCACCATCGGCGACGTGCACCACCTGCCGTTCCCGGACAACCACTTCGACGTCGTCACGTTGCAGTTCGCATCCCGGCACCTGCGCATCCGTCGCGTGTTCGACGAGGTGTTCCGCGTGCTGAAGCCGGGCGGGCACTTCCACCACAGCGACATGCTGCGCCCGGCCAACCCCACGGTGGAGAAGATCTACTACGGGTATCTCCGCATGTGCCTCGCGTTCACCGGGTTCCTGTTCAGGAGCGACGAGCCGGCGCTGAACTGCAAGCGCTACTTCATCCACGCGCTGGAGATGTTCTACTCGTCCGAGGAACTGTCGGACGTCCTGCGCGAGCACGGCTTCACCGACGTGACCTACAAGAACGTCTTCCTCGGCATGCTGGGCTTCCACCGGGCGGTGAAGCCGAAGGCGTAGCGCTCCGGGCGTGGTACGGTTCGGGGCCCCTTCGGGCGCCCCCAATGGACCGTACCTCCAACGCCCGCTCGATCGCCAAGTACCGCCGCCGCGCCGCGGCTTACGACGGCACCACGCGTTTCACCGAGCCGATCCGGCGACGGGCCATCGACCGGCTTGCGCTGCGCCCGGGGGATCGCGTCCTCGACGTCGGCAGCGGCACGGGATTGTCGTTCGAGGCCATCCTCGCGCGCATCGGACCTTCGGGGCACCTCGTGGCCGTCGAGCAGAGCCCCGACATGATGGCGCAGGCGAGGGAGCGGGTGGCCCGCCATGGCTGGGCGAACGTCACGCTGGTGGAGGCACCCTTGGAGGACCTGCCGCCGGGAATGCGGGTCGACGCGGCCCTGTTCTTCTATACGCACGACATCCTGCGCACGCGCGAGGCCGTCGCGGTTGCAGCAGCGGCTGCGCGTGGCGGCCGGGTTGCAGCGGCCGGCGTGAAGTTCTACCCGTGGTGGGCCGGCCCGGCGAACGCGCACGTCTGGGTGAAGAACTGGCTCTACAACGCGCGTCCGGCCGGATTGCGCGCGCCGTGGGACATCCTCGAGCGCCACGCCGCGCTCGAACGGGAGACGACGCTGTGGGGGAGGGGATACCTGGCATGGGGACGATTCGAGGGCTGAGCGCGATGGCATTCGCCGCCGCCGCCTTTGCCGCGCACGCGGAGCCGAACGTGCCGCTCGACGGCGCACGCCTGGCCGCCGATCTGAAGAAGGGCGGCTACGTCGTCTACTTCCGCCACACCGCGACGCTGCCGGAGCACGAGCACGAGGCGAAGCACCGGCGCGAAGGCACGCACCGCTTGGAGGACTGCGCCACGCAGCGCAACCTGAGCGAACTCGGCTACCTGCAGGCGCGCACGCAGGCCGACTGGGTGGCAAGGCTCGGCATTCCGATGGGCGAAGTGTTCGCCAGCCGCTACTGCCGCACGCGCATCCACGCCGCCTTCTTCACCGCGGCCCTGTCGTTCAGCGACCCGATCACGCCGGTGCGCAATCCCGAGAAGGCCGCCGCGCTGAAGCGCATGCTCGCCACGCCGCCGGCGCCCGGCACGAACACCTTCGTCTTCGCGCACGGCGGCATCCTCTGGCAGGCCACCGACTACGACAGCGTGGAAGCCGAGACCTTCGTCTTCCGGCCCGGGCCGAAGGGCGCCGAACTCGTGGCGACCATCAAGATGCACGAGTGGTCCGCGCTCGCCGCCGGCGGGCCATGCTGCGCGCCGCGCCCGTTCTGGAGCGGGCAGGGCACGCCGCCGGTGGAGTGATCAGCGGCTGCGCGACAGCCGCTGGCGGATCGCGCCGCTCGCGCGGTCGAACAGCACCACCATCGCCGCGATCGCGACCAGCAGCGTCGCGAGCCGCCCCCACTGGAAGAGCGACACCGCCTCGGTGACCAGCAGACCGAGGCCGCCCGCGCCGATCAGGCCGAGCACGGTGGAGTCGCGCACGTTGAACTCCCAGACGTAGAAGTGGATCGACAGCAGGCGCGGCAGCATCGTGCGGCCGAGCGCGTGCACCAGCGTCTGCAGGCGCGTGAGGCCGAGCGCGAGGCCGGACTCGACCAGGTCCGCGTCCAGCGTCTCGATCGACTCGGCGTAGAGCTTGCCGTACGTGCCGAAGGAGTGCAGCGCGATGGCGAGGATGCCGGCCATCGGGCCCAGTCCGATGATGCCGACCATGATCAATCCGAACACCAGCGTGTGGATCGAGCGCGCCACGTCGAGCGCGAGGCGCGCGGGCACGACGAGCGCGCGAGGCAGCTGCATGTTGCGCGCCGACGCGATGCCGAAGGGCAGCGCCGCGAGCGCAGCGAGCAGCGAACCCAGCGTCGCGATCTTGAACGTGGTCCAGGTCGCGCGGGCGACGGCGGCGAGGAAGGCGGCCTCGGTTTCGCGGCGGTTCTCGGTGCGCAGCACGCGGCCATCGTCGCTCTTGTACTCGACGACCGGCTCGCCGAACCACAGGTTCAGGAAGCTCGGCGCCGAGAGTTCGACGGCGGTCTTCTTCAGGTTCTCCCAGGGGCGGCGGCCGAACGAGAGATCGCCCGCGGCGACCAGCGAGCCGACGCACAGCGCGACCAGCAGCGCGTAGGCGGCGACGAGGCCCCGCAGGCGCGGCGGCGGATCGTTGCCGACGGGCGCCGCCGCCACGGCGTCAGCGCGGCGAGAGCTTGCCGGTGGCGAGCCCGGCGTCGCGGATCGGCTTGTAGTAGGCGTTGTCCTTCGTGACGAAGCCGGTGTAGCGCGCGGGCAGCAGCTTCGGGTTCGCCTTCAGTTCGCCGCCGACGGCCGCGAGCGCCGCCTGCAGGCGCTGCACGAAGGCCTTGTCCTTGTACAGTGAGGCGCTCACCGCGAAGGCGTCGTTCGGCAGCGGCGGCGAGGTCCAGAACACCACGCTGTCGGCGGCCTTGACGAGGCCCTCGGCGATCATCGCGTCGCGATTGCGGTTGTAGTCGGCGCCGGCATCCAGCTCGCCGCGCGCCACCGACAGTTCGATCGCCTGGTGCTTGGTGTACAGCGTCTTCGAGAAGTACCTCTCCGGGTCGGCGATGCCGCGCGTCATCAGGAAGTGCAGCGGAATGAGGTACCCCGAGGTCGAGCCCTTGTCGCCGAACGCGAAGCTGCGGCCCTTCAGGTCGTCCACGGTCTTGATGCCCGACTTCGGGTGCGTGACCATGATGGCGAAGTACTCGGGCTTGCCTTCGTACATGATCGTCGACACGGCCTGCGCGCCGGCCTCGTGGTTGGCAAGCACGTAGCCCCATGGCCCCATCAGCGAGAGGTCGGTCTCGCCGTTCGCCAGCGACTTGGCGAGGCCTTCCCAGGTGTCCACCGTGTAGAGCTTGACCTCGCGCCCGAGTTTCCTGCCGAGATACTCGGCGAGCGGGCGGTAGGTGGCGTCGTTCTTCTCGCGATCCGGCTGGAACAGGCCGACGCCGAACTTCAGCGGGCCGCCTTGCGCAAGCGCGGGAGCGGAGGCGGCGACGAGCAGGGCGAGGGCGATGCGGCGGAACAAGGATGCGATTCCTTTGGAAGGGGGCGCATTACACCATGCGGCTGCGCTTGGTCGCGTGGCCGGCGCCGTCCTTACGGGGCTATTGCCGATCGGCTTTATTTCTATTATTCTGGAAATATGGAAATCAATCATGCCGTCGAGATCCTCGGCGCGCTCGCGCAGCCCAGCCGGCTCGCGATCTTCCGCCTGCTCGTGCAGGCAGGCGAGGAGGGCCTCGCCGCCGGCGCGATCGGCGAGAAGCTCGGGCTTGCGCCGGCGACGCTTTCCTTCCACCTCGCGCAACTCACGCGCGCCGGCGTCACGGCGAGCCGCACGCAGGGGCGCTACGTCATCTATCGCGCCGACTTCGGCGCCATGGCGCACCTGCTGCAGTACCTGACCGAAGACTGTTGCGGCGGGCGCGCGTGCCTGCCGGTGCCGGTGGCGCCGCCGCGCAAGCGAAAGGCGGCCTGACGATGAAGCACGTGCTGTTCCTTTGTACGGGCAACTCGGCGCGCAGCATCCTCGCCGAGGGCTACCTCAACCACGCGGGGCACGGGCGTTTCCGCGCGCACAGCGCCGGCAGCAAACCGGCGGGGCGAGTGAATCCCTTCGCGCTCGAACTGCTGCGCGCAAAGGGCATCGCGACGGAGGGCGCGCGCTCCAAGAGCTGGGACGAGTTCGCCGCGCCCGGCGCGCCGGTGATGGACTACATCTTCACGGTCTGCGACAACGCCGCGGGCGAGGTGTGCCCGTTCTGGCCGGGGCGTCCGGCGACGGCGCACTGGGGCGTGGACGACCCGGCCGCGGTCGAGGGCACCGACGCCGAGAAGCGCGCGGCGTTCGAACTCGCCTACGCGCGCCTCGCCGCGAAGATCGACGCCTGGCTCGCGAGTCCCGGAATCGCCGATGGATCGCGCTGACGCCGCCGCGCTCGTCGCGCGCGAACTGAATTCCAGCTGCCGCTGCCTCAGCGTCGAGGTGCCGGCCCTGCGCCGCGAAGTCGAGCGCCGCTTGCGCGAGGCGGGTGTTCCCGTCGACCTCGCGGCGACGCATCCGCACCTCTTCTCGAGCGCGCCGGTGTTCGTGTCCGGGGCCGACGCCACGCGCATGGCGGCGGTGGTGCGCGCGATCGACGCGGCCGTCGCGCTGCCGGGCATTCGCGAGGCTGCAATCGCGTTGGCCCCGCAGGTCGCGCGACGCGACGACGGCACGCGCGGCGCCTTCCTCGGCTTCGACTTCCACCTCTCGCCCGACGGGCCCAAGCTCATCGAGATCAACACCAACGCCGGCGGTGGTTTCCTCGCCTCGCTGCTCGGCGAGGCGGCGGTCGCGTGCTGCGGACGAACGGTGGCGCAGGGCAGCGAGGGCGGCTACGCGAAGGCCGCGGTGGCGATGCTGGTCGACGAATGGCGCGCGGGCGGCCGCGACGGCCGACCCCGGACGGTCGCGATCGTCGACGCGACGCCCTCGTCGCAGTACCTGCATCCGGAGTTCCTGCTCGCGCAGGCCGCGCTGCGCGCCGAGGGCATCGAGGCGATCGTCGCCGCGCCCGAGGACCTGTCGTTCGACGGCGCTGTGCTGCGCGCAGGCGACGTCGTCGTGGACCTCGTCTACAACCGCCTCACCGACTTCGCGCTCGCGGGCGACGCGCTCGCGCCGTTGCGCGAGGCCTTCCTTGCCGGCAGCGCCGTGGTGACGCCGAATCCCCGCGCGCACGCGCTCTTCGCGGACAAGCGCATGCTCGCCGTGCTCGGCGACGAGGCGCGGCTGCGCGACGCGGGCCTGCCGGCGGCCGACGCGGCGCTCCTTGCGGCCGCGATCCCGGCGACGCGCATGGTCGACGCGAGCGACGCCGAGGCCCTGTGGGCCGGGCGCAAGACTCTCTTCTTCAAGCCCTTCGCCGGCTTCGGCAGCCGCGGCGCGTATCGCGGCGACAAGCTCACGCGGCGCGTGTTCGACGAGATCCTCGCCGGCGGCTACGTCGCGCAGGCGCTGGTGCCACCCGCGGAGCGCTGCCTCGCCGACGAGGCCGCGCCGCCGCTCAAGTACGACGTGCGCAACTACGCCTATGCCGGCGAAGTGCAACTCCTCGCCGCGCGCCTCTGGCGCGGGCAGACGACGAATTTCCGCACCGAGGGCGGCGGGTTCGCGCCGGTGTTTGTCCTTCCCACGCCGCTCGCGCGCCCGTCATGAGCCTGTTCGAGCGCTGGCTCAGCCTCTGGGTATTCCTCTGCATCGTCGCGGGCATCGCGCTCGGGCAGCTGCTGCCCGCGCCGGTGCGCTGGCTCGGCTCGCTCGAGGTGGCGCGGGTCAACATCCCGGTGGGATTGCTGATCTGGGTGATGATCATCCCGATGCTGCTGCGCGTGGACTTCGGCGCGCTCGGCGAGGTGCGCCGGCACGTGCGCGGCATCGGCGTGACGCTCGTCGTCAACTGGCTGGTGAAGCCGTTCTCGATGGCGCTGCTGGCGTGGATCTTCGTGCGGCACCTGTTCGCGCCGTGGCTGCCGCAGGACCAGCTCGACAGCTACGTCGCCGGTCTCATCCTGCTCGCCGCCGCGCCGTGCACCGCGATGGTGTTCGTCTGGAGCCGGCTCACCAACGGCGACCCGGTGTTCACGCTGTCGCAGGTGGCGCTGAACGACACCATCATGGTGTTCGCGTTCGCGCCCATCGTCGGCCTGCTCCTCGGCCTGTCGGCGATCACCGTGCCCTGGGACACGCTGCTGGTGTCGGTCGTGCTCTACATCGTCGTCCCGGTGCTGCTCGCGCAGGCATGGCGTCGACGGCTGCTGGCCACTGGGCCGGGTGCGCTGGACGCGATGCTCGCGCGCCTGCAGCCGTGGTCGGTGGCGGCGCTCCTCGCCACGCTGGTGCTGCTCTTCGGCTTCCAGGGCGACGCCATCCTCCGGCAGCCGCTGGTGATCGCGCTGCTCGCGGTGCCGATCCTGCTGCAGGTGTTCCTGAACGCGAGCCTCGCCTACCTCGCCAACCGCGCGCTCGGCGAGCAGCATGCGGTGGCGTGCCCGTCGGCGCTGATCGGCGCGTCGAACTTCTTCGAACTCGCGGTCGCGGCGGCGATCAGCCTGTTCGGATTCGAGTCCGGCGCCGCGCTCGCCACCGTGGTCGGGGTGCTGGTCGAGGTTCCCGTGATGCTGCTCGTGGTTCGCGTTGTGAACCGGTCGAAGGATTGGTACCAGCGGGTTCGAGCCCCGGCCTGACAGGCGGGCCCGGTTGAGGGCACACTTGGGCATCGCCTGAACATCCGGGAGCTGCCTTGAAGGATGCACTGCTGAAGCGCGTCGAGTCGGATCGCGCGCTGCTGGTCGACTTCCTGCAGCGCTTCGTGCGCTGCAAGACCCCCAATCCGCCCGGCGACACGATCGCGGCCACGCGCTTCGTCGAGGCGGAGCTCGACCGCCGCGGCATCGTCTACGACAAGATCGCGCCGATGGCGGACCGGCCGAACTACATCGCCAGCTTCGATACCGGGCGGCCCGGGCCGCATCTCGTGCTGAACGGCCACATCGACGTCTTCCCGGTCGAGACGACCGAGGGCTGGACGCGCGATCCGTGGGGCGGCGAGCTGGTCGACGGCAAGGTCTACGGCCGCGGCGCGTGCGACATGAAGTGCGGCACCACGGCGTCGATCTTCACGTACCTCTACCTGCACGAGCAGCGCGCGAAGCTGAACGGTCGCCTGACGCTGACGCTGGTTTCGGACGAGGAGACCTTCGGCCCGCACGGCATGGCGTACCTGATGGAGCACCACCGCGAGCGCGTGCTCGGCGACTGCTGCCTGAATGGCGAGCCCTCGAGCCCGTGGACGGTGCGCTTCGGCGAGAAGGGGCCACTGTGGCTGCGCGTGCGCACGAAGGCGCGCGGCGGGCATGGCGCGTTCCCCCACGTCAGCCGCAACGCGGTGCTGGACGCGATGGACATCATCGCCGCGCTGCGCGAGCTGCCCTCGAAGATCCCGCTCGTCGAGCCCGCCGACCTCGCGCGCGCACTCGACGAGGCCGGCCCGGAACTCGACCGCGGCTACGGCGCGGGCGCGGCGAAGGTGATCCGCCGCCTCACGGTGGGCGTCGGCCGCATCGCGGGCGGCGTGAAGGTGAACATGATCCCGTCCGAGTGCGAGTTCGACGTCGACATCCGCATCCCGAACGGCATGGACGCCGCGGCCGTGAAGGCGGAAGTCGACGCCATCATCCAGCGCACCGGCGCCGAGTACGAGATCCTGACGCACACGCGCCCCAACTGGTGCGAGCCCTTCCACGAGATGATGGATCACGTGCGCGCGAACGCCGGCCTGCTGCGCCCCGGCCTGGTGCCGGCGCGCGTGGTCTCGCCCGGCGGCACCGATGCGCGCCTGTGGCGCGTGAACGGCGTGCCGGCGGTGGTCTACGGCCCGCCGCCCTACGGCATGGGCAGCGTGGACGAGCACGTGTCGGTGGACGACTTCCTGCACGTGGTGCGGAGCCACCTGCTGTCCTCCTGGGACTACCTGAGCAAGGCGCGGTGAGCGAGTCGCTCCGCATCGGCGAACTGATCCGCATCGGCGAGTCCGTCCCGCGCTACGAGGACAAGCGCTTCCTTACCGGGCGCGGGCGCTACACGGCGGACCTGCGCTTCCACGGCGAGGCGCACATGGCGGTGGTGCGCTCGCCGCATGCGTCGGCGCGCATCGCCGGCATTCGCGCCGACGCGGCGCTCGCGATGCCGGGCGTGCTGCTCGTGCTGACCGCCAAGGACCTCGCGCACCTCGGCACCTTCCCGAACCGCATCCGCAGGAATGGCGCCGACGGCAAGCCCATGTACGAGCCGCCCAAGCATGTGCTCGCGGTGGAGCAGGTGCGCCACGTGGGCGAGGCGGTGGCGGTGGTGGTGGCCGAGACGGCGATGCAGGCGCGCGACGCGGCCGAGGCGATCGAGGTCGACTACGACGTGCTGCCCGCGGTGCCGACCATCGAGGCGGCGATCGCGCCCGGCGCCGCTGCCGTGTGGCCCGAGCGCCCTGATAACGTCGCCTTCGTCTGGAGCGCGGGCAACCGCGAGGCCACCGAGCGCGCGCTCGGTGGCGCCGCGCACCGCGTACGCCTGTCGACGCGCATCAACCGCGTCACCGCCAACGCGATCGAGCCGCGCGCCGCGCTGGGCGATTGCGACCCCTCCGACGGTCGGCTCACGCTCACCGTGTCGACGCAGGTGCCGCACGGATTGCGCAACGACCTCTGCGGCCGGGTGCTGCAGATCCCGGCGAGCCGCCTGCGCGTGGTCGCGCCCGACGTCGGCGGCGGCTTCGGCATGAAGAGCGGCGACTACGTCGAGTACGCCCTCGTGCTCCTCTGCGCCGAGCGCCTCGGCCGGCCGGTGCGCTGGACGGCGGATCGCGCCGAGTCCTTCCTCTCCGACCACCAGGCGCGCGACAACCTCTGGGACCTCGAACTCGGCCTCGATCGCGATTACCGCTTCGTCGCGGTGAAGGCGCATTCGTACGCCAACCTCGGCGCGTACCTCGCCTATGCGGGCACGCACCAGGCGACCACCAACGTGGGCTCGCTCGCGGGGGTGTACGCGACGCCGGCGATGTTCGCCGAGGTGCGCGGCCTCTACACCAACACGCACAGCCTCTCGCCGTACCGCGGGGCAGGGCGCCCGGAGGCGCTGTACGCGATGGAGCGCCTCGTAGAGCACGCCGCGCGCGAGCTGGGCGTGGATCGCGCCGAGCTTCGCCGTCGCAACCTCGTGAAGCCGGAGCAAATGCCGTGGAAGACGGCGCTCGTCTTCACCTACGATTCGGGCGATTTCCCCGGCGCGTTCGAGCGCGTGCTGGAGATCTCCGGCTGGAACACCTTCGAGTCGCGCCGCGCCGAGGCCGCCGCGCGCGGCAAGCTGCGCGGCATCGGCTTCGCGTTCGCCATCGAGATCGCGGGCGGCCCCGCCGAGCGGCCCTTCGAGGAGTACGCCGAGGTGCGCGTGGACCCGACCGGCTCGGTGATCGTCGCCACCGGCTCTCACAACCACGGCCAAGGCCACGAGACCTCGTTCCGGCAAATCGCGTCCGAGGCCATGGGCCTTGCGCCGGACCGCATCGCCATCGTCTTCGGCGACACCGACAAGGTGGCGCACGGCAAGGGCACCTTCGGCTCGCGCTCGATGAGCTCGGGCGGCGGGTCGCTGGTCGCTGCGGCAGCGAAGGTCGGGGCCAAGGCGAAGGCGATCGCCGCACACCTGATGGAAGCCTCGGCCGGCGACATCGAGCGCCGCGGCGCGCGCTTCCACGTCGCCGGCACCGATCGCAGCGTGAGCTGGGAGCAGGTGGCCCAAGCCGCGTTCTCGCCGCCGATGCTGCCGGTCGGCATGGAGATCGGGTTGTTCGCGGATGCCGCGATCTGCGTGGACGCGCCCACGTTCCCGAACAGCGCGCACGTCTGCGAGGTCGAAGTGGACCCGGACACCGGCGTCGCCGAGGTGCTCGGCTACTGGGTGGTGGACGACGTCGGCCGCGTGATCAACCCGAAGCTCCTCTACGGCCAGATCCACGGCGGCGTGGCGCAGGGGCTCGGGCAGGTGCTGATGGAAGACATCCGCTACGACGCCGAGGGCCAGCTGGTCACGGGATCCTTCATGGACTACGGCATGCCGCGCGCCGACGACCTGCCCAGCCTCGAAGTCGAGAGCCGCGGCACGCCGACCACCGCCAACCCGCTCGGCGTGAAAGGGGCGGGCGAGGCCGGCACGGTCGGCGCGCTGCCCGCGGCCTGCAACGCCATCCTCGATGCGCTTGCGCCGCGCGGCGTGCGCGCGCTCGACCCGCCGATGACGCCCGAGCGCGTCTGGCAAGCCCTTCGATCCAAGGAGACCTCCCGATGAAGCGCATCCTGATGCTCGCGGTCGCAGCGGCGCTCGCGCCGGCCGCCCATGCCGACGACTGGCCCGCGCGCCCGGTGAAATTCGTCTGCGCCTTCGCGCCCGGCGGCGCGAACGACATCGTCACGCGCCTGCTCGCGCAAGGCGTGGGCGAGCGCCTGAAGACGCAGGTCGTGGTCGAGAACCGCCCCGGCGCCGCCGGCCGCATCGCCACCACCTACGTGGCCAAGGAGAAGCCCGACGGCTACACCTTCCTGATGGGGGCGCCGGGGCTGCTGGTGCTGAACCACTTCCTCTACAAGGACGTCGACTACAAGGTGGCGGACTTCGCCGGCGTGTCCCTCACCGGCATCCTGCCCTACGTGCTGGTCGCGAACCCGAAGCTCGGCGCGGCCTCGGTGCAGGACCTCGTCGCCGCGCTGAAGCAGAAGCCCGGCGCGCTGAACCACGGCTCCACCGGCTCCGGCCCGACGCTCGTGCAGCAGCTCTTCAAGGAGCGCACCGGCACGCAGTTCCAGAACGTGCTCTACAAGGGCACCGCGCCGGCGATCCAGGAACTGATGCAGGGCGAGCTGCACTTCATGTTCGACCTCATCGCCGGCAACCTCGCGGCGATCAAGGCGGGCAGCATCCGCGCGCTGGCGGTGTCGGCGCCCAAGCGCTCGTCCTCGCTGCCCGAGCTGCCGACGATGGAGGAGGCCGGCATCGCCGGATTCGCGCCGACCAACTGGATGGGCATCGTCGCGCCTGCCGCGACGCCGCGCCCGATCGTCGAGCGCCTCGGCCGCGAACTGGGCGCGCTCACCGCGGAGCCCGCGTTCCGCCAGCGCCTCACGCAGATCGGCGCCGACCCGGTGGGCGGCGCGCCCGCCGAGTACGACGCCTTCATCCGCAAGGAGTACGCCACGTGGGAGGCGATGGCGAGGAACGCGGGCCTGCAGAAAGAGTAGCCGCGAGGCCGCCGATGCCGACCCGACTGTCCGACGTCGAGATCGATACCTACCGCCGCGACGGCTACCACTCCCCGCTGCGCGTGTTCTCGCCCGCCGAGGCAGCTGAACTGCGCGCGAGCCTGGAGGCCGCGGAATCCCGCGCAGGCGGGCCGCTGCAGGGCAAGTGGCGCGTGAAGACGCATTTGCTCTTCACCTGGGCCGACCGCATCGTGCACCACCCGGCGATCCTGGATGCCGTGGAGGACCTCGTCGGGCCGGACATCCTCTGCTGGACCACCAACTTCTTCATCAAGGAGCCTTCGAGCCCCGGCTTCGTGTCGTGGCACCAGGACGCGACCTACTGGGGGCTCGATCCCGAGGAGGTGGTGACCGCGTGGGTGGCGCTCTCGCCGAGCACGCCCGAGAGCGGCTGCATGTGCGTGATCCCGGGTTCGCACACGGAGTCGCACATCCCGCACGTGGATACCTTCCACAAGGACAACCTGCTCACTCGCGGGCAGGAGATCGCGGTGCCGGTCGATGAATCCCGCGCCGTCGACATCGTGCTCGCGCCGGGCGAGATGTCGCTGCACGACATCAAGCTGGTGCACGGCTCGGCGCCGAACGCGTCGCGCGACCGGCGCATCGGCCTCGCGATCCGCTACATCCCGACGCGCGTGAAGCAGACCCAGCAGCAGGATTCCGCGGTGCTGGTGCGCGGCACCGACCGTTACGGCCACTTCGTGCTCGAGCCGCGCCCGAAGGCGGACCTGGACGACGCCGCGCTCGCCGCGCACGCGCAGGCCGTGGACCGCAAGTTCAAGGTGTTCTACCGCGGCACCGACAAGACGGGCTTTCGCGCCTAGGACTGTCGTCGACGCGTTCGCGCGCCGGACGGATAGGTAAGGGCTACCGACTTCGGGCGCTGCGCGCGCCGCTAGCGGTCCGGCCCGGGATGGGGCCAGAATAGTCACGCAACGACGAGGGGCATCTCGGGGACGGAGGCTCGTTGACGGTGGCTTCGGGCAGGGGGCGTCGGTATGCAGGGCTGGTCGCGGTGCTCGCGGCCGGCTACCTCGCGCTGTGGCAGGTCGGCGCGCTGATGCCGGGCATGCAGTGGATGCCGCTGTGGTTCCACAGCCTGATGGAGATCGTCGCCATCTCCGTGTCGGCGACGATCGTGGTGGTGGCGTGGAATGCGCGCGGCAAGGGGCGCGATCGCTCGTACGCCGTGCTTGCCGCAGGCTTCCTCGCGGTGGCGATTCTCGACTTCGGGCACGAGCGCTCGTTCGGCGGCATGCCGGATTTCGCTGGCCCGTCGGGAGTCGCCAAGGGCATCTACTTCTGGTTCGCGGCGCGCTTCGGCGCGGCGCTGACGCTGCTCGCGGTCGCGTTGCCGCTGGGCGATACCGGCAAGGCCGAGGAGCCGGGCATGCGCGCGGTGCTGCTCGGGCTCACCGGGCTGCTGGTGGCCGGCACCTACGGCGTCATCCTCGGCAATCCCGGCGTGCTGCCGGTGGTGTGGCGCCCGATCACCGGCCTAACCGAGGCCAAGGTCGCGATCGAGTACGGGCTGATCGCGATCTTCCTTGCGGCCGGCCTGTTGCACCTGCGCGCGTGGCGCGCCGAAGGGTCGCCCGAGCGCCTGGGCATCGCCGCGGCGTGCGCGGTGTCGGCACTGAGCGAACTGTGCTTCACGCACTACAGCACCGTGACCGACGCGTTCCAGCTCGTCGGCCACCTCTACAAGGTCATCGCGTACCTGCTGCTCGCGCGGGCGGTGGTGGTGCACGGCATCGAGCGCCCGTACCAGCTCGCACAGCAGGAGGTCGAGGCCCGCACGCGCGCAGAGGCGCGCACGCGCGAACTGGTCGACCTCTTCGCGAGCTACATCTGGGAGGTCGACGCCGACCTGCGCTTCACCCACGTCGAGGGCGAGGGGCTGCACCTGCTCGGCATGGACGCGGCGCACATGCTCGGCAAGCGCCTCGGCGAGCTCGGCTACGGCATGGAGCTGATGCAGATGAGCCTCCAGGAGTTCGATGCCATGCGACGCCGGCGCGAGCCCTACCAGGGCGTGCGCGCTCGCATGCGGCGGCCGCGCGACGGCGAGATCCACTACCTGTCGCTCTGGGGCACGCCGGTCTTCGGCGAGGACGGCGCCTTCCGCGGCTACCGCGGCATTACCCGCGACATCACCGAGCGCATGCGCCTCGAGCTCGCGCTCGCCGAGGCCAACCGCGAGCTCGAGGCGCGCGTGCAGCGCCGCACCGAGGCGCTGCGCTCGGCAGTGCGCGAGCAGGAGGCGTTCGCGTACTCCGTGTCGCACGACCTGCGCGCGCCGCTGCGCGCGATCAACGGCTTCGCGCGCATGGTGATCGAGGACGAGGGCGAGCGCTTGTCCGAAGAGGGCCGGCGCCGGCTCGGCGTCATCGAGTACGATGCCACGCGCATGGGCGTGCTGGTCGACGCGCTGCTGCGCCTCTCGCGCATCGGCCGCGAAGAACTGGCGCGCTCGCAGGTCGACCTCGCCGCGATGGCGAGGCGCATCGCCGCGCGCTGCAGGGTCGAGTACCCGCGCGCCGAGTTCGAGTGCGCGGGCGTGCCCGCCGCGAATGGCGACGCCGCGATGCTCGAGCAACTGCTCGACAACCTCGTCGGCAACGCCTTCAAGTACTCGGCGCGCGTCGAGCGGCCGCGCGTGGAGTTCGGCTGGTCGGAGGGCGTTGCCGCCTGGTACGTGAAGGACAACGGCGCCGGCTTCGAGCCGCAGTACACGCACAAGCTCTTCCGCGCCTTCGAGCGCCTGCATTCGCCCGCGGAATTCAGCGGCACGGGCATCGGGCTTGCGATCGCGGCGCGCGTGGTCGAGCGCCACGGCGGGCGCATCTGGGCCGAGTCGAAGCCGGGGGAGGGCGCGACCTTCTGGTTCACGCTGGGCGCCCCCGCGGCGGCCGGCGGGCCGCCGCCGGCCACGAAATCGGACTAGAAGACCTCCGACCCCACCATGGTCGTGCGCTGCATGAAGCGCGGCTCGTCGGGGCCGTAGTCGACGTTGAGGGCGTGCTGGGTGGCCCAGTTGTCCCACATGACGACGTCGCCGACCTGCCACTTGTGGCGGTACACGGTCTCGGCGCGGCCGATGTACGAAAAGAGTTCGTCCAGCAGCGCGCGCGACTCGGCCTCCGGCATGCCGACCACGCGGATGGTGAAGCCCTCGTTCACGAAGAGGCACTTTCGGCCGGTCTCGGGGTGCACCTTCACCATCGGGTGCTCGACGTCCGGCAGCGTCGCGCGGCGCTCGTCGCTGATGGTCACTTCCTGCCCGGCGTTGCGGCGCGAGGCGATGTAGCGGTCCCAGAAGCGGTGCACGGCCTTGCGGCCTTCGATCGAGGCCTTCAATCGCTCCGGCAGGGAATCGTAGATCGCGGCCGTGCTGCAGAACGAGGTGTCGCCCATCGCCACGCCATTGCGGAACGGGATGATGTGCGACTGCATGATCGAGCCCCGGCTCGGGCGCGAGGTGTACGAGAGGTCGGTGTGCCAGTACGCGCCGGCGTCCGCGATGGCGATGGCCTTGCCGCTGGCGTCCTTGATGTTGCCGATGCGGTAGAGCTCGGGGTGCTCGGGCGAGACGTACTCGCGCAGCACGTGGATCTCGAGTTCGCCGAAGTGACGGCTGAATTCGACGTGGCGCTCGTCGGACATCTTCTGCCCGCGGATCAGCAGCACCGAATAATCGGCGTAGGCCTTCTTCAGCGCCGCGTAGGTGGCGTCGTCGAGTTCGTTCGAGAGATCGAGGCCGAGGATCTCGGCGCCAAAGGCATCGCTGAGCTTGCGGATTTGTAGCATGGTGGCGTGGCGAGAAACGGTCTTGGCCGCTGGAGTGCGGCGAGTCTACACTCGACGTTCGCCATCGTTTCTCTCGGGAGGAGGAACCCATGCGTCGTTTCGCCATCATGATCTGCGCCGCGCTCGCCGCGGCGAACGCCCACGCGCAGGAGTGGCCCTCGAAGCCGGTCCGGATCGTCGTCCCCTATGCCGCCGGGGGCACGTCGGACGTGCTCGCGCGCCTGATGGGCCAGCGCCTCTCCGAGGCGTGGGGCCAGCCGGTGGTGGTCGAGAACCGCGCCGGCGCCAACGGCAACGTGGGCTCGGACGTCGTCGCCAAGTCGCCCGCCGACGGCTACACGCTGCTGCTGGGCACCTCGGGCTCGAACGCGGTGAACCCGTCGCTCTACAAGACCATGCCCTACGACGCGAAGCGCGACCTCGTCTACGCCGCGCCGATCGCCTCGACCGCGAACGTGCTGCTGGTGAACCCGGCTTCGCCGCACCAGAATCTCAAGAGCCTGCTCGACGCCGCGCGCGCGAACCCCGGCAAGGTGAGCTACGGCTCCTCGGGCGTGGGCAGCGTGCTGCACCTGTGCGGCGTGATGGTCACGCAGAAGACCGGCATCCAGTGGACGCACATCGCCTACAAGGGCACGGGGCCGAGCCTCACCGACCTGATGGGCGGCCAGATCGACAGCGTGTTCTCCAACCTGCCCGCGGTGGTGCCGCAGATCCAGTCCGGCAAGATGCGCGCGCTCGCTGTGACGAGCGGCGAGCGCGACGCCAGCGTTCCGAACGTGCCGACGATGATCGAGGCGGGCATCGCCGACTACAACCTGAGCTCGTGGTTCGGCCTCTTCGCCCCCGCCGGCACGCCGCGCGACGCGATCCGCAAGCTGAACGCCGAGGTGAACCGGCAGATGCAGATCCCCGACGTGCGGCAGAAGCTGCTGGGCCTCGGCGCCGTGCCGCAGCCGATGGGTGCGGACGAGGCGAACAGGTTCTTCCACGACGAGCTTGCGCGCTGGGCGGGCGTGGTGAGGGCCTCGGGGGCGACGGCGGACTGACGTGGCGAAGAGGGCGGGGATGGTGCTGCAGGAGCGGGGGTATCCGATCCCGTGCGTGGCCGAGTTGCGGCGATCGTCGTATCGGCCGCGGGGTACCCGCAGCAGGGTCGGCGAAAGACGGGCCTCGCCGCATTCTTCGCGGCGTCCCCTCTCGTGGGAATCGAGCTCGACATAGGGCGAAATCGCAATAGGGCGCGCCCCGTCGACCTCCAGGTCAGGTTCGCACGAGGCATCGCGATGCTCCTCCCGGCCGCGACGCAGCGACGCCGCCGTGAGGCGCGCTGGGGATCGGTGTCTGCCTGGCGGTGATCAGGCTGGCCGGCGACGAACGCGCATCTGCCGGCGAATCGCCGCGAATGCATGTGCGACGAACAATGTGCTCGCTACGAGGTCGATCCAAGCGGCGTATCGACTGTCGCCCATGTAGACGCGGTAGTCGAGAACCCCGTTTCCGAGACTCCATCCGTCGCGCTGGCCGGCGAACGATGCGTACCCGAACACCTGTGCCAGGTAGAACACGGCGCCCAGGGCGAAGCCCGCACGCGGGGCGGTAGGCAGCAGGTCCATCGCCACTAGCCCGAGCAAGGCGATCGCGATTCCCCACGCCTTGGACATGGTGGGATAGATGCCGACCCAGGTCTTGACGGTCGAGAACGGGCCCGGAACGAGCACGATGCAGACCGCCGTACTCGCGACCAGTACCGCATAGAGCATCAATTCGAAGCGGTCCAGCCGGCTGGCCGGCCAGTCCCGCCAGCGCGGCGCGCGCGCACGCACCAGGAGCACCGCGCCGATCGCGCACACGAACGGCGTTACGTAGATCGCGAACACGATGCCGGGCGTCAACGGGAGGGTCAACGACAACGTCAGGATCAGGATCGCCCCGATGGCCACGCCTGATGCGAGCAGCGTGGTCCTGCCCAGGATCCGCATCCGGGTCCGGACCGTGCCGGGCACCATGATCGTCGCGATGATCGGTACGGCCGCGAACGCGCAGATCCAATAGGGCAGGAATTTGAAGTATCCCATTGTCCGATCATCGCATTCGACAAGCAGTTGCGCGTGTCGTGCATGGGGGAATCGGTGCGAAAGCGCACCTTCCAGTCCGGTGACGTGGCCCGTGCCAGCGCGGGTTGCCAAAATGTACAAAATATTCAAAAATTGACCATGAGTACGATCACCGCCACCCGCGCCCGCCAGAATTTCGCCGAGCTGATCGAGCGCGCCATCGCCGGCGAGGAGACCGCCATCGAGCGCCACGGGCGCGTGGTGGCGCGGCTCGTGCCGGCCGGCCGCCCCTCGGGCGCGTCGGCGACGCCGGTGGCGCCGGTGGTCGGCCTGCCCGAGCAGGCGCCGCTTTCCCGCATCCTTCGCGAGCGCGCCTCGAAGCGGCTGCAGACCGCCGCGCCGCGCGCGTCCGCCGCGCTGGCGAGGCTCGAGGCGGCAGGCGTGCGGGCCCGCATCATCGGCTCGATGGCGCGCGGCGCCTTTCGCGCGAGTTCGGACGTCGACTTCCTCGTCGAGGACCGCGGCCCGCTCGACGACGCCGCCATCGAGGCGGTCGTGCGCGCCGAGATGAAGGGCTTCCCGTTCGACCTCGTCTACGCGGATCGCGTGCCGCCGGCGCTGCGCGAGGTGCTGCGATGACGCACCCGATCTTCGCCCGGCTAGACCAGCAGCTCGCCGCCGCCGAGGCGGAACTGCGCAACCTCGAGCATTCCCATGCGCGCAGCGAGGCCCTGCGCACCGGCCACCCGAAGCTCTACGACGAGTGGACGCACCGCTCGGCCCTCGCCGAAGGCATCCGTTCGGTCTTCACGGGCCTGGAGGGCGTGATGGCCGCGGTGGCCACCGAGATCGACGGATACGAAGCCCCGGCCGCCGGCGGCTGGCACGAGAAGCTCGTCGACCAGATGGCCGTGCCGATCGACGGCGTTCGCGAGGCGCTGCTCGACGCCAACCTGCGCGCCATGCTCCACGAGCTGCGGCGCTTCAGGCACGTGCTGCACCACAACTACGCGCAGCACCTCGACACGAAGCGGGTGCTCGAGAACTACCGGCTGCTGCGCAAGGCGTTCGCGGCGTTCAAGGCCGCCTACCGCAAGCTCTCGGCGGCGCTGCAGGGCTAGGCGCGGCCCGTCGAAGGCCGGCGCAGGTGCCGCCTGCGCAACGGCCCGCACGCGATGTGCCGCCGCGCGACGAGGCCCTTCAGCTCCGAGCGCGGCACGAGGCGATCCTCGCGCGCCATGACGAGCGCCTGCTGCAGGAACTCGTCCCACGTGCAGCGGTAGTTGATCGGGATGAAGTGGATGCCGTAGGTCTTCAGCAGGCGGCCGTCGCGGTGGAACACGTCGACCTTGCGGAAGTCTTCCTTGAGCGGGGCGTTGGGGGTCATGGTGGGGCTCCGGTGGGTGGGCGAGGGGATTGTGGGGCGGGGGTGGCTCACGGGGTGAGCCTCGCGCCTCCGATACTGGGCTTGCACGACAACGCAACCCGCACCCCACGGAGGCCATCGCCAACACCAACCGCCGCTACCCCATCCGCCCGTCGCTCGCCGTGCAGGCGAGCTGCGGGGTATCCGAATTCGCCGGCCGCCGGCTGCTCGCCGACCGGCTCGATGTGCTGTTCGCGTGGGCCTCGCAGCGCATGCTCGAGCCGCCCGAGGTGCTGCGCTTCGGCGAGGTGCGCATCGTCCAGGTATTCGAGCACATCGGCTACGCCTTCATCGATCGCCTGCATCGCGTGGCGCCGGTGCGGCGCATGGACGACGGCCGCTGGGTCGTCCAGCGCTACACCACCGACCTCGCGCGCCCGCTGTGCCGGCCCGGCTTTCTCGAGGAGGCGGTGCGCCGCCTCGGCCTCTCGGACAACTTCCCGCAGCGCGGCCTCTTCGGCCCGGGCTGGCACCCGGTCTTTCCGAGCGAGCACGACCGGTGGCTCTGCCACGCCGCGTACGCGCGCCTGGTCGGCGACCCGTGGTTCCGCGCGTTGCGGCGGCAGGCGCTGCCGCGGGCGCTCGCGCTCGACCCCGAGGTCATGCGCCTCGCGCGCCTGGCGCGGCCGCTTCCGCATCGCGACTCGGTGACCAACATCGACTACTCGCTCGCGTGGCGCCATCGCGCGCTCTTCGCCGACGTGCACGCCGAGACGCCGGGCCTCCTGCCACTGGTGCGCATGGGTCTGCACGAGCGCACGCTGCGGCCCGCGAGCAACGTCGTCGGCCAGTTGAAGGCGGGCCTGCGCGCGAACGGCGTCACCGAGGCAGGCTGGCGCTACCTTGCGCGGCACGGCGCGCGCCTCCTGCGCCCGGCGTGGCGCGTGGCCGTCGGCGGGGCGAGCATGAACGTCGCGATCCACTACCTGCGCGCGCTGCAGGCGGCGGGCCTGCCGCCCCCACCGCCGCCGAGCTTCGTGGCGGCGTGGCTCGCCGGGATCGGCGTGCGCGTGAACTTCCACGACGGCTGGTGCGACGTGCCGGCCGCGGTGATGGGTCTCGCGCTGCGCGAGGCGCACGCCCGCCGCCGCGGCGCTAACCTCGCCAACCTCGTGCGCGAGTTCGGCAACGTCGCCCCGTGGGCCGCGGACGAGCGCGTGCGCCTAGACAAGCCCCAGCGCCGCGCCGGCTGGGAGGCCCTCGTGCGCCGGCACTTCGACTGGCTCTTCGAAGAGCACGAGCGCGCGGTGGACAACCACGCCGTCTGGACGAGCGCCCTTGGCGAATGCGACGTCGATGGCTTTCGCGTCGTGCCGCTCACCTCCGACGCTGCGCTCCTCGAGGAAGCGCAGGCCATGCGCCACTGCGTGCGCAACTTCACGCCCGACTGCATGGATCGCGAAGTGCGCATTTTCTCGCTGCGCGATGCCGCCAGCGGCGCGCGCGTGGCCACCCTGGGCATCGCCCGCAAGCCTGAAGGCTGGCGCCTCTTCGACGCCAAGGCCGCGGGCAACTTCGAAGCCAGCGCCCGCGCGCGGCTGGCGGGGATGGCGGTGGCGGAGGCGTATGAGAGGCGGGAGGGGGAGGGCGCGCCACCCGTGGACGCTACGCTGGCAGCGGCAGTTCCAGGTAGTCGCGGCGACGCAGCCTGACCAGGGCTCCCGCGATATCCGCTGCCATCGACTGCAGCCGCGGGATCAGGCAGCCTGCAGGCTGCGGGCGGCGTGTTCCAGCACCGCGTCGGCCTGCTCCCGGCGCACGCCGGGGAACCACTCGACGAACTGCTCCACCGTCGCGCCGCTCTCGATGTTCTCGAAAAGGGCGCTGACCGGCACGCGCGTGCCGCGGAACACCCACGCGCCGCCGAGGGTGTCGGGGTCGCGGGTGACGGCAGGGCAGGTGGACCAATCGAGCATTCGCACAGTCTACTCCCGCATGTCCGGAATCAACCCGGCCCATCCTGCCCGGACGCAGGCTCACCCCCTGAGCCACCCCCTCCCCATACTGGCCTCACATCCAGCCGGGGAGGGCACCATGCCGCGCGACGCACCGCTGTTCGAGCCGATCGACACCGCCTCGGTGGCCGCGCCGCGGCTCACCGCCCACGCGCGCACGCGCATGCGCCAGCGCGGCATCGACGACGACGCCCTCGCGCAACTGCTCGACTTCGGCCGCGAGGCCTTCGACCACCGCGGCGGCACGATCGTCTACGTCGACAAGAAGGCCCGCCGCAGGCTGGAGAGTGTGGCCGATGGCGAGACGCGAAAGCGCCTGGCGCGGCTATCGCGGCTCTATGCCGTGGTGTCGGGGGATGGCGAGGTTGTCACGGTGGGGCATCGGTATCGGAGGATCGGGCGGGGGTGAGCGTGCATCGACCACCGAGGTGCTTTTCACTCGAAGAACGCGCAGGTTTTGCTTGAAGAAATCGGCGCGTTGAATTACAATACTCTCCGCGCCGATTTGAAATTTCCAGCTTGCGGGCGCGTTACAAATGCGGCTAAAGCGGGCAAGCCCGTTTCAGCCATCGTTGAAGCGGGCTTTTGCATTTCTGGGCATGCAGATGGGCCGGCACCTCGGTGCCGGGAGCAACAAGTCGCCGAGTTAAGCGTCAACTTGCAGGGCGACGAGCGGTGGAAGTTCTGCTAAAGCGGCGGCCCTCCCGGATTCCCCGGGGGCCGATCGGAACCTGAACCGGAGGGCATTCTCGTGGCACTCGAAAGATCCAGGGCGGCACACCCGCCTTCGTGAAGCGGTAAGCGGAAAAGTCCATTGCAGAGCCTTTGCGGGCGTGGTGCGTCCGCAAGCGGCGCGGGTGTCGTATTGCCTGCGTCGTCCGCCCCAATGCGGGTGGCATGCAACGACTTCGACTTCACGGAGGTGTGCATGAGCAGGATCGACAAGCGGCGAGGCGCGCGTATCGCGCCCGACATCGAGCGCGGGCGGGTGCCCGTGATCGAAGCCACGCGGCAATTCAAGCTCCGCGTCGGCCGCAAGACCCCGGATGCGTTCTTCTGGGTCGAGTGGGACCCGGCCAACGAGCCGGGTCTGCACTCCGACACGGTGCTGGTGATGGCCGAGCCGGAGTAGAGCAGGGCGGCGAGGGGCTCGCGCAGCGAGCCTCTCGCCGGGCAGGCTCGAGCAGGAATGCGCGAGAGCGCGTCGCCGATTTGATCGACAACTTGCGGGCGACTCATCAAGTGCGGCTAAAGCGTTGGCACGGCCAGCCCCATGGCCCGCCATACGCCCCGTGAATCCTGGGGAACTGGAGGTATCCATGGCAACGAGCAAGACGGTCGGTACGCAGGTGTCCCGCGGGCCCGCGTCGGCGCCGCTGACGCCGCAGGACGCGAAGGCATTCGAGGCCACTCTCCTCGAGAAGATGGACGCGCTGCTGGACGAGGCCGCAAGGCGGCGCTTCCTGCCCGCATTCGCCAACGTGGTGACGTGGAAGCTGGCTGAGATGGTGGTCCACAGCGGGCCGTACGTCGCGGGCGACGTGATGCGGCTGCTCGGGCAGCACCTGTGCGACCTTGCGGAAGAAGCCCAGGCCGCACGCGAGGCGCAAGAGGCGAAAGAGCAGGGCCGCCGGCCGCAGTAGCGCATCGCGCCACCCACTCGACGACCAAAGGAGAACGCCACTTGATCGAACGCATCCCCGTCTACTTCACTCCCCTCATGCTCGCCGACGCGGAGAGCTTCTCGCCCAGCGCCGGCAAGCCGGCCGACGTGATGGCGTCCTGGCAGCGACTCTCCGTTCCGCTCCAAGTGCGCGAACCTGCGCCCGTGCGCCACGCCGAGCTTTGCCGCGCGCACGATCCGGGGTACGTGCACGACGTCCTCGCCGGCGTCGAGCTCAACGGCTTCGGCAACCGCTCGGCCGAGGTCGCGCGCTCGCTGCCCTACACCAGTGGCGCGATGCTCGCCGCCGCGCGCGAGGCGATCACGAACGCCGCGGTGGCCGTCGCGCCGTGCTCGGGCTTCCATCACGCGCACTACGAGTCCGCGCACGGCTACTGCACCTTCAACGGCCTCGTCGTCGCGGCGCAGGCGCTGCGCGACGCCGGCTTCGCGCAGCGCGTGGGCATCCTCGACTTCGACCAGCACTACGGCGACGGCACCGACGACATCCTCCAGCATCTCGGCCTCGCGTACATCGAGCACTACACCGCGGGGCATCACTGGCACTCGCCCCGGCAGGCGAAGGACTTCCTCGCGCAGATCCCCGCCATCGTGCGCGGCCTGCGCGCCTGCGACGTGATCCTCTACCAGGCCGGTGCCGACCCGCACGTGGACGACCCGCTCGGCGGCTGGCTGACGACCGAGCAACTCCACCAGCGCGACCTCGCCGTCTTTCGCGCCGCGCAGGCCCTGCGCATCCCGGTCGCGTGGAATCTCGCGGGCGGCTACCAGACGCCGCTGCGCAAGGTGCTGGACATCCACGACAACACGATGCGGGCGTGCGGGGAGGTCTACCTCGCCGCCTGATCGCTGCGCGGCTGGAATCGAGCAGCAAGGGGGGATTTGATCCGGATTGCGGCCCCCGGCGTCTTGCCGAAGACCGCTAAACAGGAGAAACACCATGCGATTGACCGAAGGCTTGTTCACGTCCGAGTCGGTGTCCGACGGCCACCCGGACAAGTTCTGCGACCAGGTGTCCGACGCGGTGCTCGATGCCTGCCTCGCCGAAGACCCGGAGTCGCGCGTCGCGGTCGAGACCGCGGCGAAGGGGCAGCGCGTCTGGGTGTTCGGCGAACTGACCACGCACGCTCGCCTGGACATCGCAGCGATCGTGCGTGACGTGGCCGCCGGTATCGGCCATGCCGATGGCCGCTGGGGATTCGATCCGGCGGAGCTGCAAATCGACGTCGATCTCTCCATCCAGTCGCCGGAGATCCGCGACAAGGCCGATTCCGGCGGCGCAGGCGACCAGGGAATCATGTTCGGCTATGCCTGCGACGAGACCCCCGAACTGATGCCGGCGCCGATCGCGTGGGCGCACGCGCTGATGCGCGCGCACAAGCGCTTTCGCGCCACGCCCGAGGGCGCGGGCCTCGGCCCGGATGCCAAGAGCCAGGTCACGGTGGCCTACGAAAATGGCCGCCCCTCGCGCATCGACACCGTGGTCGTCTCGACGCAGCACGCGCCCGGGCTCTCGCAGGCCACCGTGCGAGACCTCGTGATCGAAGGTGTCATCCGCGCGGCCCTGCCGCGGGCGCTCGCCGACCGCGCCAAGCTCCACGTGAATCCGGGTGGCCTGTTCGTGCTCGGCGGCCCGGCCGCGGACGCCGGGCTCACCGGGCGCAAGATCATCGTCGATACCTACGGCGGCTACGCCAGGCACGGCGGTGGCGCCTTCTCCGGCAAGGATCCGACGAAGGTCGACCGCTCCGCCGCCTATGCCGCTCGCCAGCTCGCGCGCGAGATCGTGGCGCTCGGTCAGGCGCGGCACTGCGAGGTGCGGCTCGCCTACGCGATCGGCGTGGCCGAGCCGGTGGCGGTGGGGGTGGAGACCTTCGGCACCGGCGAACTGGATGCTACGGCGAGGGCGCTCGCGGCACCGGAGCGCTTTACGCCATCGGCGATCATCGAGCGCCTGCGCTTGCGTGCGCCGCAGTATCGGCAGGTGGCGGCGTTCGGGCACTTTGGGAGGGAGGGGGTGGCGTGGGAGGCCGGTTCCCGGGTCACCGACTGAGGCGGGCGGAGGACGGGGGCTCGCGTGGTGAGCCTCCTGCGCTTCAAGCTTCCAGGCGCCCAACCCAAGGAGCCCCGATGCCCCTCGTCCTCGACCACCCGCACCTCACCGATACCCTTCGCTACCGCGTCCTTGCCCGCAAGGTCCTCCCGCAGGGGGACGTGAAGATGGCCGTGCCGGTCATTGCCCTCGTGCAAGCCGGCGACCGCGACCAGGCCGCGCTCGAGAAGCGCATCCGCGATGCGCTCGAGGCCATGGTGGCGGCGAAGTGGGTCTTCTCGCGCATCGCGCGCGAGGCCGACGCCACCGGCTACGAGCGCGTGCGTCTGGTCGCCACCGCGAGGGTCGGCGCGGCCGAGAACTGGAACCTCGCCGCGCGCGCCCGCGCCGCCAGCCGCGAAGGCCTGCAGGTCGGCACGCCCAAGGTCGACTACAGCCTCTCGCGCGAGCGCGTGGACGCCGCCTACGAAGAACTGCGCCTCGAGATCCTGAAGCGCGCCGAGGCCCACGCCGCAGACATCTCGAAGGCCGGCGCGCGCCAGTGGCGCGTGGGCGACATCGCCTACGGCGTCTCGGACCCCGACAGCTTCGGCGGCCGGGTCAGCCCCAAGGGCGCCTACCGGGACGAGGAAGAGGTCCTGTTCTCGGCCCTGGAGGCCGACGACGGCGACGGGGAGGCGATGGCGGGGGCGGAGCGGATCTCGTTGGCGGCGGCGGTGACGTTGAAGGCGGCGGTCACAGGCTTTGCGCGGGAGACACCGCAATCCTGAGCCGGTTTCGCCCCAGAGCCGGAAGTGGCAATCGGGCAGGCCGTCGTCCGCCCGGTTGTCGATCGCCTCGGCGAAGTTAATGCGCTAAGGCAATCTGCACATCCGTGGGTCCCGGTTCCTCTCGAGAAATAGGGTATCTTGCCGCCTCACGCTCCGCGCTGGGGATGGCTCGTGATCGAGGGTCTGCAGGCTGCTGTCGATGCGGTAGGGGAACTGCACAGCAAGCTTGTGCTCCTTGTTTCCCATGACCACCGAAGATGCTCCCGTGCACTCCGTTGTTTTGCCAGTCAGCGCGGAAGCGCGATCGTGAGTGTCGGTAGCGCGCTCGGGCGTCGGCTTGCCAGCCGCGCAGCGAGCAGGCGCCCGATCACTGCCGTGGACACTCTGCGTGATTTGCTGCCGGCCAGGACTGACGACAATCTGGTCATGCTCGATCATCTCGAGATTCTTTTTGACCGAACCCTACGAATCGACCCTCTCGACGTGCTGCGCCAGATTGCGCGAGTGCGAAAGGTACTGGCGGTTTGGCCGGGTGAAATGAACGACCAGAAATTGCAGTACGCAACGCACGGTCATGCCGAGTTCAGGGAGTACGGGGTAGAGGGTGTAGTCACTTTCGAAATCCAGTCATAGAGAAAGAAGCGAGGACCGCGTGCGCTATAGCGATCTCATCCAGTTCGAGCCGATCGAGTCGGTCATCCAGTTGCTCGACGCGAACCGTCCTGCCGAGGCGAAGAAACTCGTTGCAACGTACGTCATCTCGGATGACATGGCGGAGCGGATCGCCAAGGTGATGATCCCGCAGCTTTCGTTCGATGAATCCGTGGATCACAAGGGAATGTTGGTCGTCGGAAACTACGGCACTGGCAAGTCCCACCTCATGTCGGTGATTTCGCTGGTGGCCGAGGATGCGGGCTATCGGACCATGATTCGCCATCCCAAGGTGGCAGAGGCGGCTGTGGCGATCGCGGGCAAGTTCAAGGTGCATCGCATCGAGATTTCGAGTCAGATGTCGTTGCGCGAAATCGTTACCCAGCAGCTTGAGCTATTCCTTCAGAAGAACGGTGTCACGTTCGCGTTTCCGCCGGCAGACAAGGTCGTCAACAACAAGACGGCCTTCGAAAACATGATGGCGACCTTCGCCGAAGTCCACCCAAACCATGGCGTGCTGCTGGTCGTCGACGAGTTCCTGGAGTTCCTGCGTTCCCGCAAGGATCACGACCTGGTGCTGGACCTGTCGTTCCTGCGCGAGATCGGCGAGGTCTCCAAGCATCTGCGGTTCCGTTTCGTAGCCGGCGTGCAGGAAGCCATCTTCGACAGCACCCGGTTCCAGCACGTGGCGGACAGCCTGCGCCGCGTCAAGGATCGCTTCACCCAGGTGCTGCTCGCCCGCCAGGACGTCAGCTTCGTCGTGGCCGAACGTCTGCTGAAGAAGACCGCCGACCAGCAGAACCGGATCCGCGCCTACCTCACCAAGTTCGCCAAGTTCTACAGCACCATGAACGAGCGCATGGACGAGTACGTGCGCCTGTTCCCCGTTCATCCGGAGTACATCGGCACCTTCGAGCGGCTGGTATTCACCGAGAAGCGCGGCGCGCTGGTCACGTTGCGCGACCAGATCCAGGCCATCCTCAACACCGACGTACCGGACGATCGCCCGGGCTTGATCGGCTACGACAAGTTCTGGGAGTCCGTAACATCCAACTCGGTGTTGCGGTCCGACCCGAGCATCGGGCCCGTGCTGAAGGTGTCCGAGGTGCTGACCGAGCGCGTGCAGAAGGCCTTCTCCCGCCCGACCTACAAGGCGATGGCGCTGCGTGTAATCAGCGGGCTCTCGGTGCACCGGCTCACGACGGGGGGCGACATCTACGTGCCGGTGGGTCCCACGGCGGCGGAATTGCGCGACACCCTTTGCCTGTACCAGCCAGGCATCGAGGAGATGGGCGGAGATCCGGCCGACGACCTGCTGACCGCCGTGCAGACCACGCTGCGCGAGATCGTCAAGACGGTCAACGGACAGTTCATTTCCAAGGCTGCCGACACCGAGCAGTACTACCTCGACCTGAAGAAGGACGTCGACTACGACGCGCAGATCGAGAAGCGCGCCGAAGCGTTGTCGGACGATGCGCTGGACCGTGCCTACTACGGTGCCATCAAGCAATTGATGGAGCGGACCGACGAGAGCACCTACGTCACCGGTCACCAGATCTGGCAGTACCAGATCGAGTGGCAGGAGCACCGCGTCGACCGCAACGGCTACCTGTTCTTCGGCGCGCCCAACGATCGCCCCACGGCGCAGCCCGAGCGCGACTTCTACGTCTACTTCATCCAGCCGTTCGAGCCCCCGCGCTTTCGCGACGAGAGCAGGGCCGACGAGGTGTTCTTCCGACTGAAGGGCCTGGACGACGCTATCAGGCGGCACCTGTCCTTCTATGCGGCGGCGCAGGAACTCGCGTCGACTGCCAGCGGTGGCGCCAAGGCCATCTACCTTGACAAAGCCAAGGACGCTTTGCGCGACATGAGCAAGTGGCTGCAGGAAAAGCAGATGACCGCCTACGAGGTCACCTACCAGGGCAAGACCAAGACCCTGCAGGAGTGGACCAAGGGCGTCTCGATCCGCGACAAGCTGCGCCTGGGCGCCGACGAGCGCGCCAACTTCCGCGACATCGTCAACGTGATTTCCGGGCTGGCGCTCAAGCAGCACTTCGTCGATATCGCGCCCGAGTACCCCGTCTTCTCGATGCTGGTGACTGAGGCCAACCGCAAGCAGCTGGTCGGCAGCGCACTCAAGGCGCTGGCGGGTGGCACACGCACCAAGGACGCCAATGCCATCCTGGATGCCCTGGAAATGCTCGATGGAGATCGCATCGACCCGGGCCGTTCCCGCTACGCGCAGGAGGTCCTGAGCCGTCTCAAGGCCAAGGGCCATGGCCAGGTGCTGAACCGAGGAGAGCTGCTGAGCGGGGCGAGCGACGTCGAATACTTTCACTCGGTGAAATTCCGGTTGGAACCCGATCTGCTGGTGACGGTGCTTGGCGGGCTCGTCTACGCCGGCGACATCGTCCTGGCCATCACGGGCGACAAGGTCGACTCCGGTAAAGTCATCCAGCTGGCCGAGCGCAATCTTGAGGAGCTGAAGCAGTTCAAGCACGTCGAAGCACCGAAGGAGATCAATGTCGCGGTGCTGCGCTCGCTGTTTGAGCTGCTGGGTCTTTCGCCCGGTCTGGCCCAGCTTGCCACGCAGGGATTGGAAGAGCCGGTCAAGCAGCTGCTTGAAGCCGTCTCCAAGCTCGTTTCCCGTGTGCTCATCGCTGGCACGGACCTGCACGGAAAGCTCAGCTTCTGGGGCAAGCCGCTGCTGACCGACGACGAGATCCGCGACTGGCGTACCAGGCTGGAAGGGCTTAAGACCTTCACGGAGGGCCTGACGCCGTACAACACGGTGGGCAAGCTCAAGAACCTGCGCATCGGCTCGGACGACATCGATGCGCAGAAGAAGAACCTCGAGGTCCTGGCGTCGGTCGAGAAGCTGCTGGAACTCGTCGGTGAGCTCGGGGCTACGGCGGGCTACCTGTCGCAGGCCGAGCTGGTTCTGGCCGGAGATCATCCTTGGGTCAAGCAGGCGCAGGCGGCGCGGAAGGACATTCTCGACAAGCTGGCGACGGACCGCAGCGCGAAGCATGCCGCCGACTATCGGCAGACACTGGCGAAGTTGAAAAGGGATTACCTGACGGCCTACGTTGCCCAGCACAGCAAAGCGCGCCTGGGCGTTGCCGAGGACAAGACCAAGTCGGCACTGCGCAAGGATCCCCGGTTGGTCGCGATGCGCGCGCTCGCGGGCATCTCGCTCATGCCGACAAGCCAGCTCACGACCTTCGACGACAAGCTCGATAAGCTGAAGAGCTGTGCCTCGTTGGTGGAGTCCGAGCTGGCTGCAAGCCCGTACTGCCCGCACTGCAACTTCCGGCCGGCCAACGAGCAAGGCGACTTCCTGCCCGCGGCCAACGTGCTCAAGCAACTCGATGAGGAGCTGGACCGTCTTCTCGACGGTTGGCAGCAGACGCTGCTGGACAATTTGGACGATCCGATCATCCAGGTCACCTTCGACTTGCTGAGCACCTCTGCGCGTGAACTGATCAAGAAGTTCGTCGCGTCGAAGAAGCTGCCGGACCCCGTGCCACCCGACTTCGTCAGCGCCGTGCAGGAAGCGCTCTCGGGCCTGGAGAAGATCGGCATCACTGGCGAAGACATCAAGAAGGCGCTTTTGCAAGGCGGCTCGCCGGCCACGCCGGAAGACCTGCGTAAGCGATTCGAAGCTTTCTTGAACGATCGCTGCAAGGGCAAGGACGCCAGCAAGCTGCGATTCGTTGTGGAGTGAGCGGGTGAACCCCTTGTGCGATATGCGTCCGAGCCTTTGATCTTCGGAGCAAGCAATGAACGATCTATACAAAGACCAGAAGTCAGCAACCGGCTCCGTTGAGTGCCTGGGGCTGAAATTTCCGAGCGACCTGGCGCGCCGAGAGCACTTCTTGAAGGTGCTGGCCGAGAGACTCAAGGATCCGACCTTCCGGAAGCAGGAGGGCTTTCCCAAAGGAACTGACGAAGCCATTCTGGCCATGTCGGATCCGCCGTACTACACCGCTTGTCCGAACCCATGGATCGGCGACTTCATAGCTGAATGGAAGACGCTACGTCCTACGAACCCCAAAGATTCGCAAACGGGCCATGAGCCATTTGTCGTCGACGTGAGCGAAGGAAAGAACGACCCGATCTACAACACTCACTCGTACCACACCAAAGTGCCGCATAGAGCAATCATGCGGTACATCGAGCACTACACGGCGCCAGGCGATGTTGTGCTGGATGCGTTTTGTGGAACCGGGATGACTGGTGTGGCAAATAGTCACGTAGGGCAAGGTCGAAGATCGATCCTTGTCGACCTTTCACCCATCGCCACGTTCATCGCCAGGAATTTGAATGGAGATCTTGATGCGATCACCTTCTTGGAATTGGCGAAGTCGCTTGTCGCCGACGTGAAGTCAGAGGCGGTCGATCTGTACTCCACCAATCACACCGGTTGGAAGGTGAGGGATCGAAAGGTCGTCGACCACAAAGCATATAAGCGTCCGGGTGAACAGAAAGGCGAGGTCGAGTTTGTACTTTATTCAGATGTTGTTTCTTGCCGAAACTGCGGCTCTCAGCATCCCTTCTACTCGATTGCCGTCGACGAGATAAACGACTCCCTCCGCTCGGAGCTGCGATGCCCTTCTTGCGGCGTCATTGCAAGAGAGGCCGATTGGGAGACGTGCTATGAGAATCGACTCGATCCACTGCTGAATACTCCCCTTAAGGTGGCAAAGACAGTTCCCGTATTGATTAACTATTCGGTTGGCAGTAGTCGATTCGAAAAGCTACCAGAAGAGGATGATCTTTCTGTAATCCAACGAATCGAAAGGAGCCTACGAGACGTTGGGTTCCCGATCGTTAAATTGATTCCCGGAAAGGAAACTCAGAGAAACGCTTCTCGTGGAATTACGCACCTTCATCACTTCTTCACGCCTCGTGAATTGTACGTTGTCGCTCTCCTGCTGCGTCGAATAAGGGCGATGCTAGCAACATCGATAGGGCATGCTTTGCTTTTCACGCTTACAGCTTGTCTGCCATACGCCTCAAAGATGCGACGGTTTCGTGCAGACAGGAAAGGCGGTGGGCCACTCTCCGGAACTCTGTATGTCGCCTCTCTGACAACTCCGCCAAATGTGCTGAACTCGTTTTTTCGGAATGCGGAGACGATCGCGTCGAGCCTCGCGTATCAGCGAACCGCGGCGCGGACCAGTGTCATTTCTACGCAAAGCGCTACGTTGCTCAACGGAGTTCCGGATTGCAGTATCGACTACGTATTTGTTGATCCACCGTTCGGCAGCAACTTCGACTATTCAGAGCTCAACTTCTTCTGGGAGGCCTTGCTTGGCGTTGTCACGCATCAGTCCACCGAAGCAATTGTCAGCTCATCGCAAGGGAAAGAGCTTAACGAGTATCGAGTGCTGTTGACTCAGGCATTTAAAGAGCTCTTCCGCACTTTGAAGCCAGGTCGATGGATGACCGTGGAGTTTTCGAACACTCAGGCGTCCGTTTGGAACACGATTCAAACGTCGCTGCAGGAAGCTGGGTTCGTCGTCGCGAACGTATCTGCTTTGGACAAGAAGCAGGGCAGCTTTAAGGCCGTGATGACAACTACAGCGGTTAAGCAAGATCTTGTGATATCGGCCTATAAGCCCAACGGTGGGCTAGAAGAGAGATTTGAAAAGGTTGGCGGCACCGAAGAGTCAGCATGGGATTTTGTTAGAACGCACTTGAAGTACCTGCCGACCGTTAAATCGCGAGCTGGAGTGCTTGAGTTTGTTGTCGAGCGTTCGCCGCGCATTATCTTCGACCGCATGGTGGCGTGGTTTGTGCGGCATGGCACATTGGTCCCGCTTTCAAGTCAGGAGTTCCAGGAAGGCCTGCGCCGGTTTTTCCCTGAGCGGGATGGCATGGTGTTCCTGCCCGAGCAGGTGACTGAGTACGACAAAAAGCGTGCGCAGGTGGCACAGGCGCCACAGATCGAGATGTTCGTCGCCGACGAGCGCAGCGCGATCGATTGGCTTGCCGACTTCCTTAAGCAGCGACCCTCCACGTACCAGGAATTGCACCCCGAGTTCATCTCGCAACTCGGTGCCGGTTGGAAGAAGCACGAAGCTAAGCCCGAACTCTTAGCGCTGCTGGAGAACAACTTCCTGAAGTACGACGGTGCGGGAGAAGTGCCGAGCCAGATCCACAGCTACCTCTCGACGAACCACAAGGATCTGCGCGGCCTAAACAAGAGCGAGCCGCGACTTGTCGCCAAGGCACAGGACCGCTGGTACGTGGCCGACCCCAACAAGGCCATCGATCTGGAGAAGAAGCGCGAGAAGGCGCTGCTCAAGGAGTTCGACGACTACGTCGGTGCCACAGGTCGAAAGCTCAAGGAGTTCCGGCTGGAGGTGCTGCGTGCGGGGTTCAAGGCCGCATGGGGTCGCAAGGACTACGCGACTATCATCAAGGTGGCCCAGAAGATTCCCGAGGAAGCGCTGCAGGAAGACGAGAAGTTGCTGCTCTGGTATGACCAGGCACTGACCCGGGCGGAGGTAGGTGCCTGATGGTGGCACGACGGTGTCGGCGATGAATCAGGACGAATTGCTCGCGCGCCTGCACGGGTTCGAATGGAATGACTTCGAGTGCAAGCGCGCGCAGCGAGCCGTTCCAGACGATGCCTACAAGACCGTCTCGGCCTTCGCCAACACTGCTGGCGGCTGGCTGGTGTTCGGGGTCAGCGAGGGTGCGGGCCAGTTTGTAGTGACCGGGGTCGAGGAGCCAGATAAGGTTCAGAACGACTTCCTCAGTGCGCTGCGGGGCGGGCAGAAGCTCAGTCGCCCAGTCGCCGTCCAGCCCGGCCGGTTCGAGATTGATGGCAAGCACGTGTTTGCGTTCCATGTCCCGGAGTCATCTCGCGCCGACAAGCCCGTCTACTTGAAGGGTGACCCCCGACAGAGCTACCTCCGACGCGGGGCGGGCGATGAGCAGTGCAGCCCGAGCGAGCTCGAGCGCTTCTTGCGCGATGCGGCGCTAGACCGCTATGACGGCCAGGTACTGCCGGACATCCCGGTGGCGCAGTGCTTCGATCTGCCGACGGTCAAGTGGTACCAGGACCAATTCGCGCGCCGCAATGCCGAGCACGCGGAGATCGCCGACCCGATCGAATTCCTGCTGAACTGGAACTTCGTTGTTGAGCGCGATGGCCGCATGCTGCCCACGCGTGCCGGCGTGCTGCTGTTCGGCGAGGGGCGGTTCGTCCGCCAGATCCTGCCGCGCCCCGTGCTGGACTACCAACGCATCGACACGCCCTTCGATCAATGGTCGGCCGAACAGCGTTGGCACGACCGCTACGTGTTCGAGGAGAACATCTTCCAGGCTTGGCAGGGGCTGGTGGCACGCTACATGCGCCTTGCCGAGCATCCGTTCTCGCTGGATCCGGCCACGCTGCGCCGCAATGACGATCCGCCCGACTACATCGCCTTCCGTGAAGCAGCGATCAACTTGCTGATTCACCAGGACTATGGTGATCATGGCCGGAAGGCGTCGATTCGCCTGTTCGCCGACCGCACCATCTTCTGGAACCCGGGCGATGCGTTCGCGACCGAGGCTGAGCTGCTGGACCCGACGGAGAAGGAGGTGCGCAATCCGTCGATCGTCAAGGCGTTCCGCCGCATCGGGTTGTCGGACCAGGCCGGCACGGGGATCCGGGCCATCTATCGCAACTGGCACGAGCTGGGCCGCAGGCCGCCGCTGCTGAAGAACGACAAGGCGCGCAAGGAATTCGAGCTGGTGCTCGTCAAGAGGCCACTGGTGAGCGAAGCGATGCAGCGTTTTCGCGAGACCGTCGGCGTGAACCTGACGCGCGAGCAGGCCGACGTACTGGCGCTGGCGCTCGATCGGCTCGACGGCCACCGGGTCAGCTTGACTGACATCCGCGGGCTGGGAATCAACACGACCCAACAGGCGAAGCAGATCGCGGACTACCTGGTGCAACAGCAGTTGTTGCAGGCGGTTGGCGAGACCCTGTTCGAGGTGCGCGAAGCGTTGCGCCAGCGCTTCGTGCAGGCCAAAGAGCCGACCACCCCACAAGTCGCCCCCCAAGTGGCCCCGCAAGTTACCCCCCAAGTGCTGTCGCTGCTTCAGAAGGTGTCCGGGGACATGACACGCCAGGAGTTGACCGATGCCTTGGGCCTGAAGGACCGCAAGCACTTCGCGGAGGCCTACCTCCAGCCTGCGCTGGACGCAGGCCTCCTGGAGATGACCGTTCCCGACAAGCCCCAGAGCAGCAAGCAGCGCTACCGCCTGACCGGGGCTGGGCGCGCCGCCGTTGCCAAGGGGAGTGCGTGAACGGCGGCTTCTGCATCGGTGCTTGGTGCTGGCACGGCCGGCAGGCTTCGCCCTGCCGCGTCGTGGACCGCCAGGACATGTGGGGCGAGGAGATCTACCGGGTCTGGCTGCCGGCCAAGGATGCGGTGGTGCGAGCCCGATCGACGGAACTGAGCACGCTCGAGAGCGTCGAGCCGTCGGTCGATCAAATCCTTCATACCGCCGCCGCGGCCAAGCTGCTCGACGCGTTGGAGGACAACCTGCTCCTCGCGCCGATCCAGTCTTCGGTCGTTCCCCTGCCGCACCAGCTCTACGCGCTCAACCGGGCGATGAGCCAGCACCGAATCCGCTACCTGCTGGCCGATGAAGTGGGTCTGGGCAAGACGATCGAGGCCGGACTGATCCTGCGCGAACTGAAGCTGCGCGGCATGGCGCGCCGCATCTTGGTGGTGGCTCCCAAGGGGCTGGTGCGTCAGTGGCAGGCCGAGATGCGCTTGCACTTCGGCGAGCAGCTGCAGTACATCGACCCGACCGAGCTGGTTGCGTTCAGGCAGTGGCGCAACGACGAAGAGAATCTCTGGCGGCTGAACGACCAGGTGATCTGCTCGCTGGATTCGGTCAAGCCGCTCGAGGGGCGGCGGGGTTGGAGCCTGGAGCAACTCAACAACTACAACCGCGAGCGCTTCGAAGACCTGATCTCGGCTTCGTGGGACCTGGTCATCATCGACGAGTCTCACCGCATGGGCGGCAGCACGGATCAGGTGGCCCGGTACAAGCTGGGGGCTGCGCTGGCCGAAGCCGCACCGTACCTGTTGCTGCTGTCTGCGACGCCGCATCAGGGCAAGACCGACCAGTTCCTGCGCTTGATGCAGCTATTGGATCGGGACTCGTTTCCTGATGAAAGCAGCGTCGATAAGGACCGTGTACGGCCATTTGTCATTCGTACCGAAAAGCGCGCCGCAATCGACGCGGAGGGCAGGCCGCTGTTCAAGCCGCGCGTTACCCGCCTGCACGCGGTCGCCTGGCAGGAACGGCATGCTACGCAGCGGCAGTTGTACGAGCTGGTGACCGACTACGTACGCCACGGGTACAACCAGGCACTCGCGGCCAAGCAGCGCCATATCGGATTCCTGATGATCCTGATGCAGCGACTTGCGACTTCGAGTACGGCTGCAATTCGTGCGACGCTGGAGAGGCGACTGCTGCTCGTTGACGCCCCGAGGCTGCAGTCGGATATGTTCGACACGTCCTCGATGGACGAGTGGGCCGAACTGGATGGGCAAGCCCAGGCCGATATCGCGGTCCAGATGTCCGGCTGGGCGCAGGAGCGCGAGGAGATCGAACTGCTCCTGAAGCTGGCCCGTGAAACCGAGGCGCAGGGAACCGATGCCAAGGCCGAAGCGCTGCTGGATCTGATCTACAAGCTGCAACAGGAGGACAACGATCCGGCGCTCAAGGTGCTGGTCTTCACCGAGTTCGTACCGACTCAGGCGATGCTGGCAGGTTTCCTGGAAACTCGAGGGCTCTCGATTGCATTGCTGAATGGGGGGATGGATCTCGATGCCCGTAGCAAGGCGCAGCAGGCGTTTGCGGGCGACAAGCGCGTGCTGATTTCTACCGACGCGGGCGGAGAAGGATTGAACCTGCAGTTCTGTCACGTGATCGTGAACTTCGACATGCCATGGAACCCGATGCGGCTGGAGCAACGTATCGGGCGCGTGGACCGGATCGGCCAGCCTCACGTGGTCCGGGCCGTCAACTTCGTGCTCAAGGATACTGTCGAGCATCGCGTCCGCGATGTGCTCGAGGAGAAGCTTGCGGTCATTGCCGAGGAGTTCGGCGTAGACAAGGCCTCTGACGTGATGGACTCGGTGGAAGCGGAGCCGATCTTCGACGAGCTGTTCGTGCGCGGGCTCCAGGATCCGGAATCCATCGAGAACGTGTGCGACGCGGCGATCAGGCACGTGCGCGACAAGGTGGCGGAAGCGCGCAAGAACAGTGGGTTGCTTGCAGACGCGCACGCGTTGGAGCCGGATGACGCACGCAAGTGGCGCGACCACCCGGCGCAATTCTGGCTGGAACGTGCGATCACGTGCGGTTTGCCGGCCCGTGGCGGTAGCGCTCTCAAGACCGGCGAGGCTTGGCACGTACGGTGGACAGACGGCAGCGAGTCACCCAAGGCATGTTTCGATGCGCGTACGGCCGAGCGAAGCCCTGATCTGGAATGGGTGACCCTGGAGGATCCGCGAGCTCGAGCAGTGATCAGTGAACTGCCACGCTGGGTGCCGGGTCAGCCCTTGCCATACGTCAGCGTGGGCGGTCTTCCGGACGGTATTCAGGGCGTGTGGTCCTTGTGGGCGATCAGCTTGTCGGCGCCCGGATTCGGCCGCAAGCGGTTCTTGCCGATCTTTGCAACGGATGATGGGCGCACCTTTGTCCCGACGGCTAAGCGTATCTGGGATCTGCTGCTCACCGAGCCCATTGAATTCTGCGGCAAGAGTTCTTCGGAGGATTCCGCCACCTGGTTCGAGACGTCGGCGGCAGGCGCCAAGGCGCAAGGAGAGCGAATTGTTGGGGCGCTGCAGAAGGAACACAGCGGGTGGCTGAAGGACGAGCGCGAGCGGGCATGCTACGCATATGAATCTCGACGCCAGGCGATCGGCAGGATCGGCTTGCCTCAGGTGAGAGACCATCGACGCAAGCGACTGGATGCCGAGCATCAAGCTCGGATAGCCGCGCTGGGTGCTTCCGAGGCCAGCTTGCCGGACCTGAACGCAGTGATGATGCTCAGGGTCGGGTCGCGCGTGGCAGGCAAGGGTGTCGAGACATCCCTTGGCGACGTGGTGCGTCCTGCATGAGTGCATGGATTGACCGCATCCTGGCGGAGTTCACGGCGGACCTTTTCCGGATGTGGATCGCTGCCGACCCGGATGACGTCCTGTTGGACGAGCGCGTGCAAGCCGGCTTGCGCGAGCGCGGGTTTGAACTGATGCCCTTCGATGATTCGGTCGTGTTCCGTGCCGAGTACGAAGAGCGCTATCGCGATGCGTGGGATCGAGGTCACGAAGGGCCGGCCAAGGCGCTCATCGTGCACTTGCGAGGCACCAACACCGACGATCTGCCCTGGGACTACCTGCGTCAGGCCCGCCGCGTGAGTGTGAGCCTGGCCGATCTATTCCCGAACCTCAGCCACTCGGTAGTACGGCAAGTCGGCAGTGAGCACTATGAGCAGCTCTTTGAAGCGCAAGCGAATTTCGCGACGCAGCCCTTGGGCGAGACCCAGTCGAAGGAGTTCGTTCTTACGCACATCTTTCGCATCAGCCCGCACCTGATCTCTCGCCCCGAGGATCTTTGGCGGGAGCTCTTGCGACTCCACTATCGCGATGCCGCGCTGCCGGCCGTACTCGGCAATCATGTGGCACAGGTACTCGGCACTATTCCTGCGTTCAAGGCATTGCCGCTCAGGGATCTCTTTTGCTCGAAAGTCGTACTGTTGAGAGTGGTGCAGGACGCATGGTTCAGGTACCTGACGGCCCGGGGCATTGTGGGTTCACGGACAGGGGAGCCACCGGCGCCGGAGTTCTCTGGACACGTGGAGATACCTTTCGATCATCCAGATGTACGGGTAATCGTTGATTCGATGTTCCTCGACGGTCTCCTGCATCCGCTGTCGGCGCAGGGGGTGATACCGAATCTGCCGGATTGGGCGAAGGTGGGCGTTGTTGCAGATCCGCTGGCTTTGCGAAGGCTCGTGGAAGAAGGTCTCTCGGGCCTTGAAAAGGCGGCACAGGGCGCTGACGCTACCCATCGAGACTGGATCGCCTTAGCACGAAAGCTGGGCGAGTTGTTGGCTCGGTATCACCTTCTGGATACCTCGCGCGCCGAAGGATTGAAGGATAAGGTCGCCCGGGTTCAGGCTTTGCTCGACGAGCGGCTTCTTGAATGGATCCGGGCGCACTATTCGATTCTGCCCTCGCTGCCAGTAGCCAAAGGACCGGTGATGGTGCATCACATCCCGCGCTACCTTGCGCTTAGACGAGAGCAAGGCGAAGAAAAGGTCGCGCTGGTGGTGTTTGATGGAATGGCCTTCGATCAATGGGTACAGATTCGTGAAATTCTTGCAAAGCGGGCGCCGGAATTGACATTTGAGGAGGCAGGTTGCTTCGCATGGATTCCGACGTTGACTGCAGTGTCGAGGCAGGCAATCTTTTCCGGGCTGCGCCCGCGCGAGTTCGCGGATTCGATTGATGGCACCGGGGCGGAGAAAGGTCGCTGGATTTCTTTCTGGCAGGAGGCACGAGTACTAGGGGGGGATGTTCTGTACCGCAAGTCGATTCGCAGTGTTGATGATTTGCCCGATCTTGCAGGTGCATTGGATAGCAGCGCTGCGAAGGTGGCTGGGCTTGTGGTCGATACGATCGACGAGTTTGTTCATGGTGCTGTGCTTGGAAAGCGCGGTATTGCCGCGCAAATTGAGAATTGGTGTGACAGTGGATTCGTAGAACGCTTGTTCGCGAGTCTCACGAGCAAGGGCTTCTCCGTGTATGTCACTTCGGACCACGGCAACGTAGATGCGGTGGGGCAGGGAAGGCCGAATCAAGGCGTTGCGGCGGAATTGCGCGGCGAGCGCGTACGGGCATATCGCAGCGAGGTGCTGGCAGCCGAAGCATCAAGCGGAGGTTCCGGGCGCTTCCGGGTTGAGAGCGCTGGATTGCCCTCGGAATTCCTGCCCGTGTTTGCGGGCGGAAGAACGGCGTTCCTCAATGCGGGGGACCGCGCAGTGGTTCACGGCGGGCTGGCCATTGAGGAATTGATCGTCCCCTTCGTAAGAATTGCCTCAACGCGGAAGCGCACATGAATCCACGCGCGCCTGAAATCGGCTTCGACCGATTTGTACAGATTGACTGGATAATCATTGCGCTTCGCGTGCGTGCCGGGCAGTGCGGGCTGGATGATCTGAATGCGGGTCTTGAGGCGGCAGGATTGGGAGCGGAGGCGCGAATCAAGACGCGCACGAAGCTGAATGCCCTTGTCCTCGAGCCAAGACCCGATCTGGCCGACTTCATTCGCCGTGGAGCACAGCTTTGCTCCGAGCGGGATGAATCGGATGTGTTGCCGTTTGCATGGGGTGCGGCGCTCGCAACATACCCATACTTCGGTCGCGTATCAGAGTTCACCGGTCGCCTGACGGCACTTCAGGGCGATTGCGCGGCTTCCGAGATACATCGGCGCATTAGCGAGATCTACGGCGATCGAGAGATCACCAAGCGGGCTACCCAGGCGGTATTGCAGAGCCAGGCAAATTGGGGAGTGGTAAAGCGCGTAGAGCGGGGCAAGCGCCTGATACGACTTCCCGCAAGAGGCGTAGCCAACCATGAAGCGATTGCGTGGCTCATCGAGGCCGCCCTTCGATTCCAAGGCCGATCGATGTCCCTATCTACGCTTCAATCAGCGGCGACGCTGTATCCCTTCGTCCTGGACCAATCGCTTGCGTTCGTGGTCTCCCGATCGCCGTCGCTTGAACTACACACTGAAGGCGGGGGGCGGGAGTACGTGGCTTTGGCATGACCTGGGTTCCCCGGGCAGCTCTGACTGCCACTCTCTTGTTACGTACCTGATTGGGTGTACGGCGGTTGGCCTGGCGATCGCGAGTCGCAAAACCTTTGATGCTTGACGCTGTCGTCAAGCGAGTTGTGCCCGACAACCCTGGGAGTATTGAGCCCGTGACAACCAATCGTGCCTGGAAAGCCATAGACCCCGGACTAGCATTCTTTCCGGTGGAATTGCGACCTCTTTACATGCCAACCGTCGGCGACCTCGCCAAGTATCAGCAGCTCACGCGGCACTTTGCCGTGGTGGACGTGGAGCGGCTGTACCCGTTTGCGGTGGTAACCAGCGACTACGAGTTGGTCACCAACAAGGCCGCCTACGATATGGCGGCAGAGGTCATGAAGAAGGTGTTCAACGCTACGCGGATCGACGACATGGCATGCCTGAACATCACAATGCCTAAGACCCGATCTTTTTGCCATATTGACCTGGTCACCAAAGATGCCGATTTCTCGCCTTGGGAAGAGGACCGGTGGACGGCTTTCTTGCGTATCAGCAACAGCTACAACCGCACCCAGCGCCTGCGCTTCGAGCTCGGATTTTGCCGCTGGATCTGCCTGAACGGGGTCATCTTTGGCAGAAGGAGTGTCGAGATTAGCTACTCGCACACTCGCCGCGGGGTGGGCCGAATTGATCGCTTTGTCGAGAGCATCGGCGATATCCGCAAGCTGGAGGCGGCGCTGACCGAGCGGTTGCACCAACTAAAGCGCTATCACGTACCTGAGAAGGAAATGCTCCCTCTGCTTTGCCGCGCCTTCGACATCAAGGTAACCAAGGACGTGCTTCAGAAGCCAAGGCGCATTGATGAACTGCTTGCGTTGCGCAATGGGGTCGAGAGCCTTACCAAGGCCTATTTTGCGCAGATGGGGCCGCACGCATATGCTGCACTGAACGTGCTGACGGACTATGCGTCGCACCCCGTAGGTGTGATCGCACCCGAGGCCCGCATGCACGGTCTGCAGCAGAAGGCTGGGAATTGGATGGACGATTTCATCGCAGCTATCAAGAGTCCAGCCTTCTCGTTCGACGGCTATCTTGCGGATTACCGGCAGACGGCGGAGATGATCGAGGCATTGTGAACGAGTCGCTGATCTACTTGAGGGAAGCATTGCTACGATCCTGATGGTCCAGATTTTCGCGAGACTTGCTGGGCGCCGCCGCAGGCGCATTGAATGATGGGACTACGCCAAGATAGAACAATCGTGAAGGAGAGGCTCTTCGATGGCCAAGGCTGAAGCGACCGTGGAAGAACTCGTTGGAATGATCGAGCGCGGCGAGCTGCGCCTGCCCGAGATGCAGCGTCGTTATGTCTGGCGCTCGCCGCGCGTGCGGGATCTACTTGATTCCTTGTACCGTGGGTACCCATCGGGGGCGATCCTGCTGTGGGAGACCGATGAGGAGGTCCCGTTGCAGGATTTCGCGGTCGCGCAGCAGGGCAATCCGTACCAGAGCACGCGGCTGCTTCTCGACGGACAGCAGCGGCTAACTTCTCTGTCAGCCGTCATTCGCGGCGATGCGGTCAGTGTCCGCGGCCGAAAGAGGCCGATCGAGCTCTTGTTCAATCTGGAGCACCCCGAGGAACTGGCCGTGGTCACGGAGGTGAACGAAGACGGCGACGACGATGACGAGGATCAAGAAGATCTGAGCGACGACGAAGCCGACTCGACCGAAGATGAGCTACAGAAGCGATTCGATCGCATGACCTTCGTCGTTGCCACGAAGAAGCTGGAACAGCTGCCGCAATGGGTCAAGGTGACGGAAGTGTTTAAGACCGACAGCGATCGGCCCTTCCTCAAGCGTGCTGGCATCACTGATCTGGACGATCCACGTGCCGAAAAGTACAGCCAGCGCCTCGCACGGCTGCGCGGAATCCGCAAGTACGTATATCGCATGGATATCCTGGAGCGGGTCCTGTCATATGACGAGGTGACCGAGATCTTCGTGCGCGTCAATTCGCTGGGTGCAAAGCTGCGTAGTTCCGACCTGGCGCTAGCGCAGATTACGGCGAAATGGCGTGGGGCGTTGAAGACCTTTCAAACGTTCCAAGCGGCATGCGACAAGATCGGCTTCGAACTTGATCTGGGCATACACCTCAAGAACCTGATCGCGTTCGCTACTGGGCAGTCTCGCTTCCTTACCGTTGGAGGCCTTCCGGTCGAGAAACTGAAGCAGGGCTGGAAGGAATGCGTGTCGGGAATGGAATTTGCGCTGAACTTTCTGCGCAGCAACGTCGGAATTGAAAGTCCGGCGCTGCTGTCCTCGCCGTTCATCGTGGTTACGCTCGGCTATTACGGACACATGCGCAACTACCAGATATCCCCAGACGAGGCCAAAGGTCTTCGGCGTTGGGTGCTCGTAGCGAACGCAAAGGGGCGGTACTCGCGCGGATCTAGCGAAACACTCTTGGACCAGGACCTCGCCAACTTGCGGCAGGGCGGTAGCGCGGACGCTCTGCTGGACCGTCTTCGCTTACAGGTTGGGCGTCTCGATATTGCGCCGGAGGAGTTGGAGGGGCGGAACCAACGTAGCGCCCTCTTCAAGACCATGTTCCTGGCGTTTCGGGCCATGGGAGCCAAGGACTGGCAGTCGAATCTCGCTATTGCTCTGGACCACCGAGGTGTGCAGCATCGCCTGCAGTTCCATCACATCTTCCCCAAAGCCGTGCTCAAGGGCAGCTACACGGCGCGCGAAGCGGACGATATCGCGAATCTTGCATTCATCGGTGGCAAGACAAATAGGCAGATAAGCGACAAGGCGCCGAGCCAGTACTTTCCGGTTCTACTGGAAAAGAGCGGTGCGGCTGTGTTTGATGCGCAATGTATTCCGACTACTGTTGATTTGCTTGGCGTCGACGCATACAAGAGCTTTCTTGAGGCTCGGAGGATGGAAGTCAGCAAGCGGCTGAACGAATTTCTCGCGGATTCCTAGATTCGAGCGAGGTGTTGAATGGCGCAACTGATTCCAGCGATTGGGAGCGTCACTCGCCGCATGACCCCGGGCGAGCGCCGCTTCGCGCAGCGCCTCGAATCCCACCTCGAAGACGACTACCTCTGCTGGTATGACGTGCCGGTGCGTAGCGGCAATGTGCACCCCGACTTCATCGTCCTGAATCCGCGGCGCGGGCTGCTTGTGCTGGAGGTCAAGGACTGGAAGCTCGAGACCATCGTGCGGATGGACAAGCAGACCGCGACGATCCGCACCGATCGCGGCGAGAAATCCGTAGCCAATCCCCTCGAGCAATCGCGCCAATATTGCTTCGAGGTGCTGCGACTGCTCGAGCGCGATCCGGCGCTGGTGCATCCACCGGGTGACAAGCTTGCGGGCAAGATGATGTTCCCCTGGGGCCATGGCGTGGTGCTCGCGGGCATCACGCGACGGCAACTGAATGCGGCTGGGCCTGAGGTGGCCATGGTGCTGCCGCCCGAGCGCGTGATCTGCCAGGACGAGATGGTCGAGTCGGCGGATCCGGAGGAATTCCAGAATCGCCTGTGGGGGATGTTCGGCGTGGTGTTCCGGTGCCTCTTGAGCGCGCCACAGGTGGATCGCGTGCGCTGGCATCTGTTTCCGGAATTGCGGGTCGAGCCGCAGCAGGGGGCGTTGGCGCTGCTCGGGGCATCTGATACGCCGGAGACCGATTCGATCCCGGATCTCGTGCGCGTGATGGATATCCAGCAGGAGCAGCTTGCGCGCTCGCTCGGCGAGGGGCACCGTGTGATCCACGGCGTGGCGGGGTCGGGCAAGACGATGATCCTCGGCTATCGCGCGCAGCACCTTGCCAAGCTCACGGCGAAGCCGGTGCTGGCCCTGTGCTTCAACGTGGCGCTGGCGGCGAAGCTCGGGCACGTGATCGCGACGCGCGAGCTTGCCGAGCGCGTGGCGGTGAAGAGCTTCCATGCGTGGTGCAGCGAACAGCTGCGCCTATATCAGGTGCCGATGCCCGCGGGCGAGGGCGCCGAGCGCTGGAAGCTCATGGTGCAGGCGGTGATCGATGGCGTCGAGAAGGGGCAGATCCCGCGCGCGCAGTACGGCGCGGTGCTGATCGACGAGGGGCACGATTTCGAGCCGGAGTGGCTGCGCCTCGTTGCGCAGATGGTGGACCCGGACACCAACTCGCTGCTGGTGCTGTACGACGACGCGCAGTCGCTCTACGGCGGCACGAAGCGCCGGGCGTTCAGCTTCGCGAGCGTGGGCATCGAGGCGCGCGGGCGCACGACGATCCTGCGCCTCAACTACCGCAATACCTCCGAGGTGCTGCGCGTGGCCTACGAGTTCGCGCGCGAGGTGCTGACGCCCGCCGAGGCCGAGGAGGACGGCGTGCCCCTAGTGTGCCCGGAGTCGGCGGGGCGGCATGGCCCGGTGCCGGAGCTGATCGGCTTTCGCAACTTTGGCGCCGAGGTGGCGTTCGCGGTGAAGCGCCTGCGCGAGCTGCATGAGGCGGGCATCGCGTGGCGCGACATGGCGGTGGCGTATCGCTTCAAGTTCGTGGGCGAGCGCATGACCGCGGCGCTCGAGGCGGCGGGCATCCCGGTCGACTGGCTCGGCCGCACGGCGGGCAGCCGGCGCTATTCACCCGAGGCCGACAGCGTCAAGGTGATGACCATGCACGCGAGCAAGGGGCTCGAGTTCCCGGTGGTGCTGATCCCCGGCGTGGGCTACCTGCCGCACAAGAACGAAGACCCCGCCGCCGAGGCGCGGCTGCTCTACGTGGCGATGACGCGGGCGATGGACCGGCTGGTGATGACGCACCACGAGGAGTCGGGGTTCGCGGTGCGGTTGAGGCAGGCGGTGGGGAGGGCGGCGTAGGGGGGGCAGCGCCCCTTGGCGTGCCTCTAAGCGGCGCGCGCGTGGCTGCGGCGTGGTTCCGGATGGCGAGTCTCGTTCAGGCGCGGGAGGCGTCGTATCGCCGCGCCGGCTTTCGCTTCGGCCAGCCGCAGTTCGTAGACTTTCTGCAGGTTGAGCCAGAACTCGGCGCTGGTGCCGAAGAAGTGCGCGAGGCGCAGCGCGGTGTCTCCGGTGACGGCGCGCTGGCCGTTCAGGATGCCGGTGACGCGGTTGGTCGGCACCTGGATGCGCCGGCCAAGCTCTGCCGCGCTCATGCCGAGCTCCCGGAGTTGCTCGGCGAGGTGTTCGCCAGGGTGGATTGCGGTGCGTGCCATGTGCGGGTGCCTCAGTGATAGTCGACGATTTCCACGTTCGTCGGGCCGGGCGATCCGCCGGGCCATTCGAAGCAGATGCGCCACTGGTCGTTGATCCGGATGCTGTATTGCCCCTTGCGATCGCCCTTCAGGGCCTCGAGCCGGTTGCCCGGTAGCGCGGCGAGGTCTCGAACCGCCGTCGCCGCTTCAAGCTGGTCCAGCTTCATCTCCGCTTGCCGCGCGAAGCCCGAGAACGCCTTGACGAGCTTGCCTTCCGCGAACTCGCGCGTGCGCTTGTCGCCGAAGCTGACGATCATGAGTTGAGGATAGACCTCGCTGCATCGTTACGTCAAGCGTAACGCCTGATCAACCCAGCCCGAACTTCTTCCCCCGCACGTACGCGCCGAAGTCCGCCCGCGTCGCCACGCCGTACTGCTTCACCTTGTCGCCGATCCAGTCCTTGCCGCGGCGCGGGCCGTAGGTGTCCAGCGCGCGCTCGACGGCCGTGGGGTCGTAGCGGTCGGTGTGCACGGTGGCCTCCAGCCCCAGCCTCGCGCTCAGCGGCTCCTTGGCCTCGGGGGTGCCGAGCGCGAGGCCGGCCACCGGCACCACGTGATCGTGCAGCTCGAGCAGCGCGTCGAGCTTGTGCACGTGGTCGCGCACCTGGCTGATGGGGCAGGTGCCCAGGCCCGCCAGCTCGGCGGCGGCGACGAAGGCGGCGAGCGCGATGGCGGCGTCCACCGTGGCGTTGAAGAAGGCGTCGAGGTGCTCGTTCACGAACGCGGCGCCGCGGCGCTCGAAGATCCTTCGGAAGCGCCAGCCGTCGGCGCAGAAGATGAAGAGCTCCGGCGCGCCGGCGATCCACGGCGAGCCGGGCAGCAGGCCCGCGATCGCGGCGCGCTTCGCGGGGTCGGCCACGCGGATGAGGGTGGCCTGCTGGAGGTCGCTCTTCGTCGGCGCGGCGAGGGCGGTGGCGCAGAGGAGGCGCACCACCGCTTCGGGCACGGGGTCGGGCTTGTAGCGCCGGCATACCGAGCGCTCGTTCAGCGCGGTGAGTGCGTCGAGGTGCGGCAGCGCGGGCGGGTCGAGGCGTTCGCCGAAGCGTTGGTGGAGGGCGGTGGAGAGGCGGGTGGTGGGGGTGGGCATGTGTCCGGGTCCGTCGGTCGCCGTGGATGCCCGGTGTAGCCCGCGCCCGCGGCGGCGTCAACCGCGCCAGCGGGCGGGCGTTGTGATGGCATGGCCCTTCGGTTCGCGGTTTATACAAAATCTGGGATAATCAAGTGAAGTCGGTCGTGTGGCTCGGCGACAGTCGCACGCGCGTGCGGGATTTCCCGGCCGATGCGCGGCGCGAAATGGGCCACCAACTCGAGAGAATCCAGGGCGGGCGCGAGCCATCCGACTGGAAGCCGTTGCCCTCGGTCGGCCTCGGGGTCAAGGAAGTTCGGGTGCGCACGGGCGATGCGTTCAGGCTGGTATACCTGGCCAAGTTCGAAGAGGCGGTATATGTGCTGCACGCGTTCCAGAAGAAGTCGGAGAAGACCGCGCAGGCCGACATCGAGCTCGCGCGGCGCAGGTTCAGGGCATTGATCGAGGAGCGCAGGCGGCGATGAGCGATAAGCTGAAGATGGAGCGGGGCAGCGGCAACGTCTTTCGCGACCTCGGCTTCGACAAGGCGGAGGCCGAGAATCTCAAGCTGCGCTCGGCGCTGATGATGCGGATCGAAGACTGGGTGAAGGCGAGCGGATTGACGCAATCCGAAGCCGCCCGGGTGCTCGGACTGACGCAGCCGCGGCTTAACGCCCTTCTCAAGGGGAAGATCAGCCTCTTCAGCCTGGACGCGCTCGTGAACGTCGCGTCGAAGGCCGGGATGTCGGTGCGGCTGGTGGTGAAGAAGGCGGCCTGAGGCCGCCGATCAGGATTTCGCGCTCTCCCCGAACGTCGACGGCACCACCCCCTTCGCCGACGCCCGGCGCCGCTCCAGCCACCACCCCGCCGCCGGCGGCACGCGCTCGAAGCGCGGGTCGGCGCCGAGCTTCTGCGCGGCGTCGAGCGCCCAGTTGGGGTTGTAGAGCATCTCGCGCGCGAGGCCGACGAGGTCGGCGCGGCCTTCGGCGAGGATCGCTTCGGCCTGCGCGGCGTGCACGATGAGGCCGACGGCCATGGTGGCGATGCCGGCCTCGCGTCGCAGGCGCTCAGCGTAGGGCACCTGGTAGCCGTAGGCGGGCGGCGTGCCGGGGATGGCGCCGGGCAGCATGCCGCCGCCGGAGCAGTCGATGACGTCGACGCCGCGCGCGTTCAGTTCGCGGGCGAGCGCGACGCTCGAGGCCGGATCCCAGCCCGCGCCGTCGTCCACCGAGAGGCGCATGAAGAGTGGTTTCTCTGCGGGCCACGCGGCGCGCACGCATTCGGTGACTTCGATCGCGAAGCGCATGCGGTTGGCGAGGCTGCCGCCGTATTCGTCGGTGCGCTGGTTCGAGTTGGGGTTGAGGAACTCGTGGATCAGGAAACCGTGCGCGCCGTGCATTTCGACCACGTCGAAGCCTGCCGCGTGCGCGCGGGCGGCGGCCTTGCCCCAGGCCTCGACGGTGGCGCGGATCTCGGTCTTCTCGAGCGCGCGCGGCACGGGGGAGTTGGCATCCGCGGCGATCGCGCTGGGGGCGACGAGCTCCCAGGCGTCCCAGTCTTCGACGGTTGATCTGTCGGTGAGCGGCTTGCCGCCTTCCCACGGGCGTGCGCAGCGCGACTTGCGGCCCGAGTGCCCGAGCTGGATGCCGATGGCCGCGCCGCAGCCGTGCACGAGGTCCACGATGCGGGCGAGGCCGGGCACGAACGCATCGTCCCAGAGGCCGAGGTCGCCCACCGTGCCGCAGCCGCGCCGCTCGACCTTGGTGGATTCGACGAAGAACAAGCCCGCGCCGCCCGCCGCGTAGCGCCCCGCGTTCATCACGTGCCAGTCGGTCGCGAAGCCCTTCACGGCCGCGTACTGGTGCATCGGCGCGACGACGATGCGGTTCTTGAGGGTGAGCGAGCGGAGGGGGAGGGGGGTGAAGAGGTGGGGGGTAGGCATTGAGGAATAATGGCAGAAATTCTGCAATCCCGCTAAACTGCAGGCATGAAGACGACCGTGATGATGACCAGCCGCGGCGTGATCACGCTGCCGGCCAAGTTGCGCCAGACGCTCGGGCTCAAGGCCGACGACATCCTCATTGCCGAGACCACGCCGGAAGGGTTGCTGCTACGGCCCTCGGTGACCCTGCCCGTCGAGCTGTACACCGATGCGCGCGTGCGTGAGTTCGACGAGGGCGAGGCTGAATTGAAGAAGGTCCTCGACCGCCGGAAGAAGAAGCTCGCGCGCTGAGTTGCAGGCGCGAATGCGCGTTTTCCTCGATGCGAACATCCTTTTCTCCGCTGCGAAGTCGGATGGCGCGGTCAGGCAATTGATCGCTCTTCTGCGCGTGGCGCGCCACGAGTCGTGGATCGACGGCTACGTGCTCGAGGAAGCGCGCCGAAACCTTGCGGCCAAGGCGCCCGATGGGCTCCGCCAACTGGACGCCATGGTCGTCGGACTGCGTGTCGCAGATGCGCACCCTGCTGACGCAAACCAGCGTTTCGCGGCAAGCCTGCCGGAAAAGGATCGCCCGGTACTCGCTGCCGCGGTACGGCTCGGATGCGACGCCCTCGTCACGGGCGATCGAAGCCACTTTGGCGCCTTGTACGGCAAGGTCGTGGCGGGCGTCGCTATCCATTCACCGCGGTCGCTGGCAGAAGCGGTGTTGTAGGTTGCCCTCGAATCGGTCGCGATCGCTGCCGTAGAATCCTCGCCTCTCCGAATTTCGTCAGTTCGCTGCACGATGCCCGACACCAAGGAACTCGCCCTCTACCGCACCATGTGCCGCATCCGCGCCTTCGAGGACGCGGCGGAAGAAGCTTCGCGCGGCAGCGTGGCGGCGTTCGGCGCGGCGCTGGCGCAGTCGCCGGTGCGCGGTCCGCTGCACCTCTCGACGGGGCAGGAGGCGGTGCCCGCGGGCGTCTGCGCGCACCTCGTGGCGAGCGACATGATCACGTCCACGCATCGCGGCCACGGGCACACGATCGCGAAGGGCGCGTCGCTCGAGCGCATGATGGCCGAGCTCTTCGGCAAGGCGACGGGCTTCAACCACGGCAAGGGCGGCAGCATGCACATCGCCGATTTCTCGGTGGGCATGCTGGGCGCGAACGGCGTGGTGGCGGCGGGCATCCCCATCGCGGTGGGCGCCGCGCACGCGGCGAAGATCCGCGGCGAGGCGCGCATCGTGGTTTGCTTCTTCGGCGACGGCGCGATCAATCGCGGCCCGTTCATGGAGGGGCTGAACTGGGCCAAGGTGCATTCGCTGCCGATCCTCTTCGTCTGCGAGGACAACCGCTGGTCGGCCACCACGGCCACCGACGCGATGACGGCCGGCGAAGGCGCGCTGGTGCGCGCTCGGAGCCTCGACATCCCGGGCGTGCAGGTGGATGGCAACGATGTCTACTCGGTGGAGAAGGCCGCGGGCGAGTTGATCGCCAAGGTCCGTGCGGGCCAGGGGCCGCAGCTGCTGCACGCGATCACGTATCGCGTGAAAGGCCACGTGTCGGTGGATCCGGCTGCATATCGCGACAAGGGCGAGGTCGAGAAGGCGCTGGAATCCGATCCGCTGAAGATCGCCGAGGCGAAGATCCCTGCAGCGGATGCAGCCCGCATTCGCGCGGAGGCGAAGGCCGAGGTGCAGAAGGCCGTCGAGGCCGCCGCGGCTGCGCCGATGCCGGGGGTGGAACTGGCCTATACGGACATCCAGGAGACGGGGGTAGGGGTCTGGAGGTAGGCGCCACGCGTCACGCCAGAGAGCGGTCTGCTGGTGAACAGGCTGTAAAATTGCTGGATGGGCCGAGTGTTGCCATCGATCATCGAGTCGCGATACGCCAGCGTGGCGGAGATTTGTGCCTCGCTCGGTGTTCGTCGGCTTGAGCTTTTTGGTTCCGGAACGCGAATGGAATCGCCCCGCGACCTGGATTTCCTCGTCGATCTTGGCGATCTTTCTCCTTCGGCCTACGCGAAAACGTACTTCGAGTTGAAGGAGCGTCTCGAAGCGCTGTTCGAAAAGCCGGTGGATCTCGTTACACCGCCTGGACTGGCGAATCCGTATTTTCGAACGCGCGTGGAGCAGGAAAAGACATTGCTTTATGCGGCCTGAGGTTCAAAAGTACCTTCGCGATATCCAGGTCGCGGCAGATCGCATCGACCGGTTCACGGTAGGCCGTTCGTTCGAGGGTTACCTCGATGACGAGATGCTGCGCTCCGCCGTCGAGCGGCAGTTCGGCATCATTGGCGAGGCGCTGTCGCGCCTGAGCAAGGAAGATCCCGAAGTCGCCTCGCGAATACCCCAGTTCGCGCAGATCATCGCCTTTCGCAACATCCTCGTGCACGGATACGCATCGGTCGACGACCGCATGGTGTGGGGTGTGATCGAGGTGCATCTCGCTCCCCTGATCCGCGCGGTCGATGATTTGTCTTCCGAGCGGTAGCGCACCGTCACGCCACAAATGTCTACCTCGCTCATGACCTACGCCGAAGCCGCCTGCGCGGCGGTGCGCGATGCGATGCGCGCGGACCCGAACGTCGTCGTGATGGGCGAGGACGTGGGCACGGGCGGGATCTTCCAGCAGTACAAGGGGCTGAAGGGCGAGTTCGGCGCGGGGCGCGTGATCGATACGCCGATCTCGGAGTCGACCATCATGGGCGCGGCGGTAGGCATGGCGCTCGCGGGCGTGAAGCCGGTGGTCGAGATGCGCGTCGTCGACTTCGCGCTGTGCGCGACCGACGAGCTCGTGAACCAGGCGGCAAAGGCGCGCTACATGTTCGGCGGGCAGGGGCGCGTGGCGCTGGTCGCGCGGCTGCCGGTGGGCTTGTGGCAGGGCTCGGCGGCGCAGCACTCGCAGTCGCTCGAGGCGTGGTTCGCGCACATCCCGGGTCTCGTGGTCGTCGCGCCCTCGACGCCGGCCGACAACTATGGGTTGCTTGCTTCGTCGCTCGCGTGTGGCGACCCGGTGGTCTACATGGAGCACAAGGAACTCTGGGGCCTGAAGGGCGACGTCGATCCGTCGGCCAAGGTGCCGCTCGGCAAGGCGCGCGTGGTGCGGCAGGGCTCGGACGTCACGGTGGTGACGTGGTCGCGCACCTTGCATGAAGCTGTCGCGGCGGCGGATGACGTGGCCAAGGCCGGCATCTCGGTCGAGATCATCGACTTGCGCACGCTATGGCCGTGGGACCGGGCGACGGTGCTCGCGTCGGCGGCGAAGACGAAAAGGCTTCTCGTCGCGCACGAGGCAGTGCAGGCGGCGGGATTCGGCGCGGAGATCGCGGCCGTCGTTGCCGAGGAACTCGGCGTTCGGGTAAAACGTCTCGGCGCGCCGCGCATTCCCGTCGGGTATGCGCGCTCGCTGGAGGACGAAGCACGCGTGGGGCGCGAACGCATCGCGCAGGCGCTGCAGGAATTCGTCAAGGGAGGCAGTTCATGAAGAGAAGGGCACTCATCGCCGCGTTCGCCGCGGCCGGGCTGGCGCTGGCCGCGACCTCGTCGCAGGCGCAGACCTATCGACCGGAATACCGCGTGTCGATCGTCGTCAACAACGCGTTCCCGTGGGGCAAGGGCGCGGACCGCTGGGCCGAGCTCGTCAAGGCCAAGACGAACGGGCGCATCAACATGAAGGTGTACCCGGGCACGTCGCTCGTCGCGGGCGACCAGACGCGCGAGTTCACCGCGATCCGCCAGGGCGTGATCGACATGGCGATCGGCTCGACGATCAACTGGTCGCCGCAGGTGAAGCAGCTGAACCTGTACTCGCTGCCCTTCCTGATGCCCGACTACGCCGCGCTCGACGCGCTGACGCAGGGGCCGTTCGGCAAGGAAGTCTTCGACATCCTCACCAAGGCGGGCGTGGTGCCGCTCGCGTGGGGCGAGAACGGCTTCCGCGAAGTCACCAACTCGAAGCGCGAGCTGCGCAAGCCCGAGGACTTCAAGGGCCTGAAGTTCCGCGTCGTGGGCTCCCCGCTCTTCCTCGACACCTTCACCGCGCTCGGCGCGAACCCGACGCAGATGAGCTGGGCCGATGCGCAGCCCGCGCTCGCCTCGGGCGCCGTCGACGGCCAGGAGAACCCGCTCACGATCTTCACCGCGGCGAAGCTGCACACCGTGGGGCAGAAGAACGTGACGATGTGGGGCTACGTCGCGGATCCGCTCATCTTCGTGGTGAACAAGGACGTCTGGGCGAGCTGGTCCAAGGAAGACCAGCAGGCGGTGCGCGACGCGGCGGTCGAGGCGGGCAGGTACAACATCCAGCTCGCGCGCGACGGCATGACCGGCGACGTGCCGCCGGTGCACAAGACGATCGAGGGCT
>CAZTXP010000051.1:0-1733 GCA_964617355.1 uncultured Enterobacteriaceae bacterium
GAAGGCGAATGGCGCAATCGCCGCAAGGACGGCACGGTCCGGCCGGTGCGGGGCATCGTCACGCCGGTGAAGCGGCGCGATGGCGCGCTGGCGTGTTTCGTGGTCGTGTTCGACGACGCGACCGAAGCCAAGGAGCGCGAGGCGGAACTGCGGGAGGCGCGCGATCGCGCCCAGGCGGGCGACCGGGCCAAGGGCCAGTTTCTCGCGACCATGAGTCACGAAGTGCGGACGCCGTTGAATGGCATCGTCGGCTTCACCAGCCTCCTGCTCGACACGCCGCTCACCACCGAGCAGCGCGAGTACGTGCAGACGATCCGGATGAGCACCGAGGCGCTGATCCAGCTCACCGGCGACATCCTGGACTACGCCCGGATCGAGTCGGGCAAACTGAAGCTCGATCCGCTGACCTGCGATCCGCGGGAGTGCGTCGAGGACACGCTCGACCTGCTGGCGCCGAAGGCCGACGCGAAGCGCATCGAGCTCCTGCATCGCGTGGCCGACGACGTGCCGGCCGCGGTGCTGGCGGACTCCGGCCGGCTGCGGCAGGTGCTGTCCAACCTGATCGGCAACGCGATCAAGTTCACGGACCGGGGCGAAGTGGAAGTCACGGTTCGCCGGCTGCCGCTCGCTGACGATGGAATGACGCCCGGCGCGCCGGAGACGTGCCTGCTGGAATTTGCCGTGCGCGACACCGGCATCGGCATCGCGCCGGAGAATCACGCGCGGCTGTTCCGGGCGTTCTCCCAGGTCGACGACTCGACGACCCGGCGCTATGGCGGCACCGGCCTGGGCCTCGCGATTTGCCGCAACCTGGTCGAGCTGATGGGCGGCGCGATCGGCCTCGAAAGCGAGCCGGGCTGCGGCTCCACGTTTCATTTCACGATCCGGGCCAAGGTGTCGGCGCGGGTGCCGCCGGCGCGCAGTCTCGCGGGCCTGCGCCTCGGCCTCGTTCTCCAGACGCCGGGCCTGCGTCGGGAGATGGCGGATCTGGCCCGCGGCTGGCGTGCGAACGTGATCGAGGCCGAGGCCCTCGAGGGGATTGCTGACGCCGAGGCCGACATCGTGCTGGTGGAGGTAGGCGAGGATGCCGCGCGGGAACTGGTCGCGCGGCCGGCGCCACTGGCGGGACTGCCGAGCGAACGGCTCTTCGGCCTCGTCCCCATCACGCTCTCGAACGAATTGCGCACGGGCCTGCGCAGCCACTTCCGCCTTCTCGTCAACAAACCGGTGCATCACGTCGGATTCTTCGCGCTGCTGGCCGGATCGCTCGGCCACCTGCCCAGTCCGCGGTCGCTGGCGCAGTTTGGATATCACATCCTGCTCGTCGACGACGATGCGGTGAGCCAGCTCCTGGTCGAACGCGTGCTCGCGGGCCTCGGCTGCCGCACGATGTCGGTGGGCAGCGCGCCCGAGGCGCTGGACGTGCTGCGGGTCCGCGGGGCCGAATTCGACGTGGTGCTCGTCGACGTGCACATGCCGCTGATGGACGGCATTTCCGCGCTGAAGGAGATTCGTGCCGGGCGGGCCGGGGCGGCGGCGCAGGGGCTCTGGATCATCGCGCTCACCGCGGATGTGCGCGAGGAGCAGCGCGCCCGCGGCATGGCGGAGGGGCTGAACGACTATCTCACCAAACCACTCAAGCCCTCCGACCTCGAACTGGCCCTGCGCGCCTTCCGCTCGCACCGGGCGCCGCGCACGGCGTAAGCGGCGGGCACGTCGCCTCCCGGAACGGC
>CAZTXP010000052.1:0-14619 GCA_964617355.1 uncultured Enterobacteriaceae bacterium
GCTCGAGACCGCCGTCTCGCCCTCGAAAAGATGCCGGCCGGCCAGCATCTGGTAAAGCAGAACCCCCGCGCTGTAGATGTCGGTGCGCATGTCCAGCGTCATGCTGCGCACCTGCTCGGGACTCATGTAGCGCGGCGTGCCCAGGATCTCGCCGTGCTTGGTGCGGTCGATCGAATCGATGTGCTTGGCGATGCCGAAGTCGAGGATCGCGAGGCTGCCGTCCTTGCGGAACATCAGGTTCTGCGGCTTCAGGTCGCGGTGCAGGACGCCCTGCTCGTGGATGTCGCCGAGGGCGAACATCAGTTCGCGGAAGATCTGCAGCGCCTCGTCCGGCGGCAGCGCGCTGCCCTTCAACCGGTGGTCGAGGTCGCCGCCGTCGAAGAACTCCATCACGAGGTAGGCGTAGCCGCCCGATTCCCCGTGGCCGTGGATGCGCGCCACGTGGCGGCTCTGGATGCGCTCGATGAGGGCGTATTCCTCGAGGAAGCGCTCCAGCGCCTTCGGGTCCGCCATCACCTCGCTCTTCAGGATCTTGACCACCAGCGGCTCGTCGTCGCCCTCGCGCGAGGCGAGGTAGACGCGCGACATGCCGCCCTCGCCGATCAGGCGCAGGATCTTGATGCCCGGGATGCGCACGCGCGAGGCGAGGCTCTGCCCCTCCATGCGCGCCGCGACCTCGGGCCGGATGGTGCGCTCGACGGTCTTGTGCGTGAGCTCGCGGATCGAGGTGACGAGCCGCTCGCGCGTCAACTCCTGCTTCCTCTGGTAGTCGTCGGCGCCGGCCTTCATCGCACGCACCGCGATGATCTCGTTGCCGGCGCCGGTGAGGAAGATCACCGGCGGGCAGTCGGCGCGCGCCTTGAACTCGTGCAGCCACTCCAGGCCGTCGCCGCGGCCGAGCATGTAGTCGAGGACGATGACGTCGTACGACCCGAGCGGGAAGCTCTCGTCGGGCATCTCGCGCACCAGCGGGTCGAACTCCTCGACCTCCGCCGAGGGCCACTCCTGCCGCACGTAGTGCGCGAGAAGGTTCCGCAGGTCCTCGTCATCGTCGATGAGGAGGATGCGCATCAGGGGGCGGCGCCAACCTTCAGCGCGTAGACCGGGATCGCCACCGAGCGCCCTCGCAGCGTGACGTCGCCCCGCGCCTCGACCGCCGCCGACGGCACGATGCCGCTCAGCTCCTCGTACACCGCGCCGCAGACCAGCACCTCGTTGGAGGCCGCCATCTGCATCAGGCGCGCGGCGGTGTTCACCGGGTTGCCGATGATGGTGAAGCTGGCGTAGTGCGGCGAACCGACGTTGCCGATGATCGCCTCGCCCATGCAGATGCCGATGCCGACACCGGTCGACATGCCGGTGCGCCCCTTCCAGCCCTCGGCCACCGGCGCGAAGCGGCTCACCATCTCCTGCGCGCAGCGCCACGCGCGCTCGGCGCAGTCCGCCTGCGGGAAGGGCACGTTGAAGCCGACCAGCAGGCTGTCGCCCGCCATGTTGAAGATCGTGGCGTCGAAGGCGTAGGCGGCGTCCGACAGCACCGAGAAGTACTCGTTCAGCATCGACACCACGGCGCCGACCTCGTTGTTCTCGGTCAGGCGCGTGAAGCCGCGCAGGTCCGCGAACAGCGCCACCACGTGGGTGCGCTGCGCCGTGCCGAAGAGGTCGTTGCCCGCGCCGGCGTCGGCGATGATGCGGTCGGCGAGGCGCGGCGAGATGTAGCGCGAGAACGCCTTGCGGATGGTCTCCTTGTGCTGCACCTCGGCGGCGAGGCGTCGGCTCTCGAGTTCCTTGCGCGTCTCGTGCAGCCGGCGCAGGGTCTTCACGCGCGCGAGCAGTTCCTCGCGCTTCACCGGCTTGGAGAGGAAGTCGTCGGCGCCGGCCTCGATGCCGCGCACGCGGCTCTCGGTGTCCTCCAGGCCCGTGATCAGCACCAGCGGGATCAGCGCGGTCGCCTCGTCGCCCTTCAGGCGCTGGCAGACCTCGAAGCCGTCCATGTCCGGCATCATCACGTCGCACAGCACGAGGTCGGGCGAACGCGCGGCGACGTGCGCGATCGCCTCGCGGCCGCCGGACGCGGTCTCGACCTGCATGCCCTGCTTGCGCAGCAGCATCTCGAGGTACGCCACCATGTCCGGGTCGTCGTCGACGACCAGGACCCGGTATTCGCCGGGCGGCGGCGTGGCCGCCGTTTCACTCATAGACGATGCTGACCTTGCCGAGGTAGTCGGCGTACTCGTCGACGCAGGCCTGCAGCGCGGCCGTGTCCGATGCCTTGGCGCCGTCCTCGATGCGCTTGCCCAGCGTGGAAACGTGCGCGAAGCCGTAGGAATTGCCCACGCCCTTCATGCGGTGGCCGAGCTGGCGCAGCTGCTCGAAGTCGCCGGCGCCGACGGCGGCGCGCAACGTATCGACTTCCTTCGCGCGGTTCTTCATGAAGACCGGGATCAGGTCCTCGAGATCTTTCGCCACCTTCACCAAATGGATGTCGGACATCGCAACGGCCTCGCAGGCTGGTCCCGGCAATGCGCCGGGATCTTTCGATTATAGGGGGCCAGCCGGACGGAAAGCTCAGCCCGTGCGGCAGGCCGGGACCTGCGCGGCCCATGCGGCGACCTCACCGACCAGGCGGTCCGCGGCGCGCGCGAAGGCCCGCGCCCCGCCCGCGGCGTTGCCGCCGGCTTCGCGCTCGACCACGCGGAACACGCGCTCGCCCGCCCGCGCCCCGCCCGCCGCGACCAGCAGGCCACGGCCCTCGAGCACGAACTCGCTCGCCTCCTTGGAGGCGAACACCTGCAGCGCCTCGTGGATCTCGAAGTCCACCGTGCAGGGGCCGGCCGGCGCGCCGGAAGCGCGTGCAAATTGCCTCTGCAGCAGCACCGCCGGCGCCGCCGCCCAGCGGTGCTGCGCGAATGCGAGCACCTCGGCGGCATCCCGGTACGCGAGCCGGTAGAGCATGTCGGGCGTGTCGAACGGCGCGCCCGCGCGTACCACGCCCGCCTTCGCGGGCGCGAGTTTCGCCGCAGGCGGCACGCCGCCGAGGTCGTAGGCGCGCACGGCCGCCTCGCGATCGCCGCCGCCCGCGCAACCCGCGGCCAGCGCCGCGGCAAGGATGATGTTCCAGCGCTTCATTCGAACCCCGCCTCTCCCGGTCCCGGCCGCGTGCCCCCGCGGCCCCAGATCACGCTTTCGGGACGCCGCTCGAGTTCGTAGGCAAGGCGCCCGACCCGGTCGGCGCCGCGCTCGACGGACTCGGCCAGCGCCTGCGCACGCGGCAGCGTGTCGCGCCGCACATCCGTCGTGGCACCGCGCAACTCCTCGGACAGGCGACCGACGCTGTCGGCCGCCTTGCGCGCCTCGGCCAGCGCCTGGCGCGCCTCGCGCGCGATCTCGGGCAATTCCTTCGCCGACGCATTCAGCGCGGCCAGCGACTCGCTGAGCGCGCGGCGATTGGCGTCCGACAGCATCTGGTCCGCGCGCTCGATCGCGCCGGGCAGGCGCTTGGCGGCGGCATCGATGCTCGCGGTCGCCGACTGGATCGAGGCCAGCGTCGCCGAGACGTTCTTCTGGTTGTCGTCGGCCAACAGGCGCTGCATGCTCGCCAGCACGATCTTCGCGTCCTTGGCGATCGTGCCCGCCGAATCCATCACCTCGTCGAGCACCGAGGGCTTGAGCGCGATCTCGGGCGTCCCCTCGACCCCCTTGTCGATCGGCTCCGGCTTGTCGCCGTCGTCGAGCAGGTGCACGTAGGCGATGCCGGTGATGCCCTCCATGCCGAGCTGCGCGTAGGTGCCCTTGGTGAGCGGGATGCGCGCCTCGACCTCGATGTCGACGAGGATGCGCCGGGTGTCCTTGAGGTCGAGGTCGATGGCGGTGACGCGCCCGACGCCGATGCCCCGGAAGCGCACCTGCCCCTGCACGTTGAGCCCGGAGACCGGCATGGTCGAGACCACCCGGTAGGTCTTGCGCACCTGCGGCGAGCCCGCCAGCCAGTGGCCCACCAGCGCCGCGGAGAGCAGCAACCCGAGGACGAAGAGTCCCGCGGCGATCGCGTGTGCCCGGTTTTCCATGTGCTTGCCGCCTCAGTTCTCGAATGCGCGGCGGCCGCGGTCGCCGCCGAAGAAGTTCTGCACGAACCGGTGCGGATGCGCGCGCACCTCCTTCACCGGGCCGCAGGTCATTATATGTTGGTCGGCCAGCACGGCGACGCGGTCGGAGAGGTCGTTGAGCGTGTCGAGGTCGTGCGTCACCATCAGCACCGCGAAGCGATGCTCGGCGCGCAGGCGCTTGATCAGGCTGACGAAGGCTTCCGAACGGTCGGGGTCGAGGCCCGCGGTCGGCTCGTCGAGGATCAGCAGGTCGGGCGACAGCGCCAGCGCCCGTGCCAGCGACACGCGCTTCACCATGCCCCCCGACAGGTTGGCGGGCAGCAGGTCGGAGTGCTTGGGCTCGAGTTCCACCTGCTTCAGCTTCGCGTAGACGATCGGCCGGATCAGGTCTTCGTCCAGGCCGCCGCGCTCGCGCAGCGGGAAGGCGATGTTCTCGTACACCGTGAGCGCGCTGTAGAGCGCGCCGTTCTGGAACAGCATGCCCATGCGCTGGCGCGCGGCGCGCACCTCGTCCTCGTCGCCGTGGGTCCACGACACGCCCATCACCTTCACCGAGCCGGCCGCGGGGCGCTTCAGGCCGAGGATCACGCGCAAGAGCTGCGTCTTGCCGCTGCCCGAGCCGCCGACGAGCGTCATCACTTCGTCGCGGCGCACGCGCATCTCGAGGTTCCGGTGCAGCACGACGTCGCCCACCATGTTGAGCAGGCCGTCGATCTCGATGACGTGGCCCTGCGCGCTCATCCGATGTTCCGCAGCGTGATCGCGAACACGGCGTCGAGCAGGATCACGCTGGTGATCGCGGCCACTACCGAGCGCGTGACGCCCTGCCCGAGGCTCTCGGTGTTGGGCAGGATGCGCAGGCCGTAGTGGCAGGCAACGAACGCCACGGAGAAGCCGAATGCCACAGACTTGCCGATGCCGATCCAGAAGTTCTCGACCTCCATCACGCGCGGCAGGGAGCTGAGGAAGGCCGCGTACTCGATGCCGAGCGTGACCTTCGAGATCAGCATGCCGCCGAAGAGCGCCGCGACGTCGGTGGCGAAGGTGACCAGCGGCAGCGCGATCGACAGGCCGATCACCTTCGGCAGCACGAGGCGGCTGGTGACCGAGATGCCCATCACCGACAGCGCCTCGATCTCCTCGGTGACGCGCATCACGCCAAGCTGCGCGGTCATGGTCGAGCCCGAGCGCCCGGCCGAGATGATCGACGCGAGCATCGGGCCGAGCTCGCGCACCACGCCGACGCCGACGATGTTGATCACCAGCAGGTCGGCGCCGAACTTCTTCAGCTGCAGCGCCGACAGGTATGTCAGCACCACGCCGACGAGGAAGCCCACGAGCATGGTCACCGGCAGCGCGGTGACGCCCGAGCGGAACACGTTGGCCGAGATCTCGAACAGCGGCAGGTCGCGCGGCCGCCGCGCGAGGCGCACCGCGTCGAGCGCGAGCTGGCCGAGCAGCGCGACGGCGCCCTTGGCATGGTCGACGAAGCGATAGCCTGCGCGGCCGGCAATGAGGACCGGTGCAAGCGCATCGAAGCCGCCCGACTGCGGTCCCTTCAGGTCGAGCGCAGTCGCGGCGAGTTCCAGGTGGCCGCGGAAGCGCTCCGGCGTTCCCTCGGGCGTCGCGCCACGCATCGCGCGCGCGAGCCAGACTGCGCCGGCGTCGTCGAGTTCCTCGAGTCCCGAGAGGTCCCACTGCAGGCTGCCAGCGGAGTGGCGCGCCAGGCTCGCCTCGCCCGCCTTCAGTTCCTGCGCGCGAGCCTGCAGGCCGGCGAACGTCCAGTCGCCGCTGGCGCGCGCCGTCGCCACTGCACGGCCTGCGCCGGCGTCCTGGATCTCGAGCATGTCCCTCGGATTATAGGGTCAGGGGGCATGGCGCATCGTCAGTGGAAGTCACGGGAGCGAGACGCGAGCCGCCCGAGCAGCACGCTGTGGTCCGCGAGGCGCCGGGCGACGAGGTGCACCACCTCCCCCTCGCGCTGGATCGTGCCTTCGACCGCCATCAGGCTCGCGCCGAGGAGTTCGCGCCGCTGGCGCTCGACGAGGTCCCGCCAGACCACCACGTTCACCGTGCCGGTCTCATCCTCCAGTGTCACGAACACGACTCCGGTCGCGGTATCCGGCCGCTGCCGGCAGGTGACCAGCCCGGCGGCGCGCGCCGGGCGGCCATGGGGCAATGCCGCCAGGCGCTCGGCCGGCTGCAGCCCGAGGCGCGAGAGCCGCCCGCGCAGCAACGCGAGCGGATGCCGCCCGAGCGTGAGGCCGAGGCTCGCGTAGTCGTCGACGAGGTCCTCGCCTTCCGCCGGCGCCTCGAGCGCAGGCAGCGGCTGCGGCGCCTTCGCCGGTGCGAGCAGGCCCGGAAGCACGTCCGCGCCCGCCGCGGCCCAGCGCGCGCGGCGGCGATGGCCCGCGAGCGAGGCGAGCGCGCCCGCCCTTGCCAGCGCGCCGAGGTCGCGGCGATCGAGCGCGGCGCGGCGCGCGAGATCTTCGACGGACGCGTACGGTCGCCCGGCCGCGATGCGCCTGCCCGCCTCCTCGCGCAGCCCGCCGACGCGCCCCAAGCCGAGGCGGACCGCGCCGCCTTCGAGCGTGCAGTCCCAGTCACTTTCGTTGACGTCGACCGGGCGCACCTCGACGCCATGCCGCTGCGCGTCCTGCACCAGCTGCGACGGACCGTAGAAACCCATCGGCTGGCTGTCGAGCAGCGCGGCGAGGAAGGCGGCGGGGCGATGGCGCTTCAGCCACGCCGAGACGTAGACGAGCAGCGCGAAGCTCGCGGCGTGCGACTCGGGGAAGCCGTACTCGCCGAAGCCGAGGATCTGGCGGTAGATCGCGTCGGCGAACTCGCGCGCGTAGCCGCGTTCCATCATGCCGCGCACGAGGCGCGACTCGAAGCCCTCGAGGCCGCCCTTCCTGCGCCACGCCGCCATCGAGCGGCGCAGGCCGTCGGCCTCGCCCCCGGAGAAGCCGGCGGCGACGATCGCGAGCTGCATCACCTGCTCCTGGAAGATCGGCACGCCGAGCGTGCGCGCGAGCACGCCCTTCACCGCCTCGCTCGGGTAGGTGACCGGCTCCAGCCCCTGCCGGCGGCGCAGGTACGGGTGCACCATGCCGCCCTGGATCGGCCCCGGGCGCACGATCGCGACCTCGATCACGAGGTCGTAGAAGCGGCGCGGCCGCAGCCGCGGCAGCATGGTCATCTGCGCGCGCGACTCGACCTGGAACACGCCCACGCTGTCAGCATGGCACAGCATCTCGTAGGTCTCCGGATCCTCCTTCGGGACTTCGTCCATGCCGCGCATGCCGCAGAGCGCCAGCGCGCGCCGGATCGCGGTGAGCATGCCCAGGGCGAGCACATCCACCTTGAGAAGGCCCAGCGCGTCGAGGTCGTCCTTGTCCCACTGGATCACGGTACGTTCGGCCATCGCGGCGTTCTCCACCGGCACCAGTTCGGCGAGCGGCCCGCGCGAGATGACGAAGCCGCCGACGTGCTGCGAGAGGTGCCGCGGGAAGCCGACGAGTTGCCCGGCGAGCGCGACCAGCACCTGCAGCAGCGGTTCCTCGGGGTCGAAGCCCGCCTCGCGCAGGCGCTCGGGCAGCGCGTGGCGGCCGTCCCACCACGCCATGGTCCTCGACAGGCGCTCGAGCGCCTCGGCGTCGAAGCCGAGCGCGCGGCCGGCGTCGCGCAGCGCGCTGCGCGGGCGATAGCAGATCACGGTGGCGGCGAGCGCGGCGCGGTCGCGGCCGTACTTGCGGTACAGGTACTGGATCACCTCCTCGCGCCGCTCGTGCTCGAAGTCGACGTCGATGTCGGGCGGCTCGTTCCTCTCGCGCGAGATGAAGCGCTCGAAGAGCATGTCCATCTGCGCCGGATCGACCTCGGTGATGCCGAGCGCGTAGCAGACGATCGAATTGGCCGCCGAACCGCGACCCTGGCAGAGGATCCCGCGCCCGCGCGCGAACCGCACGACGTCGTGCACCGTGAGGAAGAACGGCTCGTAGCGCAGCTCCCCGATCATCGCGAGCTCGTGCTCGACGAGGTCTCGCGCCTTGGTACCCGGCCCCGCCGGGCAGCGACGCACGAGCCCCTCCTCGACCAGCGTGCGCAAGTGCGAGGCCGGCGTCTCGCCCGGCGGCACGAGCTCCTGCGGGTACTCGTAGCGCAGTTCGTCGAGCGAGAAGCGGCAGCGCGCCGCGACCGCGAGCGTCTCGGCGAGCAGCTCGGGCGGATAGAGCTGCGCGAGCCGCGCGCGCAGGCGCAGGTGACGCTCGCCGCTCGGATGCAGCGCGTGGCCGCACTGCGACACCGGCTTGCGCAGGCGGATCGCGGTCAGCGCATCCTGCAGTCGCCTGCGCGAACGCACGTGCATGTGCACGTCGCCGGCGGCGACGAGCGGCAGGCCCGAAGCCTCCGACTGCGCGCGCAGCCGCGCGAGCAGCGCCCGGTCGTCCGGGCCGCACAGCAGTTCGGCGGCAAGCCACGCCCGGCCCGCGAAATGCCGCGCCAGCCACGGTGCCGCCTCCATCGTGAAGAGGAGCGCGAGCAGCCCCTTGCCGGCCACCGCCTCGACGTCGGCGCGGCCGAGCTCGTAGCGGCCCTTGCCGCTGCGCCGGCGGCCCAGCGAGACGAGCGAGGACAGCACGCCGTAGCTCGCGCGGTCGGTGGCGAGCAGCGCGAGGCGCACGCCGTCGCGCAGCGCGAACTCGGCGCCGACGATCAGCGGCAGGCCGCATTCCTTCGCCGCGACGTGCGCGCGCACGATGCCGGCGAGGGAGCAATCGTCGGTGATCGCGAGCGCGCGATAGCCGAGCTCCGCGGCGCGCGCGACCAGTTCCTCAGGATGCGAGGCGCCGCGCAGGAACGTGAAGTTCGAGACGCAGTGCAGCTCGGCGTAGTCCGGAAGCGATTCAGGCGCGTCCGGCCGGGGCCGCTCAGGCGAAAAGTCCGTGGACATACCAATCGCCTTCCAGCCCGCGCTCGCGGTAGACCCACAGCAGCGCCGAGTCGCGGTCCTGCGCGATGAAGTAGTCGCGCTTCGTCTCGCCGCCGTCCCACCAGCCGGTCTCGATGCGCTCGGGTCCGGCGAGCAGCGTGAAGCCGTCCCCCGAAGCGCGCCGCGGCGGGTCGAGCAGCCACAGCGGGCGCGGCCCCGCGGGGTCGGGCACCTGCACCTTGCGGGCCCCGGGTTCTACCCTGCACCAGGCCCGTTCGGGGCGGTGCTCGGGATGCACCGCGAGTCCGTGCACCGCGCGATCCCCCAGACGCGAGCGCAGGCGCTCGAGCAGCCGCAGCCAGCCCTCCTCGTCCGCCTGCGGGTCGCCGAAGAAGCTGCCGCTGCGACCGTGCAATTCCGCGAGATCGCGGGCCTCGAGGCGCAGCGCCTCGACCGGCTCGTCGAGCGACACGCTCGCGAGGCGCTCGCGCAGCAGCTTCGTGAAGTGCGCGGCGTCGGCGAGCGGCGTCGCGAGGCCGACGCGCACCGCGACCGCCGGCGCGTGCCGGCGCTGCAGCGTCAGGACGAAGCCGCGCGCTCCGGAGTGCCGCGCGACGAGGAAGGCCTCGAGCTGCAGCAGCAGCCGGCGCGCGGCGAAGAGCACTGCTTCGGCCTCGCCGACCTCGGAAGGCAGCTCGAGCCGCGCGCGAAAGCGCTCGGGCAGCCGGAACCACTCGCGCGGCTCGGGCCGCACGCCGAGCGCGCGGTCGAGGTCGTCGAGGAGCGTGCGCGGCACGCGCTGCGCGAGCCCCGCGCGCGGCAGGCGCATCAGGTCACCGACGGTGCGCGCGCCAACGCCGCGCAGGAATTCGAGCGTGGCCTCGTCGGCACCGGTGGCGGCGAGCGGAAGGTCCTCGAAGCGCTCGCCTCCGCCAGCGACACGCCACAGCGCCGCGCGCGGCGTGCGCGCCACCGCGAGCGCGAGGTCGAAGCCGAGCTCGGCGCTGCCCGCCTTCATGCGATCGAGCAGCGGGCGCGTGCCGCCGAAGAGCTTCAGGCTGCCTTCGATCTCGGCCAGCAGCCTGCGCGGCGGCTCCAGCGAGACGAGCGGCGTGAAGCGGTGCAGCCACGTCGCGAGCGCGTGCAGCGCCGCGGACTCGGCCGCAGGATCCTGGAGCTGGACGCGCAGCCCCGGCGCAAGCGCGCGCGCGGCGGCGAGGCCGAGGCCGGGCTGCACGCCGAGCGCCCGCGCCGCATCGTTGCAAGCAAGGATGCGGCGCGGATCGGCGGCGGCGCGGGGCTCAGCCGCCGAGCGCGACGAGGCGAGGCCGCGCAGCAGGGCTTCGAGCGGGAGCTGCGGGCAGTCGAGCGCGACCCAGAGCATCGGGAGGCCGGTGGACGGGGATATCGAGCGGCACCTCGACCGGCGCGCCGCGGCGCTTCAGCACATGCGCCGCGAGCCGCGTGCCGTTCGGTTCCTGCCGCGTGCCATGCGGCTCCAAGAGCAGGCGCAACGCGGCCGGCGACGGCTCGGCCGTGGCGAGGAGCGGCCGGAACAGCGCGACGAACGCGCGCCCGGCCTCGGCGGCGACCGCGAGGCGACGCAACTCGGCGTAGCGCGCCTGCGGCAGCCACGCGAGCAGCGCATGGCAGGCGCCGGAGCGCAGCACCTGCTCCGCCGCCCACAGCGCGTCACGCCGGCCGGGGGCGCGCACTACTGCGAGCTGTGAGAGGTCGAGCCCGGCCGCGGCAAGCGCCGGCGCGTACGGCAGGTGCGGAGGCGCGATCCACGCCACGCGCTTCGCCTCGCGCGTGAGCGCGGCGAAAGCCGGCAGCACCAGCTGGACCTCGCCGATGCCGTCGCGCTCGCAGAAGATCTCGGTCAGCCCGCCGGCGGGCCAGCCGCCGCCGGGCAGCGCGCGGTCGAGTTCGCCAAAGCCGCTGGGGAGCGCCGCCCCGGCGACGGGGGCGGGAGCGCCGCCACGCCAGACGGATTGCCGCTGGAGGAGCTCTTGCAGGGAAGTCATGGATACTGTGTTTATATACAGTATCCGCGCCTCCCGCAAGGGGCTGTCAGTCCCCGGACCAGCGCTTCACGGATTTCAGGATGCGTTCGTCGGGGAAGCCAAGCTTCGCCAGCACCGGCGCGCGCTCGAAGATCTCGCCGTAGTGGCGGATCCGGTCGCCGTCGAGTTCGACGCGGCTGATGCCCGGGAAGCCGACGCGCCCCGGCGGCGCGCCCGCAATCGTCGGCCGGTACGAGAACTTGTAGCGCGCGTAGCCGACGCGGCCGTCGCAGGCCGGGTCGAACACGTGCCACTCGAAGTCGCGCGCGTCGCGGTAGAAGAACTCGCGCAGCATGCGCGCGATCCCGGCGCGGCCGCGGAACTCGCCGTAGAAGCCGTCGTGGTAGACGCCGTCGGGCGCGAAACACTCGATCGCGGCATCGACGTCGCCGGCGCAGATCGCGCCGGTCATGCGGGTGAGCAGTTGTCCGAAGGCAGCGTGGTCCATGCCGGCCATGATAGCGACCTCCCCTACTGCAGCACCGGCGCCGGCGGCAGGATGCCGCGGGCTTCCGCCAACGCCCAGATCTTCTTCGCCGCGCCCGCGGCGGCGCGCATCACCGCCGCCTCGTCCATCGTCAGCAGGCGCCCGTCCTGCACGACCAGGCGGCCGTGGACCATGACGCAGGCGAGGTCGCCGGCGTGGCCCTTCCAGACGAGATTCTTGATCGGATCCCACACCGGTTGCAGGTGCGGCTTGAAGAGGTCGAACACCAGCAGGTCGGCCTTCGCGCCCGCCTCGAGGCGGCCGAGGTCGGGTCGGCCGAGCGCCTGCGCGCCGTTCAGTGTCGCGGCGCGCACCAGCTCGTGCGCGGTGCCGTAGTGCGCCTTGCCGAAGTGGCGCTTGGACAGCAGCCCGGTGACGCGCAGTTCGCCGATCAGGTCCATGCCGTGCGAATCGGTGCCGATGCCGGTATTGACGCCGGCCTGCGCGAAGCGCGAGTACGGGAAGAGCACGCCCTCGCGCGCAAAGCTGAGCGCGCAGTTCGCGACGTGCGTGCCGCTCTTGGCGAGCGCCCGCAGGTCGTCGTCGGTGGCGCAGCCGGCATGCGCGAGGATCACGCGCTCGCCGAGGAGCCCGGTGTCCCGGGCGTACTCCGAGGCGCCCATGCCGTAGCGCGAGCGAAGCAGCGCGAGTTCCTGCGGCGTCTGCGCGAAGTGCGTGGTGAGCAGGCAGCCGAGGTCGTCGGCGGCCTTGCGGCACTCGCGCAGCAGCTCGGGCAGGCAGGTGTCGGTGGCATGCGGGCCGATCGCGACCTGCGCGAGGCCTTCGGTGCCCTCGTCGCGCGCCGTGAAGAGCGCGACGGACTTCGCCAGCTGCGCGAGCCCGTCGTTGCCGAAGTCCCAGACCGGGTAGCCGTCGGGACCGAGGCGCGCGTTCGACGAGGACATGATGAACGGCGCGCCGACCGTGCGCAGGCCGGCGTCGCGCGCAACGTCGAAGAACACTTCCTGCCCGTGGTGCCACATGTCGACGAGCGTGGTCGTGCCGCCCTTCAGGAGGTCGATCATGCCGAGCGCGGTGACGGCGCGCAGCTCCTCCTCGGACAATTCCTTCGCCGCGATCGACGTGAGCGGCAGCAGCACCTGGTAGACGAGGCGCGGCACCCATGGCTCCATCTCGAGGTCATCCGGGATGCCGCGGAAGAGGCCGCCGCGGATGCAGTGCGCGTGCAGGTTCACGAAGCCCGGCATCACGAGGCCGTGCTCATGGCGCAGCACCGGCGTGCCGGGCGCGGGCGCATCGCGCGTCACGGCCTCGATCTTCGTGCCGGCTACGTAGACGTAGTGGTCCTGCAGCAGGGCCTGGCGCCCGTCCTTCATGCCGAGGACGTAGCGGCCCGCGATGACGTGGCTCGTCACGGGAGCGCCTATTCCGGAGTGATGCCGGCTTCCTTCGTGAGGCGGCGCCAGACCTCGGTCTGCTCGCGCGCCACCGCGGCCATCCCCTCCGCCGACAACGGGTGGATCTCCATCGCCTGGCGCTCGATCTGCTCGCGCACCTCGGGCTTCTGCAGCGTGGCCATCAGCTCGCGATTGAGGCGATCCACGATCTCCTTCGGCATCTTCGCCGGGCCGAAGAGCCCCATGAAAGCGACTGCGGGGAACGGCGTCATGCCGGCCTCGGCCATCGTCGGCAGGTCGGGCAGCGCCTTGCTGCGCTGGGTGAGGAGCGTGGCGAGGCCGCGCGCGCGACCGTCGCGCACGTGCTGCGCGAGCGTGCCGGTGATCAGCATGACCTGCACGCGGCCGGCGATCAGGTCGTTCAGCGCCGTGGTTTCGCTCTTGTAGAGGATCACCTGCAGGTCGAAGCGCTCCGCCTTCGCGAAGGTGGCGGGCGCGATCGAGCCGACCGCGCTCGAACTGCCGGCGTTCAGCTTGCCGGGGTTGGCGCGGCCGTATTCGCCGAGTTCCTTCAGCGTCCTGGCCGGCACGCTCGGGTGCACGACCCAGAAGAAGCTGTTGTTGCCGATGCCGCCGATCGCGGTGTAGTCCACGAGCGGGTCGAAGGGCACGTTCTTGCGAAGGAACGGCAGCGCTGCGACCTGGGTCGAGGTGCCGAAGAAGAGCGTGTAGCCGTCCGGCGCGGCCTTCACCACCTGCTCGCCGGCGACGATGCCGTCGGCGCCCGGGCGGTTGTCGATGATCACCGGCTGGCCGAGCGACTGCGACATCGACGCCGCGACGATGCGCGCGATGACGTCGGTGGCGCCGCCTGTGCCGAAGGCCACGACGGCGCGGATCGGCTTTGAGGGGTATTGCGCCTGCGCGAGGACGGGCGCGGCGAGGAATGCAGTCAGCAGGATCAGTCGTTTCATCGTGTTCTCCGTGGCGTTCCTCCGCCACGCATCGTAACCGATCGCGCAAAAGCAAAAGGCCCGGTCCTTTCGGGACCGGGCCTTTCGTGTATGGCCTGGCGGTAACCTACTTTCGCGTACGAATGCACACTATCATCGGCGCAGACTCGTTTCACGGTCCTGTTCGGGATGGGAAGGCGTGGTTCCAAGTTGCCATTGCCGCCAGATTGGCTCTGGGCTCGGCGTCTCCGCGCTCAAGGCGACGACGCAAGCCGCTGTTCGGAAGGAAACGAAACCGGGTCGAGATGGCACGTGGCCAAGCACAAACCGCGATCGCAACCGGCGATGGCCGGCGCGCAACTCACGGTTATAGGGTCAAGCCGCACGGGCAATTAGTACAGGTTAGCTCAAGGCCTCGCAGCCCTTGCACACCCTGCCTATCAACGTCCTGGTCTAGGACGACCCTTTAGGGAGATCGAGTCTCCGGGAAGTCTCATCTTGAGGCGAGTTTCCCGCTTAGATGCTTTCAGCGGTTATCTCTTCCGCACATAGCTACCCGGCAATGCCACTGGCGTGACAACCGGTACACCAGAGGTGCGTCCACTCCGGTCCTCTCGTACTAGGAGCAGCCCCCCTCAAACTTCCAACGCCCACGGCAGATAGGGACCAAACTGTCTCACGACGTTTTAAACCCAGCTCACGTACCACTTTAA
>CAZTXP010000053.1:0-10138 GCA_964617355.1 uncultured Enterobacteriaceae bacterium
GCATTACCGACGACGGCGGGCGCATCGTGCTCGCCGACGGCATCGGCCTTGACGACGTGCGCGCGACGAACTACGGCGGCGGGCAGTTCGGGCTGGCGATCCGCGGCGCGACCTCCGAGATCCGCATCACCGGGGGTACGAGCGCGAGCTGGGTGCTCGAGGAGGACGGCGGCGCCTCGCTGACGCTGGGCGACTTCATCGCCACGCAGGCGCCGACGATCACCGCGGCACAGGCGATGGAGGACTACCGCGGCTGGGTGCGCGAGGGCTTCTGGGAGAACCTCGTCGCGGGCGGCTACACGTCGGTGTCCTGGGGGGCGAGCGGCGAGCGTTCGAGGGTGCTGTTCAATACGGTGACCACGACGCAGAACGGAACCATCCGGCATATCAAGGACGAGCATGCGCTGATGTCGCTGGTGGAAGCCGGGCAAAGCTCGAATGCCGGCGCCATCTACCGCGCGACCAACGGATACACCGCGGGCATCGCGACGACGTCGACCACGACCACGATCGCGATTCGCGAGGCCAGTGCGAGCGGACGTTCGTTCGCCTCGCACGCCGCGCCTAACGGCGCGACGCCGGTGTGGGTGCCCGCGTGGAACTTTGGCGTCACGCCCGCCGTTGGCGGGCCGATGAGCGGAGTCACGTTCCAGGGTGGCTTGACCTCGGCCAGCACCGGGCCGGGCGGCATCTTCGACCTTCCCGGGTACTGGGTATATCCGCCGAGTACGCCCGTTTCCTGGACGCCTTTCGAGCATACCCCCGTCAAGCGGTACGAATCCACGACCGTCGAGCACGTGGAGCGCACCTCGACGTACACGCTCGAAACCATCACCGGCGGCGCGAGCGACAACGCCATCGAGTCCTCCGGCCTGACGATCGTCGATGCCGGCGCGGGGAACGATTCCGTCGACCTGGTCTGGCAGGGACCCAGCGAATTCGAGGGGCTCGGCGGATTTGCCTACGGGAACGCCGGCAACGACACGCTCCTCGGGTCGCCGGGCTGGGACGTGCTCGTCGGCGGCGCCGGGGCGGATGTCGTCGACGGGCGTTTCGGCGGCGACAGCTACCGCGTGTACGAAGAGGATTCGATCGACTACGTCAACGACACCGGGAACGACCTCTTCGCGATCAAGGATGCGTTCTATCGCGGCATCGGCATCGCGAACTGGGAGGAGGAGGAGCCGCTGGCCGGGCTCTACGAGATGGACTACGAGGCGCGGCTCTTCGCGCCGAGCATCGCGGGGCTGGTCGATGCGACGATCGGACGCTGGGACGACTGGACGCGCGCGCAGGCCGAGCAGTGGGTCCAGGAGGCGATGAACGCGGGCGAGGTTCACTACCATGACCCGCTGCCGGCCTACCCCGTCACGGCCGGAAACGACTACGTCGCGATCGAGGCCTTGATCGACCAAGGCAGGATCGTGCAGGACGTGGTCGAGTTCGCGCCTGGCGTGACCGCGGAGTCGCTCGCGGTCAGCGTGGCGGGAGAGATCCTGTCGATCCGCACCGCGCTAGGGCAGGGCGTCGACATCCGCCTCGCGCAGGCGAGCGACGCGGCGGGTACCGGCATCGAGGCGTTCGCGTTCGCCGACGGCAGCTACTGGACGATGCGCGAGATGCTGCTGCTCGACGGACAGGGCGGGTCGTCCAACCAGTCGCCCACCGTGGCGAACCCGATCGCCGACCAGTCGGCGAACGAAGACGCGGCGTTCAGCTTCCAGGTGCCCGCCAATGCGTTCACAGACCCAGATGCGGGCGACACGCTCGCCTACACGGCGAGCCTCGCTAACGGCGACGCGCTGCCTTCGTGGCTCGCGTTCGATGCGACCACGCGCACCTTCGCGGGTACCCCGCTGCAGGTGAACGTCGGCGCGCTGGATGTGCGCGTGACCGCAACCGACGGCGGCAGCCTCTCGGCCTCCGACACGTTCACGCTGACGGTCGCGAACGTGAACGACACGCCGGTGGCTAGCGCGACGGACGGGCAACTGCTGGTCGGCACCTCTGCCGCCACTGCCTCGCTCTTCACCGTGGCGGATGAAGACGGCACGGTGCCCGTGTCCTACGAGTTCTGGGACGATGTCTCTGGCGGCGGGCACTTCAGCATCGGCGGGGCCGCGCAGGGCGCGGGCATCGCGATAGGCGTCACCGCGTCGCAACTGGCCTCGACCACCTACGAGGCGGGCGCCACGCCCGGCACCGAGCGGGTCTGGGTGCGCGCGTACGACGGCGCGGCGTGGAGCGCGTGGAAGAGCTGGACGATGACTTCGGCGCTACACATCCCGAACGCGGCGCCTGAGGCGACGCCGGCGTCGGCCACGCAGACGGTACTGCTGGATGCCGCCGTGAGCGCGGCGTCTCTCTTCGCGGTCGCAGACGCCGATGGCGACGCGGTTGCGGCGTACGAGTTCTGGGACAGCACCACGGGCAATGGCCACTTCACCGTGAACGGCGTCGCGCAGGGCGTGAACGTCGCCATCCCGGTGTCGGCCGCCGACCTCGCCAGCACGCAGTTCGTGGGCGCCTCGAGTGCGGGCACCGACCAGGTGTGGGTGCGCGCGACCGACGGCCAGAGCTGGGGCGCTTGGAAGAGCTGGACGATGCAGAGCTGGCCGCACGCCACCAACAGCGCGCCGACGGCGACGGCGGCGAACGGCGAGGTGCTGCGCAACCAGGCCGTCGCGGCGGGTTCGCTCTTCTCGACGACGGATGCCGACGGCGATGCGGTGACGAGCTACGAGTTCTGGGACGACGTCGCGGGCGGCGGGCATTTCCGCGTCAACGGCGTCGCGCAGGGCTCGGGGCAGGCGATCGCGGTGTCGGCGGCCGACCTCGGCGGCACCGAGTACGTGGGCGGTGCGAACGCGGGAACCGAGCAGGTCTGGGTGCGCGCCTCCGACGGCATGCTGTGGGGCGCGTGGAAGAACTGGAACATGACCACGGCGCTGCACATCCCGAACGCGGCACCGGTGGTGACGGCGGGGACGTACACGGCCCTGCTCGGTGCCTCGGTGGGCGCGGCCTCGCTCTTCTCGGTGACCGATGCCGACGGCGACGCGGTCGCGGCCTACCAGTTCTGGGACGGCACGGCGGGCGGCGGACATTTCTCGGTCAATGGCGTGGCGCAGGGCGTGAACGTGGCGATCGACGTGTCGGCGGCGGACCTCGCCAATACGCAGTTCGTCGCGGCCGGCGCGACGGCGAGCGACCTCGTCTGGGTGCGCGCGTCGGACGGCCAGTCGTGGGGCGACTGGAAATCGTGGACCGTGAACTCCTGGCCGCACGCCACGAACGCGGCCCCGGTGGTCTCGGCCGCGAGCGCCTCGCTGCTGCAGGGCGAGGTGGCGGCAGCCTCGACGCTCTTCTCGACCGCGGACGCCGATGGCGACGCGCCCGTCGCCTACGAGTTCTGGGACGACGTCGCGGGCGGCGGCTACTGGCGCGTGAACGGCGTGCAGCAGGGCGCGGCGCAGACCATCGCCGTGTCGGCGGCGGACCTCGCCAATACCCAGTACGTGGGCGGCGCGAACCCGGGCACGGAACAGGTCTGGGTGCGTGCGTACGACGGCATGGACTGGAGCGCGTGGAAGAACTGGAACATGACCACGGCGCTGCACATCCCGAACGCCGCGCCCGTGGTGACGGCGGGCACGTACACGGCGCTCGTCGGCCAGTCGGTGGGCGCGGCGGGCCTCTTCGCGGTGACCGATGCCGACGGCGACGCCATCACCGCCTACGAGTTCTGGGACAGCACCGCCGGCAACGGGCACTTCAGCGTCGGCGGCGTGCAGGCCGGCGTGAACGTGGCGATCCCGGTAACCGCGGCGCAGCTCGCGAGCACGACCTTCGACGCCTCGGGCGCAATCGGGGCCGACCAGGTCTGGGTGCGGGCGTCGGACGGCCAGAGCTGGAGCGACTGGAAGTCGTGGACCGTGAACTCGTGGCCGCATGCGACGAACGCCAACCCGGTTGCCTCGGCGCAGAGCGCCGGCCTGCTGAGGAACGAATCGGTCTCGGCGGCGATGCTCTTCTCGTCGAGCGATGCCGACGGCGACGCGATCGCGGCCTACGAGTTCTGGGACGACGTGAACGGCGGCGGGCACTGGTCGGTGAACGGCGTGCAGCAGGCGGCGGGCACCACGATCTCCGTGGCCGCGGCGGATCTCGCGAACACGGCCTACGTGGGTGGCGCAAACTCGGGCACCGAGCAGGTCTGGGTGCGCGTCTCGGACGGCATGGGCTGGAGCGGCTGGAAGAACTGGCTGATGTCGACCGAGGGCGGCATGCTGCGCGGCGGCAGCGGCCCGGACACGCTGAACGGCGAGGCCGGCCCGACGGTGCTGGAGGGCGGCGGCGGCAACGACACGCTCACCGACACGCAGGGTAACAACCTCTTCTCGGGCGGCGAGGGCGACGACACGATGACCGGCGGCGCCGGCAGCGACCTCTTCGCGGGCGGCGCGGGCGACGACACCATCGACACCGGTGCCGGCGCGAACGTGATCGCGTTCAACGCAGGCGGCGGGGACGACACCGTGTTCTCGGACGCCGGTGCGGCCAACACGCTCAGCTTCGGCGGCGGCATCGGCTACGGCGACCTCGCCCTCTCCAAGTCGGGCAACGACCTCGTGGTGCAGGCGGGCGCGAACGACACGCTGACGCTGAAGGACTGGTACGCCGGCAAGGACAACGCGCTGAACCTGCAGATCGTGCTGGATGCGACCAACGCGTTCGACGCGAACTCGGCCGACCCGATGCTGAACCGCAAGGTGCAGAACTTCGACTTCCGGGCGATCGTGGCGCAGTTCGACGCCGCGCTTGCGCAGAGCCCTGGCCTGTCGAGCTGGGCGATGACGAACGCGCTGCTCGCCAACCGCCTCTGGGGTTCGGACACCAGCGCGATCGGCGGCGACCTCGCCTACTGGTACGGCAGGAACGCCGGCTTTACCGGGATGGGGCTCCTCTCCGCGCAGGCGGCGCTCGGCAACGCCGGGTTCGGTTCGGACGCCCATTCGCTGCACGCCTTCTCGGGCCTGCAGGAAGGCTTCACGAAGCTCGCGTGACGCCGCCGAAGGAAGCACCCGGCCCGCTGCACGCGGACGCGCTGGCGTTCGCACCGCCGCTCCTGCGCATCCAGCAGGCGCCGCCGGCGCCGCTCGCGGGCTGGATGCTGCGTGGGCTGATTGCGCTGCTTGCCTGCCTGCTCGTCTGGGCGGCGGTCGGGAAGCTCGACATCGTCGCCGTCGCCGAGGGCAAGCTCGTCCCCGCCTCGTACCTGAAGATCGTACAGCCCTCGGAGCAGGGCATCGTGCGCGAGATCCTCGTCAAGGAAGGGCAGGCGGTGCGCGAGGGGCAGGTGCTGATCCGCATGGACGCGGTGCTGACCGGCGCCGATGTCAGGGCGGTGCAGCAGGAACATGACCAGAAGCGCCTCGCGGTGCGTCGGGCGGATGCGCAACTCGCCGCGCGGCCGTTCGTGCGCGAGCGCGGCGACCCGCCGGAGCTCGCCGCGCGCATCGAGGCGCAGTACCGCGCCAACGTGCAGGCCTACGAGAACGCGCTCGCGCAGGAGCGCGCGGTGCTCGACAAGGCGCGCCACGACCTCGCCGGCGCGCGCGAGACGAAGGCGAAGCTCGAGCAGGTGCTGCCGCACTACGTGGAGCAGGAGAAGGCCTTCGACAAGCTCGCGAAGGACGGCTACGCGGGCCGCCTGATGGCGACCGACAAGGCGCGCGAGCGCATCGAGAAGGAGCAGGATCTGCGCACGCAGGAATTCGCGATCCGCTCGAACGAGGCCTTGATCGCGCAGTCGGAGAAACGCATCGCGCAGATCACGGCCGACTACCGGCGCAATCTCGAGACCGAGCGCGTCGAGGCCGCGGCGGCGATGGAGAAGGCGAAGCAGGAGCTCACCAAGCACGAGCACCGGCAGGGGCTGCTGGAGCTGCGCGCTCCGGTGGAGGGGATGGTGAAGGACCTCGCCACGCATACGCAAGGCACGGTGGCGATGCCGGGCACGATCCTGATGACGCTGGTGCCCAGGGACGAATCGCTGGTGGCCGAGGTCTGGGTCGGCAACCAGGACGTGGGGTTCGTTCGCGCGGGGCAGCCGGCGAAGGTGAAGCTCGCGTCCTACCCGTTCCAGAAGTACGGCATGGTCGAGGGCGCCGTGGAGCGCGTCAGCGCCGACGCCACCGAGGCGCCGTCCGCGAACACGCGTTCGGACGCGTTGACCGGCCGCGACCGGCCGATGGGGCCGCTCGCCTTCCGCACGCTGGTGAAGCTCGGCCACCAGGCGCTCCAGGCCGAGGGCGTGCGCCACGCGCTCGCGCCCGGCATGCAGGTGTCGGCCGAGATCCACCTCGGCACGCGCACCATCCTGGAATACCTGCTTTCGCCCGTGCAGAAGGCGTGGCACGAATCAGGGCGGGAGCGCTGATTCGCCCCAAAGACCCGGCTAGGCGGCCAGCGCCCGGCGCAACGCGTCGGGCGTCGCTTCGTTCACGTCGCGGAAGCTGCGCAGCCAGGTGAGCTGCCGCTTGGCGAGCTGGCGCGTCGCGGCGATGCCGCGCTCGCGCAGCTCGGCCGCGGTGCATCGGACTTCGAGGAATTCCCAAGCCTGCCGGTAGCCGACGCAGCGCATGCTCGGCAGGCCTTCGTCCAGCCGGTAGCGCGACCGCAGCGCGCGCAGTTCGTCCACGAGCCCCGCGGCGAGCATGGCGTCGAAGCGCTCGGCCAGCTTCGCGTGCAGCGCGGCGCGATCCGGCGTCGGCATGGCGAATGCGCGCAGCGAGACCGGGGCGCCCGCGGCGCGCGCGCCGATCTGCGCCGACATCGGCCTTCCGGTGACGCGCCAGATCTCCAGCGCGCGCTGGATGCGTTGCGCGTCTGTCGGTTGCAGTCGCGCCGCGGTCGCCGGATCGACGCGCGCCAGTTCCGCGTGCAGCGCGGGCCAGCCCTCGCGCGCCGCCTCTGCGTCGATCGACGCACGCACCTCCGGGTTCGCCTCGGGCAGGTCATCGATGCCTTCGGCGAGCGCGCGGTAGTAGAGCATGGTGCCGCCGACGACGAGCGGCAGCCGGCCGCGCGCGCGGATCGCGCGGATCGCCGCGATCGCGTCCTCGCGGAAACGCGCCGCCGAGTAGCGCTCGTCCGGGCCGATCACGTCGACGAGGTGGTGCGGCACGCGCGCGCGTTCCTCGAGCGTCGGCTTCGCGGTGCCGATGTCCATGCCGCGATAGACCTGCGCCGAGTCCATGCTGACGATCTCGACCGGAAGCGCCTCGGCGAGCGCCATCGCAAGCGCCGACTTGCCGGATCCGGTGGGGCCGAGGAGGCAGGCGACGGGCGCGTCCATGCCTCAGGGTCTCACGGCGGGCGACTCCATCGCCATGCCGCGCGCGCGCCACATCAGGAAGAGCTCCAGGTCCACGGCCTCGCGCGAACCGGCCGGGTAGGGCTGCGCGCGCATGCCGGTGGTGCAGCTGCGCAGTCGCCGCGCGAGCGAGCCGAGCGACTGCCACTCGAGGCGGTAGATCGGATAGCCGGTGGCGTGTCCCTGCGGGATCGGCGCGCCGCCCAGGGACCGTCCCCAGTAGCGGTCGTGGCAGAGCGCGCACGAGAGGTTCAGCTGCCCCTGCCGCAACTCGAACGCGGCGCGCCCGGCCTCGCGGAACGGCGCGGCGCGCGGGTCCGCCTCCGGCACGATCGGCATGCCCTTCGACTGCCGCGCGACCCACGCCGAGAGCACCAGCAGCTCGCGGCTCTCATGGGCGGGCGCGCTCGCCTGCTGGCGGGTGGCGCGGCACTCGATGACGCGCTGCTCGAGCGTCACCGGCTGCGCGCGCGCGGCGTCGTAGGCCGGATAGCGCGCGGCGACGCCGCGCATCGACTGGCGCGCGTCGCCGTGGCAGTCGGCGCAGGATTTCCCCGCCGCGCCGACCTTCCGGTTCCAGCGTTCCTCGCCCTCGAGCAGCCACAGCGCCGCGGGGCCGGTGACCTCGTCGTCCTGCATCGCGCGCGTCGCGGAGCTCATGAACTCGGCGCCCGAGCGGCGCTCGGCGAGCGGGATCTCGGCGCCCGCGCCGGCGGCCGCGAGCCACAGCGCGAGGAAAAGGATGCCGGGGCGGGTCAAACGACGGTGATCTGGGCGACGTGCGTGGCGGTGTAGCCGTTGTCGCCCGTCCAGCGGAATTCCAGCTTGCCGCTCTCGGTGGCCACCGTGTGGAAGGTGATCAGCGGATTCGCCGCGAGCGCAGGGTGCAGCTCGGCGCGGAACACCTCGACGCCGTTGTAGGTGCAGGTGAGCTGCGTGATGATGTCGCGCGGGATCGCGACACCGAGCTCGGTGCGGCGAAAGCCGGTCTCCATCTCGTGGCCGGCGAGCGTGCGGATCTCGATGACCTCGCCCTTCCTGGCCGTGGCCGGGAGGTTGACGACGACGCGGGCCATCAGATGAGCCCGTCCTCGAGGCAGGCCGAGAGCGTCACCACGACGTCGATCTTCTCCATCCAGAACGAGCCATCGCTCATCTGCGCGAGCGCGATCACCTGTCCGGTGTCGGCGATGCGCGCGCGCGTCGCGAGGCGCGCGCGGCCGGCGCGCGGACCGAGCGTCGCGCCGATGACGTTGGGCTGCGGGTTCTTCTCGGTGAAGAAGTGGATCGCGCGCACGTGGTCGGCGGCGGTCATGGGGCTCTCGACCGTGATCTCCACGGGCACGGCGTTGCCGTTGTCGATGAGGGGCGGCATGTCGATCTTCACGCGCCCGGCCTTCACGGGCGCGCCGCCAGTGACCTTGCGGATCGCGTCCTCCAGCGCGGCCCTGCGCATCGCGACCACGTTCGGCGGCAGTTGCGCGAGCGCGGGCGCGGCGACGGCGCCAGCGGCCAGCGCGAGGAATCTGCGGCGCGTGGTGACCGTCGCTGTCACTTGAGCGTCTCCAGCCAGGCGACCACGTCCTCGATCTGCTGCGCGCTGAGGATCGGGCGGCCGGCCTGCGCCTGCGCGACGCGGGGCAGGCCTTCGGTGCGGGTGTAGGCGGGCATCACGGTATCGGGATTGCTACGGGCGGGATCGACGAGTCGCTGCCGAAGCTGCGCGGCGCCAAGGCGCGAACCAACGCCGGCGAGATCCGGCGCGAGGTTGCCCTGGAATCGCGCATCGCCGGCGGGCAGTGCGTGGCACAGCACGCAAAGGCCCGCTTGCCGGCTGGCGGCGATCTCGCGGCCGCGCGCGGGATCGCCGCGCGCGCCCTCGAGCGGGGCAGCGATGCCGTCGGCCTCGGATGCGCCGGCGGCGAAGGCAAGGATCGCCGCGAGCGCGCCGCCAACGAGGCGCAGCGTGCCCGCGGCCCGGCTCACACCAGTTCGAACCCGGAGTGCTTGATCGGCACCGAGCGCAGGCGCTTGCCGGTCGCCTTGGCGATGGCGTTCAGCACCGCGGGCGCGGCCACGCAGATCGTCGGTTCGCCCACGCCGCCCCAGGTCGTGCCGCCGCCCGGGACGATGATCGTCTCGACCTTCGGCATCTGCGCGATGCGCATCGACGGGTAGTCGTGGAAGTTGGTCTGCTCGATGCGGCCGTCCTTCACCGTGCATTCCTGCATGAAGAGCGCGGAAAGGCCATAGACGAACGAGCCCGACACCTGGCGCTCGATCTGCGCCGGGTTCACCGCGTAGCCGCAGTCGGTCGCGGCGACGATGCGATGGATCTTCACCTTGTTGCCGTCCCGGACCGACAGTTCGCACGCCGCGGCGACGTAGCTGTCGAAGGCCTTCATCTGCGCGATGCCGCGGACCACGCCCGCCGCCGGCGCCGACGACCAGCCGATGCCCTTGGCGGCCGCCTCGAGCACCGCCTTGTTGCGCGGCAGCTTGTCGAGGAACTGCAGGCGGAACGCGAGCGGGTCCATCTTCGCCGCCTCGGCCAGCTCGTCCATGAAGCACTCGAAGAACACCGCGTTCTGGTTGATGTTCACGCCGCGCCAGAACCCGGGCGGCACGTGCGGGTTGCGCATCGCGTGGTCGATCAGCAGGTTCGGCATGGTGTAGCCGAACGCGTGCTCGCCCGACTCGAACACGCCCTGGAAGGCGAGCGGGTCGCGGCCCTTCTGCTGCTCGACGATCGCCGGGCGC
>CAZTXP010000054.1:0-12719 GCA_964617355.1 uncultured Enterobacteriaceae bacterium
GACATCGTCGAGAAGGAGATGTACACCTTCGTCGACGAGCTGAACGGCGAGAACCTGACGCTGCGCCCCGAGGCCACCGCGTCCACGGTGCGCGCCGCGATCGAGCACAACCTCGTCTACGACGGCCCGAAGCGCCTCTGGTACGCCGGCCCGATGTATCGCCACGAGCGCCCGCAGAAGGGCCGCTACCGGCAGTTCCACCAGTTCGGCGCCGAGGCGCTGGGCTTCGCGGGGCCGGACGTCGATGCCGAGATGATCGTGATGTGCGCCGCGTTGTGGCGCGAACTCGGGCTCGAGGGCATCCGGCTGGAGCTCAACTCCATCGGCTCGCCGGAAGAGCGCGCGCGCTACCGCGCCGAACTGATCGCGCACCTCTCGAAGCACGAGGAAAAGCTCGACGCCGACGCGAAGCGCCGCATGCACACCAATCCCTTGCGCGTGCTGGACTCGAAGAACCCGCTGGTGCAGGAGGTGGTCGCCACGGCGCCCAGCCTGATGGACTACCTCGGCGACGACTCCCGTGCGCATTTCGACGGCCTGAAGGCGCTGCTCGCCGCGGCCGGCATCGAGTACCGCATCAACCCGCGCCTGGTGCGCGGGCTCGACTACTACAACCTCACCGTGTTCGAGTGGATCACCGATCGCCTCGGCGCGCAGGGCACGGTCTGCGGCGGCGGGCGCTACGACGGCCTGTTCGCCCAGATCGGCGGCAAGCCCACGCCCGGCGTCGGGTTCGCCGCGGGCATCGAGCGCCTGATCGCGCTGCTCGCGGATTCCGGCAAGAAGGGTCCCGCGCCGGTGGTGGACGCCTACGTGGTGTGGCAGGGCGAAGGCACCGCGACCTTCGCGCTCGCGCTGGCCGAGTCGCTGCGACGGCAGGGGCTCGCGGTGATCCAGCACGCGGGCGGCGGCGGCTTCAAGGCGCAGATGCGCCGCGCGGACGCCAGCGGCGCGCGCGCCGCGCTGATCGTCGGCGAAGACGAGGTGAAGGCGGGCGAGGTGGCGGTGAAGCCGCTGCGCGCCGGCCGCGAGCAGTTCAAGGCGCCGCGCGCGGCGTTCGACGACCCGGCGGCGACGCAGGGCGTGTTCAAGGATCTCTGAGGCAAACGGCATGGCATACGATCTCGAAGAGCAGGAACAACTCGCGCAACTGAAGGCCTGGTGGAAGGACCACGGCTCCAAGGTGCTGATGGCGATCATCGTGCTCGCCGCCGCGGCCTCGTCGTGGCGCGGCTGGGAGTGGTACCAGCGCAACCAGTCGGCGCAGGCGAGCGCGCTCTACGAGCAGCTGGTGAAGGGCGTCGCCGCGGGCGATGCCAAGGCGGTGCGCGACGCCACGGGCTCGCTCTTCGAGGGCTATGGCGGCTCGATGTACGCGTCGATGGCGGCGCTGACCGCGGCGAAGTTCAACTTCGAGCGCAACGACCCCAAGGCCGCGAAGCTGCAGCTGCAATGGGCGGTGGACAAGGCGCGCACCGACGAGATCCGCGACCTCGCGCGCCTGCGCCTCGCGGGCCTGCTGATGGACGAGAAGGCCTACGACGAGGCGCTCAAGCTCCTCGAGGCGAAGCACGCGGATGCGTTCGCTGCGCAGTACGCGCTGTTGAAGGGCGACCTGCTGGTGGCGAAGAACCAGTCCGCCGAGGCCAAGGTCGCCTACAAGCTGGCGCTGGAGAAGGCCGACAAGAAGCAGGGCGGCGCGTTCAAGGAGAGCGTGCAGGTGCGCCTCGACGCGCTCGGGGGCTGAGGCGATGCGCCCCGCGGCCCGTCGCCTCGTCGCCGTCCTCGCCGTCGCCGCGCTCGCGGCGGGCTGCGAGACCATCCAGAAGAGCGCGGTCAACCCGTTCAACTGGTTCGGCAGCGGGCCCACGGGGCCGAAGCCGGCCGAGCTGCCGGTGCTGTCCGCGGCGCAGCCCGCGAAGGTGCTCTGGAGCGCGAGTTTCGGCTCCACGGGCCCGTTCGTGCTGCGTCCCGTGGTGGTGGGCGACAGCGTCTACGCCGCTGGCCGCGACGGCACGGTGGCGAAGCTCGACGCCAGGACCGGCGCGCCCCGCTGGCGCGTGAACGTTTCCGCGGCGCTGTCGGGCGGCGTCGGCTCCGATGGCAAGCTGGTCGCGGTCGGCAGCGACAAGGGCGAGGCGATCCTGCTCGATGCCGACAAGGGCGAAGTGCTGTGGCGCGCGCGCGTCTCCAGTGAGGTGCTCGCCGCGCCCGAGATCGGGCCGGGCGTGGTGCTGGTGCGTACCGCCGACAGCCGCGTGTTCGCGTTCGATGCCAGGGACGGCAAGCGTCGCTGGGTCTACCAGCGCGCCGGGGCGTCGCTGGTGGTGCGCTCGCCGACCGGCATCGTGGTCTCGGGCGACAACGCCTACGCCGGATTCTCGGGTGGCAAGCTCGTCGCCATCGCGCTGTCCAATGGCGCGGCGCGCTGGGAGGCCACCGTGGCGACGCCGAAGGGCTCCACCGAACTCGAGCGCGTCACCGACATCGCCGGCGAGCCCGCGATCCAGGGCCGCGAGATCTGCGCCGCCGCGTTCCAGGGCCGCGTCGCCTGCTACGACCTGCAGACCGGCAACCAGCTCTGGGCGCGCGAGATCTCGACGCTCACCGGCGCCAGCATGGACGCACGCTACGTCTACGTGACCGACGACAAGGGCACCCTCCATGCCTTCGACCGCAGCAACGGCCGCACGGTGTGGAAGCAGGAGCGCCTGTCGCATCGCCGGCTCTCGCTGCCGCTGTCGCTCGGCGCCGAGATCGCGACCGGCGACTACCAGGGCTACGTGCACTTCCTCGCGCGCGAATCCGGCGCGTTCGTCGGCCGCATCGCGACCGACGGCGGCGGCATCCTCGGCGCGGCCATGCGCCTGCCCGGCGGCGGCCTGGTGCTGCAGACGCAATCCGGCGGCCTGTTCGCCGTCTCGGCGCAATAGCCGCCGCATGAAGCCGGCGGCAGGTCGACCGTGAGTCCGGCGAGAGGTCGAACTTGAAGCCGGTCGTGGCGCTCGTCGGACGGCCGAACGTCGGCAAGTCGACGCTGTTCAACCGCCTGACGCGCTCGCGCGACGCGATCGTCGTCGACGTGCCCGGCGTGACGCGCGATCGCCACTACGGCGAGGGCCGCGTCGGCCCGTGCCCCAGCATCGTCATCGACACCGGCGGCCTCGAGCCGGAGGCGAAGGAGGGCATCTTCGCCGCCATGGCGAAGCAGGTCGACGAGGCGATCGCCGAGGCCGACGAGGTGGTCTTCGTCTGCGACGGACGCGCGGGCCTGACGCCGAACGACCGCCACATCGCCGCGCGATTGAGGAAGTTGAAGCCGCGCATCTGGGTCGCGGTGAACAAGTCCGAGGGGCGCGCGCCCGACACCGCGGTGGCCGAGTTCCACGAGCTCGGCCTCGGCGACCCGGTGGCGATCTCGGCCGCGCACGGCGAGGGCGTGCGCCACCTGATGGACCTCGTGCTCGCGAGCTACGAGGCGAAGGCCGAGGCGGCCGAGCCCAAGGGCCCGAAGCACCCGCGCGTCAGCATCGTCGGCCGGCCAAATGTCGGCAAGTCCACGCTGGTCAACTCGCTGGTGGGAGAGGCGCGCGTGCTCGCGTTCGACGAGCCCGGCACGACGCGCGACCCGATCGAGGTGCCATTCACGCGCGGCGGCAAGCGCTACACGCTGATCGACACTGCGGGCCTCAGGAAGCGCGGCAAGTCCGGCGCCGAGGTCGAGCGCTTCTCGATCGTGAAGACGCTGCAGGCGATCGAGGAATCGAACGTCTCGGTGCTGGTGCTCGACGCCACCGAGGGCATCTCCGACCAGGACGCGCACGTCGCCGGCTACATCCTCGAGCGCGGGCGCGCCGTGGTGGTAGCGGTCAACAAGTGGGACGCCGCCGACAAGGAAGCGCGCGAGCGCATCAAGGCCGAGTTGCGCTACAAGACCGGCTTCCTCGGCTTCGCGGAGACCCTCTTCATCTCGGCGGCGAAGGGCAAGGGCCTCGGGGACGTCATGCGCGCGGTGGACAAGGCCTACGCCGCGGCGTTCGCCAAGTTGTCGACGCCGAAGATCACGCGCGCGATGATTGCCGCGATCGAGCGCCAGTCGCCGGCGAGGCGCGGATTCTCGCGCCCCAAGCCGCGCTACGCGCACCAGGGCGGCATGAACCCGCCGCTGATCGTGATCCACGGCAACGCGCTCGAGAACATGGCCGAGGCCTACAAGCGCTACCTCGAAGGCGTGTTCCGCAAGGAGTTCGGCCTCGTCGGCACGCCGCTGAAGATCGAGTTGCGCACTAGCCGCAATCCCTACGCCAGGGACGAGGACGGCAAGAAGGGCCGCCGGCGCTAGCGCGCTGACACATTCGCACATCGGGCGGGACAGGCCGCCTTACACGTGCGCTTACAGGGCGCGGCGCACGATCTGCGAAATCTGAACCCGCGCTTTCCCGACGTCGTCGTCCGCCGACGGTAGGACCGTTCCGGGCAGATTTCCACTCGCGTTGCGCGCAGCATGGTGTCCGCCATGACTGACGCCCGCGGACTCCTGAAGCGCCTGATCGAGATCGCCATCGCCGCCGCCTTCCTCGGCGGCGCGGCCTACGCGCTGGCGATGCGCGCCGGCGACGAGCGCATCGAGTCGCTGTCGCAATCGGTCGCCGACGACCTCGCGCTGCTGCGTCGCGAGGCGCTGTCGCGCGGCGCGCGCGTCGGTGCCTGCGCGAGCGCCGACGGGCAGGCCTGCCACGAGGACCAGCGCGACTGGTCGAAGGGCTGGATCGTGTTCCTCGACGCGGATGCCGACGGCGTGCGCGACACTGCCGCCAGCGCCGACGAATGGGTGCTGCATGCGCGCGGCGCGCTGCCCAAGGGCCTGAGCCTGGAACGCACCGGCGCGGCGATGCCGGCGTACCTCGCGAACGGCCGTCCGGCCGGCGCGGCGGGAGAACTCTTCCGGTTGTGCGGCGGTCGCCGCGACGGCGGCCGCGCGATCCCGCTCGCGCCGATGGGCCGCTCGAAGCCCGCGCCCGCCACCTGCGCCTGAGCGCGGCGCGCCTCGCTCAGGCGAGCGCGCCCCGCAGGAACGGGATCACGCGCCGCGCGTAGTCGTCGGCCGCATCGCGATACGCATGCGTGTGCTCGACGCCGGGCAGCACCATCATGTCGACCGTGGCCGCGTCGCCGAAGGCGCGCGCGAGGCGCTCGCCGTGCTCGGGCGGCGTATACGGATCGCCGTCGCCGTGCACCAGCAGCACCGAGGGCTTGCCGATGACGCGCGCCGCCTCGCGCTCCGGGCGCAGGCGGCGCTCCATCGCCGGCCACGCGAGTTGCGACGCGCGCAGCACCGCGTGCGCTACCGGGTAGTGGCGCCAGAAATCCGGCAGCGTGGGGAAGGCGCCTTCCAGCACCGCGGCGCGATACGGGCTGCCGGCGCGCGCCATCGCGCACAGGCCCCATCCCGCGCCGAACGACGCGCCGACCAGTCCCACGGGCAGTTGCGGCTCGCACTCGCGCGCGAAGCGACCCGCGGCGAGCGCGTCGGCCGGATAGTCGAAGGACACGCCTTCGCTTTCGCCGAAGCCGTTGGCGTCGTACGCCAGCACGTGGAAGCCCGCGGCGCGGAATAGATCGGCGTGGCCGTAGCGCAGCCAGAAGCCCTTCGCCGCCTTGCCCATCGGGTGCGCGAGCACCAGCGTCGCCACCGGTTCGCCCTCGGCCGCGCCCCACAGGGCGCGCAGCCGCGCGCCGTTGTCGCTGTCGAAGGCCACGCGCTCCCAGCGCTCGGCCGGCGCGTTCGACGGCCATTCCCACGGCACCTCGAAGCGGCCGAAGAAGGGCTTGCGCAGGATGCGGTGGACGAGGCTCACGGCGCGCAGTCTACCGGTCGTCGCGGACAACGGGACAAACCGCTCGCGGTTGTCGAATACCCCTGCTCAGGCGGGGTCCTTGCTCTTGTGCGCGAGGGTGTGCGCGTGCCGCTCCCAGTCGCGGCCGTCGAACTCGGCGACGCGCACGCTGCGCGGCGGCGTGTCGAGGCAGTGCACGTTGACGTCGATGCCGTCGGGGTTCGAGCGCGGCACGTAGAACGGCTTGATGCCGCAGGTGCGGCAGAAGGTGTGCTTCGCGACGCCGGTGTTGAAGGTGTAGGTCGTGATCGCCTCCGCGCCCGAGAGCAGCCGGAACCGGCTTTTCGGCACGATCAGGTGCAGGAAGCCCGACTTGGTGCAGATCGAGCAGTTGCAGAGGTCGGCGTCGATCTCCTCCGGCGCCTCGACCTCGAAGCGCACTGCGCCGCAGTGGCAGCTGCCCTGGTAGATCACGCCGGCCGCCGCGCGATCGCGTGCACCACCGCGCCGACGCCGGTGTGGCAGCGGCCCTCGACCACGTTGCGGTCTTCCTCGACGAGGTACTCGAACGAGAGGGTGGGCAGTTCCTCGCGCAGCGACTGCGCCGACTGCATGGTGTCCGGATCCTTGCCGCCGCCGGTGCCGCGCCCGAGCTGGTCCGGGCGGTAGGCGACGACGAGGAACACGCCGCCGGGCTTCAGTGCGGTGGCGAGGCGGCGGTAGAGGTCCTTGCGCAAGGCGGAAGGGAGCGGCACGAAGATCGACAGGATCGCGTCCCACGCGGCGGTGCCGAGGTCGAAGGTCGCGAGGTCCGCGCAGGCGGTGTCGATCGCCACGCCGTTCTCGGCGGCGAACTTCGCGGCCTTCTCGAGGCCGACGCGCGAGCCGTCCATCGCCGTCACCGCGTAGCCGTGCTTCGCGAGGAACACCGCATTGCGCCCTTCGCCTTCGCCGAGGCTCAGCACGCGCCCCTTGGGCAGGCGGTCGAAATGCTCGGCCAGGAAGGCGTTCGGCGCGGTGCCGTAGGCATAGCCCGGTTCGCTGTAGCGTTCGTCCCACATGGAATCAATGCTCCTTCGCGCGAGTCACTTCAGGATCGGCCGCAGGTCTTCCAGCTTGTCGAAGAGGTGCCAGACGTAGTTCTTCGTGCCGTTGACGCGATGCGGGTGCAGGTCGGCGATCTTCGGGTCGTTGCAGTAGCTGTCGAAGGCGGCCTTCGACTCCCACTCGACCACGATCATCACCGTGCGCGGCGCGATGCCCTCGACCGCGGCCTCGCGGAACTTGCCGAGCGCCACCACGCGCCCGCCATGCGATTGCACTTCCTTCGCCGAGCGGCGCGAGTACGCCATGTACTCGGCCTTGTCGGCGACGTCGAAGAGGTTGAGGGCGTAGACGGGATTGGACATGCGGGGCTCCTTTGCGAATCGTGGGTTCACGCCGGCTGCGGCAGCGAATGCCACCAGAGCCTGCAGCGCGTGCAGAGATCGCCCTCGAACCACGCCTGCAGCACGCCGTCGAGCACCATGCGCGGCAGCGGATCGCCGGGCTTGCGCGCGACGAGGTTCGTGCCGGTGGAGCGCGCCCAGACCGCGAATAGTTCCTCCGAGGCGACCTGGTAGTCCACGTGCCAGTGCGCCAGTCCAGAGCCGGGCGAGGCCGCTAGCACTTCGTACGAGAGGTGTATGTCCTCCTGCAGCTTGATGCGCTGCCAGTACTCGCGCAGCGCGGCGTGCCCGCGCTGCACTGCGAACGGCGTGTTGTGGTATTCGCCGTCGGCCACGAACAGCGCCGCGAAGGCCGCGTCGTCGCGCGCTTCCCACGCCGCCTTGTAGCCCTGCATGAAGGATTCGATGTCCATGCTCATGGGAGACTCACTTTGCTGCGCGGCTCGCCCGGTTCCCGGGCACGATCTCGGCCTTGAACCGGAACAATTGCGGATCCGATGGATCGACGGTCACGCGCACCCAGTGGCTGTCCGGCCAGCCGAACGTCTCCACGCGCGTGAAGTTCTCGAACGCTCGCCGCGTCTTCAGGCTGTAGAGCGGTTTGTCGATGCGAAAGAGGTGGGTGTCGCCGTGCAGGTAGGCGACCGGCCGGTCGTAGGACTCGAGCTCCTCGGCGAGCGTGCGCAGGTAGTCGCCGAAGGCGAGCTCGCGGCTCGGGATCGGCCCTCCGCGCGGCACGAAGCGCAGGAAGTAGCGCGTCTTCGCGCTGTCGGGCCACGCGGTCTCGAAGCCCGGGTTGGCCTGCGTCAGGATGACCACGCCGCGTGCGTTCGTGGCCTTGGCCTCGGCGAAGGCCTGCCGCAGCCACGCGAGGTTCGCGGCCTTGCGCTCGCGGTGCTCGGCGTCCATCTCCGGCGTGCGGCCGAAGTTGTCGTTCTCGCCGACGATGTGGACGGTGGCGAACAGGACCCCGCCCATCGACCAGCGCAGGTTCTCGCGGAACTTCGCGAACGCCGCATCGGCGGACTGGTTGCGCACCGCGATCGGCTTCTGCCCGAGGCTGCGCCCTTCGGGGAAGAAGGTGGCGCGAATGCGCTCGAGGCGCTCGAGCGGGTCGACCTTGCGCGCCGCCAGGGGCCAGCAGTCCGACCAGTCGTTGTCGCCGGGCGTGAGGACGAGCGGATGGCGGATCGACTGGAAGGACTCGAGGATCGCCGCGTAGTTCTCGTCGGTGCAGGGCATCGACGCGATCGACGGATTGCGGTTGTAAGGCGTGGCGTCGAACTGGAAGTCGCCGATGTGCGTCACGAAGGCGAGGTCCGCGGCGTCCAGCGCCGACAGCACGCGCTGGTATTCCTGCTCCTGCACCTTGGTGTAGGGCATGTCGCCGACCAGCCCGAAGTCGAAGGCGCGGTCCTGCGCGCCGGCCGGGGAGGCGGACAGCAGCAGCGCAGCCGTCCATGCGATCGCACGCGAAGCGACGAGGCTCATGAGGGTCTCCGGGATGCCGGCTCGCCGGCGTTCGCGAGCTCGTGCGATTCTACGGCGCGGACCGCTGAACGACGACGACAAGGTGGTTCTGCGGGTGCTGGTTGTACTCCAGGTGCCGGAGGGCGCACCCGGAATCGCGGATCGCGTCGAGCAGCCCCGGGACGCCGAGCGTGGCGTAGTAGACCTCGGGGCCCATGGTGGCGTCGACGTGCTCGCCCGGCGCGTCCAGCCCGCCGGCGGTGAAGATGAACACCCCGCCGGGCTCGAGCGCGCCGAGGAGCTTCAGCATCAGTTCGCGCTGGCGCCCGAGCGGCACGTGCCAAAGGCTGTCCCAGCCCGAGATGAAGCGGTAGCGGCGCGGCACCGGCCAGTCGCAGAGGTCGGCGTGGTGCAGCACCACGCCGGGGTCGGCGGCGCGCGCCCGCGCGATCATCTCGCCGGAGACGTCCACGCCCTCGAGCTGCAGGCCGTGGCCGCGCAGCAGCGCGTGGAACCGCGTGTTGCATCCGCAACCCGCGAGCAGCGCCCAGCCGGGCGCAGCCGCGCCGAGGAAGGCCAGCGCGCGCCGGTGCTGGGCCACGCCGTCCTCGCGCGGGAAGCGATCGTCCGACCAGCGCCCGGCGAGCTGGTCGTAGGCGGCGGCGGTGGAGGGGCGCTGCATGGCCGGCGATCCTACGCGAACGAACGCGAGACGGCGCTCGCGGCGCGCTAGACTCGGCCGGCCGGTCCACCCTGGGAGGGGGAATGAAGCGCTCGATCGCCGCCTTGCTGCTGTTGCCGTGCCTCGCGTTCGCGCAGGCGAGCTATCCGAATCGCCCGGTGCGCGTGGTCGTGCCGTACCCGCCGGGCGGCGCCACCGACGTGATCGCGCGCGTAGTCGCGCAGAAGCTCTCCGAGTCGTGGCAGCAGCCGGTGGTGATCGAGAACAAGGCCGGTGCGAGCGGCAGCGTGGGCTCCGAGATCGTCGCCAGGTCGGCCGCCGACGGCTATACGCTCCTGCATCAAGGCACGCAGCACGCGATCAACCTCAGCCTCTACAAGAAGCTGCCCTACGACACGGTGCGCGACTTCGCCGCGGTGGCCTACATGGCCTCGGCGCCGTTCCTGCTGGTGGTGCACCCCTCGGTGCCGGCGAATTCGGTGAAGGAACTGATCGCGCACATCAAGTCCAGGCACGGAGGCCTCAACTACGGCTCGAGCGGCGTCGGCGGCGGCGCGCATCTCGCCGGCGAGATCTTCAAGACCGCGGCCGGCGTGCCGCTCACGCACATCCCGTACAAGGGCGGCGCACCGGCGCTGGCGGACCTGCTCGGCGGCCAGCTGCCGATCGTGTTCGACCCGATCCCGACCTCGATCAACCACGTGAAGAACGGCAAGCTGCGCGCCCTCGCCATCACGAGCGCGCGACGCTCGGCGCTGATCCCCGAACTGCCTACGGTGGCCGAGTCCGGGCTGCCGGGCTTCGACGTCGCCGCGTGGTTCGGCCTCTACGCGCCCGCCGCGACGCCAAAGGAGATCGTCGTCAAGATCAATGCCGACGTGAACCGCGTGCTGCAGCTGCCCGAGGTGAAGGAGAAATTCGCCGCGCTCGGCGCGGAGGCGAACCCGATGGACGCCGAGCAGTTCCCCGTCTTCCTGCGCGCCGAGATCGCCAAGTTCGCCAAGGCGATCGCGGATTCGGGCGCGACGGCGGAGTAGGGCGCGACCGTCGACTAGGTCGCGTCGCCGCCCTCGGCATCGCGGGGGCTCGAGCGCGCATACAGCGCCGACAGCGACGCCAGCACCGCAAGGGACGCGAACAGCCCGAGCCACGGGTTCTTGTCCCAGCTCGCCATCAGCGCGGCGACGAATGCCGAGAGCTCGAACGCGACGAGTCCCGCCAGTCCTCCAAGGATTGCCTGGTTCGCCCTCGAGCGGGCGTCGTTGCGAAAGCCCAGGTGCAGCAAGGCAAAGGCCACGCAGGCCGTCGGCAGCCCGCCAATCGCGCCGAGCATCACGCCCCAGAACAGGAAATGGCAGCCGACGTCGGCGCGGCACGGCGTGCCGCCGAACGAGGCTTGGGCGGCCCAAGGGAGCAGGGCGACGGCCAGCAGCGGCCATGCCGTGCGGCGGGTCGTCATCGCGGCGCCAGCCTCTCCAGCACCTGGTTCCGCGCCCCTCGCGACCCGACCAGCGCGATCGCCCATTCGCGGAACGCCCGCGCGGCGGCGTGGTTCTCGAGCCCCCTCAGGATCCGGATCCCGGTCTCGACATCGGTGCAATAGTTGCGCACATACGCCTCCCGTCGGACCGCGGCTGCTCGACGCGGCAAGGCCTTTGCCTCGAGTGCCTCGTTGAGCCGGTCGCTCAGCCACAGCACGTAGGTCTCGGGGTGGGGCAGGCACCGCGACGCAAGCTCGAAGTCGCCGGCCTCCACGACCGCCTCGACCGCGAGGTCCCGGCATTGCATCGCCAGGCCGGGCTGCCGGCGCCAGAGCAGCCGGAACAGCGCATGGGTGTCGCGCACCTTGCCGAGCGCTCGATCGATCGAGGCAAGGTCATGGAACAGGGCGCGGTCGCCGGCACCGGTCCGCAGCGCGGCCGCGGCCCTGGCGCGAACCGACGCCAGCGCCTTCATCGCGGGGCGATAGACCTCCGCGAGATCCCTCCAGTCGAGCAGCGCGAACGAGAGCCGGACGCCGTAGTACGAGCGGTCATGTTCGAGGGCATGCTCGTGGAACCAGATGTAGTCCTCGAGCGCCTCCCGGTACCGGCCGGCCCGGCAGGAGTCCCTGCCGCGATTCAGTACGACGCCTGGATCCATCTGCAGACTCGCGACGCCCCGGTTGCCTGGAAGCCGGAAGGTGTTCCGACCGATGCAGGGAGTTTGTCCGATTCCGCGATGGAATCAAGTCCCCGCTGGACACCGAAGGAACCGCACGATCTGCTCGCGCAATTCGAGGAACTCCGCGCGGTTGCGCCACGTGCGGTCGGGGGTTCTCGGAGGTGCTCATGGGCGGGGCTCCGGGGAGGGGCGGTGGACGAGGATGACCTCGCGATCGGGATGATTCTCGTACACCAGCCCGGCGCCCGGCTGGTCCACGAGGATGCCCGGCCCGAGATACGTCCACTCCTCCAGCCGCACGCCCTCCGCCGCCCCCGCCGTGTCGCCGCCCACGACCGCGATCACCCGCGCGCGTGGTCCCTGGCCCATGGCCATGTCCACGTCGTCGCCGACGCGGGGAAGTTCACCGCTGGCGTAGGGCTTCGACATGGGGAAGGGAATGCGTGGCGCGAAAGTTGTGCGTTAACGTTTGAGCTCAGCGGAGTGCGGAGGCGGGCGGAGCCCGCTGTAGCACTTTCGGTGCAGCGAAGGGTTAGACCCCATACACCGCTTGGTTAAGGCGTGAAACGAAGTTCGTGACGAACGCTTGGCAGTTGATAGCGTACTCAGGCTGCATCGCCCGTGCTTGCCCGTTGGCCTCGCGGTCTCCCTCATGTGCGATCTGATTCCGCCGCTGGAAGTAGCCGGCCAACCGCCTTTTGATGTGCTCCGCTTCCGTATTTGGGCCGGGCCAAAGGTCAGAGACTGCATCGAAGATGTCCTCGTGCCCGATAAGGCGATAGGCCTCTAGGATCTTCTCTGGCGCCTGAAAGGACTGAAAGCGCAGGTACCTCTCCTCAAGTTTGGCGAGCAAGCCACCGATGGTGTCAGCGGCCATGAGCAACGGTAAAGCCTCTTTGAACGCAGCGCCGCTCTTTATGGTGATGAGCTGCGCGAGTTGTTCGCACAGTGCAGCAGGCGGAGGAACGGCCTTACCAAAGAGAGAGGGCCCCGGAAATCTGGGCATGGGGATAAGTGGAGCTCTGCTCTAATGGGCGCATAGGCGTCCGAGGAGAGAGAGCGATGAGAAGGCCCCGCCGCAACCACACAGCGGCATTCAAGGCGAAGGTGGCGATCGCC
>CAZTXP010000055.1:0-93760 GCA_964617355.1 uncultured Enterobacteriaceae bacterium
TCAAGGGCATGCTGCCCAAGGGGCCGCTCGGCTACGCGATGCTGAAGAAACTGAAAGTCTACGGCGACGACAAGCACCCGCACTCGGCGCAGCAGCCCAAGGCTCTGGAGATCTGAACATGGTCGGTGACTACTACTACGGCACGGGTCGGCGCAAGGGCGCCGTCGCGCGCGTCTTCCTCAAGTCGGGCCGCGGCAACATCGTCGTCAACGGCCGTCCGGTGGATGAATTCTTCGCCCGCGAGACCGGGCGCATGGTCGTGCGCCAGCCGCTCGAGGTGGTGCAGATGAACGCCGCCTTCGACATTCAGGTGAACGTCTTCGGCGGCGGCGAGTCGGGCCAGGCCGGCGCGGTGCGCCACGGCATCGCCCGCGCGCTTATCGAGTACGACGCCACGCTGAAGCCGCAGCTGTCGTCCGCCGGGCTCGTCACGCGCGACGCGCGCGAGGTCGAGCGCAAGAAGGTCGGCCTGCACAAGGCCCGTCGGCGCAAGCAGTTCTCCAAGCGCTGAACACCCGGGCGCCTCGCGCGCCCGATATCCAGGAGTCCGGAACCCGGATCCCGAACCGACGAGCCGCCCGCAAGCGGCTTTGTCGTTTCTGGAACCGGACTCCTCCATGGCGAAGAAGCTCTCCAAGCTGCGCCAGCGCTTCGGCATCGCCGCGCCGAAGGTCGCGGTGCGCACGCACCTGGCCTGGTACTGGCGCTGGCTGGGCCTCATGCTGCTGCTGTCCTGCTCGGCGGCGCTCGCGGCGTGGATGTACGACGCCGGCCGGAAGTTCGCGGGATTCGACAGCGGGGAGGTAAAGGAAGAGCTTTCCGCGCTGCGCCGCGAGGCTGCGCTGATGAAGGCGGAACTGGAGCGCCTGCGCGCGATCGCGGACGCCTCCGACAGCCGCGTGTCGATCGAGCGTACCGCGCAGCAGAAGCTGGCGCAGCAGATCCGCACGATGGAGTCCGACAATGCGCGGCTGCGCGAGGAACTGGCGATCTTCGAGAGCATGCTGTCGTCGAACGACGCGCGCGCGTCCCAGCCGCTCTCGATCCTGCGCTTCAAGGTCGACCCCGATGCCCTGCCAGGGGAGTATCGCTACCGCGTGCTGCTGCTTGCGCCGGGTGGACGACGGGACAAGGATTTCCAGGGCCGGCTCGAATTGGTGGTGAATATCAACGATTCGGGACGCAGTGTTATCATGACCTTTCCCGAGAAGACCGAAGACGCCGGCCCGTTCCGGCTTTCGTTCCGCCACTTCCACCGCATCGAGGGAACCTTCCGGGTCGACCCGAAGGCCAAGGCGGAGAGCGTGCAGGTCAGGGTGTACGAATCAGGCGCCGGCGCGGCGAAAGCCACGCGTTCGGCGACCGTCGGCTAGCCGGAGGAAGCCCATGTTCGGAAAGCAGAACAAGCCGCAGAACCGCATCGACAGCCTGATCGGGTCGACGACGCGCATCGAGGGCAACGTGTTCTTCAGCGGCGGGCTGCGCGTGGACGGCATGATCCGCGGCAACGTCGCCGCCCTGCCGGACCAGCCCGGGACGCTGGTGATCTCCGAGCACGCCCGCATCGACGGCGAGGTCGAGGCAGCGCACATCGTGGTCAATGGGACGATCAATGGGCCGCTGAACGCCACCGAGACCTTGGAACTGCAGGCCGGGTCGAGGGTCAAGGGCGACGTCCACTACAAGAGCATCGAGATGCTGCAGGGCGCCGTCGTGGAGGGCCGGTTGGTGCACCGGGGCAGCAGCGAGGCGAAGAGCGTCGAACTCAAGCTGGCCGCCACCAAGTAGGGGCGTAATCCCCGGTTGAGCATGGGGGCTAGGCGGCGGGATAATCGCAGGATCGAGTCCAAGCACGGAGCATGCAGATGAACGCAGTCACCGAGATGCCGGCCCCGCTGGTCTTCACCGACAATGCGGCGCGCAAGGTCAAGGAACTGATCGACGAGGAAGGCAACACCGAGCTGAAGCTGCGCGTCTTCGTGCAGGGCGGCGGTTGCTCCGGCTTCCAGTACGGCTTCACGTTCGACGAAGTGCAGAACGAGGACGACACCGCCATGAACAAGGACGGGGTCACGCTCCTCATCGACTCGATGAGCTACCAGTATCTGGTGGGCGCCGAGATCGACTACCAGGAGGGGCTGGAAGGCGCGCAGTTCGTGATCAAGAACCCGAACGCTACCAGCACCTGCGGCTGCGGATCCTCGTTCTCGGCCTGAACCGGCGACCGCGAGTGAGCAGAGGGGGCCTTCGGGCCCCTTCGTCGTTCTAGCGGGGGTAAATCGCGCCGAGTACCCGCGCGCCGCGCGCCCCGGTGACCCCCGGCAGGTTGCCGGTCCGGCCTTCGATCGCGGCCTGCGCGAGCCAGGCGAACGCGAGCGCCTCGACGTGCATCGGATCGAGCCCGTGGGCGGTCGTCGGCTCGACGAGCGCGGGGCGCACCTCCTGCGTGATCCGCGACACCAGCCTCGCGTTGCTCGCGCCGCCCCCGCAAACGATCACGCGCTTGGTTCCCTGGCACCACCGTGCCAGGGCGTCGGCAACCGAGTGCGCCGTCAGCGCGAGCAGCGTGGCCTGGACGTCCGCCGCCGACTCGCCGCCCTTGAAGTTCTCGCGCACCCAGTCGATGTTGAACAGCTCGCGCCCGGTGCTCTTGGGCGGTCGTTTGCCGAAGTAGGAAATATCGAGCAGGCGTGCGAGCAGGGCGCGATCCTCGGTGCCGCTCGCAGCCCAGTCACCGCCTGCATCGAAGCGCGTGCCGAGATGCAGTTCGGCCCAGGCATCCAGCAGGCAGTTGCCGGGGCCGCTGTCGAATCCGGTGACGGTACCCGAGGCGGGAAGGTAGGTCAGGTTGGCGATGCCGCCCAGGTTCAGCACCGCCCGGGTCTCGCCGGGATCCGCGAACACCGCGGCGTGGAAGGCCGGCACCAGGGGCGCACCCTGTCCGCCGGCGGCGAGATCGCGACTGCGGAAATCCGAGACCACCGTGATAGCGCTCAGTTCCGCGAGCAGCGCGGCATTGCCGATCTGCACGGTGTAGCCGCGTTCAGGACGGTGGCGGATCGTCTGCCCGTGGCAACCGACCGCCTGCACGTCGCGCGCCGGGATACCGGTCTGCAGGAGCAGTGCGGTGACGGCGGCCGCGTACTCGCGCGCGAGCGCATTGGACATCGCTCCCGCGCGATCGATCTCGTCGCTGCCCGGCTGGACCAGCCGGGCCAGCGCATTGCGCAGGCCATTGTCGAACGGGCGATGCGCGGTCGCGAGGATCGCGGGTCGGGGGCCGGACAGGTCTGCGAGCACCGCGTCGACGCCGTCGAGGCTGGTGCCGGACATCAGGCCGGCATAGATCGCCTTGCGGCCGGGCACGCGGGCGGGCGCTACTCGAGCAGCGCGAGGTTCGTCTGGCGCAGCAGGTCGAGGCGCGCGGCGAGCGGGCCGGCGTGCTTGCGGAAATCGCCCAGCGCCTGCGGCGGCACCGGCAGCGCGGCCGGCATCGCGATCGTCATCGGGTTGCGCGCTTCGCCCGCGATGCGGAACTCGTAGTGCAGGTGGGGGCCCGTGGCCCAACCCGTCTGCCCGACGAAGCCGATCACGTCGCCCTGGGATACCCTCGAACCCTTCTTGATCCCGGGCGCGAAACCGGACAGGTGCGCGTAGGCCGTCGTATAGGCACCGTGGTGCTTGAGGATCACGAAGTTGCCGTAGCCCGCTTGCGGACCCGCGAACTCCACCACGGCGTCGCCGACCGCGCGCACGCGCGTGCCGCTCGGGGCCGCGTAGTCGATGCCCTTGTGCGCACGCCAGGTCTGCAGGAAGGGGTGCAGGCGCATGCCGAACCCGGAACTGACGCGCGAAAACTCGAGCGGCGAGCGCAGGAACGCCTTGCGCAGGTTGTCGCCGTTGGGCGCGTAGTAGCCGCCGACCTTGCGTCCGTCGGCGTCCGCCACTTCGTACCAGATGGCGCGGAAATCCTTGCCCTGGTTCGTGAACTCCGCCGACAGCACGCGGCCCGAGCGCAGCGGCCGGCCGTCGAGGTACTGCATCTCGTAGACCACCGAGAAGCGATCGCCACGCCGCAGGTCGCGATGGAAATCGATGTCGCCGCCGAAGATGTCCGCGAGCTGGATCGCCACGCCGTCGGGCAGGCCAGCGCCGTCCGCCGCCGCGAACAGCGAGCTGCGGATCGTCCCGGACTTCATGTGCACGCGCGTCTCGATCGCGGCGGATTCGGCGGAGGTCATCCAGCCTTCGCCGTCGCGCTGGAGCACGACGAGCTGGTCGCGCGCGGAGATGAAATTCAGTCGCAGGAGTTCGCCCGCGCCGTTGGTCTCGGCGGTGACGACGTGGCCCATGCGCAGCGGGCGCAGCGCGGGCAGCCTGGCCAGCCGCGTCGCCTCGTCCGCGGACACGCCGAGGCGCGACAGCAGCGCCGCGAGCGTGTCGCCGCGCTGGAAACGCTCTTCGCGCAGGAACCGGTCCGGCACCGGGATCACCGCCGAGGCGGCATCGATCACCACCGGCTCGACCTGGGTGCCGCGAGGCAGCAGCAGGGCGGCTTCCGGCGAATCACCGATGGTCGCGAAGGCCGCGACCGTGCCCGACAGCGCGAGCACCGCCAGGGCCGCAAGGCGCAGCTTCAACTTGCTGTCGGCGAATCGCATCGGTTCGGCTAAAATCCCTTGAATTTCAGGCGCATGGTGCGCCTCCAAGCAGTCGAGTGTAGCAAAGAACCCCCGGCCGTCCAAACCCCATGATCCCCGTTTCCGAAGCACTCGACCTCATCAAGCGCGGCGCCGAGGAGTTGATCCTCGAGGAAGACCTCGCCCGCAAGCTGAAGACCGGCCGCCAGCTGCGCGTGAAGCTCGGCATGGACCCTACCGCGCCCGACCTGCACATCGGGCACACCGTGGTCATCAACAAGCTGCGCCACTTCCAGGAACTCGGCCACCAGGTGCAGTTCCTGATCGGCGACTTCACCGGCATGATCGGCGACCCGACCGGCAAGAACCAGACGCGCCCGCCGCTGTCGCGCGAGCAGATCCTCGAGACCGCCAGGACCTACCGCGAGCAGGTGTTCAAGATCCTCGACCCCGAGAAGACAGTCGTGATGTTCAACTCGGAATGGTCCGACAAGCTCGGCGCGGAGGGCATGATCCGGCTCGCCGCGCGCTACACGCTTGCGCGCCTGCTGGAGCGCGACGACTTCTCTAAGCGCTACAAGGGCGGGCAGCCGATCGCCGTGCACGAGCTGCTGTACCCGCTCATGCAGGGCTACGACTCGGTGGCAATGAAGTCCGACGTCGAGCTCGGCGGCACCGACCAGAAGTTCAACCTGCTGGTCGGGCGCGAGCTGCAGCGCGATTGGGGGCAGGAGCCGCAGTGCATCCTCACGGTGCCGATCCTCGAGGGCCTCGACGGCGTCAACAAGATGTCGAAGTCGCTCGGCAACTACGTCGGCATCGCAGAGCCGCCGCGCGAGATCTTCGGCAAGCTGATGTCGATCTCGGACGATCTCATGTGGCGCTACATCGAGTTGCTGTCCTTCGAGCCGATGAGCGCGGTGCGTCGCTGGCGCGAGGAAGTGAAGGGCGGGCGCAACCCGAAGGAGGTGAAGGTCGCCTTCGCGCGCGAGATCGTCGCGCGCTTCCACGGGCCCGCGGCGGCCGAGGACGCGCAGGCCGCGTTCGAGGCGCGCTTCCAGCGCGGCGAGACGCCGACCGACCTGCCCGAACTGAGCGTGCCCTGCGGCGGCGATTCCATGGCGCTCGTGCAGGTCCTCAAGCAGGCCGCGCTCACGCCCTCGGTCTCCGAAGCCCAGCGCATGATCGAGCAGGGCGGCGTGAAGCTCGACGGCGAGAAGGTTTCCGACAAGGGGCTGAAGCTCGCTCGCGGCGCAGTCGTCGTCGTGCAGGTCGGCAAGCGCAAGTTCGCGCGGATCACGCTCGCCTGAGCGTCGCAAGGAGGGCCGCATGGCCACGCCCGTCTACGAGGTCTACGCCGTCAAGTACGCGCACCACGAGCGCCGCTCGAGCGAGAACTTCCTCGGCGGCGACGTGCACGACGTGCCGATGCCGCTCGACTACTTCGTCTGGCTGGTGCGGGGCGAGGGTCGCGAGATCGTGGTCGATTCGGGGTTCTCGGCCGAGATGGCCAGGAAGCGCCGCCGCAACCACCTGCGCTGCCCGGTCGAGGGCCTGAAGCTGCTGGGCTGCGATGCGCGCCTCGTGCGCGACGTCGTCGTCACCCACCTGCACTACGACCATGCCGGCAACTTCGACCTCTTCCCCGAGGCGACGCTGCACATCCAGGACCGCGAGATGCAGTACGCCACCGGCCGCTACATGTGCCAGGAGTGCTTCCGCGGCGCCTTCGAGGTCGAGGACGTGGTGGCGATGGTGCGGCGCGTCTATGCCGGGCGCGTGCGCTTCCACGACGGCGACGCCGAGGTCGCGCCGGGCGTTTCCGTGCACCACATCGGCGGGCATACGCTCGGCCTGCAGGCGGTGCGGGTGCATACGGCGCGCGGCTGGGTCGTGCTCGCCTCCGACGCCGCGCACCTCTACGCCAACTTCCGCGACGCACGGCCGTTCCCCATCGTGCTCGACGTCGGCCGGATGGTCGATGGCTACGCGCGCCTGCGCGCGCTCGCGGATTCCGACGACCACGTCGTCCCCGGACATGATCCGCTCGTCCTGTCGCGCTACCCCGCGCCTTCGGATGCGCTCTCGGGCATCGTCGCGCGCCTCGATGTCGCGCCGCGTTGACAGCCCCGCGTTGACAGCCCCGCGTTGACAGTCCATGGGGTGGCTCCTAACATCCCCCGACTACCCGTTCCATCCCTGACCTGATTTCTTCGTAGGAGGAGAAAACATGCGTTCCCAGTTCCTCAAGGCGTGCGCGGCTGCGGTCGCGCTGGGCTTCGCGGCATCCGCCGCGGCCCAGGCGCCTGCCGCGGCCCCGGCCGGCGGCAAGACGCTCAAGATGCAGTCCACGTGGCCGGCGAGTTCCAGCCTGCAGGAGAACTTCAAGCTCTTCGCCGAGCGCGTCGACAAGCTCACCGCCGGCCAGTTGAAGGTCGAGGCGATGGCCGCCGGGCAGGTGGTGCCGCCGTTCGAGGTGCTCGACGCCACGCACAAGAAGGTGCTCGACGGCGCCCACGCCGTGTCCTACTACTGGATCGGCAAGAACAAGGCGACGACGCTGTTCGCGTCCACGCCGGCGGGCCCGTTCGGCATGGACCACATGGACTTCCTCGGCTGGATGTACGAGGGCGGCGGCCTGCAGCTCTACTGGGACATGTACCAGAAGGAGATGAAGCTCAACGTCGTCGCGTTCCCGATCATGCCCTCGAGCCCGCAGGCCTTCGGCTGGTTCAAGCGCCCGATCAAGAACCTCGCCGACTTCAAGGGCATGAAGTGCCGGCAGACCGGCATCGTCGCCGAGATCTTCCAGAAGATGGGCATGACCACCGTCAACATGCCCGGCGGCGAGATCATCCCGGCCGCGCAGCGCGGCGTCATCGACTGCGCCGAGTGGGTCGGCGGCGTGGAAGACCTTCGCCTCGGCCTGCCCCAGGCATTCAAGTACCACTACGTGCCGGGCATGCACGAGCCGAGCGTCTTCGGCGAGGTGCTGATCAACAGCGAGGTGTGGGGCGCGCTGCCGGCGCAGCAGCAGGAAGCGGTCAAGTCGGCGACCGTCGACACGATGATCCGCTGGTGGATCCGCTGGCAGAAGCAGAACGCCGACGCGATCGACGAGATGCGCACCAAGCACGGCGTGCAGATCCTGCGCACGCCGCCGGACATCCTGACCGCGTTCCTGAAGACCTGGGACGAGATGGCCAAGGAAGAGGCGGCGAAGAACCCGTTCTTCAAGAAGGTGCTCGATTCGCAGCGTGAATACGCGGCCAAGGTCGTGCCGGCCAAGCGCTTCATGTACCCGCCGTACTCGTTCGCGGCGAACTACTACTTCCCCGAGAAGCCGGCCGCGGCGGCGCCCGCGAAGGCCGCAGACAAGAAGAAGTAGCCGGCCGCAAGGTCGATGAAAGGGGCGGCGCGTGCCGCCCCTTTTTTTTGCGCGCACCGCTTTGGAGCGTCTCGCGTCGACGGCCACAACCGCGACGATGGGAAGTAAACTCCAAGCCGGGGGGCGGCGATTCGCTCCCCGTTTTCATTGCAAGCCGCGGGGAGGAAGCCCATGTCCGAGCAGTTATCCGGCGCGATCCGGCTGGTGCGCGTCATCGACAGGTTCACCGACACGACCGGCACGTGGGTGGCGTGGCTGAACGTGCCGCTGGTGCTCGCCGTCGCCTACGAGGTCTTCGCGCGCTACCTGTTCGATTCGCCCACCATCTGGGCCTACGACGTCACCTACATGCTCTACGGCACGATCTTCATGCTCGGCTCCGCGTTCGCGCTGCACAAGGGCGCCCACATCCGCACCGATTTCTTCTTCGACAAGTGGTCGATCAAGACCAAGGGCATGATCGACACCATCGCGTACGTGGCGTTCTTCTTCCCGGCGTTCTTCGTCTTCATGCTGGTGAGCTGGTCCGAGGGCTGGTATGCCTTCACCATCAACGAGACCTCCGAGCAGACGCCGTGGCGGCCGATCCTCTGGCCGTACAAGATGGTAGTGCCGCTTACCTGCCTGCTGCTGCTCGTGCAGGGCGTGTCGGAGCTGATCAAGAGCCTGCACGCGGCGCGTACCGGCATCGAGCTCGAGCACAAAGAAAAGATCGAGGTCTGAACCATGACCGGACTCGAAGCCCTCGGCATGGTGATGCTGCTGGTGATGATCGGCGCGATCTTCATCGGCTTCCCCATCAGCTTCACGCTGCTCTTCCTCGCGCTCGCCTTCGGCTACGTCGGCCTCGGCAAGACGGTGTTCGACCTCGCCTACTTCCAGACCATCGGCCAGATGAAGGAGGAGCTGCTCGCCGCGATCCCGCTCTTCATCTTCATGGGCTTCATCACCGAGCAGGCGGGCCTGATGGAACGCTTGTTCTCGGCGTTCCGCATGCTGCTCGCGCCGGTGCGCGGCGCGCTGTTCGCGGTCGTGATCCTGACCGCCGCCGTGTTCGCGATGGCCACCGGCATCGTCGGCGCCGCGGTGACGGTGCTGGGCATCATGGCCTCGCCGATCATGATCAAGACCGGCTACGACGCCAAGCTCGCCGCCGGCGCGATCACCGCCGGCGGCACGCTCGGCATCCTCATCCCGCCCTCGGTCATGCTGATCGTGATGGGGCCGGTGCTCGGCGTGTCGGTATCCGATCTCTACGCCTCCGCCTTTGGCCCGGGCTTCCTGCTGGCGGGCATCTATCTCGCCTACCTGATGGGGCGTGCGTTCCTCAATCCGAAGCTCGGTCCGCCGGTGCCGGTCGAGGAGCGCGTGCACAGCTTCGGCACCATCATCAAGGAAGTGCTGATCGGCGTAGTGCCGCTGCTCGGCCTGATCACGGCGACGCTCGGCACCATCCTGGCCGGCCTCGCGACGCCCACCGAGGCTTCCGCGATCGGCGCCTTCGGCGCGACCGTGCTGGCGATCGCCTACCGCAAGCTGACCTACGAGGGCATGAAGCGCGCGGTGATCTCGACCACCGCGACCTCGAGCATGGTGCTGCTGCTCGCGGTCACCTCGAACATCTTCGGCGCGGTGTTCGCCCGCCTGGGGACCGCGAACTGGGTCACCAATGCGATGCTGGCGCTGCCACTGCCGCCGGTGGCGATGCTGGTGGTGGTGCTGGTCCTCATCTTCCTGCTCGGCTGGCCGTTCGAGTGGCCGGCGATCATCCTCGTGTTCCTGCCGATCTTCTACCCGGTGATCGAGGGCCTGAAGCCGGCCCTGTCGCAGTCCCTCGGCATCGCGCCCGACATGGTGATGGTCTGGTTCGGGGCCGTGGTGGCGGTGGTGATGCAGACCGCGTTCCTGTCACCACCCGTGGCGATGTCGGCGTACTACCTCAAGCAGGTGGTGAAGGAATGGTCGCTGGGCCTGATCTACAAGGGCATGTTCGAGTTCATGCTGCTGCAGATCCTCGCGATCGCGATCATCGTCGCGGTCCCCGCGATCGCGACCAAGCTGCCGGAGCAACTGCGCGCCGAGCAGTCGGCGACGCGCGTCGAGAAGGTCGACGACAGCATGAACAAGCTCGAGTCCGACAACCCGATGGGCGAGGCTGCGCCGGCCGAGGAAGATGGCGAGAAGAAGGGCGAGGACGCGCCCAAGGACGAGGCCAAGAAGTAGCCTCGGCTCCCGCATGCCGCTCGATTTCGACGCGCCGGTCGATCGTGCCGGCACTTGGAGCACTCGCTGGGACAAGTATCCCGCGGACGTGATCCCGCTCTGGGTGGCGGACACCGACTTCCGCGCGCCCGATTGCGTGCTCGATGCGATGCGCCGCCGCATCGAGCATGGCGTGTTCGGCTATACCGCGCCCCCGCGCGAGTTGCGCGAGGCGATCGTCGAACGAGCGGCGCGCCTCCATGGCTGGCGCATCCAGCCCGACTGGATCGTGTTCCTGCCGGGCGTGGTGCCCGGCCTGCACCTGGCCGCGCGATACCTGTGCCCGCCCGGCCGCCATGCACTGGTGCCCACTCCGGTCTACCACCACTTCAAGAAGGCGCTGGAGCGCGCGCCGCGGCCGCATGCGGAGGTGCCGCTCGTCCTTTCGAGCGGACGCTGGGTGTTCGACGAGGACCGGCTCGCGGCCTCGATCCGCCCGGAGACCCGCCTGCTCATGCTGTGCAATCCGCACAACCCGGGCGGCACGATCTTCACGCGCGCCGAGCTGGAGCGCCTCGCGGCGCTCGCCGAGCGCCACGACCTCGTCATCCTCTCCGACGAGATCCATTGCGACCTGCTGCTCGACGCCGGCAAGCGCCACGTGCCGATCGCGAGCCTGTCGCCCGCCATCTCGCGACGTACCGCGACGATCTACGCGCCCAACAAGACCTGGAACTTCCCCGGCGCCGGTGCCGCCTGGGCCGTGATCGAGGACCCCGCGCTGCGCGCGGCGTTCAACAGCGACGACCACGCGACGATCCACGATCCGTCGCTCTTCGGCTATGTCGCCGCGCTGGCGGCGTTTCGCGACGGGCAGCCGTGGCTCGATGCGCAGCTCGACTACCTGCGGGCGAATCGCGACGCGGTCGCGCGCTGGGTGGCGGTGACGCCGGGCCTGTCGATGGCGCACCTCGAGGCCACCTACCTTGCGTGGATCGACTGCGCGGGCCTCGGCGTGGCGGATCCGCAGGCGCATTTCCTCGCGCATGGCGTCGCGCTCTCGCCGGGCGCGCAGTTCGGCGCACCTTCGTTCGTGCGCCTGAACTTCGGCACTCAGCGCGCGCGGTTGGACGAAGCGCTGGCGCGAATGGCCTCGGCGGTCTCGAGCACGCGCTCGAGGTGAGGGTCGGTCACGCCGAGCGCGTACATGTGCTCGAGCGTGTTGCGGACGTAGTCGGTGCAGCGCCCGCGTTCGCCGATGCCTTGCGCGACGAGTTGCGCGCGGCTCCGGAGGTCGAGTTCCCCGGCGAATCCTGCGTGATGCGGGTCGGCGATGAAGGTCAGCGCCGGCACCCTGCGGCCCCTCGGGAGCCGTACCTGCACGAACCCCGGGCGATAGACGCGCCGGGGCATCTCGCGCTCCCAGAGCGTATGCAGCACCCGCGGCACGGCGCGGGCCGCGACGCGAAACGCCACGCCCCAGCACGACCCGCCCGCGCACAGGCCGAGGACCAGGCCGGGTTTCTGCGGCGTGCCGCGATAGCGCGCCGAGCGGATGCAGAGGGCGCGGTGCATGCCCCACAGGCGCGCGACGGTGCGTTCCTCGAAGCGGAAGTGGGGCGCCCACATCAGGGAGCCATAGCCGAATACCCAGAGGTCGCCCTTGGGAACGCGGGGCAGGAATTCGGCGAGGTCCATCCGCGCCGGATTATAGGCGGCGCAATGCGCTAGCATGCGAGGCCGCTCGACGCAGTGCCAAGACAACGACCACAACCCGGAGGAAATCCGATGACCCGCCTGCTCGCCCTTGCCGTCGCCGTCGCCTTCAGCGGCGCCGCGCTCGCCGCCCCGACCACCGCCGCGCCGGTGCCGACGCCCAGCGTCCAGTCCGAGAAGCCGAAGGCGAAGGCCAAGTCCTCGAAGCCGAAGGCGGCGAAGAAGAGCACGAAGAAGGGCGGCGCCAAGGCCAAGTAGCGCTGCAGCGCTCCCCGAGACCCGGCTCCGCGCCGGGTTTTTCGTTTTCGCCGGCCGGCGGGATGAATTCGCGTAAGCTGGCTGTTTCCCCCTGCGACAAGACCTCCGATGTTCCTGCTCGCCCGGCTCACGTCCCGCAGTTCCCGCTCCCTCGCGGTCATGACCGCGTCGGGGCGCGCCTGCGGCCGTGCCGGATGCGGGCGCATGGGGAGCCCGGACGACGAAGCGGCGCCTCGCGCCGTTGCCCTCGCATCCGTCTCCCCGATCCAGGCCACCCCTGCCCATCCCTCGCCGTCCCGGCGCCGCGGATGACCCCGAGAGGAGACGTACCATGGACCGCAGAACCCTTCTGAAGCTCTCCGGCGCCGCCGCCGCCACCGCCGCCCTGCCGTGGAAGGCCGCGCAGGCCTCGACCACCACCGGCGACTGGCGCAGCTACGAGATCACCACCGTCGTGTCGATCAAGGACGCGAAGGGCGTCTCCAAGGCGTGGATCCCGCTGCCGATGACCCTCGACACCGAATGGCAGCGCTCGCTCGGCTCCAACTGGAGCGGCAACGCCAGCAAGGCGCAGGTGTACCGCGACGGCAAGTACGGCCTGTCGCTGCTCTACGCCGAATGGAGCGCGGGCACCGCCCAGCCGTCGATCCAGGTCGTGTCGAGCTTCCAGAGCCGCGACCGCCAGGTCGATCCCACCAGGCCCGTCGCCGGTGCCGAGAAGCTCTCGGGCGAGGAAGTGGCCTACTACACCGCCGCCACCGAGATGATCCCCACCGACGGCATCGTGCGCGATACGGCTCGCGACATCGTGAAGGGTGCGAAGACCGACGTCGAGAAGGCGCGCCGCATCTACGAGTGGGTGGTCGAGAACACCTTCCGCGACCCGAAGACCAAGGGCTGCGGCTGGGGCGACATCAAGGCCATGCTCGAGACGCGCAACCTCGGCGGGAAGTGCGGCGACCTGAACGCGCTCTTCGTCGGCCTGTCGCGCGCGGCCGGCGTGCCGGCGCGCGACATCTACGGCCTGCGCGTCGCGCCGTCGATCCACGGCTATCGCAGCCTCGGCGTCGGCGCGGTCAACATTACCAAGGCGCAGCATTGCCGCGCCGAGTTCTTCGCGCAGGGCGTGGGCTGGGTGCCCGTCGACCCGGCCGACGTGCGCAAGGTGGTACTCGAGGAGCCGCCCACCAACCTCAAGATCGACGACCCGAAGGTGGTCGCGGCGAGGAAGCGCCTCTTCGGCGGCTGGGAGATGAACTGGATGGCCTACAACACCGCCCACGACGTCGCGCTGCCTAACGCCGCCGGCGGGCCGAAGCTCCCGTACCTCATGTACGTCAACGCCGAGACCGGCGGCGAGCGCCTCGACCAGCTCGAGCCCGAGCGCCTCGTCTACGAGATCCGCACCAATGGAGTGAAGGCCTGACGCTCCCGCGCCGCGCCTTCGTCGCCGCCGCAATGCTCGCGGCGTCGGGCCTCGCGCGCGCGGCCGGCAAGCCCGGCGCGGCGCCGCAGCCGTGGAGTGGCGGCGCGACCCCGCCGCTCGCGCTCGCCGACCTCTCGGGCAAGCCGGTGAAGCTCGCGGACTTCCGCGGCAAGGTGGTGCTGGTCAACTTCTGGGCGACCTGGTGCGAGCCCTGCCGCGACGAGATGCCGTCGTTCGAGCGCCTGCGCGCCTCGCTCGCCGGCCGCCCATTCGAGATCCTCGCCGTGAACCTCGCCGAGCCGCCGTCGCGCATCCGCGGATTCCTCGAGAAGATGCCGATGTCCTTCCCGGTGCTGCTCGACCAGGACATGGCGGCCGCGAAGGCATGGGGCGCGCGCGTCCTCCCCGCGACGTACGTCGTCGCACCGGACGGTAGAATTCGCTACCACCACCGCGGGGAACTCGATTGGTCGAAGGATCCGGCTCGCAAGCTCGTCGCCGACTTGTTGCCGCGCTAGCGCTGCTGCCGTTCTCCCCCCTCCTGCGCGCGCAGGAAGGCCAGGTTATCCCGCCGTTCGTCACCACGCCCGACGAAGTCGTCGAGCGCATGCTGAAGCTCGCGCGCACCGGCCCCGAGGACATGGTGTTCGACCTCGGCTCGGGCGACGGTCGCATCGTGATCACCGCCGCGAAGGCCTTCGGCGCGCGCGGCGTCGGCGTCGACATCGATGCGAAGCTCGTCGCGCAGTCGCGCGAGAACGCGCGCCGCGCGGGCGTCGTCGAGCGCGTGGAATTCCACGAACAGGACGTGCGCCGCACCGACCTCAAGCGCGCCACCGTCGTCACGGTCTACCTGCTGCCGTTCCTCATCGACCAGCTGCAGCCGAAGTTCCTCGACGAGCTGCGCCCGGGCGCGCGCATCGTCACGCACGCCTTCGGCATGAAGGGCTGGCGTCCCGACCGCCGCGAGGTCGTGCGCGTGACGAAGCCGGGCGCGGGCAACGAGAGCCGCGGCGACTCGAGCGAGATCTACCTCTGGACGGTGCCGGCGCAGGTGCGCGGCAGCTGGCAGGGCGGCGACTGGTTCCTGCGCATCAGCCAGAACTTCCAGGACATCGAAGTCGACGCCGAGGTCGGCGGCCGCCCGATGAAGGTCGCCCAGGCGACGCTCGAGGGCGCGAGGATCGCGTTCGCAGGCGAAGGATTCTCGTTCCGTGGACGCGTGGAGAAGGACCGCATCGCCGGCGAGCTCGAGCGCGGCGGCGCGCGCGGACCCTTTGCCTTCATCGCGCGCTAGCGCGATCGCTTGCGATTGCGCTCCTTGCTCCCCGCGAAACGCCCCGCCGCGCCGCGGGGGTTCCGATAGACTCCGCCGAGGTTCCATTCGAGGAGGATCCCATGCTCCGTCAACTGTTCGCGGGCGCCGCATTCGCGCTCGCCGCCACTGCCGCCCTTGCGCAGGCCTACCCGTCCAAGCCGATCACGTTCGTCGTGCCGTTCGGCGCCGGCGGCGATTCCGACCTCTCGGGCCGCAATCTCGCGCAGTTCGTGCCCAAGTACCTGGGCAACGCCACGATCGTCGTGGTGAACCGCGTCGGCGCCTCGGGCGCGATCGGCTCGCAGTTCGTGCGCACCTCCGCGCCCGACGGCTACACGCTGCTGCTCGCGCGCATCGCGTCGCACGCCATCAACCCCGCGATGGACACCAAGAGCCCGTACAAGTGGAACGAGTTCACCATGCTCTCGCTGCTCGAGCTGAACCCGTTCGTCTGCGTGGTGAAGGGCGACTCGCCGGTGCGCACGATGAAGGAGCTCGTCGAGGCGATCCGCAAGGAGCCGGGCAAGCTGAACTTCTCCACCTCCGGCGTCGGCACGGTGCAGAACCTCGGGCCGCAGTACTTCTTCACGCTCGCCGGGCTCACCAAGGACCACGCGGTCGGCATCCACTACAAGAGCGGCGGCGACGTCACCACTGCGCTGCTTGGCGGGCAGGTGCAGTTCGCCTGCAACAACCTCACCACGATCCTGTCGCACATCAAGTCCGGCGTGATGCGCGCGGTCATGATCACCACGCCCGAGCGCCTGAAGGAACTGCCCGACGTGCCGACCTCTCGCGAGCTCGGCTGGCCCGACATGGAGAAGATCACCGGCTGGACGGCGCTCGTCGGTCCGCCGGGGCTGCCGAAGGAAGTCACCGATCGCTGGGCCGATGCGTTCTCGAAGCTCGCGAAAGACCCCGACTGGCTTTCCGGAAACGCCAAGATCGGCGGCATCCCGTCGATCCGCTCGGCCGCCGACACCGAGAAGTTCATGCGCGACCAGTACGAGCTCTACGAGAAGCTCGCCACGCAACTCGGGATCCGCCAGTAGCCCCCGTCCTCAGCGCGCGCGCTTCGCCGCGCTGAGGATTTCCTCCCGCACGTCGGTGATCGCGCGCGCGCGCGAGGGCTTCGCGCCTTCGCAGTGGCCGACGCGCGGGCAGTGGCTGCTGCGCGGGCAGATGATGCGCGCGGGCTTCTCCAGCGCATCCTCGACCCAGGCGATGTTCAGCACGCGCGCGGCGCGGCGAATCGCCTCGGTCGCATCGGCCGGGATCGCGGCCTCGCCGTGGTGTCGTCGGCAGGCTTCGGTGATGCGCTCGGCGATCGCGGTCGCGTCGTCGCCCTGCAGCTGCAGCGCCGGCGCGAGGTCGATGCCGACCGAGACGACGTGCGGGTTGCCCGCCATGTCGTCGGTGCGCCGCGAGTGGCAGCAGTAGAGCAGCGACTTGTCCCCATCGCGCAGCACCGAGACCTGCGAGCCGCGGTCCGGACCCTTCGTCTCGTGCAGCATGCGGAAGACGGCCCAGTTCGGGCACGGATCGCTCGCCTGCACCATGTTGCCCCACGGCAGCGGGATGCCGTTGCCGCGATAGACCGCGCGCAGCAGTCCCGGCGGATAGGCGTCGAAGAAGTGCCAGTAAGGGTACGGCGACACCTTCGTCATGCGTCGCATCACCACCGCGGGGGTGAGGTCGAACTTCTCGCCCGCCTCGATGCGGTGCGATTCGCGCGTCAGGAATCGCCGGAACGGCGTCTTCGGGCACAGCAGCGCGCCGGCGAAGAAGCTGCACTCGAAGTCGCGCCACGCGTGCAGCACGTCCTGCGGGCTGAGGCCCGCGAGCTCCGGGCTGCCCTCGGGGCCGTCGCCCATGCCGCCGCCGGTGGCGTGCACCGAGCGCAGGCCGTCGCCGCCGTGCAGCACCCAGTGCCCGAGGTGCGTCGCGAGGTCGAACTTCAGCCGCGCCGGCTGGCCCTGCAGTTCGCGGTTCAGGTAGATCGTGCGCGGCGTCTCGAAGAACGAGCGCAGCATGCTGCGCATCTCGCGTTCGTTGTCCTGCGCGAGCACGGGCTTTCGGTCGAACCAGCGCACCGCGAGGCCGTGCTGCTTGCAGAGTTGCAGCAGGTCGTCGACGCCGAGCGGGAAGCGACGCTCGCCGACCTTCTCGGCCGCGCGCTCGAGGTCCGGGAAATCGTTCCTCGACATCTCCTGGTGCGAGCGGATCAGGAGGTGCGCGAACTGGCGGCCGGTGGTGCCGGTCTGCGACAGCAGTTCCGGGATCGCCGCCTGCAGCACCTCCTTCGTGAACAGGAACGCCGGCTCCAGCGGTACCGCCGCCGCACCGCCGGCGCGGGCCGGCACCGACTCCGCGGTCGCATCGCCGTGCCCGTCGAGGAACCATCCCGGCTCGCGCTGGAAGAGGCGCGCCACGAGCGCGAGCACCTCGGGCGAGGGCACGCGCTTGCCGCTCTCGATCATCGACAGGTACGACACCGACGGCGCGGCCTTCGCGTCGAGCTGGATGCAGCGCGCCGACAGTTCCTCGAGCGTGAGGCCATTGCGCTTCCTCAGCGCGCGCAGCTTGGTGCCGAGGAAGTGGCTGTTGCGGTTGTGCGCGGGGGCGGTGCCGGGCATCGGGAGGCTCCGGGAGGGTCGAGTGAAATTAACAGTGTGAAATTTTTACAGTGAAATTTCGCGCTCCCATTGTCGCGGATGGCCTAGGATGGCTGCAAGCCGTTCGCACGACGCGGCGCACAAGGGAGACGAAGCAGATGACGACCAAGGTCCTGATTCTCGGCGCATCCTACGGATCGCTGCTCGGCACCAAGCTGGCCATGGCGGGGCATGCCGTGACGCTGGTCTGCACCCCGGGCACGGCCGAGCTGATCAACCGCGAAGGCACCCGCGTGCGCTTCCCGGTGAAGGGCGTCGAAGGACTGGTCGAGATCGCCTCCAGGGACCTGCCGGGCAGCGTGAAGGCGAGCGCGCCCGAGGCCGCCGATCCGTCGGCCTACGACCTCGTGGTCCTCGGCATGCAGGAGTCGCAGTACGCCGCCGCCGGCGTGCGCGAGCTGATGCAGCGCGTCGGGCGCTCGGGCAAGCCCTGCCTCGCGATCATGAACATGCCGCCGCTGCCGTACCTCGCCCGCATCCCCGGGCTCGAGGCCGAACTGCTCGCCGGCTGCTACTCGGACGCCTCGGTGTGGAACGGCTTCGCGCCGGCGCGCGTCACGCTCGCCAGCCCCGACCCGCAGGCCTTCCGCCCGGCCGACGAAGGCAAGAACGTGCTGCAGGTCGGCCTGCCGACGAACTTCAAGGTCGCGCGCTTCGACGACGAGGCCGACACCGCGCTGCTGCGCCGGCTCGAGGCCGACATCGAGGCCGCGCGCTACGTGCACGGCGGCGTCGCGCTCGAGATCCCGGTGAAGCTGAAGGTGCACGAGTCGGTGTTCGTGCCGCTCGCCAAGTGGCCGATGCTGCTCGCCGGCAACTACCGCTGCATCCGCTGGGACTCGATGATCCCGATCCGCGAGGCGGTGCACGGCGACGCCGCGCGCTCGCGCGAGATCTACGACTGGGTCGCGTCGCTGTGCCAGCTGCTCGGGGCGGACGCCGAGGACCTCGTGCCCTTCGAGAAGTACGCCAAGGCCGCCGAAGGCCTCGGCAAGCCCTCGTCCGCGGCGCGCGCGCTCTTCGGCGGCGCCCGCTACATCGAGCGCGTCGACCGCATGGTGCAGAGCGTCGCGCAGCAGCTCGGCCTGCGCCACGACGTGGTCGACGAGATCGTCGCCATCGTCGACGACCGGCTGCACTCGAACCGCGCGCCGCAGCTTCAGGCGGCGTAGCGACGCGGCGTCAGACGACCTTCCCGGGGTTCATCAGGCCCCGGGGGTCGAGCGTGCTCTTCACCGCCCGCATCAACTCGATCTCCACCGCATCCTTGTGATGCGTGATCTCCTCGCGCTTCAGCTGGCCGACGCCGTGCTCGGCCGATATCGAGCCGGATAGGGCGTCCACGACTTCGTAGACCACGCGGTTCACGTCCTCACGGCGCTTCGTGAGGTCCGCGTCGCCGACGTTGTAGTGCAGGTTGCCGTCGCCGATGTGGCCGAAGCAGAAGATGGGTACTCCGGGGAAGGCGCGTTCCAGCGCCGCGCCGGCCTTGTCGATGTACTCGGGGATGCGCGACACCGGCACCGAGACGTCGTGCTTCACGTTCGAGAACTGCGCCTCGGGGATGGTCTCGCGGATCTTCCACAGCGCCAGCTGCTGCGCGCGGCTGTGCGCCAGCGCGGCGTCGAGCGCGAGGCCCTTCTCGATCGCGTCGCCGAGCGCCGCCTCGACGCGCTCGGAATGCGCGGCCTGCTCGCCGGCGTCGTCGATCTCGGCGAGCACCGCCCAGTCGTGCGCGGTGGCGAGCGGCGGCACGACGTCCTTCGAGTGCGCGAGTACCGCGTCCAGGCACCGCTTCGAGATCAGCTCGAAGGCGCTGGTGCGCGGGCCGAGGCGCGCGCGCAGGAAGCCGAGCAGTTCGACCGCCGCGGCCGGGTTCGGCACCGCGATCCACGCCGTCACGGTCGCCGTGGGCCGCGGATAGAGCCGCAGCACCGCGGCCGTGATGATGCCGAGCGTGCCTTCCGCGCCGAGGAACAACTGCTTCAGGTCGTAGCCGGTGTTGTCCTTCCTCAGCCCGCGCAGGCCGTTCCAGATGCGGCCGTCGGGCAGCACCACCTCCAGCCCCAGCACCTGTTCGCGCGCGTTGCCGTAGCGGAGCACGTTCACGCCGCCGGCGTTCGTCGACAGGTTGCCGCCGATCTGGCAGCTGCCCTCGGCCGCGAGCGACAGCGGGAAGAGCCGCTGCACGCCCTCGGCGGCCTTCTGGATGTCGGCGAGCACGCAGCCCGCTTCCGCGGTGAGCGTGTCGTTCAGCGGATCGATCGCGCGGATTCGATTCATCCGCGAGAGCGACAACACGATCTCGCGCACCTTGCCGGTCGGCACCGAGGCGCCGCAGAGGCTGGTGTTGCCACCTTGAGGTACGACGGCGACGCCCTCGCCCGCGCACAGGCGCACGACCTCGGCGACCTCGGCGGTGCTGGCCGGGCGCGCGACGGCGAGGCCCGCGCCCTTGTACTGGCGGCGCCAGTCGTTGAAGAACGCGGCGGTGTCCGCTTCCGCGACGAGGACGTTCGACGGCCCGACGACGGCCTTGAGTTTCTCGATGAGCATAGGCTTGACGCCGATTCTGGCACACCGTATAGAGGGCCGATGCTCCGCCTCGTTTCGCTCTTCCTCCTCGTCGCCGCGACCTCGATCGTGGTCGTGCCCGCGCAGGCGCAGGACCGGCCGCTGCTCCTCGGCATGAGCCTCGCGCAGACCGGGCAGCTCGGCGACATCGGGCAGGCGTATCGCCGCGGCCTCTACCTGTGGCTCGACGAGGCCAACGCGCGCGGCGGCGTGCTCGGCCGGCGCATCGAGTTCCGCGTGCGCGACGACAAGTCCGACGCCACGCTGGTCGGCGGCCTCTACGAGAAGTTGCTCGACGAGGACAAGGTCGACCTGCTCGTCGGCCCGGCCGGCTCCGCGGCCACGGTGTCGGCGATGGGCGTGGCCGAGGCGCGCCGTCGCGTGATCGTGAACGGCAGCGGCGCGGACAACGCGGTATTGAAGCGCGGCAATCGCTGGGCCTTCCACGTGCCGGCGGCGCTGCAGGACCATGGGGACCACGTCTGGCCGCTGGTGCGCGCCGTCGGCGCGAAGAAGCCGCTGCTGGTCGACCGCGACGACACCGGTGTCGGCAAGCGCCTGCGCGAGCAGGCCGACCTCGCGGGGCTGGCGGTGGAACGGGAGATCGGCACGTCCGAGCCGGCCGCGGTTGTCGCGCGCGCGCGCGCTGCCGGCGTAGATGCGCTCGTCGTGTCGGCGAGCGGTTCCGGGGCGGGAGAATTCGTCAAGGCGATGAAGAAGGTCGGCTACGCCCCGCGCGTGTTCATCGCCACCGGCGCGGCTCAGCCCGCATTCGTGCGCGCCATCGGGCAGGATGCCGAGTACGTGATCGGCGTGCTGCCGTATTCGGCCGCGCAAGGCACGCCGGGCAACGCCGGGTTCGTGAAGGCCTTCCGCGAGAAGTACCAGGTGCTGCCGGACTTCTACGCCGCCTGCGGCTACGCGGCGGGCAAGCTGGTCGAGGCAGGCCTGCGCGAGGCGGGTACGCTCGACCAGGACAAGCTGCGCGACGCCTTCGCGCGCGTGAAGATCGATTCCCCGCTCGGCGCGCACGAGGCCGGCAAGGACAACATGCAGATGGGTGCGCGACCGGTGCTGTTCCAGTTCCAGCTCGGACGCCGGCAGGTGGTGTGGCCGGAATCGGCCGCCACCGCGAAGCTCGTCGTGCCCTACCCCGAGTGGGCGGGGCGCAAGCTGCTCACGAAGTAGTCCTACGCAGCTACACCCCGCGTGCGCAGGGACTTCGGGTCGTAGAGCGGCGCGAGGCTCGCGCGGGCGGGCACCTTCTCGGCGCCGACCTCGATCTCGTAGCGCCCGGCATTCACCCACGCGGCGTCGATGACCGTGTCGGCCTTCACGTAGCCCATGCCGACCGAGCAGCCCAGCGTGTGCCCGTACGACGCGGAGCTGATGTAGCCGACGCGCACGCCGTCGCGCCAGATCGGCTCGTTGTGGTAGATCAGCGCGTCCGGATCCTGCAGCGCGAACTGCACGAGGCGCTTCTTCACGCCGGCGGCCTTCTGCGCGACGAGCGCGTCGCGCCCGATGAAGCCGCCGGGCTTGTCGAACGCGCACGCGAACGCGAGGCCGGCCTCGACGGGCGTGTCCTCGTCGGCGATGTCGTGGCCCCAGTGCCGATAGCCCTTCTCGAGGCGCAGCGCGTCCATCGCGTGCATGCCGGCGAGCGCGAGGCCGAGGTCGGCGCCCTTGTCGCGCAGCGCGTCGAACACCGCGACGGCGCGCGCCGACTCGACCAGCAGCTCCCAGCCCAGCTCGCCGACATAGCTGATGCGTGTTGCGCGCAGCCGCACGCCCGCGACCGTGATCTCCCGGCTCGCGCCGAACGGATACGCTGCATTGGCGAGATCGGTGTCCGTGAGGCGCGAGAGCAGCGTGCGCGACTGCGGGCCCATGACGCCGATGACCGCGTAGCTCGCGGTGACGTCCTCGATCTCGCAGCCGGCCGTGCGATGCCGCTCCAGCCACGCACGGTCGCGAGGGCCGTTCGCCGCGCCGGTGATCACCATGAACACGTCGTCGCTCCAGCGCGTGACGGTGAGATCCGCCTCGATGCCGCCGCGCTCGTTCAGCCACTGCGTGTACACGGCGCGGTCGCGCGGCGAGACGTCGTTCGCGCTCACGCGCTGCAGCAGCGCCTCGGCGCCGGGGCCACGAACCATGAACTTGGCGAACGAGCTCTGGTCGAAGAGCGCGACGCGCTCGCGCGCTGCCTTGCACTCCGCGGCGCGATAGTCGAACCAGTTCTGGCGGCCCCAGCTGTACCGGTACTCCGGGGCGACGCCCGCCGGCGCGTACCAGTTCGGGCGTTCCCAGCCCGCGGTCTCGCCCATGCACGCGTTCGCGGCGACCAGCCGGTCGTCCAGCGGCGACTTGCGGATGCCGCGCCCCGTCTCGTACTGGCGATACGGCCAGTGCATCGCGTAGAGCAGCCCCAGCGCCTCGGTGACGCGCGTCTTCAGGTAGCCGGCCTCGTTCTGGAACGGGTGCACGCGCCGGATGTCGACGTCCGCGAGGTCCATTGGCGGGTGTCCATCCGCGATCCACTGCGCGAGCACCATGCCGGCGCCGCCGGCCGACTGGATGCCGATCGAGTTGAAGCCCGCGGCGACCCAGAAGCCGCGCACCTCCGGCGCCTCGCCGAGGTAGTACCGGTTGTCCGGGGTGAACGACTCGGGGCCGTTGAAGAACTTCTGGATGCCCGCGGTCGCGAGTCGCGGCACGCGCGCGAGCGCCTTCTCCATCACCGGCTGGAAGTGCTCCCAGTCCTCGGGCAGCTCGCCGAATTCGAAGTCCTCGGCGATGCCGTCCATGCCCCAGGGCTTCGCCTTCGGTTCGAAGGCGCCGACCAGCAGCTTCCCGGCGTCCTCCTTGAAGTAGGCATAGCCGTCGTAGTCGCGCAGCACCGGCAGCGTCGGTACGACCTCTCGCATCGGCTCGGTGACGACGTAGAAGTGCTCGGCGGCGTGCAGCGGTACCGCGACGCCGGCCATGAGGCCGATCTCGCGCGCCCACATGCCGCCGCAATTCACCACCACGTCGGCGGAGATCTCGCCCCGGTCGGTGCGCACGCCGCACGCACGGCCGTCGCGCACCAGGATCCCCGTGACCTTGCAGCCTTCGATCACGCGCGCGCCGCGCTGCCGCGCGCCCTTGGCGAGCGCCTGCGTCACGTCCACCGGGTTCAGCTGCCCGTCCTTCGGCATCCAGATCGCGCCGACGAGGTCGTTGATTTCCAGCATCGGCCAGAGCTCGCGCGCCTCGTGCGGCGAGATCACCTGCACGTCTACGTCGAAGCATCGGCCCATGGCCGCGCTGCGCTTCAGTTCGTCGAATCGCTCGGCGGTCGGCGCCACGGTGATCGCGCCGTTCTGCTTGAAGCCGGTGGCCTGCCCGGTCTCGGCTTCGAGCGCGCCGTAGAGGTCGATGCTGTAGCGCGCGAGGCGCGTGAGGTTCTGGGTCGCGCGCAGCTGCCCGACGAGCCCGGCGGCGTGCCACGTCGTGCCGCAGGTGAGCTGCTTGCGCTCGAGCAGCACGATGTCCGTCCAGCCGAGCTTCGCGAGGTGGTAGGCGACGCTCGTGCCGATGACGCCGCCGCCGATGATCACGCAGCGCGCGTGGCGCGGGAGTTCCTTGGTCGCCATGTCAGTCCAGCTTGATGCCGGCCTCGCGAATCACGCGGCCCCAGCGTTCGTAGTCGGATTTCACCTTCGCGGCGAACTCGGCGGGCGGCATGCCGCCGTAGTCGAGCCCGCTGTCGAAGATGAACTTGCGGAATTCCGGCGTGTTGACGATGCGCGCGATTTCGCGGTGGAGCGTGGCCACGACTTCCGGCTTCATGCCGCCCGGCCCGAAGAATGCGATCCAGCCGTCGATGCCGAACGCGAGCCCGGCCTCGTGGAAGGTGGGCAGGTCGGGCAGCGCCGGGATTCGCTTCTCGGTGGCCGCCGCGATCAGCTTCGCCTTGTTGCCCTTCGCGCTCGCGATCGCGGTGGTCGGGCCGTCGAAGAACATGTCGATGCGGCCGCCGTAGAGGTCGGTGTTGGCCTGCGCCGGGCCGGGGTAGGGCACGTGCGTGACGTCGATGCCGGCGATGCGCTTGAGGAACTCGACGTTCAGGTGCGGCGTGGTGCCTGTGCCGTAGGAGCCGATGTTCAGCTTGCCCGGGTTCTGCTTCGCCCAGGCCACCATCTCGCGCACGTTCGAGAACGGCGCGTCCGGCCGCGCCACGAGCACCGTGCCGCCGAGGGACCCCGGCGTGATCGGCGTGAAGTCGCGGAACAGGTCGAACGGCGGCGTCGCGTGCAGGTGCGGCAGTTGCGTCATCGCCGCGACGGTGTAGAGCAGCGTCGTGCCGTCCGGCGCCGCGCGCGCCACCTCTCGTGCGCCGACGAGCGTGCCGCCGCCGGGCTTGTTCTCCACCGTCACCGCGACGCCGAGCGCCTCGGCGAGCGCCGGCGCGATGCGGCGTGCCTGCAGGTCGGTGCCGCCACCCGGAGTGAACGGCACGACGATGCGCACCGGGCGCTCGGGCTTCCACTGCGCCAGCGCCGACGAGGCGGCGAGGGCGAGCGCGACGGCGGCGAGGAGCGTCTTCACCGGGCTACTTCCGCTCGATCTCGTCGTACGGCGTCAGGCCCGACCAGATCGTGATCGGCAGGTTCCGGAGCGATTTGTCCGCCACGGTCGCGATCGCCCAGACGTGCGTGTAGGCGACCGGTACGTCCTCGACGACCTGCTTCTGGAATGCGTGGTACAGGGCCTTGCGCTTCTCGAGGTCGCGCTCGACGGTCGCACGCGCGAGCAGGTCGTCGACCTTCGGGCTCACGTAGTTCTGCGTGTTCGACCACACCACGCCCGGCTTGATGTTCGACGAGAGGTAGGTGCGGTGCACGCCGATCACCGGGTCGCCGTAGTTGAACGAGGCGTCCATCGAGGCCTCGAAGTCGTGGCCGCCGACGCGCTTCGCCCAGGTCGGGAAGTCCGGCGACACGCGCAGGTTGACGTTGATGCCGACCTTCTTCAGCTGCGGCTTGAGGTATTCGGCGATCGTGCCGTAGTTGTCCGGGCTGCCGGGCTGGATGTCGAGCTGCAGCGTGAAGCGCGTGCCGTCGGCGCCCTTCTTCAGGCCCGCGGCGTCGAGCAGCGCGTTGGCCTTTTCGAGGTTCAGCCGGTAGGCCTCGACCTTGTCGGTGTAGAACGGGCTGCCCGGCGCGATCGGCCCGCTCGCGACCTTCGTCATCCCGCCGTGCAGCTTCTTGACGATGAACTCGCGATCGAACGCGTAGGCAATGGCCTGGCGCACGCGCACGTCGTCCAGCGGCTTCTTCTTCAGGTTGAACGCCACCCAGCCCACCGGCCCGATGGCCTCGCCGCCGCGCAGTTCGACGTTCGCGTGCGGCAGCTTCTTCAGCCGCTGCACGCTGGTCGGCGAGCTGTGGAAGGAGATCATGTCGATGTCCTTCCTCTCGAACGCGATCTCCATCGCCGAAGGATCCTTGAAGAGACGGAAGATGAGCTTGGCGAACTTCGGCCGGCCGGGGATGAAGAACTTGTCGAAGCGCTCGAGCACGATGTGCTCGCCCGGCTTGTACTCGACGAACTTGTAGGGCCCGGCGCCCACCGGCTTCAGGTTCGCGGGGTGGTTGCGCACGTCCTTGCCGTCGCCGTAGACGTGCTTGGGCAGGATCGGCAGGAACGGCGGCGACATCGCGAGCAGGATCGCCGGGTGCGGATCCTTCATGCGGATGATCGCGATCTGCGGCGTCGGAGTGTCGACGCGCTCCACCGGCCCGAACATGGACTGGAACGGGTGGTAGGCCTTCGCGGTCATCACCGAGAACGCGACGTCTTCCGAGGTCACCGGCTTGCCGTCGTGGAACACCGCGTTCGGCACCAGCTTCAGGAGCAGCGACTTGCCGTCGTCCTGGAAGCTCCAGCTTTCGGCGAGGTAGGGTTGCGGATTCCACTTGTCGTCGAAGCGCAAGGGGCTGGCGAAGATCTGCGCCGACGGCATCATCGTCGCGACGCCGGACTGGATCGCGGCGTTGAAGTGGCGCGGCGTCTGCGTGCCGCCGACGATCAAGGTCTCGGCGCGGCCCTGCGCGTGCGCTGGCAGGGTGGCGGTGCAGGCGAGCGCCGCGCCCAGCGTCATGGTCAGGATGGCGATGCGGATCATGCGGGTGTCTCCTCTCGCTCTGGACGGCGCACTGTAGGGGCGGCCGCCTCAGGCGGGTTGTCCGTGGCGGACGCCGGTTTGCTCTTTCCGGTCATCGCGCGGTGCCACGCCCCAGGCCTTGCGGTAGGCGCGCGAGAAGTGCGCCTGGCTGACGAACCCGCAGGCGACCGCGACGTCGAGCACCGCCATGTCGGTGCGCCGGAGCAGCTGGCGCGCGCGATCCAGCCGCTGCCGCAGCAGGTATCGCGCCGGGCTCTCGCCGACCGCGGCGCGGAACAGGCGCGTCAGCTGCCGCGACGAGGTGCCGGCGGCGCGCGCGAGCTCGCCGATGCCCGGCGGCGCGTCCGGCCGCTGCGCCGCGACGCGCAGCGCCTGCGACAGGCCGGGATGCCGCGCCACCGAGCGCCGGGCGCGCGCCATGTGCTGCAGTTCGGACGCCTGCCGGATGTGGTCGTGCAGGCAGTGCTCGGCGACGCGGTCGGCCACCGCGCGGCCGTGGTCCCACGCGATCGCGTGCAGCATCATGTCGAGCACCGCGGTGCCGCCGGCGCAGGTGACGCGCGGGCCGTCGAACTCGAACAGCGACTCGGTGATCTCGATCGCCGGGAAGCGCTCGCGGAAGGCGTCCGCCACTTCCCAGTGCGCGGTGGCGCGGCGACCGTCCAGGAGTCCCGCACGCGCCAGCGTGAACGCGCCGGTATCGATGCCGCCGAGCGTCGCGCCGGCGCGATCCAGCCCGCGCAGCCACGCGATGGTGCGCCGGGTGGCCGCCTTCTCGGGCTCGTGGTCGGCGCACACCAGCAGCGATCCCAGCCGGCCGGCGGTGTCGATGGACGCCTCCGGCTGGATGGCGATGCCGTTGCCGTCGGCGACCGCGCGTCCGTCGGCGGAGACGAGCTTCCACGAGTACTTGCGCGACACGTAGCGGTTGGCGATGCGCAGCGGCTCGATCGCCGAGGACAGCGCGATCACCGTGAAGCGCGGCACCAGCAGGAAGCCGATCGGGCTGGGCAGCAGCGAGGGGGCGTTGTCCGGCATGGGCAAATTCTAGGCCGATCCGGTCATGCCACCACGGAGCGCGGGCCGCAGCATTGCCGTTCGAGGAGGCTCCATGGCGCTGCCGTACCCGAAGCTCACGCTCTACCCCGCCCGCAAGGTGATCACGATGGACGCGTCCCTCCCCGAGGCGACCGCGGTCGCGGTGTCGGGCGACACCATCGTCGCGGTGGGCGACATGGCCTCGTTCGCGCCGTGGCGCGAGGGACGCGAGGTCGTGGTGGACGAGCGCCTGCGCGACAAGGTGCTGCTGCCGGGCCTGATCGACAACCACGTGCACCCGTGGCTCGGCGCGCTGCTGCTGCCCACCGCACTCATCGCACCCGAGGACTGGCGCCTCGCCGACGGCGGCGTGGCGAAGGCGGCGAACTCGCGCGACGAGTGGTGGGCGCGCCTGCGCGAGGCGGTGAAATCCCACTCCGGCGGCACGGAACTTATGGCCTCGTGGGGCTTCCACCACGGCTTCCACGGCCGGCGCCCGCGCAGGAGCGAGCTCGACGAGGTGTGCCCCGACCGCCCGCTGATCGTCTGGCACCGCTCGTTTCACGAGATCTTCGCCAACACGAAGTCGCTGCAGTTCGCCGGCCTCTCGAAGGCCGACTGCGCGCATCCGCAGATCGACTGGGACGAGGGCCATTTCTTCGAGATCGGCACCAAGACGCTGCTCGCGAAGCTGATGCCACATTTCCTCAGGCCAGAGTGGTTCAACGCCGGCATGGAACGGATGGCGAAGCTGATGCATCGCGGCGGCCTCACCACGATCGGCGACATGGCCTTCGGCTCGCTCGGCGTCGACTACGAGTTCGGCGCCTGGGAGGCGGCGGTCGAGCGGCCGGGACGGCCGATCCGCTGCTTCAACATAGCGCACGCCGGCGCGCTCGGCTTCCGCGCCCAGGGCAGGAAGCCCGCGGCGCACGAGGACCCGGGCTTCGAGAAGGTGCTCGAGATCGTCGATGCGCTGCCCGCGCGCGACACGCGCCGCATGAAGACGCTGAAGGCCGCGAAGCTCTACGCCGACGGCGCGATGTTCTCGCAGCTGATGCGCATCAACGCGCCCGGCTACATCGACGGCCACGAGGGCGAGTGGATGATGACCCCCGAGGTGCTCGCGAAAGGCGTGCGCACGTTCTGGGAAGCGGGCTACGGCATCCACGTGCACGTGAACGGCGACGGCGGCGTCGATGCCCTTCTCGGCGCGCTCGACGCGTCGATGCACGCGCGGCCGAGGTTCGATCATCGCTTCGCGTTCCACCACATGGGCTACTCGTCGGCGGTGCAGGTGCGGCGCATGGCCGCGCTCGGCGTGGTCGCGTCGGTGAACCCGTACTACGTGCATGCGCTCGCCGACAGCTACTCGGCGCTCGGCCTCGGGCCGGAGCGCGCGTCGCAGATCGTGCGCGCCGGCTCGATGGTGCGCGCCGGCGTGCCGGTGTCCTTCCACTCCGACTTCATGATGGCGCCGACGGAGCCGCTGTTCCTTGCGTGGTGCGCGGCGACGCGCGAGACGCGTTCCGGCACGGTCGCCGCGCCCACCGAATGCCTCACGCTCGAGCAGGCCCTGCGCGGCATCACCATCGACGCCGCGCACGCGCTCGGCCGCGACCACGAGATCGGCTCCATCGTCGCCGGCAAGAAGGCCGACTTCACGGTGCTCGACGACGACCCGTTCCGCGTCGGCGCGAAGGGCCTGAAGGACCTCAAGGTCTGGGGGACGGTGTTCGAGGGCGAGATCTTTCCTGTGGCGCGGCCCTCGGCGGCGCTGCACCGGCCGGGCGTCGCGCATCGCCAGCCGCCACGCGCACATCGCTATCGCCCGGTGCAATCCTCGTGCTGCGGCTCGGCCGAGGACCGCTGTGATACCGTTCACCGGCTCGCCTCGTGGGCGGGCGAGGCGGTGGAGCGCACCCGGCGCTGACCGCCTCCCTCTTGGAGGAGGGAGACGCATGAAGAAGGCATTCGTCGCGGGCCTTGCGCTCTGCGCGTGGTCCGCTTCCGTGTTGGCGCAGGCCTATCCGTCGAAGCCGGTGCGCTTCGTCGTGCCCTGGCCGCCCGGCGGCATCGTCGAGATCATCGGCCGGCCGGTGGTCGAGAAGATCGCGCAGAACTGGGGCTCGCCGATCGTGCTCGAGGCGAAGCCCGGCGCCAACGCCTCGATCGGCACCGAGCAGGTGGCGAAGAGCGCGCCCGACGGCTACACGTGGCTGCTCGCGACGCTGAACCACACGGTCAATCCGAGCCTCTCGAAGAACCTGCCGTGGCATCCGACGAACGACTTCGCCGGCGTGGCGATGATCGCCTCCGTGCCGGCGCTCGCGGTGGTGCCGGCGAACGTTCCGGTGGCGACGCTTGCCGATTTCGTGCAGCTCGTGAAATCCCAACCGGGCAAGCTCAACTACCTGATGCCCGGCACCGGTACCTCGATGCACCTGAACACTGAGCTGCTGAAAGTCACCGCCGGCCTCGACCTCGTGCCGGTGCCCTACAAGGGCCTTCCAACGGGGATTCCGGACCTGCTCGCAGGGTCGCTCGCGTTCAGCATGGTGTCGATCCCTCTCGCCGCGCCACACATCGCCTCGGGCAAGCTGAAGCCGCTCGCGATCGGCGCCACGAAGCGCTCGGCGCGCTTCCCCGACGTGCCGACCTTCGTCGAGGCCGGCTTCGCCGACGCGCAGGTAGTGGCCTGGTACGCGTTCCTCGTGCCCGCGAAGACGCCGCGCGACATCGTCGACCGCGTCTCGCAGGAGACGCAGAAGGCGCTCGCCGACCCCGAAGTGCAGAAGCGGCTCGAGACCGCGGGCGCGGACGTCGCCGGGCGCTCGACGCCGGCCGAGGTGGACGCGTTCCTGAAGTCCGAGACCGCGCGCTGGGCGAAGCTGGTGCGCGACGCCAGGATCGAGGCGCAGTAGCGATGCTCGAACGGCTCGACCGGATGCTCGTCGCGGTACGCGACCGCGCGAAAGCCGCGGAGACCTTCGCGCGCGCGCTCGACGCGCAGCCACTGCGCGACGCGGCGAGCGCGCACCTTGGGGCCCGCGGCACGGTGCTGGCGCTTGGCGAATCCGAGATCGAGCTCTGGCAGCCGGAAGGCGCGGGGCCGGCGCGGGACTTCCTCGAGCGCTGGGGCGAGGGGCTGCTCGCGGCCGGCTATTCGACCTTGCGCGTCGACGCGCTCGCGGCGCGGCTTGCGCAGCACGGCGTGGACTGCGTGCGGGAGGGGGATCGCCTCTACGTCCCGGCGGATGCCACCGGAGGCTTCCCGATGGTGATCTCGCCCGCGGCCGCGCGGCGTGGCGTGGGTGCGATCAGCCATGTCTACGAAGCGACGCACGCCCTTGCCGGCGACTGGCGCGTCGCTGAGCGGCGCTACGTCGAACTCCTCGGTCTCGACGCCACGCGCTTCTCGCCAATCGCCAGCGAGCGCTTCGGCTACGAAGGCACGCTCACCCTGTTCGATCCGCCGGCGAGGCTCGACCGCATCGAGATCTCTCAGGCCTTCGCCGGCCACGCCGGCGCGATGCGCCGCTTCGTCGAGAAGCGCGGCGGCGCCGGGCTCTACATGTGCTTCGCGGAAGCGAACGACTTCGATGCCCTCAAGGCGCGCCTGATCGCGGTGGGTGCGCAGTTCGCGGCGCGCGCGGGCGACATCGCCGCCGAGCGCGACGGCCTCTGGATCCACCCGAAGAGCCTGCACGGCATGCTGCTCGGCGTGTCGCGCGCCACGTTCGCGTGGACGTGGTCCGGGCGGCCGGATCTGGTGAGGCCGGCACCTTAGAGGGACGCGGGGCGCATCGGCGCCGAGCCGTCGTCGCGCACCAGGTGGCAGGCGATGCGGTGGCCGGGCTTCACTTCGCGCAGTGGCGGCTCCTCGGCCTTGCACTGCGCGTTGGCGTAGGGGCACCGCGTCGAGAAGCGGCAGCCCGGCGGCGGGTTGATCGGACTCGGCGGGTCGCCCTCGAGTCGCAGGCGCGAGGCACCGTCCCGGCGCCGGCGGCCGACGCGGGGGACGGCCGACAGCAGCGCCCACGTGTACGGATGCAGCGGATCCTCGAAGAGGGCCTCGCGCGGCGCCTGCTCGACGATGCGCCCGAGGTACATCACCGCGACTTCGTCGCAGAGGTACTGCACCACGCCGAGGTCGTGCGAGATGAAGAGGTAGGCGAGGCCGTACTCGCGCTGCAGGTTCACCAGCAGGTTCAGGATCTGCGCCTGGATGGCGACGTCGAGCGCCGACACCGGCTCGTCGCAGACCACGAGCTCGGGCTTCGTCGCCAGCGCGCGAGCGATGCCGATCCGCTGGCGCTGCCCGCCCGAGAACTGGTGCGGGAAGAGCTGCAGCTGGTCGGGCCGCAGGCCGACCTGCGCGAAGAGTTCGCGCGATCGTTCGCGGCGCTCGGCCTCGGTGCCGATGCCCATCAGTTCCAGCGGCTCCTCGACGATGCTGCCTGCGCGCATGCGCGGGTTCAGCGACGAGTACGGGTCCTGGAAGATCATCTGTACGCGCCGGCGCGCATGGCGCAGCGTCTCGCCCTCGAGCGCCGACAGCGGCTCCTCGCCGAGGCGAACCGTGCCTGCCGTGATGTCGGTGAGGCGCATCACCGCGAGCGCAGTGGTGGTCTTGCCGGAGCCCGATTCGCCGACGATGCCGAAGGTGCGGCCCTTCTGCACCGTGAAGCTGACGCCGTCCACCGCCTTGACGGTGCGGCGGGGCGCGAACGGCGTCGCACGGCGCAGCGGGAAGTGCACCCGCAGGTCGTCGACCGTGAGCAGCGCGTCGCTCATGCGGTCGCGGCCTCCTCGAGCAGCCAGCACGAGGCCGCGTGCGATTCGCCCACCGGGTGCGAAGGCGGGAACGCCTCGACGCAGCGCGGCTTCGCGTGCGGGCAGCGGTCCGCGAACGCGCAGCCCTTGCCGAGCAGGTGCAGTGGCGGCACCACGCCGGGGATCTCGCGCAGCTGCGGACGCGCCGACACGCGGCCGATCTGCAGGTTGGGACGGCACGCGAGCAGCCCCTGCGTGTACGGATGCGCGGGATGCCCGAGGATCGCGTCCACCGGCCCTTCCTCGACCTTGCGGCCGGCGTACATCACGACCACGCGGTCGGCCATCTCGGCGATCGCGCCCATGTCGTGGGTAATGAGCACGATCGCCGTGCCCTTGGTGGCGCGCAGCTCTTCCAGCAGGTCGAAGATCTGCGCCTGCACGGTGACGTCGAGCGCGGTGGTGGGCTCGTCCGCGATCAGCACCTCCGGCTCGCAGGCGAGCGCCATCGCGATCATCACGCGCTGGCGCATGCCGCCCGAGAACTGGTGCGGGTACTCGCCGACGCGCTGCTCGGCCTCGGGGATGTGCACGGCGCGCAGCATCTCGACCGCGCGCTTCCTCGCGTCGGTGGCGGAAAGCCCGAGGTGCAGCCGCGCCGCTTCCGCGATCTGGTCGCCGACGGTGAACACGGGGTTCAGCGACGTCATCGGCTCCTGGAAGATCATCGCGACGCGGTTGCCCCTCAGGTCGCGCATGCGGGCGTCGGAGGCCTTGACGAGGTCCTCGCCGCGATAGCGGATCGCGCCGCCGGTGACGTGGCCGGCGGGCTTCGGGACCAGCCCCATGATCGCGAGCGCGGTCATGCTCTTGCCGCAGCCCGACTCGCCGACGATGCCGAGCGTCTCGCCGGGCCCGAGCGCGAAGTCCACGCCATCCAGCACGCGCACGCGGCCGTCCCAGGTGTCGAACTCGACCTTGAGGCCTTCCACCTCGAGCAAGGGCCCGCTCACCGGGTCCTCAGCTTCGGGTTGAAGGCGTCGTTCAGGCCGTCGCCGACGAGGCTGATCGCGAGCACGGTGACGAAGATCGCGACGCCCGGGAAGGTCACCGCCCACCACGCCTCGCGCAGGTAGTTGCGGTTGGAGCCGATCATCAGGCCCCAGCTCATGATGTTCGGGTCCGAGAGGCCGAGGAAGGAGAGCCCGGCCTCGAAGAGGATCGCGCTGCCGGTGGCGAGCGTGGCCGACACCATGATCGGCGGCATCGCGTTCGGCAGGATGATGCGCCAGATGATGCGCGCGTTGGACGCGCCGATCGAGCGCGCCGCGCGCACGTACTCGAGTTCGCGGATGCGCAGGAACTCGGCGCGCGTGAGGCGCGCCATGCTGGTCCACGCCACGATGCCGATGGCGAAGATCACGGTGACGAGCGACGGAGCGAACAGCGTGATCAGCACCATCGCGAAGAGCAGCGCCGGCAGCACCTGGAAGAACTCGGTGACGCGGCCGAGCACGCCGTCCACCCAGCGGCCGTAGAAGCCGCCGAGCGCGCCGATGGTGATGCCGATCAGCGCGGTGATCAGGGCGGCGCAGAAGCCGACGAGCAGCGTCGGGCGGCCGCCCTTGATGAGGCCCGCGAGCACGTCGCGCCCGAGGTAGTCGGTGCCGAGCGGCGCTTCTGCCTCGGCGCCCGGCGGCGCCTTCGGCGCGCCGACGATCTCGAACGGGTCCACCGAGTAGACCATCGGCCCGAACACCACGACGAGCGCGATCACCGCGAGCAGCGCGAGCCCGACCAGCGCGGCGCGGTTGCGCCGGAAGACGCTCCACGCCTCGCGCCACGGGCCGCGCGCGCGCGCTTCCGCGGCCTCAGCCACCGGTCTTGATCCTCGGGTCCACGAGCCGGTACGCGAGGTCCGTGAGCAGGTTGCCGACGATCACCAGCACCGCCGACAGCAGCAGGATGCCGAGGATCAGCTGGTTGTCGCGCCGCAGGATCGACTCGAACGCGAGCTGGCCCATGCCCGGCCACGTGAACACCGTCTCCACCAGCACCGCGCCGGCGAGCATCGCCGAGAGCTGCAGCCCCGCCACGGTGACCACCGGCAGGATCGCGTTCCTCAGCGCGTGCTTGAACACGACCTTGTTCTCCGAGAGGCCCTTGGCGCGCGCGGTGCGCACGTAGTCCGAGCCGAGCACCTCCAGCATGCTCGCGCGCGAAAGGCGCGAGTAGAGCGCGAGGTAGATCAGCGCGAGCGTGCCGGCGGGCAGGATGAGGTGGTAGGCGACATCGAGCGCGTATGCAAAGCCGGTCGCGCCCTGCGCGATGTCGTACATGCCCGAGGCCGGCAGCAGCTCGAAGACCGAGGCGAAGAGGAGGAGCAGCATCAGCCCCGACCAGAACACCGGCGCTGAGAAACCGAACAGCGCGACGATGGTCACGAACGCGCCCAGCCAGCTCGCCGGGAAGCGCGCCGCCATCACGCCGAGGAAGGTGCCGACGGTGATGGCGAGGCCGAGCGCGGTCGTCACCAGCAGTACCGTGGCCGGAACGCGCTCCAGGATCAGCTTCAGCACCGGCTGGTTGTAGTACGCCGAGTTGCCGAGATCGCCGGTGGCGACGCGCTTGAGATACAGGCCGAGCTGCTCCGGGAACGAGCGGTCGAGCCCGTAGGACTTCTTCAGCTGCGCGATGGTTTCCTCGGACGCGCCGCCCATCTCGCCGACGATCGTCTGCACGATGTCGCCCGGCGCGAGGTGCATCAGGCTGAAGTTGAGGATCGCGACGGCGGCGAGCAGGCCCGCGGCGTACGCGAGCCGGCGCGCGAGCCACGCGGCGAAACCCATCCTGCTAGTCCCTGCGCATCTCGTCGATCGGTGCGGTCGGCCCCCAGATCGTGAGCGGCAGGCCCTTCAGCGTCTTGTCGTAGACCTGGTAGTAGGGCAGCAGGTTCACGAACGCGATCGGGGCGTCGGCGACGACGATCTTCTGGAACTCGACGTACAGCGCCTTCCTCTTCTCGGCGTCGCGCTCGATGGCGGCCTTGGCGAGGAGCTCGTCCACCTTCGGGTTCGAGTAGCCCTGCGTGTTCGACCAGATCACGCCGGGGCGGATGTTCGAGCTGAGGTAGGTGCGGTGCACGCCGATCACCGGGTCGCCCCAGTTGAAGACGGAATCCTGCGTCAGGTCGAAGTCGCCGGAGCTGACGCGCTTCGCCCAGGTCGGGAAGTCCGGCGAGGCGCGCACGGTGAGGTCGATGCCGATCTTCTTCAGCTGCGGCTTCAGGTACTCGGCGATGTTCTTCGACTGCTCGTTGTTGCCGGGGATGTAGTCCACGCTCGCGGCGAAGCGCATGCCGCCCGCGCCTTTCTTCAGGCCCGCGGCATCCAGCAGAGCGTTGGCCTTCTCGAGGTTGACCTTGTACGGCTCGACGGCCGCGGTGTAGAACGGCGAGCCCTGCGCGATCGGGCCGGTGGAGATCTTCGTGCGCCCGCCGTGCAGCTTCTTGGTGATGAAGTCGCGGTCGATTGCGTACGAGATCGCCTGGCGCACGCGCACGTCGTCGTAGGGCTTCTTCTTCGTGTTGAACGCGATCCAGTTGAGTGGGCCGATGGCCTCGCCGCCCTTGTCCGTGAACGCGATGCCGGGCTTCTTGGCGAGGTTCTCGAGCGAGGCGAGGTCGGCCCAGAACGGCACGTAGTGGACCTCGTTCCTCTCCAGCGCGACCTCGAGGGAGCGCGCCTCCTTGAAGATGCGGAACACCACGCGGTCGAAGTGCGGCCGGCCCTTGATGAAGAAGTTCGCGTTCTTCTCGAGGACGATATGCTCCCCCGGCTTGAACTCGACGAACTTGTAGGGCCCCGAGCCGACCGGCGCGCTGTTTTTCGGGTGGGTCTTCGGGTCGGCGCCGTCGCCGTAGACGTGCTTCGGAATGATCGGGCAAAGCGGCGGCGACAGCGCGTAGAGGATCGCGGGGTGCGGCACCTTCATGCGGATGATGGCGACGCGCGGATCAGGCGTGTCGACGCGGTCCACCGCGGCGAGCATGGTCGAGAACGGGTGGTGCGCCTTGATCGTCATGATCGAGAAGGCGACGTCTTCCGACGTGATCGGCTTGCCGTCGTGGAAGGTCGCGCCGGGCACGAGCTTCAGCAGCAGCGACAGGCCGTCGTCTTGGAAGCTCCAGCTTTCCGCAAGATACGGTTGCGGGTTCCACTTGTCGTCGAAGCGCAGCGGGCTCGCGAATAGCTGCGCGCCCGGCATCATCGTCGCGATCCCCGACTGCACCGCAGGGTTCAGGTGGCGCGGCGCCTGCGTGGTGCCCCAGACGAGGGTCTTGGGCGACTGCGCGAAGGCCGCGGCGGCGGCGAGCGCGACCAGCGCGGCAAACGCGCGGCGGAACCAGCGTGGGGACATGCGAACCTCCGGGGGTGAAAACCGGCGATAGGTTAACATCGTCCACAGAGAGGTTTCGCATGCCGTTCAACCGTTCTTTCCTCTTCGCGCCGGGCAACCACGCGCGACGTTCCGAGAAGGCCTTCACCATCGGCGCCGACGCGGTGATCCTCGACCTCGAGGACGCCGTCCCGCCCGCCGAGAAGCCCGCTGCGCGGCCAATGGTCGCCGCCGCGCTCGCGCGCCCGCGCACCTGTCGCGGCTACGTGCGCGTCAACGCGATGAGCACGCCGTGGTGCTACGCGGATCTCGTCGGCACGGTCGGGCCGGGTGTCGACGGCGTCGTGGTGCCGAAGGTGGAAAGCGCGGCCGACCTGCACGCCATCGACTGGCTGATCGCCAACCTCGAGCGCGACCGCGGCATCGAGCCCGGCACGCTGGATCTCTTGCCCATCCTCGAGACCGCCGCCGGCATCCAGCGCGTGGACCGCATCCTGCAGGCGCGCAGCCTGCGCCCGTACTCCGGCCGCTGGCGCGTGAAGCGCGTGGCCTTCGGCGGCGTGGACTACGCGCGCGACCTCGAGCTGCGCCCGTCGCTCGACGAGCCTGAACTGGCGGACGCACGCGCGCGCGTCGTGCTCGCCTCGCGCGGCGCGAACCTCGAGCCGCCGATCGACAGCCCGTGGCTGCACTTCAAGGATGCCGAGGGCTTTTCACGGTCCCTCGATCGCAGCCGCCGCCACGGCTTCCAGGGCCGCATCTGCATCCATCCCGACCAGGTCGCGGTGGTGAACAAGGCGTACTCCCCGTCGGCGGAGGAGATCGCGATGGCCGGGCGCATCGTCGCCGCGTTCCGCGAGGCGGAGGCGAAGGGCTCGGCCGCGATCCAGGTCGACGGCCAGATGATCGACTACCCGGTGGTGCACCAGGCCGAGCGACTGCTGGAGTCGGTGCGCGCCGCCGAGCAGTGACCAGCAAGGCGCGCGGGGTCGCGCTCCCGCTCGTCGTCACCTTCTCGATCCAGACCGCGGTCGCGCTCGCGGTGTATTGCGCGCCGGTGCTCGCACCGGTGGCGGCGCCCGCGCTGGGCGTCGAGCCCGCCGCGATCGGCTTCTTCATCGCCGTCACCTACATCGGCTCGATGCTCGGCACCGTCACCTCGGGCGGAGTGGTCGGGCGTTTCGGGCCGATCCGTGTCAGCCAGATCGGCCTCTGCATGTCGTTCATCGGCCTCGCGTTTGCAGGTTCCGGCCTATTGCCGCTCGCGGTGCTCGGCGCATTCGTGCTCGGGCTCGGCTACGGGCCGTCGACGCCGGCGAGCTCGGTGATCCTGCTGAAGGCCGCGCCGCCATCGATGGTCGCGTTCACGTTCTCGATCAAGCAGACCGGCGTGCCGGTGGGCGCCGCGCTCGCGGGCGTGCTGGTGCCGGCGCTGATCCCGGTGATCGGATGGCAGGGGACCTGTGCCGCGATCGGCGCTGGCTGCCTCGCGCTCGCGCTCCTGATCGGCCCGGAGCGCGCGCGCTTCGACGCCGAGCGCAATCCGAACGCCACCGTGTCGCTCGCCTCGACGATCGTGCCGGTGCGTCTCGTGCTCGGCAACCCGCGCCTGCTCGGCATGGGCGCGTGCGGCTTCGTATTCGGCGGCGTGCAGATCACGCTCGTCACCTACCTCGTCACCTTCCTCACGCAGTCGTTCGCGATGACGCTGGTGCTCGCGGGGCTGGTGCTGTCGGTGTCGCAGGTCGCGAGCGTGATCGGCCGCATCGGATGGGGCATCGTCGCCGACCGCCTGCTCACGCGCCGCCGCATGCTCGGGCTGCTCGGCCTGGGCATGGGCGTGGCGTGCCTGCTCACGCTCACCGCGACGCCGGAATGGCCGCGCTGGCTCCTCTTCGCGTTCGCCGCGCTCTTCGGCTCCACCGCGGTGGGCTGGAACGGCGTCTGGGTCGCCGAGGTCGCGCGCCTCGCGCCGCAGGGCAAGGTGAGCGAGGCCACCGGCGGGTGCCTGTTCTTCACGTTCTCGGGCGCGGTGCTGACGCCCGTCGTGTTCAACGGCATCCTCGAGGCGTCCGGCACCTACGCAGTGCCCTATGCGGTGTTCGGCGTGCCGGCGCTGCTGATCGGTGCGCGGTTCCTGCTGTCGAGCGGAAAGTAGAATTCGCCCCATGTCGCACGAGATTCCCCCGGGCTTCGCGCCCATCGTCCGGGCGCAGGGCCCGTTCAACACGCTGATCGGCCCGATCTACGAGAAGCGCGACGGCGAGCGCCTCGTCATGGGCCTGCGCGTCGAGGAGCGCCACTGCAACTCGCAGGGCATGGCGCACGGCGGCCTTCTGGCGACGCTGTCGGACCTCGGCCTCGGCTACGCGATGATCGGCAAGGTCGAGGTCGCGCCCGGCGAGCGCCGCCGCTTCGTCACCGTGAACCTGTCGATCGACTACCTCGGCGCGGCCAAGGCCGGCGAGTGGATCGAGTCCGACGTCGAGGTGCAGAAGATCGGCAAGAACATCGCCTTCTGCACCGGCTTCCTGGTCGCGGGCGGGCGCCGCATCGTGCGCGCGAGCGGCGTGTTCGCGCTGGCGGGGAAGGGCGCCTGAGCGAAGTTCGCGACGTCGTCCTCGTCCACGGGCTGTGGATGGCGGGCGTGGTCATGGCGCCGCTCGCGGCGCGGCTGGCGCGCGCGGGATTCCATTGCCACTTGTTCCACTACGCCAGCCACTCGCGGCCGGTCGAGGCGAATGCGGAGCACCTCGCGCGCTACGTCGAGCGGCGCATCGGCATGCGACCGGCGCACTACGTCGCGCACAGCCTCGGCGGGCTGGTGGTGCTGCGCGCGCTCGAAGCGCATCGCAACCTCGCGGTCGGCGCGGCGGTGCTGCTCGGCACGCCGGCGCGCGGTTCGCTCGCGGCGCGCCGCTTCCAGGAGCGCCGCTACGGCCGCTGGATGATCGGCGCGAGCCTGCCGCAATGGGAGGAGGGTCGCGCATCGGCATGGACGCGCCCCGAGCCGCTCGGCGTCGTCGCCGGCAGCGTGCCCTTCGGCCTCGCTCGCGCGTGGACGCGGCTGCCGGGCTCGAACGACGGCGTGGTGCGGCTAGAGGAGACGCTGGTCGACGGCATGCGCCAGCGCATCGTGCTGCCGGTGGCGCACTCCGAGATGATCGTCTCGCGCCGCGTCGCCGGCGAGGTGCGCGCGTTCCTGGAGCGCGGATGCTTCTCCGCCGCCTGACCGTCGCCGGCGCGGCGCTCGTCCTTTCGGGCTGCGAGATGGCGGCGTACTACCTGCAGGCCGCGGGCGGGCACCTGGAACTCGTCGCGAGCACGCAGCCGGTCGAGCGCGTGATCGCCGATCCGGCGACGCCGGTGTTGCTACGCGAGCGGCTGGAAGCCGCGACGCGCATCCGTGACTACGCGTCGAATTCCCTCGCGCTCCCCGACAACGGCAGCTATCGCAGCTACGCCGACCTCGGCCGGCCCTATGCGGTGTGGAACGTGGTCGCCGCCCCCGAGTTCTCGCTAACGCCGGTGCAGTCGTGCTTCCCGGTCGCGGGCTGCGTCAGCTATCGAGGCTGGTACTCCAAGGAGCGAGCCGATGCCCATGCCGCTCGCCTGCGCGCCGAGGGCCACGACGTGATCGTGCAAGGCGTGCCGGCCTACTCCACGCTCGGCTGGTTCGACGACCCTCTGCTGTCGACCTTCATCCGCTACCCGGACGTCGAACTCGCGCGGCTGGTGTTCCACGAACTGGCGCACCAGGTGGCCTACGCGAAGGACGACTCGACCTTCAACGAATCGTTCGCGGTGGCCGTCGAGCGCGAGGGCCTGCGCCGCTGGCTGCGCGCCAGCGGCCGCGAGGCAGACACGCAGAAGCTGGTCGAAGCCGAGCGACGCGCGCAGGACTTCGCCGCGCTGATGGGCGGCGCGCGAGCGAGGCTGGAGGCTCTCTATCGCACGCGCCTCGCGCCCGACGAACTGCGGCGACGCAAGCGCGAGGCGCTGGACGCGCTGGTGCGCGACTACGAAGCCCTGAAGCGCGAACGCTGGAACGGATTCGCCGGCTACGACCGCTTCCTGCTCGAGACGCCGCCGAACAACGCGCTGCTCGCGATCTTCGCCGCCTACACGCAGAAGGTCGGCGCGTTCGAGCGGTTGCTTGCGGAGGAGGGCGGGGACCTGGCGCGGTTCTACGGACGGGTGAAGATGCTATCCGGGATGCCGCGCGTCGATCGCGAACGGCAGCTCGGGCGAGAGTGACCCGCGCCCTCAGGGCGCATCGCGGTCGTCTTCCCGCTCGCGCCGTTCGGCCCACAGGCCCACGACCGCGACCAGGACCGGCATCAGCAGCAGGAAGGCGAACGCAGGGTCGAGCTGCGCAAGCCAGTCGGTCCAGCGCGCGAGGTCGAGGATTTCGCCCAAGTTCGCGCCGAGGCCGCGGAAGCACAGCACGGCGACCAGCGTCGGCGGCAGCGCGGCGGCGAACAGTCGGAAGGGGTTGATCGCCTGGTCGTCGAACGAGTCCTTCAGGATCGCAAAGCCGGCGGGGTTCGGGGCATTGGCGATCACGGTCAAGCCGCCTCCGGCGACCGCGCCCGCCACGAGCGCGTACTTGAATTCGTCGGAGACGCCTTCCACCATCGAGCCGAGGTAGGTGAGCGCGGCGTTGTCCGTGATCGCGGTGAGGGCGGTGGCGCCGTAGAAGAGCGCCGACTCGCTCATGCCCGACAGCGCCGCCTGGAGCCACCAAGCCTGCTGGCCGCCCAGCACGACGAGCCCGGCAAGGAAGAACGCGACCATCAGGCCCTCGCGCAGCATCAGCCGCGAGTGGTAGCGGCGGTACGCCTCGGCGAGGCCGAGGAACATCAGGAACAGGCCCATGAACACCTCGGGATCGTGCGCGGCGAACACCACCGCGGCGAGGAGCAGGGCGTTCACCCCGACGAACGCGGCCGGCACCCGCGGCGCGTGCGCGCCGCCCTGCGCGGTCGCGCGCGCGGCGAGCTCCCGGCGGAAGAGGAGGGTCAGCGCGGCGGCGTTGATCACCACCGCGATCGCCGCCTTCCAGCCGAGCAGCGAGAACATGGTCGCGCTCGACCAGTCCCACTTCGCCGCCACCATCAGCACCGGCGGCGCGGCGAAGTTGGTCAGCGTCCCGCCGATCGAGACGTTGACGAACAGCACGCCGAGCGTGGCGTACTTGAGCGCGTTCGACGCCCCGCGCGAGAAGATCGTCTCGCGCAGCATCAGGGCGGCGAGCGTCATCGCGGCCGGCTCGGTGATGAAGGATCCGAGCATCGGCACCAGCGTCAGCGCAAGGAAGAACCGGGCGGTCCCGGCCGGTACCGGCAGCGCGGCGCCGGCGATGCGCACCGCATCGGTGGCGAGTTGCATGACCGGCCTGCTGGCGGCGATCACCATGATGACGAAGACGAACATCGGCTCGACGAACCGGCGATCGTCCAGGTACACGGAGGTCGGCGACCACCCCGCCGCGAAGGCCATGAACGCGATCAGCACGATGGCCCAGAATCCGAAGACGGTCTCCACCTCGCCGAGCAGTCGCCACAGGCCGGCATGCGCGGTCTGGCCGTGGGCGAGGCGCTCGAAGTAGGCAGTGCAGAACGTGTGCAGGACGGCGATCCCGAAGAGCGATGCGCCGACGATCTCGAGGGTGGTGGGCTGGGCGAGGGTCATGTGCACAGCGTAGGCGGCGCGCGGCGCGGTCGCCATTCGCGTGAACGCATACGGGAAATCCCGTACTTGCGCCCATGGCCCGCAGGGCCGAATATTCCCCCGCCATGAAGCCGGCGGTCCGGTACCTTCGCGACGCGGCGGTCTTCGCGCCGTTCTATGTCGCGCTCGACTGGGCAAGCTACTTCGACCCGGTCGGTCCCTTCAATATCACGCCGTGGAGCCCGCAGCCCGCGCTCGCCATCGTCTGGATGATGCTCGCCGGCCTGCACCATGCGCCGCTGGTCGCGGCGGCCGTCGTCGTCGCCGACATGCTGATCCGCGGCGCACCCGGTGGCGTGGGCATCACGCTGGCCGGGGCGGCGATCCTCTCCGCCGGCTATGCCGGCATCGCCGCCGCCTTGCGAACGGCAATGCCGGGCCACGCGGCCCTGCGCAGCACCCGCCAGCTGACGCTCTTCGCCGGCTGGGCCGTGGCCGGCAGCGCGGTCATCGGTTGCGCCTTCGTCGGGCTGCTGGACGTCGCGGGCCTGCTTGCCGGGCGCGGCTTCACCGAACCCTGGCTGCGCTTCTGGATCGGCGATTCGGTCGGCATCCTCGTCACGGCTCCGCTGCTGCTGGCGGCCGCGGACGCCGCCCGCCGCCGCGAACTGGTCGACCTCATGCGTCGGCCGGAGTCCGTCGTGCAGGCGCTGGTCCTCGTCGCGACGCTGGGCCTGGTGTTCAGCGACGTTCTCGGCGAGGACCCCTCGCGGCACTTCTACCTGCTCTTCGCCCCGCTGATCTGGGTCACGGCGCGCGCCGGCCTCGCCGGCGCGGTCGTCGCGGCCGCGCTGGTGCAACTCGGCGTCGTGGTCGGGATGCAGACCGCGCGGGGCGTCGGGGTGCCGTCGTTCGAGTTCCAGGCGCTGGTCGCCGCGTTCACCCTGACGGCGCTGTACCTCGGCATGATGGTCGAGGAGCGGGCCCGTACCGCGGAAGACCTGCGACAGACGCTGCGCCTCGCCGCCGCCGGCGAGATGGCGGGCGCGATCGCGCACGAGGTCAACCAGCCCCTCACCGCCCTCACCAACTACGGGCGCGCGGCGCGCCAGATCCTCGCCGGGCCGCAGGGTGCCGCCGACGCGCGCCTGCCGGAAGTGGTCGGCAAGATGGTGTCCGAGGCGGAGCGCGCCTCGGACATCGTGCGCCGCATGCGCGACCTGTTCCGCGAGGGCACGACGCGGCTCGAGCCCATGCCGGTCGAGGCGCTGCTCGCGACCGCGGCGCGCATCGGGGCGCAGGTGGCCGCAGGTCGCGACATCGCCGTCGAGACATCCGCCGAACCGGGCATCGGCAGGCTCTACATCGATCGCCTGCAGATCGAACTGGTGCTGCGCAACCTGCTCGCAAACGCGGCGGAGGCTATCGGGCCGCACGCCGGCCGCATTCGCGTCGAGGCGCGCCCGGCGATGGCCGGGCAGGTGTGCGTGGCGGTGATCGACAGCGGCCCCGGACTGCCTGCCGCCGGCCTGCGCCTCTTCGAGCCGTTCCAGTCGGGCAAGCCGAGCGGCATGGGCCTCGGCCTGGCGATCAGCCGCGCCATCGCGGAGGCCCACGGCGGTACGCTCGTCGCCCGCAAGGGTGGCCGCGGCGAGTTCCACCTGACGCTGCCGGTCGCCGGCGCCGGGACATGAGCGACATTCCGGCTGCGGGCGGCGTGGTGTACGTCGTCGAGGACGACGCGGCGGTGCGCGATTCGCTCGCGCTCACGCTGAGCCTCGCCGGCCATCGCACGGCCCTCTACGCCGACGCCGAGACCTTCCTCGCCGCGTGGCGTGCCGACATGGCGGGCTGCGTGATCTCGGACCTTCGGCTGCCGGGCATGAGCGGCGTACAGCTGCAGGCGGTGCTGCGCGAGCGCGGCAGCGAGCTGCCCTTCATCGTGGTCACCGCGCATGGCGACGTCGCCACCGCGCGCCAGGCGTTCCTTGCGGATGCGGTGGACTTCATCGAGAAGCCCTTCGCGGAAGCCCAGCTGATGACCGCGGTCGAAACCGCGCTGGCGCGCGACGCCGAGCGCATGCGCCGGGGCGTCGCACGACGCGGCGACGCGGAGCGACTGGCTTCGCTGACCCTTCGCGAGCACGAGGTGCTGGAACAGGCGGCGCTCGGGCTGCACGCCAAGGAGATCGCTGCGCGGCTCGAGATCAGTCCGCGCACGGTGGAAGTCCACAAGACGCGGATCATGGCGAAGCTCGGCGTGCGCAATGTCGCCGAGCTGGTGCGCTTCGCGCTGATGACCCAGTCCGGCGGGCCTGAAGAGAAAGGCTAGCTGGCGGCCTTTCGGCCGCCCCGTCAGGACAGCGGCAGGTCCACCACCTTCTTGAACGCCGGCCGCTGCTGCAGGCGCGCGTACCACGCCTCGAGGTTCGGCAGCTTCGGCCGCGCCACCGGCAGGTTCAGCCAGATCTGCATGTGGCAGCCGACGGGGATGTCGCCCATCGTGAAGGCCTTGCCGGCGACGTAGTCCTTGCCGGCCATCGCGCCGTCGAAGATTCGCGCGAGTTCCTCCGAGCGCTTCAGCGCTTCGTCGATCGCCTTCTGGTCGCGCTTGTCGGCGGGCGTGCGGATCAGGCCCCAGAAGGCATTGCGCAGGCCGGCGGCAAAGGTCGAGGCCCAGTCCATCCAGCGGTCGGCATCGGCGCGCACCTGCGGGTCGGTCGGACAGAGCGAGCCCGCGCCGTGCTTCGCGGCGAGGTACCTCGCGATGGCGTGCGACTCCCAGAGGATGAAGCCGTCGTCGTCGATCACCGGCACGAGGCCCATCGGGTTCATCTTCAGGTACTCCGGCGTCTTGTTGATGCCGAAGGCCATGCCGGCGTCGATGCGCTCGTACGGGAGCTTCAGCTCCTCGATCGCCCACACCGCCTTCTTCACGTTCACCGAATTGATGCGGCCCCAGATCTTCAGCATGGTCGTGTCCTCGATCAGAATCCGGCGGCCTGCCCGTCGCGGCGCGGGTCGCTCACTGCAAGGTAGCCGCCGTCGAGCTTCCACGCGGCCTGGCAGCTGCCGAAGTCCATGTAGCCTTCCTTGAGTTCGGTGAGCTGGTGGCCGCGCTTCGCGAGGTCGGCCACGACCTCGGGCTTGAGGCCGCCCTCGACGTTCATCTCCATGCCCTTCACCCAGCGGAAGCGCGGGCCGTCGCACGCGGCCTGCGGGTTCTGCCCGTAGTCGGCGATGCGCACGACGAGCTGCGCGTGGCCTTGCGGCTGCATCGTGCCGCCCATGACGCCGAAGCTCATCACCGGCTGGCCGTCCTTGGTGAGGAAGCCCGGGATGATGGTCTGGTAGGGCTGCTTCGAGGGGCCGACCTGGTTCGGGTGGCCGTCCTTGAAGACAAAGGTGCCCGCACGGTTCTGCATCGAGATGCCGGTGCCCGGCACCACGACGCCCGAGCCGAAGCCCATGTAGTTCGACTGGATCATCGACACCATCATTCCCGAGTCGTCGGCGGCGGTGAGGTACACCGTGCCGCCCTTGGGCGGCGTGCCCTCGGTGAAGGACTGCGCCTTCTTCATGTCGATCAGCTTCGCGCGCTGCTTGAGGTACTCGCGATCCAGCAGCCGCTCGGGCTTGAACGGCATGTAGCGGATGTCGGCGACGTAGGCGAGCGCGTCCGCGAAGGCGAGCTTCTGCGCTTCCATCTGCAGGTGCAGGCTGTCGGCGCTGTCGACCGGGAGGCTGCGCACGTCGAAGTTCTCGAGGATGCCGAGCGCGATCAGCGCGACGATGCCCTGCCCGTTCGGCGGGATCTCGTGCACGGTGTAGCCGCGGTAGTTCATCTCGAGGGGCTTGACCCAGAACGACTCGTGCGCCGCGAGGTCGCTGGCGGCAAAGAGCGCGCCGTGCGCCTTGGCGTGCGCTTCCATCTTCTCGGCGAGCTCGCCGCGGTAGAAGGCCTCGCCCTTGGTGGCGGCGATCTTCTCGAGCGTCGCGGCGTGGTCGGCGAAGCGGAACACCTCGCCCGGGTTCGGCGCGCGGCCGCCGGGCATGAAGGCCTCCTTGAATCCGGGCTGCACGTGCAGTTCCTTCGCCTGCTGCGCCCACTGGCGCGCGATGGTCGGCGACACCATGAAGCCCTCGCGACCGTAGCGGATCGCGGGCTCGAAGAGCTTCGCGAACGGCAGCTTGCCGAAGCGCTCGCTCATCATGCGCCACGCCGACACGCAGCCCGGCACGCTGACCGAGTCCCATCCGCGCTGCGGCATCGCGGAGTACTTCTTGAAGTGGTCGGTCGTCCACGCCGCGGGCGAGCGCCCTGACGCATTGAGGCCGTGGAGCGTCTTACCGTCCCAGAGGATGGCGTAGGCGTCCGAGCCGATGCCGTTGGAGACCGGCTCGACGAGCGTGAGCGTGATCGCCGTGGCGAGGATCGCGTCCACGGCGTTGCCGCCGGCCGCCATCATCTGCAGGCCGGCTTGCGCGGCCAGCGGCTGCGAGGTGCAGACCACGTTGCGGGCCAGCAGCGGCTTGCGCGGCCAGGAGTAGGGGAACTGCCAGTCGAAGGGGAGTTGGTCGGTCATCGGGATAAGTCGCTTCAGGTGGTGATAGTCCCCGGGCTGGGGGACGCAGGACAGCGGGAATGCGAGTTATTCTAGTTGGTCGGGGGGTTATCTGAGGGGCATTTCGACCATCGGCAGGGTGTTTCGCAGCGCGCTCGTGGGTGCGTTGCTGCTCGCGCTCGCCCCGCTGTCCAGTGCCGAACAGGTGCGTTCGCTGAAGCCGGTGAATGCGCCGGCGAACAACGAGCAGCGCCTCGCGCTGGTGATCGGCAACAGCGCGTACAAGAGTTCGCCGCTGAGGAACCCGGTGAACGACGCGCGCGCGATGGCACAGGCGCTCTCGGAGACGGGCTTCCAGGTCACGCTGATCGAGGACGCCGGCCGCGCCACCATGCGCCGCGTGATCCGCGACTGGGGCGACCAGCTCGCGCGCGGCGGCGTGGGCCTCTTCTACTTCGCCGGCCACGGCATGCAGATCCGCGGGCGTAACTACCTGATCCCGGTGACGGCCGACGTGCAGCGCGAGGACGAAGTCGAGGACGAGTCGGTGGACGTGAACACCGTGCTCGCCAAGATGGAGAGCGCGAAGAACATGCTCAACCTCGTGATCCTCGACGCCTGCAGGAACAACCCGTTCCAGAGGGCGTTCCGCAGCGCCTCGCAGGGTCTTGCGCAGATGGACGCGCCGACGGGAACGCTGATCTCGTTTGCGACGGCACCGGGATCGGTGGCGGCAGACGGCAGCGGCGACAACGGCCTGTACACGAGCCACCTGTTGAAGGCGATCCGCACGCCGGGGTTGCCGATCGAGCAGCTGTTCAAGCAGGTGAGGATCGGCGTGACGAAGGACACGGCGGACAAGCAGGTGCCGTGGGAATCGAGTTCGCTGAGGGGCGATTTCTACTTCCTGCCGCCGGTACCGGGCTCGCAACTGAACCAGGCCGACGTGAACAAGGCGGTGCAGGACGCGACCAAGGCGGCCGAGGCGCGGGCGGCGCAGGAGCGCACGGCACTGCAGAGCGCGATGGAGAAGATGATCGCGGATGCGCTGGCCAAGCAGAGGGCGCAGCTCGAGGCCGAGCGCAAGCAGGCTGCCGCGGCGGCGCCCGCGCCGGCGCCTGCCCCCGCGCCCGCCCCCGCTCCGGCGAAGCCGGCGGCGGATCCGCAGCAGCTCGAGATCGCGTTCTGGGATTCGGTGAAGGCGAGTACGGATCGTGCAGATTTCGCGGCGTACCTCGAGCGCTATCCGCAGGGCGCGTTCGCGCCGATCGCGCGCAACAGGATCCGGCAGCTGACGGCGGCGGCGGAAACCGCCGCGGCGACGGCGGCAGTCGCGAAGCCGGCCGCGCCTGCGCCGGCCGTGCCGGCGCCCGCAGCGACGCCCGCCCCGGCGCAGGTGGCAAGCGCGGCGCCTGCTGCGCCAGCTGCTGCGCCGGTCGTCTCCGGAGGAGGACGCTGGCAGTACAGCGGCGTGGATACGGGCAACCGGTCGGCGCGATTCGAGCATCTCGTCGAACTCCAGGGGGGCAGCGCGTCCGGCGTGCTGGAGACCCACCTGCGGCGCGGCGGCACGCCGGCGCCCTGGGTCTACACGACCGCGCCGTCGCTCGTTGCCCAGTCCGAAGGGTGGGTGATGTTCTCGCCCCTGGTGTCCGGCGCGAAGATCGAGGCGGGCATGGCCTGGCCGGACGTCGCGATAGAGCGGCTGGAGCGGTGCGGGAGCGGCCTGCTGTCGTGCCGCGCGCAGGCCCGCGTGACCGGACGCGAGTCGGTCACCGTCAAGGCCGGCACCTTCGACGCGCTCAAGGTCGTGGTGGAGGCGATCTTCCGGCCGAACTTCGGCGGTGCCGCGCTGCGCGAGATGACCTACTGGTACGCGCCGGAGGTGCGCCGCGTCGTTCGCTACACCAGCGTTACCCGGGGCACCGGAAACTACCTGTCGGATCCGAACGTGGACTACGAACTGGTGGCTTATCAGCTGGACGGCGGAAAGTCGGCGGGCACGATCGATCCGACGCTGGCGTCCGCGGCGTCCCCGGGAGGTGCCTCGGCTCCGGTCCTCGTCGCGAGCGCGTCGCCGACGCGCGGCGTCGTGCAGATGCAGGGGCCGGCGATCCCGAAGGTCGGCGACCGCTGGGAGTACCAGACGCGCGATCTCTCAAACAACCGCATAACCGGCCAGCGCATCGATGTCGGATCGGTCGGTCCGGACGGAATCCTCGAGAACGTCGCGATCGACGGCGGCGGGAGCGTCACCCTTCAGCACGGGGCTGGGGCGTATCTGACCGGTGCCGGTCTGGTGCAGTTCTCGCCCTACCTTCAGGCGTTCGGTGCGCTGGAAGCGTCGGCATTCAGCGGCGAGATCGGCGTCACCCGGCTCGCGGATTGCGAGGGTGTGCGCAGCTGCACGGTCAAGGCGCGCGTGCTCGGAAAGGAACGAGTCACCGTGCCTGCCGGTACGTTCGATGCCACGAAGGTGGAGGTCACCGTCGTCGTGGTGAACGCCGGCACCTCGTACGGAATCATGCGCAATGCCACGATAGAGATGGCCGTGTGGTATGCCCCCGAGGCACGGCGCCTGGTCCGGATGACGGGTAGTGTCTTCGGCCCGGCGGCCCTGATGTCGAATTTCGAGACGTCGCTGCAGTCATTCAAGGTTCAATGAGGTTCGCGCTTCTCCTGCTGGCCGGGCTGTTCGCGCTGCATGCGAGTGCCGAGCAGGTGCGCTCGCTCGTCCCCGCGAAACCCGCCCCGAACAACGAGCGCCGCATCGCGCTGGTGATCGGCAACAGCGCCTACAAGACCTCCCCGCTGCGCAACCCGGTGAACGATGCCCGCGCGATGGCGAGGGCGCTCTCGGAGACCGGGTTCACGGTGACGCTGGTGGAAGACGGCTCGCAGGCGGGCATGCGGCGCGCGATCCGCGCGTTCGGCGACGAGCTGCTGAAGGGCGGCACGGGGCTCTTCTACTACGCCGGCCACGGCATGCAGGTGAAGGGCAAGAACTACCTGATCCCGGTGAACGCGGACATCGAGCGCGAGGACGAGATCGAGGACGCGGCTGTGGACGCGAACTTCGTGCTCTCGAAGATGGACACCGCGAAGAACTCGGTGAACATCATGATCCTCGACGCGTGCCGCAACAACCCGTTCCAGAGGAGCTTCCGCTCCGGCGCGCAGGGCCTCGCGCAGATGGACGCGCCCTCGGGCACGCTGATCTCGTTCGCGACCGCGCCGGGCTCGGTGGCGGCCGACGGCGCAGGGGAGAACGGCCTGTACACCAGCCACCTGCTGAAGGCGATCCGCACGCCGGGCCTGCCGATCGAGCAGATGTTCAAGCAGGTGAGGATCGGGGTGACGAAGGACACCGCGGACCGGCAGGTGCCGTGGGAGTCGAGCTCGCTGAAGGGCGAGTTCTTCTTCCTGATGCTGCCGCCGGGGATGCAGGCAGAAGAAGCCAAGCGCCAGCAGCAGCAGGCGATCGATGCGGCGGTGGGCAGCGCGCTGAAGCAGGCCGAGGACAAGGCCGCGAAGGAGCGCGCGGAGCTGCAGGCGCAGATGCAGAAGATGATCGCCGAGATGCTCGCCAAGCAGCGCGCCGAGCTGGACGCCGAGCGCAAGGCGCGTGGCGAGGCGCCGGTGGCGACGCCCCCCGTAGTGGTGGCCCCGCCGAAGCCCGCGGCGAGCGATCCGCAGCAGGTCGAGCTCGCGTTCTGGGACTCGGTGAAGGCGAGCAGGGACCGCGCCGACTTCGAGGCCTACCTCGAGCGCTATCCGCAGGGATCGTTCGCGGCGCTGGCGAGGAACCGGATCGCGCAGCTTGCGCCGAAGCCCGCCGTAGCCGCGGCGCCGGTGCCCGCGCCCACGCCGGTACCCTCGCCCGCTCCGTCGCCGGCTGCGGCACCGGCGCCCGCGCCGGCGACGTTGCCCGCGCAGGTCGCGAGCATCGCCCCTTCGCCCGCTGCGTCGCGACCCGGCATGCCGAAGGCCGGCGACCGCTGGACCTACCGCTACGTGGATCCGTCTCGCCCGTCGGATGCCTCCACCCTGTCGGTCGAGGTCAAGGGGGCGGCCGGCGACGCGATCCTCGAGGCCGCGACGCGCAGCGACGGCAAGTCCTCCGAATGGGCGTACGGCCCCGGCACCTCCCTGATCGGATTCGACACCATGACGACGTTCTCGCCTTACCTCGCGGCCTTCGACGGCCTGCGCGACGGGCAGTCGTGGGGCGACATCGAATTCCAGCGCCTGGGCAACTGCAGCAACGGGCGCGCCCAGTGCCGGGCCACGGGCAAGGTCGTCCGCCGCGAGCGGATCGCGACGCCCGCCGGCACGTTCGACGCCCTGCGTGTCGAGGTGACGATTACCGGCAGCATGTTCGGGCGGCCCGCGACGCTCGGCTCCACCGATTTCGTCTTCTGGTATGCCGAGGCGGTGAAGCGCTTCGTCAAGGCTTCGGCGCGCAGCTTCAATACGCCGCGCCCGGACATGGACGTCGAGCTGGTGTCCTACCAGCTGAACTAGCTCAGCCCTTCACCTTCTCCAGGTCCAGCACTACGCGGCCGAGCACCTGGCCGGCCTTGAGCTTCTCGAGGATGTCGTTCAGTTCGTCGGCGGGGCGCGTGGTGACGGGCGTGGGCTTGAGCTTCTTCTTCCTCGCCAGCGCGACCACTTCCTTCAGTTCCTGCAGGTTGCCGACGTAGGAGCCCATCACCGCCACCGCGCGCTGCGCGATCGGCGGCATGGACATCGTGATCTCGCCGCCGAAGAGGCCGCAGAGCACGTAGCGCCCGCCCTTCCTCAGCGCGGGGTAGGCCACCGCATGCGTCGCCGGCATGCCCACGAGGTCGATCGCCGCGGCAAGGTTGCCCTTGGCGAGCGTCGCGAGCTTCTGCGCCGCATCGGGCGCGCGCGTGTCGAGCACCAGCTTCGCGCCCTGCTTGCGCGCGGCGGCGAGCTTGGTCTCGTCGACGTCGCAGGCGATGATGTTCTTCACGCCCTTGGCGCGCAGCATCGAGATCGCCACCAGCCCCAGGCCGCCGCAGCCGATCACCGCGACCCAGTCGCGCGCGCCGAGCTTCGGGAACTTGCTGATCGCGCTGTACACCGTGAGCCCGGAACAGGCGAGCGTGGCCGCGAAGGACTCGTCCACGCCGGTCGCGTCCACGAGGTACTTCGGGTGCGGCACGACGATGTGCGTGCCGTAGGCGCCGCGCATGTAGATGCCCATGAATTTCTGGTTGAGGCAGTAGTTGTCCTGCCCGTCCTTGCACACCGCGCACTTGCCGCAGCCGATCCACGGAAAGACGACGCGCTTCTGGCCGAGCTTCAGGCCGCGCGCGGCCTTCTTCGCCAGCGGGCCCATCGCCTCGACCACGCCGAAGGGCTCGTGGCCCATGGTGAAGGGCGGGATGCAGCCGCGGTCCTTGACCCAGAATTTCTTGCCGCCGCCGAGGTCGAAGTAGCCGTCCCAGATGTGCAGGTCCGAGTGGCACACGCCCGAGCGCGTGACGCGCACCAGCACCTCGGTGCCCTTGGGCACCGGCGTCTCCTTCATCACTTTCTGCAGCGGCTTGCCGTGCTCGACGACGTCGTAGCTGATCATGGCTTCTGTGCCTCGTGTAGCGCTTGATCGATATCCCAAAGAATGTCGTCGATCGACTCGATGCCGACCGACATGCGGATCATGTCCGGCGTCACGCCGGCCTTGAGTTGTTCCTCGGGGCTCATCTGCCGGTGCGTGGTGGACGCGGGGTGGATGATCAGCGTCTTCGCGTCGCCGATGTTGGCGAGGTGGCTCATGAACTGCGCGGCGTCGATGAACTTCTCGCCCGCCTTCCCGCCACCCTTGACGCCGAAATTCAGCAGCCCGGACGCGCCCTTGGGCAGGTATTTCTTCGCGAGGGCGTGGTACTTGTTGTCCTCCAGCGCCGGGTAGTTCACCCACGCCACGTGCTTGTGCGACTGCAGGAAGCGCGCGACCTTCATCGTGTTCTCGCAGTGGCGGTCCATGCGCACGTGCAGGGATTCGAGCCCCTGCAGCAGCAGCCACGCGTTCAGCGGCGCGAGCGTCGGGCCGAAGGTGCGCATGATCTCCATGCGCGCCTTCATGGTGTAGCCGAAGTCGCCGAACGTCTCGTAGAAGCGCACGCCGTGGTAGCCCACCGAGGGCTCGACCATCTCGGGGAACTTGCCGTTGTCCCACTTGAACTTGCCGGACTCGACGATCACGCCGCCCATGGTGGTGCCGTGGCCGCCGATGTACTTGGTGGCCGAGTGCACGACGATGTCCGCGCCCCACTCGATCGGTCGGCAGAGGTAGGGCGAGGGCACGGTGTTGTCCACCACCAGCGGCACGCCGGCCTCGTGCGCGATCGCGGCGACCTTCTCGAGGTCGACGATGTTGATGAGCGGGTTGCCCAGCGTCTCGCAGTAGACCAGCTTCGTGTTCGGCCGGATCGCCTTGCGGAAGTTGTCCGTGTCGTCGGGGTTGACGAAGGTGGTCTCGACGCCGAGCTTGGCGAGGTTCACGCCGAGCAGCGTGTGCGTGCCGCCGTAGAGCGTGGAGGCCGAGACGATGTGGTCGCCGGCTTTCACCAGCGTGAGCACCGCGACCATCTCGGCCGCCTGCCCGGTGGCGGTGGCGAGCGCCGCGCGCCCGCCCTCGATCGCGGCGACGCGTTCCTCCAGCATCGCCACCGTCGGGTTCGAGATGCGTGAGTAGACGTTGCCGAAGGTCTGCAGGTTGAAGAGACTGGCCGCGTGTTCCGCGGAGTCGAACACGAACGAGGTCGTCTGGTAGATCGGCGCGGCGCGCGCGCCGGTCGCCGGATCCGGGATCTGCCCGGCGTGCAGGCAGAGCGTCTCGATGCCGAACTGGTGGTCAGCCATGCGCGAAGTTTAGTCCAGCGGCGCGACCGTGACGCGCACCGCGAGGCGCTGTTCGCCGCCGCCGAGGATCACGCCGCGCATCGGCGTGACGTCGCTGAAATCACGGCCCCACGCCAGCGTCACGTGCTCGTCGTCGACGAGGCAGTCGTTGGTCGGGTCCATGTCCACCCACCCGGTGAGCGGGCAGTAGACGCCGACCCACGCATGCGAGGCGTCCGCGCCGACCAGGCGCGGCCGGCCCGGCGGTGGCGTGGTGAGGATGTAGCCCGACACGTAGCGCGCCGACAGGCCGAGCGTGCGCAGGCAGCCGACCATCAGGTGCGCGAAGTCCTGGCAGACGCCGCGGCGGCGCTTGAGCACCTCGCGCAGCGGCGTCGCGATGGTGGTGGCGCGCGAGTCGAACGCGAAGTCGGCATGGATGCGGCGCGCGAGGTCGAACGCGGCCTCGAGCACGCCGCGGCCGCGCGCGAACGAGGGCGCGGCGTAGTCGGCGAGTTCGCGGAAGGTCTCGACGTGCGGCGATTCGTGCAGGAACTGCGCCGCCTCGAGCATCGGCTCGCCTTCCAGCCCCGCGAGCCGCGCGCGCAGTTCCTCCCAGGGCACGCCGCGTTCGTCCGCCACGGTGTCGAGGCGCGGCCTGGTGTCCACTACGGACTCGGCGCGCACGGTGAGCGCCGGATGCGGCGCGGCGAGCAGGAACTGCGACACCGGATTGCCGAAGTAGTCGCTGCGCGCGGCCATCTCGCCGGGCGCCGGGTCGACGTCCACCCGGTGCGATTCCAGCCGCTGCCACTCGACCACCCGCGGCGTGAGGTGCAGCAGCTGCTGCGACAGCACCACCGGGGTGTCGTAGCGGTATTGCGTCTCGTGGACGACGGAGAGGCGCATCAGGCGGCGAAGGTCTGGCGGTTCGCCTCGCCGACGAGGCTGAAGAAGCGCAGGCCGAGTTGCTCGGAGAGGCGCGCGCTCGCCGCGGTCCAGTCGAGCAGCAGCGCGGCGAGGCGCGGGCTGGCGTGCGACAGGTCGCGGGCCGGGTCGAGCCCGTCGAGCGCGACGAGCGCCGGGCCGAAGTCCTCGCCGATGGCGTCGCCGTAGTCGGCCTCGATGCGGCGGATGAAGTCGTTCAGGCCCTTCAGCTGGAACGCCACCGAGCGCGGGTTGGACGGGTCGCGCACCAGGAGGTCGAGCACCGGCAGCCACTCGGGACGCGCCATGTAGCGCGAGCGGTAGGTGATGCTCGAGTCGGCGAGTTCGAGCAGCCACGAGGGGTCGGCATCCTCGGGGCCGAGCAGGGCCTCGCGCAGCATCGCGCAGAGGAACTGCAGGCGCTCGATGCGCCGGCCGAGCGACAGGAAGCGCCAGCCCTGGTCGCGCGTCATCCCGTCGAGTGCGAAGCCCGACAGTGTCATGAACGCCGCGATGTCGCGGTCGAGCTCGCCGAGCGCGTCGGGCAGCGCGAGCGGGCGCACCTTCTGCGCGGCGTTGGTGCGGGCGAGGCGCCGCGAGATGTGGTTCAGCGTGCGCCAGTTGTCGAGCGACAGCCGCTCGCGCAACTGCGAGGCCGTGCGCAGAAGCGTGCGCACGTTGCCGGCGAGGCCGGGGCGGGATTCGTCCACGATCGCGGCGCGCAGCGCGCGCACGATCTCGACGTCCTCGGTGGCGGCTGGCGCGAGGATCTCGGAAGCGCGCAGCAGCGCGACGATGCCCGGCCACTGGTGCGAGAACTCGCCCGGCGCTTCGTCGATCAACCGCCCGAGCGCGACGCGCAGGAGGCGCGCGCTGTTGTCCGCGCGCTCGGCATTGCGGCCGAACCAGAACAGGTTCTCCACCACGCGGCTGGAGAGGTTGAGGCCGGTGCGCACGAGGTCCTGCGCGCCGGTCGCGCGGCGCAGCAGGCTGAAGCCGCTGACCGGGCCGGCCGAAAGGACCCAGGTGTCCTTGCTCGAGCCGCCGCGCTGCATCGAAATCACGCGCGCGTCGGTGCCGGTGGCCGCGCGCGTCAGGCCGCCGGGCATGACGACGTAGCCCTGCGGGCTCGCGCAGGCGTAGACGCGCAGGCCGATCGCGCGCGCCTGCAGGCGGCGCGGATGCAGGCGGTCGCACACCGGCGCCTGCGAGAGCTGAACCAGTTCCTGCGCGACGTACATGTGCGGCTTGGCACGCAGCATCGCGGCGACGCGCTTGCGGCCGCGTTCGTCGAGGTCCTCGCCGAACATAGGGTCGACGCGCATCTGCGGGTAGGCGGCCTTCACCACCAGCCGGTCGAGGCGCGAGACCACGTCTTCCAGCGCCGCCGGCTCGCCGCACCACCACGTGCCCACCGACGGCATCGCGAGCGGCGCGCCCATCAGGCGCTCGCAGAGGCGCGGCAGGAACCCGAACAGCGCGCCGGATTCGAGCAGGTTGGAGCCGAGTGCGTTGGTCACGAGCACGTTGCCGCGGCGCACCGCGTCGACCAGCCCCGGGATGCCGAGCGCGGAGTCGCTGCGCAGTTCGAGGGGGTCGCAGTAGTCGTCGTCCAGCCTGCGCACGATCGCGTGCACGCGCTGCAGGCCCGACAGAGTCTTCAGCCAAACCTTGCCGTCGCGCACCGTGAGGTCGCCGCCCTCGACCAGCGGCATGCCGAGGTAGCGCGCGAGGTAGGTGTGCTCGAAGTAGGTTTCGTTGGCCGGGCCGGGCGTCAGCAGCACCGCGACCGGCGCGCCGTCGCCGGACGGCGCCCAGTGCGCGAGGCTGTCCTTCAGCGTGGCGAAGAAGCCCGCGAGGCGCTGCACGCGCAGGTCGCGGAAGAGATCCGGGAAGAGGCGCGAGATGACGAGCCGGTTCTCCAGCGCGTAGCCGGCGCCGGAGGGCGCCTGCGTGCGGTCGTCGAGTACCCACCAGCGGCCGTCGGGCGAGCGCGCGAGGTCGGCCGCGTAGAGATGCAGCATCGTGTTGCCCGGCGCCTTGATGCCGCCGCAGGGGCGCAGGAAGCCGGCGTGGCCGTAGACCAGCGGCGCGGGCAGCAGCCCCTCGGCGATCAGCTTCTGCTCGCCGTAGACGTCGCACAGGATCCGGTTCAGCAGCGTCGCGCGCTGCACCACCGCGCGCTCGATGCCGGCCCATTCGTCGGGCGGGATGACGAGCGGCAGGAGGTCGAGTTCCCATGGCCGGTCCGCGCCCTCGGACTCGGCATAGACGTTGTAGGTGATGCCGTTCTCGCGCACCTGCCGCTGCACCCATTGCGACAACTCTCGCATCGCGTCCGGCGTGGTGCCCTGCAGCTGACCGAACAGGCGCTGCCAGTGCGGTCGCGCGACCGCGGGCCCGGCGAGCATTTCGTCGTAGCGATCGTTCGAGGGCGAGTAGTCGGCGAGGAGGTCGCGAGTCACGGGCGGGCCAGACTAGCATCCGCCCCGAGGAGAGGCAAAAGCGGTTTCAGGTGCGGCGCGGGTCCCGCGCAATCAGGCGCGGTGCAGGTCACGACGCGCTCAAGCGCGTCTCAAATCGAGCGTGAAGGGAAAGTTCGGGTTGCGTTCCTCGTCGGGCGCGTCCAGCCGTCCCGGCGTGTGGCCCATGCGGAAGAACCTCGCGAGGCGCCGCCCCTCGGCTTCGTAGGCGTTCACCGGGAAGTTCTCGTGTGCGCGGCCACCCGGATGCGCGACGTGGTATTGGCAGCCGCCCAGCGACCGGTTCATCCAGGTGTCGACGAGGTCGAACACGAGCGGCGCGTGCACGCCGATCGTCGGATGCAGCGCCGACGGCGGCTGCCACGCGCGATAGCGCACGCCGGCGACGAATTCGCCGACATTGCCGGTGGCGGCGAGCGGCACGCGCCGGCCGTTGCACGCGAGCACGTAGCGATCGTCGACGTATCCCGTGGCCTTCACCTGCAGCCGCTCGACCGACGAATCGACGTAGCGCACCGTGCCGCCGGGCACGCCTTCCTCGCCCATCACGTGCCAGGGCTCGAGCGCGCCGCGCAGCTCGACGTGCACGCCGCGCGCGGCGAACTCTCCGTAGCGGGGGTAGCGGAACTCGAAGTGCGGCGCGAACCAGCGCGCGTGCACCGGGTAGCCGCAGCCCCCCATTTCCTCGCAGACGTCCTCGAAATCCTGCCAGGCGAAGTGCGGCAGCATGAAGCGGTCGTGCAGCTCGGTGCCCCAGCGCTTAAGCTTCGAGGGCCGGTAGGGCTGCTGCCAGAAGCGCGCGACCAGCGAGCGCAGGAGGAGCTGCTGCGTCAGCGACATGCGCGCGTGCGGCGGCATCTCGAAGGCGCGCATCTCCAGCAGGCCCAGCCGCCCGGTGGACGAGTCGGGCGAGTAGAGCTTGTCGATGCAGAACTCGGCGCGGTGCGTGTTGCCGGTGGCGTCCACCAGCAGGTTGCGCAGCAGGCGGTCGACCAGCCACGGCGGCGGCGGGCCCTGCTTTTCGAGCCGCGACAGTTCGCCCAGCGCGATCTCGATCTCGTAGACCGAATCGTTCCTCGCCTCGTCGATGCGCGGCGCCTGGCTGGTCGGGCCGATGAAGAGGCCCGAGAACAGGTACGACAGCGACGGATGGTTGTGCCAGTACGAGACGAGGCTCGCGAGCAGGTCGGGGCGGCGCAGGAACGGCGAGTCCGCGGCGGTCGCGCCGCCGAGCACGACGTGGTTGCCGCCGCCGGTGCCGGTGTGTCGCCCGTCGAGCATGAACTTCTCGGTGGTGAGCCGCGACTGGCGCGCGGCCTCGTAGAGGAACTCGGTGTGGTCGACGAGCTCGTCCCAGCCCTTGGCCGGATGCACGTTGACCTCGAGGACGCCCGGGTCGGGCGTGATGCGGAACGACTCCAGCCGCGCATCCTTCGGCGGCTCGTAGCCTTCCAGCACCACCGGGAAGCCGAGTTCGCCGGCGGTGGCCTCGATCGCGGCGACGAGCTCGAGCCAGTCCTCGAGGCGAGCCACCGGCGGCATGAAGACGTAGAGGATGCCGTTCCTCGGCTCGGCGCAGATGGCGGTGCGCGTGATCCACGAGGCCGACTCGAAGCGCTTCGGCGCGCGCGCGTCGGCGGCGGCAGCGGCGGCTGCTTCAGCGGCAGCTGCGGCGTCGGCTGCGGCCGCGCGTGCGCGCTCTCGCGCCGTGGCGTGGACCGACTGCATGCGGAACGCGAGGTCGCGGTGCGAGGGCAGCGGCGCCGGCTTCTGCATCGGATCCGCGGGATGGATCCACGGGTATTCGCCCTTCGCTACCCATGGCTGCGAGTCGAGCGGCAGCCGGAAGCCGAGCGGCGAATCGCCGGGCACGAGGTAGCAGCGTTCCTCGCGCAGGAACCACGGCCCGCTCTGCCAGCCGCGGCCGTCGTCGCGCCGCGCGAGCGGGAAGAAGTGCCCCGCGACCTTGTCGAGGCCCTGGGAGAACACGCGGCGCAGGCGTTCGCGCTCCAGCGGATCGTCGAGGCGCGCGTCGAACGGGTCGACGTTCGCCGGCAGCCGCCGCTCGCGCCACAGGTAGTACCAAGTGTCCTCGAAGGCTTGCTGCACCCAGCGGGGATCGAGCGCGAGCTTCTCGGCGAGCAGCGCGAGGAACTGCGCCGACTGGCGGTCGGTGGCGCCGTAGTCGACCGTCTCGTCGGCGAACAGCGCGGGGTCGTGCCAGACAGGCTCGCCGTCCTTCCTCCAGAAGCAGCCGAGCGACCAGCGCGGCAGCTGCTCGCCGGGGTACCACTTGCCCTGCCCGAAGTGCAGCAGGCCGTGCGGCGCGTACTTCGTCTTCATGCGCTGCAGGAGCGACGCGCCGAGCGCGCGCTTGGTGCGGCGCTTGTCGGCCGACGGTGGGTCGAGCGCGTCGGTGTTCCAGGCTGCGCCGTCGCGGTCGTCCACCGAAACGAAAGTCGGCTCGCCGCCCATGGTGAGGCGCACGTCGTGCGCGGCGAGGTCGTCGTCGACGAGGTGGCCGAGCGACTCGATCGCGCGCCACTCGTCCTCGGTGTACGGTTTGGTGACGCGCGGGGCTTCCCAGACGCGCTCGATGCGCATGTGGTGCTCGAACTCGCACTCGCATTTCTCGGTGTAGCCCGAGACCGGCGCGGCGCTCGAGGGCTCGGGGGTGCAGGCGAGCGGGATGTGGCCTTCGCCCGCGAACAGGCCCGAGGTCGGGTCGAGGCCGATCCACCCGGCGCCCGGCAGGTAGACCTCGCACCAGGCATGCAGGTCGGTGAAGTCCGCCGCCGGGCCCGAGGGACCGTCGAGCGACTTCACGTCGGGCGTGAGCTGGATCAGGTAACCGGAGACGAAGCGCGCGGCGAGGCCGAGGTGGCGCAGCAGTTGCACCAGCAGCCAGCCGGAGTCGCGGCACGAACCGCTCGCGAGTTCCAGCGTCTGCTCGGGCGTCTGGACTCCCGGCTCCATCCGAATGAGGTAGCGGATGTCGTTCGCCAGCCGCTGGTTGAGCGCGACGAGGAAGTCGACCGAGGGCGTCGGCGTGCGCGGGATGGCGCGCAGGTACTTCTCGAAGCGCGGCGTCAGTGGCAGCTTCGCGAGGTAGGGCGCGAGCTCGCTCCTCTGCTCGCCGTCGTAGGCGAAGGGGATCTTCTCCGCCACCGGCTCGAGGAAGAAGTCGAACGGGTTGATGACCGACAGCTCGGCGACGAGATCCACCTCGACGCGCAGTTCGCGCGTGCGTTCCGGGAACACCAGCCGCGCAAGCCAGTTCGACTGCGGGTCTTGCTGCCAGTTGACGAAATGCTGTTCCGGCGCGACGCGCAGCGAGTACGACAGCACCGGGGTGCGCGCGTGCGGCGCGGGCCGCAGGCGCACCACCTGCGGCGACAGCAGCACCGGCCGGTCGTACCGGTAGTGCGTGACGTGGTTCAGCGCGACGTGGATGGACACGGCGTCCCCCCGTCGCTCACGCGGAGCCGAGATACGCGTGCTGGATGCGCGCGCCGAGCTCGTGGATGTCCTCGAGTACCTGGGTGAGGTACTCGTGGAGCCCGTCCTGGAAGATCTCCTCGATGTCCGCGTGGGTGAGCCTCGCCTGCAGCTCGCTCGCAAGCCGCTTGGCGGCGCGATCGCTGCCCTCGATCCTGTCCATCGACTCGGTGATGAAGTCGAAGCACGAAGCGAGGGACCGCGGCATGCGGCGCTCGAGGACCAGCATCTCGGCCACCCGTATGGGCAGGATCTGGTCGCGATACAGCGTGCGGTAGGTCTCGAAGCCCGACACCGAGCGAAGGAGGGACGTCCACTGGTAGTAGTCGAGCGCGCCGCCGACGTCCTCGACCCTCGGCAGGATGATGTGGTACTTCACGTCCAGGATTCGCGCCGTGTTGTCCGCGCGCTCGAGGTGCGTGCCGAGGCGCGAGAAGTGGAACGCCTCGCCGCGCAGGATGGTGCCGTAGGTCACGCCGCGGAACAGGTGGCTGCGGTCCTTCACCCAGTCGAAGAACTTGGTCGCGCCCGCGGCGCCGGCGAGCGCGCGCTTCTTCACGTCGCGGATCTCGAGCCACGTGGCGTTCAGCGTCTCCCACATCTCGGAGGTGATCTGCCAGCGCACCGCGTGCGCGTTGTCGCGCGCCCAGCGCAGGCACGAGTAGATCGAGGAGGGGTTGTCCTCGTCGAGCGCGAGGAACTGCACCAGCGCGTCGAAGGTGAGCGGCTTGGCGCGCTCGAAGTACGCCTCGGCGGTGCCGGTGATCGTGAGCGGCGCGAGCAGGTTCTGCTCGCGCGTCTCCTTGTTGCCGAACAGCACCATGTTCGAGGTCACGCCGAGGATGCGCGCCATGTTCTCGGCGCGCTCCATCTGGCGCGACATCCAGTAGATCCGGCTGGCGACGCGGGAGAGCATGGTGCTACTCCGCCACCCAGGTGTCTTTCGTGCCGCCGCCCTGCGACGAGTTCACCACCAGCGAGCCCTCCTTCAGCGCGACGCGCGTGAGGCCGCCGGGAACGAGCTTCACTTCCTTGCCCGAGAGCACGTAGGGCCGCAGGTCGACGTGGCGCGGCGCGATGCCCCGCTTGACGAAGGTCGGGCAGGTCGACAGCGACAGCGTCGGCTGCGCGATGTAGTTCGCGGGGTTCGCCTTCAGGCGCTTCCGGAATGCGGCGATCTCGCCCTTCGAGGCGGTGGGCCCGACCAGCATGCCGTAGCCGCCCGAGCCCTGCACTTCCTTCACCACCAGTTCCGGCAGGTGCTTCAGCACGTGGCCGAGGTCGTCGGCGTCCTTGCACATCCACGTCGGCACGTTCTTCAGGATCGGCTCCTCGCCGAGGTAGAAGCGCACCATCTCCGGCACGTAGGGGTAGGTCGACTTGTCGTCCGCGACGCCCGTGCCAACCGCGTTCGCGAGCGCGACGTTGCCGGCGCGGTACGCGGCGAAGAGGCCCGGCACGCCCAGCAGCGAATCCTTGCGGAAGGCGAGCGGGTCGAGGTAGGCGTCGTCCAGCCTGCGGTAGATCACGTCCACGCGCTGGCGGCCGCTCGTGGTGCGCATGTAGACGAAGCCGTCCTTCACGAAGAGGTCCGAGCCCTCGACAAGCTCGACGCCCATCTGCTGCGCGAGGAAGGCGTGCTCGAAGTAGGCGCTGTTGTACTGGCCGGGCGTGAGCACCGCGACCACCGGCTCGCGCGCGCGCGGCCGCGCCGAGGCGCGCAGGGTTTCCAGCAGCAGCGACGGGTAGTGCTCGATCGGCTGCACCGCCTGGCGCGCGAACAGCTCGGGGAAGAGCCGCATCATCATCTTGCGGTTCTCCAGCATGTACGAGACGCCCGAGGGCGTGCGCAGGTTGTCCTCGAGGACGTACCAGTCGCCGTCGTCGTGGCGGATGAGGTCGATGCCCGCGATCTGCGAGTAGACCTGGTTCGGCAGGTCGATGCCCTTCATCGCCGGCTGGTAGCCGTCGTTCTTCAGCACCTGGTCGGCGGGGACGATGCCGGCCTTGAGGATCTCCTGCTCGTGGTAGATGTCGTGCAGGAATCGGTTGAGCGCGGTGACGCGCTGGCGCAGGCCGCGCTCGAGCCGCTCCCAGTCGGACTTCTCGATGATGCGCGGGATGGTGTCGAAGGGAATCAGGCGTTCCGCCCCGTCCTTGTCCCCGTACACCGCGAACGTGATGCCGACGCGGTGGAAGAGCAGGTCGGCCTCGTGGCGCTTCTCGGCGACGCGCTTGGCGGGCGTGGCCTTCAGCCACTCGTCGATGGCGCGATAGTGCGCGCGCACCGTGCCGTCGGCATCTCGCATCTCGTCGTAGTGGCGGCGTTCCATCGAGGCGTTCCTCGTGGAAGCTTACCGCAGTGCAATGCGGGCGAACGCATCGCGAATGCGCGCACCACCGTCGTGCGCGACGAGCGCGGGATGTCTTCCGGTGGTGCGCGCGCCGGCTCGGCCGGCGCGTGGATCAGGAGGGCTCGGAGGTGCGCAGCGCCGCGCGCCGGTACTCGGAGGGCGGGATGCCGACCTGGTGCAGGAAGAAGCGCGTGAAGTTGCTCTGCGCGGAGAAGCCAAGATCCGCCGACACCTCGGCGATCTTGGTGCCTGCCGACGCGAGCCGCGAGATCGCGGTCTCGACGCACAGCTTGTCGAGGTAGTCGCGCGGCGACAGGCCCGTGCAGACCTGGAAGAGGTCGTAGAAGCGCGAGCGCGACAGGCCCACGCGGTTCGCGACCACGTCCATGTTGAGTTCCTTGTTCGGGCGCGAGCGCAGGAGCGCGATCGCGTCGCGGATGCGGGCGTCCTCGAAGCGCGAGCCGCGCCACGGGGAGGCGCTCGGGCGCCGGCGCGCGAGGTACGAGTCGATGATCGACAGCACCAGTTCCTGCGCCATGAACTCGAGGCGCTCGTGCGCGAGGAAGCGGTCGTTCCTCATCTCGACTTCCAGCGTGTCGGCGAGGCGCCGGATGCGCGGCTTGATGACCTCGGCGGCGCTCGCGAAGGGCGCCTCGCTGCCCGGCCCGAAGAGCGCCGGGAAGGTGGAGGCCAGCCACTCGTGCGCTCCTTGGTAGACCACGATCCTCGGGGGCGCGGACTCGTCGGCGCGCGCGAGGCCAAGCGGCATGCCGGCGTTCACCAGCACCAGCGTGTCGCGGTTGAGGACGATCTCTTCCGCGCCGACGGTGAGGAGCGGCGCCGCGCCGTCGACGAGTGCGAGAACCTGCACTTCGTCCGAGGTTTGCGGGGGTGCAAGCTCGGCCGAGTGCACCAGCATGAGGCGGCCGAAGCGGCCTTCGAAGAAGCGAATAGGTTGGCGCATGGGCTTTATTGTAAGGTAATTCCTTACAAAGTTCTCAGTTCGTCCGGATCATTGTCGCACCTTTCAGTACGGCAACCAATGGGGGCGCTTGGCCGAAATCACCTTCGTGTTCACCCCGACCCAGTTCAGGCCGCCAAACAGCCGCCCGTGCTCGATCTTCACGCAGCGGTCCATGACCGTATCCAGCCCGGCGGCCTCGGCTCGCGCCGCCGCCGCCTCGTTGACGACGCCGATCTGCTGCCAGAGCACGCGCGCGCCGATCGCGATCGCGTCCTCGGCGATCGGGCCGATGTCCTGCGTGCGCCGGAAGCAGTCCACTATGTCGACCTTCTCCGGGATGGACTTGAGCGACGGATACGACTTCTCGCCGAGGATCTCCGGGTACTTCGGGTTCACCGGGATCACGCGGTAGCCGTGCTCCTGCATGTACTTCGCCGCGAAGTAGCTCGGCCGGAACCAGTCCGCCGAAAGGCCCACGACCGCGATGACGCGGTTCTCTTTCAGGATGCGGCGCAGCGTGGCGATGTCGTCCATGGGAGCCCGGGAATTATAATGTCGCGGTTTCCCTGCTGCCCAACTCTTCCCCGGTGATTCGATGAAGCCGACGGTCCACCCGCAGGTCGCCGCCGTGCTCGAGCGCGCCGCGAAATCGCCGATCCCGCCGTACTACTCGGTGCCGCCGCACGTCGCTCGGCGCATCTACCGCGATACGCGCGGCGCGGTCTCGCCGCCCGCGCCCGAGGTGGCCGAAGCGCGGTTGATGATCATCCCCGGTCCCGGCGGGCCGATCGCGCTGCGCGCCTACCGGCCGGCGGGTGCCAAGGCGGCCGAGGCGCTGCCGGCGCTGGTGTTCTTCCACGGCGGCGGCTGGGTGATCGGCGACCTCGACACGCACGACGTCGTCTGCCGCCAGCTCGCCAACGGCGCGCGCTGCGCGGTGTTCTCGGTGGACTATCGCAAGAGCCCGGAGCATCGCTTCCCCGCGGCGGTCGAGGACTGCGTGGCCGCCGTCCAGCATGTCGCCGAGGAGGCGACCACGCTCGGCGTGGATCGCGCCCGCCTCGCGGTCGGCGGCGACAGCGCCGGCGGCAACCTCTCGGCGGTCGTCGCGCTGCACGCGCGCGACCATGGCGGCCCGGGCCTGTGCTTCCAGATGCTGGTCTACCCGGCGACCGACATGACGCAGGCGCGGCCTTCGATCGCCGGCAACGGCGAGGGCTACCTGCTGACCCGGAAGGCGATGGAGTACTTCCGCTCGCACTACACCCCCGACCCGCAAGACTGGAACGACTGGCGCGCGTCGCCGCTGGCGGCAAAGAGTCTCGCCAAGCTGCCGCCGGCCTACGTGGTCACCGCGGGCTTCGACCCGCTGGTCGACGAGGGCCGCGACTACGCCGAGCGCCTCGCGCGCGAGGGCGGCGAGGTCGAGTATCGCGACTACCCCGACATGATCCACGGCTTCCTGCTGATGGGCGGCGTGCTCGACACCGCGCGCGCCGCCGTGGACGACTGCGCCGCGCGGCTGCGCGCGGCATTCGAAAGGAAACAGCCATGAAGAACGAACTGCGCGTGCGCCACGGCGGCAAGATCCTCGTCGACGCGCTGGCGGCCCACGGCGTCGACATCGCCTTCGGCGTGCCGGGCGAGAGCTACCTGCCGGTGCTCGATGGCTTCCACGACCACCGCGGCAAGATGAAGTTCGTCATTTGCCGGCAGGAGGGTGGCGCCTCGTACATGACGGAGGCCACCGGCAAGCTCACCGGCAAGCCCGGCATCCTGTTCGTCACGCGCGGCCCGGGCGCGACCAATGGCTCGGTGGGCGTGCACACCGCGATGCAGGATTGCACGCCGCTGATCCTCTTCATCGGGCAGGTGGGCAACGACTTCATGGAGCGCGAGGCCTTCCAGGAGATCGACTATCGCCGCATGTACGGCCCGATGGCGAAGTGGGTCGGCCAGATCGACCGCATCGAGCGCATCCCCGAGTACGTGAGCCACGCCTTCCACACCGCGATGTCGGGCCGGCGCGGACCGGTGGTGCTCGCGCTGCCGGAGGACATGCTGTTCTCGGAAGCCGCGGTCGCCGACGTGCCGCACTACAAGGTGGCGCGCGCCGCGCCGGCGTCGTCCGACCTGCACGACCTGGAGCGCCTGCTTGCGCAGGCGGAGCGGCCCTTCGTGCTGCTCGGAGGCGGCGGCTGGGATCGCGCCGCCTGCGACGCGATGCGCGCGTGGATCGAGGGCGCCGGCCTGCCGGTCGGCGCCGCGTTCCGCTGCCAGGACCTCTACGACAACCGCGCGCCGAACTACGCCGGCGACGTCGGCATCGGCATCAATCCGAAGCTCGCGCAGCGCGTGCGCGACGCCGATCTCGTGCTCGCGATCGGCGCGCGCCTGGACGAGATGACCACCAGCGGCTACACGCTCTTCGAGGTGCCGGTGCCCAAGCAGAAGCTGGTGCACGTGCTTCCGGCGCCGGACGAGATCGGCCGCGTCTACCAGGCGACGCTGCCGATCGTCTCCGGCATGGGCAAGTTCGCCGAGATGCTCGCCAAGGTGAAGGTCGACGGCTCGCGCTGGCGCGACTGGACGCGCGCGGCGCACGAGGACTATCTCGCGTGGACGCAGCCCAAGGCGATTCCCGGCAAGATCCAGCTCGCCGAGATCGTGCGCTGGCTCGACTCGACGCTGCCCGAGGACGCGATCGTCACCGGCGGCGCGGGCAACTTCTCGGGCTGGGCGCACCGCTACTTCCGCTACCGCGGCTTTCGCACGCAGCTCGGGCCGACCAACGGCTCGATGGGCTACGGCTGGCCGGCGGCGGTGGCGGCGAAGCTGTGCGCGCCGGGGCGCACCGTGGTCGCCTTCTGCGGCGACGGCGACTTCCTGATGAACGGGCAGGAGATCGCCACCGCGATCCAGTACGGCGCCGCGCCGATCGGCCTGGTGATCAACAACGGCATGTACGGCACGATCCGCATGCACCAGGAGCGCGAGTATCCGGATCGCGTGTCGGGCACCGAGCTCGTGAACCCCGACTTCGCCGCCTATGCGCGCGCCTTCGGCGGGCACGGCGAGACGGTCGAGACCACCGAGGAATTCGCGCCGGCCTTCGAGCGCGCCCGCGCCTCGGGCAAGCCCGCGCTGATCGAGCTGCGCATCGACCCTGACGCGATCACGACGCAGACCTCGCTGTCCGCGATCCGCGAGAAGGCGCTCGCAGGAAAAGGCTAGCTGGCGCGCCGGCTGCCGTCAGCGGGGACGGGGATGAAAGGGGAGGGGGCGCGGCCCCCTTTCCTTGCTCGCGCTTACGGCGCCGGTCCTACCGCGACGTAAGCGCGATCCACTTCGGATCGTCCTGCTGCTGGCGCTCGAACTTCAGGAACTCGTAGTAGCCGCAGCGCGGCACGTCCGGGTACTCGCGGCACACGCCGGGGCGCGCCTCGTAGATGGAACAATGCCGCTTCTTCTGGTCGAAGAAGATGCAGGTGGTCGGGAAGATGCGGTCCTTCTTGTGCCGCAGCGCGATCGCCTTCTCGTTCTTGTCGTACTTGGTGAAGCGCTTCTCGGCGGTCTTGTAGTCGATCCCGTGGTGCTTGGCCAGCCGCGCGACGTCGCGCTTGGTGATCTCGATCAGCGGGTAGCTGCAGCAGTAGCCGGGGCACTTCTTGCAATCGTAGGAAGGCATCGCGCTCGAATTCCTTGGAAAGGCGCGCATTGTAGCGACTTCGGCAGGGCTTAACCCGTTCCTTGCCCCCGCCCGTTTCACTCGGGGAAGGGGCCATCCCGGCCCCGCAAGGAGGCCGCGCCATGAAGCTTCGCATCCTGATCGCCGCCGCGCTCGCCGCGATCGCCGCCCAGTCCCACGCCGTGGGCAACCTCGTCGACGTCACGGTGTTCGACCGCACCCGCAACGTGCGCCTCCCGGTGCACTGGCACGAGGGCCGTGCCTACGTTGCCGGGCAGCCCGGCAACGAGTACAGCGTCAGCGTCCGCAGCCGCCAGGGTGGCGACGTGCTCGCGGTGATGTCGGTGGACGGCGTGAACGTGATCACCGGCGAGACCGCCAACCCGTCGCAGAGCGGCTACGTGCTGTCGTCGTACCGGTCGATGGACGTGTCGGGCTGGCGCAAGAACATGGCCGAGACCGCGGCGTTCTACTTCACCTCGCTGGGCGATTCCTATGCCGCGCGCACCGGTCGCCCGAACGAGGTCGGCGCGATCGGCGTCGCCGTGTTCCGTCGCAAGGTCGAGTCGCCGCCCGTGTCGCAGCCGTTGCCGATCTCGCCACCGGCGCGCAGCGAGGCACCGGCGATGCGCCGCGACGGCGCCTCCGCCGACGCTGCGCCGCCGCCCGCCGAAGCGCGCGCGAACGGCGAACTGTCCTCGTCCGCCGGGGCGAAGGCACAGTCCGCGCCGCTGGGTACCGGCCATGGTCGCCGCGAGTCCTCGCAGGCGCGCCATGTCGCCTTCGAGCGCGCGAGCAGCGATCCGGCGGAGACCATCGTGCTCTATTACGACAGCCGCGCGAACCTCGTCGCCCGCGGCATCCTGCGCGAGCCGGTGCCGGTGGCGCCGCGCAGCCCGAATCCGTTCCCGGGCTTCGTGCCCGACCCGGTGAGCGTCGCGCCGCTGCGGCCGGTGCGGCCTTCGTTCGATGGCTGAGCGAGCCGCGCCGCGTCCATTAGACTCCGGGGCATGGAGGCCCCGGACGAGGAACTGATGCTCGCCTACCAGCGCGGCGACGCGGGTGCCTTCGACGTGCTGTATGGGCGGCACAAGGGGCCGCTGTATCGCTTCATGCTGCGCGCGGTGAAGAACGGCGGCGTGACCGACGAGCTGTACCAGGATGTCTGGATGCGCGTGATCGAGTCCCGGGCGCGCTACGAGCCGACGGCGAAGTTCAAGACCTGGCTGTACACCATCGCGCACAACCGCATGATGGATCACTTCCGCCGGCACTCGTTGCGCGTCGTCGAGTCGTCGGAAGATGCCGCCGAGATGGCCGAGTCCGTCGCCGACGCGTCCGGCGCGCAGCCCGAGAACCTCGTCGAGGCGCGCGCCGACTTGCGCCGCCTGGCGGAGGCGATCGCGGCGCTGCCGCCGGTGCAGCGCGAGGCGTTCCTGCTGCACCAGGAGTCCGGCATGACGGTGCCCGAGATCGCCGAGGCGACGGGCACGCCCGTGGAGGCGGCGAAGAGCCGCCTCCGGTACGCGTTGCAGAAGCTGCGGGAGGCGCTATCCGATGGCGGATGACCTGCGCGACGACGACGTTTCGGCGAAGTACGGCCAGTTGCGCCGGCCCGAGCCGCCGCGCGCGCTCGACGACGCGATCCTCGCTGCTTCGCGCCGCGCGGTGGGCGCACGCCCCGGCGGCGCGGACGGTGGGCGCCGCGGTTCGCCGACCGCGCGCTGGGCATTGCCGGCGTCGGTGGCTGCGGTGCTGGTGCTGTCGGTGATGGTGACCCTGCACGTGCAGGAGGAGCAGCCCGGACTCGAGTCACCCGCGCCGGCTCGTCGCGCCGCGCCCGAAGCGAAGCGCGACGCTCCGCCGCCTGTCCCGGGCCCGGTGGTCGACGCAACGCCCGCGCAAGCGCCGCAGGAAAAGCTCGCCGCCAAGGAGTCGGTGGCGACGCAGGCGACGCCGGCGCCAACGGCGAGCGCGGCCCGCGCGGCCGAGGCGGTCGCGAGGCGCGACGCCAAGGCCGCCAGCGAACGCGCCGCCGTGGCCTCGAACGCCACGCCCCGTCCTGCGGAGGCGACACGCGATGCGGTGCGCACCTCGCCGGGGTTTGCTTCCGATCCGCCGACGGTGGCGACCGCGCCGGCGATCGATTCCTCGAAGGCGGCGCCTCCGCAGCCCGTGGTCGCGCAGGCGCCCGCGGCGCCCGCCGTCCCCGCGATGCAGTCGGCCGCCGGCGCGAGTGCCGCGCCGCCACCGCCTGCCCCCGCGGTCGCGGCAGCGCCGGCCGCACGCGAGTTGCGCGCGCGTGGCGAACTGTCGCGCGACGATGCCCGGCCCGCGGCGAAGCTCGCCGATGCGTCCGAGCCGCCCGAGAAGCAGCTCGAGCGCATCGCCGCGCTGAGGAAGGATGGCCGGCATGCCGAGGCCGACCAGCTGCTGAAGGAGTTCCGCGCCCGCCATCCGGGCTATCGCATTCCCGAGGCGATGCTCGAGAAGGTGGAGCCGCCGCGCTAGCGGGCGCGACGCGAGCGCGTCAGGAGCTTGCGCGCTCCGCCCACCACGGCCCCAGCGCCAGGGCGTCGACGCGGTTGTCGACCAGCGCGCGCACCGCGTTCTGCGGGAAGCAGACGATCGGCTCCTCGTGCACGTTGAAGCTGGTGTTCAGCACGAGCGGGATGCCCGACAGGCGCCGGTAGGCGTCGATCAGCGACCAGTACAGCGCGTTGTGCTCGCGCGTCACGGTCTGTGGCCGCGCGGTGCCGTCGACGTGCACCACCGCCGGGATGCGCGCGCGCCACTCCGGCCGCACGCTGCAGGTGGCGGTCATGAACGGCGTGCAGCGGCGCAGGCGCGGCGCGTCCTCGAAGATCTCGTCGGCGTGCTCCGCGAGCACGCTCGGCGCAAAGGGCATGAACTCCGAGCGGTCCAGGCGCGCGTTCAGCAGGTCGTTGATCGAGTGCTCGGTCGGGCGCGCGACCATGCTGCGATTGCCGAGCGCGCGCGGGCCGAATTCCATGCGGCCCTGGAACCAGCCCACCACCCGGCCGGCGTGGATCGCGCGCGCGGCACGCTCGACGAGTACCGCCGGCTCGAGGCGCTCGCCGCGCAGGCCGGCGTCCTCGAGCGCCCGGCGGCAGTCCTCGTCCGACCATTCGCTGCCGAGGTAGACCGGCGCCGGGTCGAACGCCGCGCGGCGCAGGAACCCGGGGTCGATCTGCGCCTGCAGCAGCACGGCGGCACCGACGGAGTTGCCGGTGTCGCTCATCGCCGGGAACACGTAGAGGTCGTCGAGTTCCGGCAGGCGCGCGAGCCGCTGGTTCAGCAGCACGTTGGCGAACACGCCGCCGTTCACCGCCAGCCGGCGCTCGCCGGTCTCGCGCAGGAAGGCGCGCACGACGGCTTCGATCTCCTCCTCGAAGACGCGCTGCGCGGCGGCAGCGACGTGTTCGCGGTCGTTTGCCTTCACGAGGGCCGCGAGATAGGCCTCGCGCGCGACCATCGCATCCGGCCGGCCGGCGAAGTCGGAGTCGAAGCCGCGATGGCCTGGCGCGGCGCGCAGCGCGCGGCGGAAATCGGCGTGCAGCCGCGCGGGGTCGCCCCGCGCGGCGAGGCCGAGCACCTTGCCCTCGTGGCGCAGCGGGATGAATCCCATGGCCTTGGTGATCGCCTCGTAGTACTCGCCGGGCGAGGCGCCGAGCGTATCGCCGACGGCGCGGGTCTCGAGGCGGCCCTCCGCGAACACGCCGGCGGTGAAGTGCTGGTTCAGGTCGCCGACGCCGTCGATCGTGACCACTGCGCAGCGCTCGAATCCCGAGGCGTGCGCCGCGGCCGCCGCGTGCGTGAGGTGGTGGTCGAAGAACGCGACGCGCACCGAGGACCGGAACCCGAGGTCCTCGAGGAAGTCGGCCTCGCGGAAATGCCCGTGCACGCCGACGCCGCGCCGCGACAGGCGCTTCAACAGGTCGTTCACGTTCATGTGGCGTTCCTCGTCGCCCCGCCGGGCGCGGCGCGCGCGCACGAGGCGGGACTCGAGTTCCTTGGCCAGCGACTCGCGGCGGAAGTAGCGCTCCGGGAAGGAGCCGTGGATCGAGGCCACGGCGTCGACGTCGCGGCGCGACAGGCCGGCCGTGGCGAGCGCGTGGTCGAGCGCCTCGAGCGGCAGCCGATAGCCGTCGCTCTTCCTGCGCGTGATCCGCTCCTGCGACACCGCCGCGACGAGCCTTCCGTCGCGCAGCACGCACGCGGATGCGTCGTGGGACGACGCGATCCCTGCGATGACCGCCATCAGCCGCCGATCAGTGGTGCAGGATCTTCGACAGGAAGAGCTGCGCGCGCTCCGAGCGCGGCGTGCCGAAGAACTCGTCCTTGGGGGCGTCCTCGACGATCTTGCCGGCGTCCATGAAGATCACGCGGTGGGCGACCTTCTTCGCGAAGCCCATCTCGTGGGTCACGACCATCATGGTCATGCCTTCCTGCGCGAGCTCGACCATCACGTCGAGCACCTCGTTGATCATCTCGGGGTCGAGCGCCGAGGTCGGCTCGTCGAACAGCATCGCGATCGGGTCCATCGACAGCGCGCGCGCGATCGCCACGCGCTGCTGCTGTCCGCCCGAGAGCTGCCCGGGGAACTTGTCCTTGTGCGCGAGCAGCCCGACGCGGTCGAGGAGCTTCATCCCCTTGTCGCGGGCCGATTCGTCGGTGCGGCCGAGCACCTTCACCTGCGCGAGCGTCAGGTTCTCGGTCACCGTGAGGTGCGGGAAGAGCTCGAAGTGCTGGAACACCATGCCGACGCGCGAGCGCAGCTTGGGCAGGTTGGTCTTCGGGTCGCCGACCGGGATGCCGTCGACCAGGATCTCGCCCTTCTGGAAGGGCTCGAGCGCGTTCACGCACTTGATCAGCGTGGACTTGCCGCTGCCCGAGGGGCCGCAGACCACGACCACCTCGCCCTTCTTCACCTCGGTGGTGCAGCCCGAGAGGACCTGGAAGCTGCCGTACCACTTGTCTACGTTCTTGATCGAGATCATGGGGCGCTCTCTAGCGAATGATGGCGATGCGGTCCTGCAGGCGCTTGACGAGCGTCGAGAGGCCGTAGGAGACGACGAAGTAGACCAGCGCGACGAACAGGTACATCTCGACGAGGCGGTAGTCGCGGTTGGCGATCTTGGAGGCGGCGCCGAAGAAGTCGGTGGCCGAGATCACGTACACCAGCGAGGTGTCCTGGAACAGGATGATGGTCTGCGTGAGCAGCACCGGCAGCATGTTGCGGAACGCCTGCGGCAGCACGATGCGGCCCATGGTCTGCCAGTAGTCGAGGCCGAGCGCGTAGCCCGCCCAGACCTGCCCGCGCGGGATCGACTGGATGCCGGCGCGCATGATCTCGCAGTAGTACGCCGCCTCGAACATCGTGAACGTGATCACCGCGGAGAGGAACGCGCCCACCTGCACCGGCTGCTTCGCGCCCGTCAGCCACGCGCCGATGTACGGCACGAGGAAGAAGAACCAGAAGATCACCAGCACCAGCGGCACCGAGCGCATCACGTTGACGTAGCCCGACGCGAGCACGGACAGCGGCTTGATCGAGGACAGCCGCATCATCGCGAGCAGCGTGCCGAAGACGATGCCGCCGACCATCGCGAGGCCCGTCAGCGTCAGCGTGAAGACCATCCCCTCCTTGAAGAGGTAGGGGATCGAGCGCTGGATGACGTCGAAGTCGAAGTTCTCGAACATCGCTCAGTGCCCGCCGCCACCGGTGGAGGGCCCGACGAAGCCCGGTACGCGCACCTTGGCCTCGACCGCGCGCATGCCGAGCACCACGACCACGTTGACGATCAGGTAGACCAGCGTCGCCGCGGCGAAGGCCTCGAACACCTGGAAGGTCAGCTCCTGCATCGCGCGCGCGCGGCCCGTGACCTCGAGCAGGCCGATGGTGAGCGCGACCGAGGAGTTCTTGATGATGTTCATGAACTCCGAGGTGAGCGGCGGCAGCACGATGCGCAAGGCCATCGGCAGGATCACGAAGCGGTAGGTCTGCGGCAGCGTGAGGCCGAGCGCGGTGCCGGCCATGCCCTGGCCGCGCGGCAGCGACTGGATGCCGGCGCGGACCTGCTCGGCCACGCGCACCGACGTGAAGATGCCGAGGCACAGCACCGCCGGCACGTACGAGCCCCACGGCGGCGCCATCTGCTTCACCGCGTCGCCCATCGATTTCGGCAGCAGCTCCGGGAACACGAAGAACCACAGGAACATCTGCACGATCAGCGGGATGTTGCGGAAGATCTCGACGTACAGGTTGCCGGCGCGCACCACCCACTTCATCGGCGTCGTGCGCAGCGTGCCGACGACGGCGCCGACCGCGAGCGCGATCACCCACGCGGCGAGCGCCGTGGCGAGCGTCCAGCCGAGCCCGGTGATCAGGTATTTCAGCCAGGTGCCCGTCCCGTCGGACGCCATCTGGCCGAAGATGCCCCAGTTCCAGTTGTAATTCATGCGCCTCCAAGCAAAAACGGAGAGCCGAGGCTCTCCGTTTCGCGGGCCGGTCCGGTTACTTGTAGACCGCCGGGTCGCCCGAGTCGGTCGGGTTGGCGAACACCTTCTTCAGCACGTCGCCCATCGGCACGTTCAGGTTGACGCCCTTCGGCGGCACCGGCTTGAGGAACCACTTCTCGTAGATCGGGGTGATCTGGCCCGACTTGTAGAGGTTCGCCACCGCCGCGTCGACCACCTTCTTGAAGGCGGCGTCGTCCTTGCGGACCATGATGCCGTACGGCTCGACCGACAGCGCCTCTGCCGAGATCACGTAGTCGCCGGGCGCGCGCGAGGATGCGACCAGGCTGTACATGATGATGTCGTCCATCACGAAGGCCACGGCGCGGCCGGTCTCGACCATCTGGAAGGCCTCGGCGTGGCCGTTGGCCGAGATGATGTTCATGCCGAGGTTCTGCGCCGCGTTGATCTCGGTGATCTGCTTGATGTTCGTGCTGCCCGCGGTCGAGACGATGGTCTTGCCCTTCAGGTCGGCGAGCGCCTTGATGTTCGAGGCCTTCTTCGACACGAAGCGGTTGGCGGTGACGAAGTGCGTCATCGTGAACCAGACCTGCTTCTGGCGCTCGATGTTGTTGGTGGTCGAGCCGCACTCGAGGTCGATGGTGCCGTTCGCCATCAGCGGGATGCGGTTGGCCGAGGTGACCAGCTGGTACTTGGTCTCGAGCTTGCCGAGCTTCAGCTCGGCCTTCACCGCGTCGACGATCTTGCCGCAGATCTCCATCGCGTAGCCGATCGGCTGCTGCTTGTCGTCGTAGTACGAGAACGGGATCGAGGCGTCGCGGTGGCCGACGGTGATGACGCCCGACTTCTTGACCTTGTCGAGCGTGCCTTCCTGCGCGGCGGCCGGCAGCGAGACGGACGCGGCGGCGAGCAGGGCGAAGAGCGTGGTGGTAACGCGCATGGGGGAAATCCTCCGGTTGGGAGATGGCATTCTGTGGAGTGGTCCCACGGGTGTCAAGGCGACGCCACGATGGTGCGCCCTGCACCGGCGCGGGGCGGCCCGATGCGCGATAATCCGCATCCTCTCCCGAAGTCCCCCCGAGCCCGCCATGGAACCCCTCTGGTCCCCGTCGAAGGACGCCGTCGAGCACGCCCAGATCACCGACTTCATGCGCTGGGCCGGCCGCCGCGAGAAGCGCGAGTTCCCCGACTACGCGTCGCTCCATGACTGGTCGATCCGGGACGTCGAGGGATTCTGGGGCGCGTTCTGGGACTGGTCCGGCGTGGTCGCCTCGAAGAAGGGCAGCACCGTGGTCGACGACCCGTCGCTGCTGCCGGGCGCGAAGTGGTTCCCGGAGGCGCGCCTGAACTTCGCCGAGAACCTCATGAAGCGCGGCGACCGCGGCGACGCCATCGTGTTCTGGGACGAGACCGGCTTTCGCCGGCGCCTGTCGTACTCCGACCTGCACACCGACGTGTCGCGCGCCGCGAAGGCGCTCGCGCAGCTCGGCATCCGGCCCGGCGACCGCGTGGCCGCATTCATCCCGCACATGCCCGAGACCATGGTGCTCGCGCTCGCGGCGATCTCGCTGGGCGCGGTGTGGTCGTCTTGCTCCCCCGACTTCGGCACCGACGGCGTGCTCGACCGCTTCGGCCAGACGGAGCCGAAGGTGCTGTTCGTCGCCGACGGCTATCGCTACGCCGGCAAGACCCACGGCACGCTCGAGCGCGTCGCCGAGATCGCCGCGCAGCTGCCCAAGCTGAGGAAGGTGGTCGTCGTGCCGCACCTCGAGGCGAAGCCCGACGTGTCCGACATCCCGAAGGCGGTGCGCTACGACGACTGGCTCGCGCCGCACCAGGCCGGCGAGATCGAGTTCGCGCAGCTGCCCTTCGACCATCCGCTCTTCATCCTCTTCACCTCGGGCACCACCGGCAAGCCCAAGTGCATCGTGCACAGCGCCGGCGGCGCGCTGCTGCAGATGCTGAAGATGTACAAGCTGCAGTTCGACGTGCGGCCCGGCGACCGCTTCTTCTACTACAGCACCACCAACTGGGTGATGTGGAACCTCCTCTTCGGCGCGCTCGCCGCCGAGGCCGCGATCCAGTGCTACGACGGCTCGCCGTTCGAGCGCGCGGGTAACATCCTGTTCGACTTCGCCGCCGAGGAGCGCTGGACGCATTTCGGCACCTCGGCCAAGTACATCGACGCGGTGGCCAAGCGCGGCCTGGAGCCGGCGCAGACCCACGACCTCTCGGCGCTGCGCATGATCATCTCGACCGGCTCTCCGCTGGTGCCCGAGAGCTTCGACTACGTCTACGAGCACTTCAAGGCCGACGTGTGCCTGTCGTCGATCTCGGGCGGCACCGACATCCTCGCGGGCTTTGCCGACGCGTGCGCGATCCTGCCGGTGTACCGCGGCGAGCTGCAGTGCCGGTCCCTGGGCATGGCGGTCGAGGTCTGGGACGAGAACGGCAAGCCCCTGGTCGGCGAGAAAGGGGAGCTCGTCTGCACCAAGCCCTTCCCGACGGTGCCGCTCGGCTTCTGGAACGACCCCGGCGGCAAGCGTTTCCACGAGTCGTACTTCGCGCGCTTCCCGGGCGTGTGGACGCACGGCGACTGGTGCGAGCTCACCGAGCGCGGCACGATGATCGTCTATGGCCGCTCGGACGCGACGCTGAATCCCGGCGGCGTGCGCATCGGCACCGCCGAGCTCTACGGGCAGGTCGAGCACATCCACGAAGTCGAGGAGTCGGTGGCCATCGGCCAGCTGTGGCCGCCCGGGAAGCCCACCGACACGCGCGTCGTGCTCTTCGTGCGGCTGCGCCCCGGCTACAAGCTCGACGCCGCGCTGGAAGAGAAGATCCGCAAGCGCATCCGCGAGCACGCCACGCCGCGCCACGTGCCGGCCAGGATCGTGCAGGTGCCCGACATCCCGCGCACCAAGAACGGCAAGGTGGTGGAACTCGCGGTGCGCTCGGTGGTGCACGGCATGCCGGTGGCGAACACCGACGCGCTGGCGAACCCCGAGGCGCTGCAGCTCTTCCGCGACGTGCCGGCGCTGCGCGACTGACGCGTCAGGCCGCGCGCGCCTCGGGCGCCGCGGCCGGCAGCGCGAGGTAGAAGGTCGCGCCGTGCTCCGGCGCTGCCTCGAACCAGATGCGCCCGCCGTGGCGCTCGACGATGCGCTTGGCGTTGGCGAGGCCGATGCCGGTGCCCTCGAACTCGGCGTCGGTGTGCATGCGCTGGAACACGCCGAAGAGCTTGCCCGAGTACTTCATGTCGAAGCCGACGCCGTTGTCGCGCACCCAGATCACGTCCTCGCCATCCTCGCGGCGCGCGCCGATCTCGATGCGCGCCTCTTCGCGCTTGCCGGTGTACTTCAGCGCGTTGTCGATCAGGTTCTGCAGCGCCAGGCGGATCAGCGTCGGGTCCGCGCGCACGCTGGGCAGCGGCGCGATCTCCCAGCGCACGCGTCGCCCGCCCGCGCCGGCTTCCTCGACGATCGCGGCCACCGTGCGCGCGAGGTCGGTGTCGCGCAGGTCGAGCGTGCGGCGGCCGAGGCGCGAGTAGTCGAGCAGGCTGTCGATCAGCGTGCCGAGGCGCGTGGCGGCGCGCCCGGCGCGGTCGGCGTAGCGCGCCGGCTCGCTGCCCGGCGGCAGGTAGCCGTCCTCGATCAGCATGCGCGTGAAGCCGGCGATGTGCCGCAGCGGCGCGCGCAGGTCGTGCGACACCGAGTACGAGAAGGACTCCAGCTCCTGCACCGCGCGCTCCAGTTCGGCGGTGCGCTCCTTCACCTTCGCCTCGAGCGATTCGTTCAGCCTGCGGATCTCCTCGGCGGAGCGGCGCAGCGCGCTGACGTCCTGCAGCACGGTGAGTCGCGCCTGCGCGCCGTACCATTCCATCGGCTCGACCGACACCAGCGTCTCGGCCACCTCGCCCGAGCGCTTGCGCAGCCGCCAGGGGACCCCGCGCACCTTCTCGCCGCGCGTCGCCGCGTCGGCGAGCGGGCGTCGCTCCGCGTCGGTGTTGAAGATGCCGAGTTCCAGCGCGGTGCGCCCGACCATCTCCTCGCGCGCATAGCCGAAGAAATCCTCGAGCGCCGGGTTGACCTCGACCAGCCGGCCCTCGTCGCCGATCGTCACCGCCACCGGCAGCGGGCTCGCCGAGAACAGCTTGTTGAAATGGCGGCTCTCCTCCAGCGCGATGCGGCGCGCGCGCTCCAGCGCGGTGACGTCGCGCGTGGCGATCACGATCACGGCCTGGCCTTTCCACGAGATGCGCTCGGCGGCGACCTGGCAGTGCGCGAGGCCGTTGGCGGTGTGGAAGCGCGCCGCGAAGCCGGTGACGCGCTCGCCCGCCTTCACGCGCGCGACGAGTTCCTCGCGCGCGCGCGGCTCGGCCCACAGGCCGAGGGTGCCGACGGTCTGGCCGAGGCTGCGCGACGCCGACAGGCCGTACATCTGCAGCCAGGCCTCGTTCACCTCGAGCAGGCGCCCGTCGTCGAGCGTCGCGATGGCGAGCGGCTCCGGGATCAGGCGGAACACGCGCTCGAAGTGCGCCGTCATGCGCGCGGCCTCCTCGCGCGCCTGCGCGAGTTCGGTGATGTCGATGCCGATCGCGAGCAGGCCGGGCTCGCCGTCGTGGTCGATGGGCTGCACCGAGAACAGCACCTGCACCGTGCTGCCGTCGACGCGCTTCAGCGAGCGCTCGAAGCGCATTGCTTCCGCGCGCTCGATCGCGGGTGCGAGCGCGTCGCGCCGCGAGCGGTCGGACGACCATACGCCGAGGTCGAGCATGGTGAGCTCGTTCGCCTCCTCGGCGGTGTGGCCGGTGATGCCCGACCAGGCCTTGTTGACGTAGCGGAAGCGCCCGTCGTCGCGGCCCACGATCGCCACCAGCGCCGGCGTGTGCTCGAGGATGTCGTGGAAGCGCTGCTCCGCGCGGCGCAGTAGCGTGACGTCGGTGCCGCGGAAGAAAAGGTGCGTGACGCGGCCCTGCGCGTCCTTCATCGGCGACAGCACCGCCTCGCGGTGCAGGCGTTCGCCCGTGGTGCGGAAATCCGAGGTCAGCCGCAGCGCGCGGCCGGTGCGCACCACCTCGCGGTGGGGCGCGAGCGCGGCATCGATCTCCGCCTCGCTGTAGCCGACGCGCTCGCGCAGCATGGTCGCGAGGTCGAGGGTCTTCCAGTCCTCCTCGGTGGCCTGCGGCAGCGCGCGCGCGAACCAGGCCTTGTTCGCGGCGTTCATGTCGTCGTTGATGAAGGCGCCGTCCTCGCGCACGCGGATCACGCCCATGAGGTCGGTGGTGTTCTCCCACGCCAGGCGCAGCCGCAGGCGCTGCTCGCGCTCGGAGAGGAACAGCCGCCGCTGGCCGATCGCCCCGGCGACGGCCGCGACCACCGCGAGCGCCGCGGCGCCGACGCCGATGTAGACCGCGAGGGTGGGGATCTGCAGCATTGGCTCAGTGCAGCGTCGCGCGCCGGCCTTCGTAGATGCCCTGCAGCAGCCGCAGCGAGCCCAGGCACGCCGCTTCGTGGCTGAGCCTATGGCCGAGGCGCTCGACGATGTCGAGCGTCACCGGGACGTGCAGCGCCGAGAGCACGCGCGCCGCGCGCTCTGCATGCACCCGCGACACGATCATGTCGTCGGCGCCGTGCACGAGGTGGATGCGCGAGGCGATCGAGGCGCCCTCGCGCGGCAGGCGCGCGAAGCGGGCCGCGTACGCGACCACCGCGCCGGCGAGGCCGGGCACCGCCTTGGCGAGTTCCAGCGCGACGGTGCCGCCCTGCGAATAGCCGATCAGCACCGTGCGCCGCGGCGGCACGCCGTTCTGTGCCTGCTCGCGCCGCACGAGGTCTTCCAGCCGCGGCAGGATCGCGTTCACGCGCTCGACGCGGTTGTCGTCGTTCAGGCCCTGCATCGGGAACCACTGCTGCAGGCCGGCGTCGGCCTCGGCGGCGCGAAAGCCGCTGGGCACCACCAGCGCCGCGCTCGGGAAGCGCGACTGGAAGCGGAACGCGAGCGGGATCATCGATTGCGCCGTGGCGCCGGTGCCGTGCAGGAAAACGAACAGGTGCCCCGGGCGAGCGGTGGCCGGGGCGGCGCCCGCGGGGGCGAAGCGATAGGTCTTGAGGGCGCTGTGCATCGTCGGGCAGCCCACGGCCGCCCGCGGCCATTCTCGCGCCGCGAAAGGCGTTCTGTAAACTGAAAACCGTCCCTTCCAGAAGGCGCTTTCGCCCATGCCGCAGCCCAAGCCGATGTCCCGGGAGTTCTTTCGCGCGTTCTGGGCGCTCGCCCGGCCGTACTGGGTGTCCTCGGCCCGTCGCAAGGGGCTGCTGCTGCTCGCCTCGGTGGTCGGCCTGGCCCTCGGCCTCGTCTGGCTCGAGGTGCAGTTCAACGCCTGGTACAAGGATTTCTACGACAGCCTCGAGAACAAGAACGCCGACAAGTTCTACGCCTCGCTGCTGCTCTTCACCGGCATCGGCCTGGGCTACATCGTGGTCGGCGTCTACAAGCTCTACCTGCAGCAGATGCTGCAGATCGAGTGGCGCACCTGGCTCACCGAGAACCTGCTCGCCGACTGGCTGAAGGATCGCGCCTACTACCGCCTGCAACTGGGAGATGCCGGCACCGACAACCCGGACCAGCGCATCGCCGAGGACCTGCGCCTCTTCGTCGACGACACGCTGTCGCTGTCGCTCGGCCTCTTGTCGGCGGTGGTCACGCTCGCCTCCTTCGTCGCCATCCTGTGGATGCTCTCCGGGCCGATCACGCTTCCCGTCGCGGGCGGCATCGTGGTCGAGGGCTACCTCGTCTGGTGCGCGCTGCTCTACGCGGTGTTCGGCACCATCGGCACGCACTACATCGGCCGGCGCCTCGTGGCGCTGAACTACGACCAGCAGAAGTACGAGGCCGACTTCCGCTACAGCATGATGCGCCTGCGCGAGAACGCCGAGGGCGTCGCGCTCTACCGCGGCGAGGAAGGCGAATCGGCGATCTTCCGCTCGCGCTTCGGCCAGGTGATCGCGAACTGGTGGTCGATCATGAAGAAGCGGAAGCAAATGGCGTGGTTCACGCTATCGATCGACCAGGTCGCGGTGGTGTTCCCGTACGTGGTGGTCGCGCCTCGATTCTTCTCGGGCGCGATCCCGCTCGGCGGCATGGTGCAGACCGCCACCGCCTTCGGACAGGTGCGCGGCGCGCTGTCGTGGTTCATCGACGCCTACGCGCGCCTCGCCGAATGGTCGGCGACCGTCGAGCGCCTGCGCAGCTTCACCGAGGCGCTCGAGCGCGCGCGCCGCGAGGCCGCCGCCGCGCAGGGCGAGCGCAGCGAGGGCGAGGCCGGCGCGAGCCTCGCGCTCGAGGAGGTGTCGCTGCGCCTGCCGCAGGGCCGAGAACTGCTCGCCGGCGCCACGCTGGAGATGAAGCGCGGCGAATCCGTTCTGGTCACCGGCGCCTCCGGCTCGGGCAAGAGCACGCTCTTCCGCGTGCTGGCCGGCATCTGGCCGTACTGGAAGGGCCGCATTCGCCTGCCTGGCGGTGCGCGGCTCCTCTTCCTTCCGCAGCGCCCGTACCTGCCGATCGGCCCGCTGAAGCGTTCGGTCGCGTATCCCGCGCCCGAGGATTCGGTCGCCGACGCCGACCTGCGCGACGCGCTCGCCGCCGTCGGCCTCGGCCACCTCGCCGACGACCTCGAGCGCGACGAGAACTGGGGGCAGGTGCTCTCCGGCGGCGAGCAGCAGCGCCTCGCGTTCGCGCGCGCGCTGGTCTCGCGGCCTGATTGGCTCTTCCTCGACGAAGCCACCGCCGCGCTGCCCGAGGCCGCGCAGGCCGAGCTGTACCGGCTCGTGCGCGAGCGCCTGCCCGGCACCACCCTCGTCTCGATCGGCCACCGCGACAGCCTCGCCGCCTTCCACGAGCGGCGCGTCTACTGGCGCGAAGGCCACCTCGCTGCCGCCTGAATGAAAGGATCGTCATGTCCGAGTTGCTGAAGCGCACCGACCGCCTGTGGTCCGGCGAAGCCACCACCGCCGAGCCCGACTATCACCCGTTCTCGATGCTGCGCACGCTCGAGGAACTCGCGCCCGGCGTGGGCTTCTACAAGACCTTCGTCAACATCACCGCCGTGAAGACGGGCGAGGGCCTCGTGCTCGTCGACACCGGCGCCTACCACCCGGTAGCGCGCAAGTACAACTTCGAGGCCATCCGCGGCTGGAGCAAGGACCGCATCGGCGCCGCGATCTACACGCATGGCCACGTCGACCACGCCTACGGCCTGCCGCCGTTCCTGGAGGAGGCGAAGACCAAGGGCTGGGCCGCGCCGCGCATCGTGGGCCACGTGAACGTGCTGCCGCGCATGCAGCGCTATGTCGCCACCGCCGGCTACAACACCATCATCAACACGCGCCAGTTCGGCCAGCACAACCCCTGGCCCGTCGAGTACGACGCGCCCACCGAGACCTTCGAATCGGAAACGAAGCTCTCCATCGGCGGCACGCGCTTCGAGGTCTACCACGCCAAGGGCGAGACCGACGACCATGCCTGGGTCTTCCTGCCCGACACGAAGGTGCTCTGCACCGGCGACCTCTTCATCTGGGCCGCGCCCAACGCCGGCAACCCGCAGAAGGTGCAGCGCTACGCCGTCGAGTGGGCGAAGGCGCTGCGCGACATGGCGGCGAAGAAGCCCGCGCTGCTCCTGCCCGGCCACGGCCTGCCGATCGCAGGCGAGGCGCGCGTGCAGGAAGCGCTGCTCGACACCGCCGAATACCTCGAGTCGCTGGTCACGCAGACGCTCGCGCGCCTGAACGAAGGCCAGACCATCTACGAGATCGTCGAGAACGTGCGCCCGCCCGCGCGGCTGGAGGGCAAGCCCTACCTCGCGCCGGTGTACGACGAGCCCACCTTCATCGTGAGGAACCTGTGTCGCTGCTTCGGCGGCTGGTACACCGGCGTGCCGAGCGAACTGAAGCCCGCGCCGCGAAAGCAGTTATCCAGCGAGATCGTCGCGATGGCCGGCGGCATGGAAAAGTTGCTCGCCCGTGCGCAGGAGCACCTCGCCAAGGGCGACGCCCACATGGCCGCCCACTTCGTCGACTGGGCCGTCGACGCCGCGCCCGACAGCAAGGAAGCGCACGCGGTGCGCGCGAAGGTGTACGAAGCGCTCGCCAAGGCCGCGACCTCGACGATGTCGAAGGGGATCTATGGCGGGGCGGCGCGGGAGTCGGGCGAACGGGCCGGCTTGCCGGCGCGCAAGTAGCGCAGCCGGCCGCGAGCGCCCACCATGGCCGCAGGAAGCCTGCTTGCGCTGCTCGACGACATCGCCACCGTGCTGGACGACGTGGCGGTGCTCACCAAGGTCGCGGCCAAGAAGACCGCCGGGGTGCTGGGCGACGACCTCGCGCTGAACGCGCAGCAGGTGGCGGGCGTGCGCGCCGAGCGCGAACTGACGGTGGTCTGGGCGGTGGCGAAGGGGTCCTTCGTCAACAAGGCGATCCTCGTCCCCGCCGCACTGGCGATCAGCGCGTGGGCGTCGTGGGCGGTGACGCCGCTGCTGATGATCGGCGGCGCCTACCTCTGCTTCGAGGGCGTCGAGAAGCTCGCGCATGCCTGGCTGCACCCGAAGGCCGAGGACGACGCGCACCACGCCGCATTGACGCGCGCGCTCGCCGACCCGCAGGCCGACCTCCTCGCGATCGAGCGCGACAAGGTGAAGGGCGCGGTGCGCACCGATTTCATCCTGTCGGCCGAGATCATCGTCATCGCGCTCGGCACGGTCGCGGCGGCGCCGTTCGGCACGCAGGTCGCGGTGCTGGTCGGCATCGCGCTGGGCATGACCGTCGGCGTCTACGGGCTGGTGGCCGCCATCGTGAAGCTCGACGACGCGGGCCTGTGGCTCTCGCGCCGCGAGGGCGCGGCGCGCGCACTGGGCGTTGCGATCCTCGCGGCCGCGCCCTGGCTGATGAAGGCGCTCTCCGTCGCCGGGCTCGCGGCGATGTTCCTCGTCGGCGGCGGCATCCTCGTGCACGGCGTGCCGCCGCTGCACCACTGGGTCGAGCACGCGGCCCAGGCCGCCGGCGGCATCGCCGGCACGGCGTGGTCGGTTGCGGCCGATGCCCTGACCGGGCTGGTAGCCGGCGCGGTGGTGCTGGCGGTGGTGGAGGGGATGCGGAGGGTGCGCGGCGCGTAGCGCCGGCCTCGCACCTCGGGCGGGACGGATTGGTGCGCTTTCGCACCGATTCCAGGCATTCTCGCGGCGTGACGGATTGAGCATGCCGGCGGCGAGGAGTAGGCTCGTCGCGTGTTATCCCAACGTCCTGTCGAGTCGGCGAGATGCTTGAGCTGACGGGTCTCGCGCCCCTCTTCGATCTCGTCGGCTGGGCCTACTGGGGCCTTGCGGCGCTCGCCGCATGGTTCGCCTACCGCAACGTCTCCAATCGACGCTGGCGCATCGCGGCAGTGGTCGGCGTCGTGATCGTATCCAGCATCCTTCCGGCGCTCGACTGGTTGCATACCCGGGATCGCAAGGCCTATGCGGCTGCGGCTCGCGCGCACTACGAGAAGCTGTGCGCCGAGAAGGCCGGCATCAAGATCTATCGGAAGGTCTCGGGCGTAAAGAGCCTGGTGGTACTCAAGCCGCTGCCTCCGTCGACGGACAAGGACAACTTCAATCAGTACTGGTATGGGGATCCGTACTCGAGGCCGGCATCTGAGTTTCGGCAAAGGGCGATCTACTCGAGCATTGTTTCGAAGCGCGCGCCGACTAGTGATCACGAAGTCGGAGAGGGTTTCGATTTCATCGAGGTGCCGACTGGTGGCGAAGTTCGTGGAGCCACGCCTTATGTCCGCATCTGGATGAAGCAGGAGGCGAGGGATATCTCGATCGAGAGTATTGAACAACCTATCAGTGGCTTTGGGGTCTCGTGGGAAGACATCTCTACAGTATCCGACCGAAGCTACTGGGTATCGGGAAGTCGTCTCAAGGTTGTAGACCTTAGGGATCAGTCCGTTGTCGCTGAGCGGATCGGGTTCTTTATCGAAGGTGGCTTGGGATCGCGCGCCGGTGGCAGAAGGCCATGGCTGACGTCCCATGGCCCTACAACCACCTGCCCCAAGGCAAGTAGCTACACCGACCGCCGATTTCTTATGCGGGTTCTCAATCCCCATGGAGTCGTGCCCAAATGACGATCTCAATAGTGCGCCTCTTAGACACAGTGATGAAGCAGCTTGCCTCTGAGGCGTTCATCGTGCGTGATGGCGATGTCTTGGCTGAACTGGACACTAGCGAAATCGCCATCCGCCTTGGGGATGGCAATGGACACATCAGCAAGTTCCTCCCCACCCAAGCCGCCGAGTTCCTCGATCGCTACGAAATCCTCGCCCAGTACCGCAATGATCCGGTCGACCCAAAGGGAACCGGTTTCTCCGGCACGCTGGTCAAGGATCGCCGCTCAGGGGCGTTGACGCTGTCCTTTCGCTCGACGGAGTTCATAGAGGACGCGGTCCGGGACAGCGTTTCCACGAACGAACTGGAGGTGAAGGAACTGGGCTGGGCGCTGGGCCAGATCTCGGTGATGGAGTCGTGGTATCGCGAACTCCGCTCGGATCCTCAGTACCTGCAAGGCAAGCAGTTCCACGTCACCGGTTACTCGCTTGGCGGGCATCTGGCCACGGCGTTCAACCTGCTCCGCCGGGAGGAAGTAGCGCAGGGGGACTCGGCATCCAATCCGATCCTCTCTACCGTTACGTTCAACGGGGCCGGCGTTGGCGGCCTGCGCGACGGTGCATCGCTTCGCGGGATCCTCGCCCGATTCGAGCGCCTGAGGTCCATGCCCGACGTCGCCCAGAGCGCGGACTGGATCGCGCTTTCGGAGGAACGAAGCGACGCGTTGGCCGTGGAGGTAAAGGAGAGGCTGCGGGACATCCGCGCCGAAGAGAAGCGATTGGAGACGCTCGAGGCGCAGTTCGCGTTCGGCGTTCGCCCTAGGGCGGGTGACCAGGCGTCCTGGAACTACCAGGCGGCCGCGCTGCTCGCCGCGGAAGATGCTATTCCCGTGACGCGCGCGCCGTTCGCGTTCGGCGGTACGAACTGGATTCCTACGTCACCTGTCTTCGCTACGGAGCGCATTGCCGGGTTCTACGAAGTGGTCGGAAGCGATGCCGGCAATCTCGGTCCGTCCTTCGTCGCCAACAGCGGCGTGCACTATGGCGAACGCGTCGATGTCTACATCGAGGACCAGCCGCTTACGCGAGGGACCTACTTCCTGCCGTATCGCCAGGGAGAGGTCGCATCCAATCCGGATCGCAACGACTTCGCCGACACGCATAGCCTGCTCCTGCTGGTCGATTCGCTTTCCCTGTTCGCCGCCTTCGAGCGACTCGATCCGACGTTCACGCTCGACACCGGGTCCCGAATACTCGCCGCCGCGTCCGCGGCCTCTGCCTCGCGCCTGTTCGGCACGCAGGGACGCTCCGAGGGCGATACGCTGGAGCGTACGCTCGACGCGCTTGCGCAGCTGGTGCTCGGCCCGGCGACGCTGCCCATCCTTTCCGACTACTCGCCGACCCTCGCCGGGAACACCTGGCACCTGGATGAGTTCCGGTTGCCGTTCCATGCCCGGCTCGAGGAGGTGCAACGAGGCATCGGCGAGATGGGGGAACTCGGGGAGATCCGCTTCGTCGCGATCGGTGGCCTCGAGCAAGGCGTCATCGCGCAGCGCGCAAGGGATCCGGGCATGGACGGCGATGCCTATCGATACGCCTTGCGCGAGCTGAACCCGTTCGTGGCCGTCGGCTTCGGCCATGCAGCGCACGGACCGCTAGGCGTCGATTCCGGCGGCGGCGCGGGTTTCACCGAGGACTGGATCGACGCCCGCGCCGAGATGATGGTGGCGATGGCGAGGGAGAACCGCCTGAATCGCCCCGGCATCGTCGCGGGGCGGGGTTTCCTCGACCTGGAGCGCGACGTTCGCGTCGGACGCCAGTCGTCGTTGGTAGACCAGTCCGTGTTCGGGACGCCGGGAGACGACGAGATCGCCGGCGGTCGCATGAACGACCGCCTGTTCGGCGGAGCCGGCCGGGATCGCCTGACGGGGGGAGACAGCCGGGACTACCTCGAGGGAGGGGAGGGCGAGGACCGGCTCGAAGGCGGTGCCGGAGACGACCGGCTCGTGGGTGGCACCGGGTTCGACACCTACGTCATCGACGCGGGCGGTGGTCGCGACAGGATTCTCGACGCGGACGGCGTGGGCAGGGTCCAGTTCCTCGGCCGCGATCTCGCGGGCGGCGACGAAGTCGCGCCCCGCAGCTACGAGGATGCGTCCGGTACCCGCTATGTCCTGCTCGATGCCGCCGATGGCGCGCAATCGCTGCTGATCAATGGCGTCCTGGAGATCGAGGACTTCGAATCCGGCGACCTCGGCATCGTCCTGCGGGCGGCGGACCCCGAGGAGCCTGTCGGGCACGCTGCGGGATTCATCTACCTCGATACGCTCTATCCGGTCAGTACGCCTCAGGGCACTGGCGACGATCGCTTCGTCGCGTCGCGCGCTGGCGGCAGCGACGGCGACGACACCATCGTCTGGACGGACGGCGGCAGGGTCCTCGCGCGAGGCGGCAAGGACGACGTGCGCGTGTCCGGCGAGGGATCGGTGTTCGTCATCGGCGGATCAGGCGACGACGACCTCGATGTGCACGCGGCACTGCCGGTCGGCGAATCGGTGGTCGCCGGCGGGTCAGGCAAGGACACGATCCTGGGCTCGGAGCGCGGCGACATCCTCGTCGGCGACAACTGGCAGGTCGCGATCGGCGGGCCGTCCGGGCCCTTCGGCGCGCGCATCGATGGCTTCTTCTACGACCTGGGTTACGCCGCACGCGGCCTCGGCGGGATCGATCCTTCGGAGGTTGCCCTGCTCGGGCGTGCCGGCGCGTACGACGCCGTCGCGCTTCGGATTGCCGAGGCGGCGAGGTCTTTCGCTGACCCGGAGGTCTGGGACCACGCGCTCGACGTGGTGCGCGAAGAGGGCTGGGTGTTTCCCGACGGATTCGAGGGTGCGGTCGCGTACGTGCAGGGCCCTGCGCCCGTGTTCGACGACTACATCGAAGGCAATGGCGGCGACGATACGATCGTCGGCGGCAGCGGGTCCGACGTCGTCTACGGCGGCGACGGCCACGACCGGATCGAGGGCGACGGGCAACCGATCGCGCGCACCGTTATTGGTCCGGCCGAGATGCTTGAACCCCTTGCACCGTATTTCGGCGTGCCGGGAGACGACGTGCTGGACGGCGGGCCGGGTAACGACGAGATTGCCGACATTCACGGCGGCAGCGACTACCTGGAGGGTGGCGTAGGCGACGACGTTCTCAGCTCCTACGACCCGGACGGTGAAGTCACGTTCAACGTGCTCGACGGTGGCGACGGCGACGACCTGCTGCAGGCGGGTGGCGATCCCGGAGGTTTCGACATCCTGCTCGGAGGCCCCGGAAACGACATCCTGGAGGCAGGGCGGTCGGCGCGACTCGAGGGTGGGGCCGGCGACGACCTCTACCGGTTCACCGACGCGATCATCCGGGATACTGGCGGGGTCGACCGGATCCAGTCGCTGGGCATTGTTCCCCCTCGCATGCCTGCGCAGACGCCGGAAATGCTGCAGTCCGTGTTCGACCAGGTCGACGACTACGGTACCCGCCAGTCGATGTTCGTGACCAGGGACGGCATGGACCTGGTCTACGAAGCGAACGTCGAGGGGTTCGATCCGGTGCTCGGGGAGTACGGCGACCATTTCCGCCTGGTGATCGAGGACTGGCATGCCGAAGGCGACCACAGGATCGAGTGGATCGATGCGTGGTCGGCCGACGATTTCGAGCGCTTCGGCAGCAGTCACTTCGGCGCCGCGGAGGCGATCGTCGTCGAGGGAGGCGACTACGTGGATCGGATGTTCGGTTCCATGGCCGACGACTTCCTCACCGGCGAAGGCGGGGCCGACCTGCTGGCGGGGCGCAGGGGGGACGACCTGATCGACGGAGGCGAGGGCGACGACCAGTACTTCTTCGGGCGCGGGCATGGTCACGACGTCGTGTTCGACGATGCCGGGCGCGATGACCTGCGCCTCGCGCCCGGTCTGTCGGCAGTCGATGTGTCGCTTGCCTTCTCGGCGGAGGGTCTGCGAATCGCGATCGCCGATGGCTCGGTCACGCTCGCGGGCGTTGGTCCCGCCGAGGAGGCGGACGACCTTCCGATCGACAGGATCGTATTTGCAGACGGAACGTCCATGGATCTCGCGGCCGCGATCGCGCAGGTGCCGGTTCCCGAGGAGCCTGCGGTAGCCGCCGACGGCACCGACCCTCCGGCCGAACCACCGGTGACCCTCGTCGAGCCGGCACCCGTGCCTCCCGCACTCGCCATCGCACCCGCCATCGCGCCCGCCATCGTGCCGGCAGTCATCGCGGCCCGCGCTGCCTCGAGTCCGGTTCCGGCGTTGGAGGATCCGCCGCCGCCGGTCGTGCGGTTTCGCAATGAGGAGGCACAAGGGCGTGCAGGCTTCGCCACTCCGGATGACGACGCTCGTATGCAGGAAGTCATCGCCCGCGTCGGCGAGTCCTTCGACCCGGTGTACCGGGAAATCGACGCGCGGCTGGATGTCCTGCTGCAAGCGGGTCGCGCGGCGTTCTCGGAGCGCTACGCGGAGGCCATCGTCGAGTTCAATCGGCGATTTCCTCCGGAGGTGGCGCCCGCTCCGCCCCCCACCGACGACGAACTTGCGAGTTGGAACGACACCATGCATGCATGGCACGCCGCGAATCCGACGTTCGACGTCGGCGAGTCCGGAAGGGCGGATGGCACGTGGATCGCGGGATGGGGCTCGCCCACGGGCGGATCCACGTCCCTCGATGAACTGGTCGCGGCTGGCGGCACGCCTGCGCTGTCGAATCCGCTCGCGGCGCGCCTGCAGGGCGTGAAGGCGGCACCTGGGCTCGCGGAGGGTCTCTCGGACCTTCGCGGGTGACCTCGCGCTACTGCTCCGGCAACCTGTAGAAATCCCGGTTCAGGTACGCCACCAGGTTCGCCACTTCCAGCCGGTCGAACTTCGGGTGGTAGTAGTCGGCCCACTTCGCGGTTTCCTGCTGCAGCTGCTTGAAGGTCTTCACCTTCGCCTTCGGCGCCTGGTACTGGCTGGCGTTGTGGCACTGCAGGCAGGACTTGTGCAGCGCCTCGCCCTTCTCGGCGTCGCCGAGCGCGAGCGCGAGCGGGGCCGCGGCAAGCGTGGCGACGATGGCGATCGCGAGCGCGGCGCGCTTCATTTCTTCGCGTCCTTCGCGCTGGCCTTGGCGCTGTCCTTCGGGGTGTCTTTCTCGAGCAGGCCGCGCTCGTCGAGCTTGTCGCCGCGCGCCTTGGCGCGCTTCTGCATCTGCTCGCGGTGGCGCTCGCGGATGCGCGTGGCGTCCTCGTCGCCCTTGGCCTTTTGCAGCGCGGTGCGGTAGTCCTCGCGCTCGGCGCGCGACATCAGCTCGGCGCCGTAGATCACCTCGCGCTTCGGCGGCTCGTACTGCGCGAGCGCGGCGGCGGGCAGCGCCAGCGCCCCGATGAGGATCGTGCGGATCACGCGGCCAAGGCGAGGGCGAGTTCGCGCTTCGGGTCGAACAGCGACTCGGCGCTGGCCGAGAAGGCCTTGTGGCGCCAGACGTCGTCCGCGCCCATCTCGTAGCGCGCGCGGAAGCCCTCGACGTCGGCGCAGAGCGCGTCCAGCCCGGCGAGCAGGGCCTTGAGGTCGTCTTCCGTGGTGTAGAGGCCGAAGCTCGCGCGCACCATGCCCTTGCGGTTCTCGATCTCGGCGAGCGCGGACTCGTCCTCCGACTCGAGGTCGATCGACCAGAGCTCGGGCTTGAGCATCTCGCGCACGTAGGGGTGCGCGCAGAAGCAGTCGTTCCTCACCGCGATGCCGAAGTAGTCGTTCAGCGCGGCGGCCACCAGGCCGTGGTCGAGGCCGTCGATGTTGAAGGCAATGGTGCCGGTGCGGGGCGAGCGCTTGAGGTCCATGTCGCCGTAGACGCGCACCTTCTCGCGGCGGCCGAGTTCCTTCATCAGCGGCGCGAGCATGGCCTGCTCGGCCGAGTGGATGTTGTCCATGCCGATCTGCATCAGCGTCTCGAGCGCCGCGCCGAGCAGCACCGCGCCGACGATGTTCGGCGTGCCGGCCTCCTCGCGGTCGGGGAACTGGTCGCTGACGACGTAGTTCTCGAACGAGACGTCGGCCACCATGCCGCCGCCGACCTCGTCGGGCTCGAGGCCCGAGAGGATGTCCCGCCGGCCGACGATCACGCCCGGCGATCCGGGCGCGTACACCTTGTGGCCCGAGAAGGCGAGGAAGTCGATGCCGTCCGTCATGCGCACCGGCGCGTGCATCACGAGTTGCGAGCCGTCCACCACCAGCCACGCGCCGTGCGCGTGCGCGAGGCGCGCGATCTCCTTCACCGGGTTGAGGATGCCGGTGACGTTGCTCGCGCCGGTCACGGCCACGTAGTTCACGCGGCCCTTGTTCGCCTCGAGCAGGCGCTCCAGCGCGACCATGTCGAGCGGGCCGAAGGCCGGCGCGGTGCCGGTCATCGGGATGTGCTCGACGCGGCCGGAGTGCTTGCGGTGCGGCAGGTCGTTCGAGTGGTGCTCCATGCCCGACACCAGCACCGTGTCGCGCTCGGGGCGCAGGCGAGCGAGGGCTCGCGCGATGCGGTTGAAGCCCGCGGTCGAGCCGCTGCCCGCGAACGCGCAGGCGTAGTTCTTCGGGTCGGCGCCGACGAAGGCGAGCGCGCGCTCGTGCGCCCACACGTAGGCGTGCGAGGCGATGCGCGCGCCGTAGTGCAGGTGGCTGTGCGTGTTGGCGTAGTGGCGCAGGAAGGACTGCGCCGTCTTCCAGGCCGGCTCGAGCATCAGCGCCGAGGCCGCGGAGTCGAGGTAGTGGCGGCGCGAGCGCCGGCCGTCGGCCAGCGGATATTCGGTGTCGAGGCCGATGAAGCGGTGCTTGACGGCGGAGAGGGAGAGAGGCATCCGGAAATCGTAGCAGCGCGGCGGCGCGCGGGCTACGGGGGTTTCAGTTTCCGGAGGGGTGATTTCCTGCTTATTCCCGGGGCGGCACCTCGTCCAGCGCCGCGAGCCACGCGTCCGCGTTGCCGTCCGAGGGCGCGCGCCAGTCGCCGCGCGGCGAGAGCGAGCCGCCCGAGCCCACCTTCGGCCCGTTCGGGATCGCGCTGCGCTTGAACTGGCTGGTGGCGAAGAAGCGCCTCAGGAAGACCTCCAGCCACTTGCGGATCTCGGCAAGCCTGTAGCCGTCCTTGCCCTGCCACGCCGTCCACGAGAGGAACGCCACCTTGGCCGGCGGGTAGCCGAAGCGCAGCGTGTAGTAGAGGTTGAAATCCTGCAGCGCGTAGGGGCCGATCACGGATTCGGTGAGCTGCGCCGGCTTGTCGTCGCGCTTGCCGGGGACGAGTTCGGGACTGATCTCGGTGGCCAGTACGCGCGCCAGCGCCTTGCCCGTGGCGGCGTCGAACTGCCCGTTGCCGCCGACCCAGTCGATCAGGTCGCGGATCAGCGTCTTAGGCACGCTGGCGTTGACGTTGTAGTGCGACATATGGTCTCCGACGCCATATGTACACCAACCCAGTGCCAGCTCCGAGAGATCCCCGGTGCCGACCACGATGCCGCCGTGCAGGTTGGCAAGCCGGAAGAGGTGGCTGGTGCGCTCGCCCGCCTGCACGTTCTCGAAGGTGACGTCGTAGACCTTGCGGCCCTTCGAATACGGATGGCCGAGATCCTTCAGCATCTGCAGGCACGAGGGCCGGATGTCGATCTCCTCGGCCGACACGCCGAGCGCGCGCATCAGCTGCCACGCGGTGCTGCGCGTGCTGGTCGACGTGGCGAAGCCCGGCATGGTGTAGGCGAGGATGTCGCGCCGCGCGAGGCCGAGTTCGTCCATCGCGCGTGCGCAGACCAGCAGCGCCTGCGTGGAGTCGAGCCCTCCCGAGACGCCGATCACCAGCTTCTTCGTGCCGGTGGCGCGCATGCGGGTGGCGAGGCCTTCGACCTGGATGCGGTAGACCTCCTCGCAGCGCGCGTCGCGCGTGGCAGGGTCGCCGGGCACGTAGGGGAATCTGGGGATCGTCCGAGCGAGCGGGATCCGGCCGCCGGGGACGGGCAGGGAGAACTCGACGGTGCGCATGCCGCGAAGGCCGGCCTGCTCGCGCCGCGCGGATTCGCCGAAGGAGTTCTGCCGCATGCGGTCGGCCTCGAGGCGCTCCAGGTCGATGTCGGCGAGCGTCAACTGCGGCCCGGACTGGAAGCGCTTCGACTCGGCCAGCAGGCTGCCGTTCTCGAAGGCCATCGCATGGCCGTCCCAGGCGAGGTCGGTGGTCGATTCGCCGGCGCCCGCCGCGCTGTAGAGGTAGGCCGCGATGCAGCGCGCCGACTGGTTGCCGGCGAGTTCCCGGCGGTACTGGTGCTTGCCGATCACCACGTTCGAGGCCGACAGGTTGGCGATCACCGTCGCGCCCGCGAGCGCCGCGCGCGACGAGGGCGGCACCGGCACCCAGAGGTCCTCGCAGATCTCGGCGAAGAGCCGCAGCGCCGGCTGCTCGCCCCACCGGAACAGCAGGGGCCCGAGCAGCGTCTTCTGTCCGGCCACCTCGACC
>CAZTXP010000056.1:0-78270 GCA_964617355.1 uncultured Enterobacteriaceae bacterium
CGTACGAATCGTCAATTGCTGCTCTGCAACCTAGAGGGGAGAATGCGTTCCAACCAGCAGGTAGTTATCAGCTGATTAACCATTTTTGATGTGAGGTTCGCCATGACGATCGCCCGGGACATTCGTGAACGCATCCAATCGCTGCCCATCGCCGAAGGCGAGCGCCTGACGGCGCTGCGCCACCTCGATTCCGCCGAGGCCGTCGCCGAGGCGATCATCGCGGTGATCGAGTTCTTCAAGGGCCACGCGGCCGCGAAGCCCGCGCAGCCGCTGCGCCCGGCGCACTGAACCGGAAGTCTCCTCCTGCCCGACGCAAGTTGGGTATCCTCCGAGGGCCGCCGCCGCCAGGTGCCGGCCCTCTTTTTTTGCCCACGACTTCGCCACCGCCCGCGGACATCCCCCTGCCCATCGCCGGAACGAGGAGCGCGACATGAGGATCGCGCTGTGCAACGAAGTCATCGCGCCGAAGCCGTTCCCGAAGCAGTGCGAGTACGCGGCGAAGCTCGGCTACGACGGCCTGGAGCTCGCGCCGTACACGCTGTCGGAGGAGCCGCATCGCCTCGGCAGCGCGCAGTTGGCGGCGGCACGCACGGCGGCCGCCGAGGCCGGCATCGTGATCACCGGCCTGCACTGGCTGCTCGTGAAGCCCGCAGGGCTGTCGATCACGGCGCGCGACGACGCGGTTCGCAAGCGCACGCTCGACGTGATGTTCGCGCTGGTCGACCAGTGCGCCGCGCTCGGCGGCCGCTATCTCGTGCACGGCTCGCCGCAGCAGCGGCGCATCGAAGCGGGCGAGACCCACGCGACGGCGCTCGCCCGGGCCGAGGAGTGCTGGCGCGCGGTTGCCGAGCGTGCCGAGAAGGCGGGCGTGGTGTACTGCGTGGAGCCGCTCGGCAAGGAGCAGACGCCGATCGTCAACACGCTCGAGGAGGCCTCCAAGGTCGTGGACGCGATCGGCAGCCGCGCGCTGCGCAGCATGCTCGACTGCAGTGCCGCCGGCCGCATGGAGGCCGCGCCGCTGTCGGCGCTGGTCGAGAAGTGGCTCCCGGCCGGGCTCATCGCGCACGTGCAGGTGAACGACCGCAACCGGCGCGGCCCCGGGCAGGGAGAACAGCGCTTCGCGCCGCTGTTCGCCGCGCTGGTGAAGCACGGCTACGCCGGAGACGTCGCGGTGGAGCCGTTCGACTACGTGCCGGATGGTCCCGCGGCTGCGGCCCGTGCGATCGGGTACGTGCGCGGCATCCTTGAATCGCTGGGGGCATCATGATCCGTCTGTTCGCGTTGTGCGTCGCGCTGCTCGCCTCGTCGACGGCAGTCGCGCAGGCCTGGCCCGCGCGGCCGATCAAGCTGGTCGTCGGCTTCCCGCCGGGCGGCGGCACCAACACGGTGGCGCGACTGCTCGCCGAACAGATGTCTAAGTCCCTCGGCCAGCAGGTCGTGGTCGAGAACCGTGCGGGTGCGGGTGGCCGCGTCGGCGCGCAATCGGTGGCGCGAGCGGAACCCGACGGCACCACGGTGCTCTTCGGCACCGACGCGGAGCTCGCGATCGCCACGGTGACCACGAAAGCCATGCCGTACGACCCGACGAAGGACCTGTCGCCGGTGTCGATGGCAGGTCGCGGGCCGTACGTGCTCGCGGTGCATGGCGCGTTCCCGCCGAACACGCTGGCCGAACTGATCGCCTACGCACGTGCCAATCCCGGCAAGGTCAACTTCGGCTCGTTCGGCAAGGGCGCGCAGAACCACATCATCGACGAGCGCTTCAAGCTCGCGGCCGGCATCGCCACCACGCACATCCCGTACAAGGGCAGCGGGCCGATGATCGTCGACCTCGTCGGCGGGCAGGTGGACTACACCTTCGCCACGCCGGCTGTGACGCTGCCGCTCGCCAAGGCCGGCAAGCTGAAGATCCTCGCGGTCGGCGCGGCGCAGCGCCTTGCCGCCGCCGAGCAGGTGCCGACCATGGCCGAGGCCGGACTGCCCGGTTTCACCGCCGGCTCCTGGTACGGCGTGATGGTGCCCGCGGGCACGCCCGCCGCGGTGATCCAGCGCCTGAACGCCGAGGTCGTGGCCGGAATGAAGGCGCCCGAGATGCGCAGCGCGCTGGATGCGCTCAGCATCCTGCCGACGAGCAGCACGCCCGCGGAACTCGGGCAGATGATCCGCGCCGAGATCGCGTCGCTGCAGGCGCTCGCCGCGAAGATCGGCCTCGAGGCGGAGTAGCGCATGGACGCTGCGCAGCTGCCCAAGGATGCAGCCAAGCTGCATGGCGACGCCGTGGTCATCGACGGCACCTGCCCGCTCCTGCGCCGCAAGGAGTTCGTCGACTGGTACCGCGAAGGCGGTGTCACGGCGTGCGCGCCGACGGTGGGGAGCACCGCGTCCGCCGAGGAGACCCTCAGGAACCTCGGCAGCTGGCACCGCCTGATCGGCTCGCGGAAGGATCTGCTGCTGGTCGAGCGCGCAGCGCAGATCCCGGAGGCGAAGCGCGATGGCCGGCTCGGGCTCGTGTTCCACTTCCAGGGCGCGGATCCGATCGAGAACGACCTCGACCTCGTCGAGGCCTATCGCGCGCTCGGCGTGCGCATGGTGCAGCTCGCCTACAACATCAGGAACCGGGTGGGCGACGGCTGCGAGGAGGCGAACGACGGCGGGCTGTCGCGCTTCGGCCGCGACCTCGTCGCGCGACTGAACGAGAACCGCGTCATCGTCGATGGCTCGCACACCGGCGCGCGCACTACGCTGGAGGCCATCGACGCGTCGCGCCTGCCCTTCGTGTTCTCGCACGCCAACGCGCGCGCGGTGCACGATTGCCCGCGCAACATCAGCGACGAGCAGATCCGCGCCGCCGCGGCGACCGGCGGCGTGATCGGCATCAACGGCTTCCCCGCGTTCATCGGCGCCGGGCCGACGCCGACGATCGACGACTTCCTGCGCCATCTCGACCACGTGGTCGAGCTGGTGGGCATCGACCACGCTGCGCTCGGCATCGACTACTACGAAGGCATGCACCCCGTGGCGGACGACGCCGAGGCGGCGAAGATGTACCGCCAGCAGCTCGCGGTGCGGCGCTGGAGCGCCGAGGTCTACCCGCCACCCCCGCACCACTATCCGGCTGGCATGGAGACGCCGCGCACGCTGCCGACGCTCACCGCCGCCTTGCTCGCGCACGGCTACCGCGAGGCCGAGGTACGCAAGATCCTCGGCGAGAACTGGCTGCGCGTGATGCAGGTGGTCTGGGGCCAGTGATCGGCGACGGCACCCGCGTGGACGAGGGGCCGCGCTACCTGACGGCGAGCGACCTGCAGGGGCTCGGCCTCACCCTCGCGCGCGTGGCGGACGTGCTCGAAGCCGCGTTCCGGCACAAGGCGGCGGGTGCCGTGGTCTCGCCCCCGATGACCTTCTTTCATCGCGCCCAGGGCGCGTGGTTCAACTCGATGGTGTGCTGGATCCCGCCGCTCGGCTATGCCGGCTGCAAGTTCCAGAGCGGCGATGCGGCGAACCTCGCGCGTGGGTTGCCATCCATCCAGGGCCTTTACCTGCTGTGCGAGAGCGACGGCGGCCGCATGGTGGCGCTGATGGACGCGCGCTGGCTGACCGCGGTCCGCACCGCAGCCGTGGGCGCCCTGTTCGCGCGCCAGGCCGCGCCCGCGGGCGCCGCGCGGCTCGGCATCCTCGGCTGCGGCTTGCAGGGGCGGTTGCAGCTCGAGGCGATCAAGTCCGTCGTCCCGTCGATCGTGCGCTGTACCGCCTTCGACACCGTGCCCGCGCACGCGGCGCGTTACCGCGAGGAGATGCACGGTCGCTTCGGCGTCGACGTGGAGATCGTGCCGAACCCCGAGGCGGCGGTGCGCGGGGCCGACATCGTGATGAGCTCGGGACCGATCCAGAAGCAGAGGACGCCCGCGATCCAGCCCGGTTGGCTGGCGCCGGGCTGCCTGTACCTGTCGCTCGATCGCGATTCCTACATCACCGACGAGGCGATCCGCGCCATGGACCGCGTGCTGTCCGACGACCGCGAGGCGCTGATGCACGCGCGCGCGCACGAGAACGCCTTCGAGGCGGTGGTTCGCGTCGACGCCGACCTCGCCGAGCTGGCCGACGGTCGCGGGGTCGCGCGCGGCGGCCCCGGCGAGCGGGTGGCCGTGTTCGTCAACGGCCTCGGCATCGAGGACCTTGCCGCCGCGATCGAGGCGTTTCAGCTGGCGCAGGCCCGCGGCGCGGGCGTGCTGCTATCTTCGCAGGCATCCTGATACGGAGACCTCCATGAGACTCGCACCAGTTTCGAAACGCGTGCTTGCCGGCCTTGCGGCCGCCGTCCTGTCGGGGGCCGCGCTCGCGCAGGCGTGGCCGAACCGCGCGCTGCGCATCGTGGTGCCCTTCCCGCCCGGCGGGGGCCTCGACTTCTATACGCGCGCCATCGCGCCGCGGCTGCAAGAGGCCCTGGGGCAGCAGGTCGTCGTGGAGAACCGCTCGGGCGCCGGCGGCATGATCGGTGCGGAGACGGTGGCCAAGGCGGCCCCCGACGGCTACACGCTGCTGTTGGCGTCGTCGGCGGAAATCACCATCAACCAGCACCTGTATCCGAAGATCGCCTACGACGCGACGCGCGATTTCGCGCCGGTGTCCTACGCTTCGCATGCGGCGATGCTGTTCTCGGTGCATCCGTCGCTGCCCGCGCAGAATCTCGCCGAGGTGGTGTCGCTTGCGCGCGCCAAGCCGGGCGGCTTGTCGTTCGCCTCCGCCGGCACGGGGGGCGTGCAGCACCTCGCGGGCGAGCTGCTGAAATCGGCGGCCAAGGTGGACATCGTGCACGTGCCCTACAAGGGCGCCGGGCCCGCCGTGGTCGACATGGTCGGCGGGCAGGTGTCGATGGGCTTTACCGCGCTGCCGTCGTCCATCCAGCACGCCCGCGCGGGCAAGCTGCGACCGATCGCCGTCACGAGCGCGAAGCGCAGCGAGGCGGCGCCGGACCTGCCGACCTTCACCGAGCTCGGCTATCCCGGCATCGACCTCGTCGTCTGGTACGGCGCGCTCTTCCCGGCCGGCACGCCCGCGGCGATCGTAGAGCGCATGCAGGTCGAGATCGCGCGCGCGAACCAGGTCCCCGAGGTGAAGGCCAGGCTCCTCCAGCAGGGCGTGGAGACCGTGGGCTCGACGCCGGCGGAGTTCGCGCGCTTCATGCAGGCGGAGATCCAGCGCTACGGCCGCATCATCCGCGAGTCGGGCGCCAAGGCGGACTGAGGGCCCGCCGCGCCAGGGCCCTGATCCTGGCGTCGAGGGGATGGTTCAGGAAGCCGCAAGCACGTCGCGCCAGCGCGCGGCGATTGCCTGCGGGGAGAAGCGCTTCGCCACGCAGGCCTGCCCAGCGACGATGCGGCGTGCCGCGTCGCCGGGATGCGCGAGCGCCCACTCGAGGCCATCCGCGAGATCGTCGCCGATCCAGGCGAATTCCCCCAGTTCGAGGTACGACGGAATCGGCGAGGCCAGCGCAAGCCGTCCGCCACGGAGCGCCTCGACCAGGCGGTTGTGCGACTTGGCTGCGCGCCAGGTGTCGCCCGTGTCCTGCGGCAGCAGCACGACGTCGCAAGCGTCGATCGCTTCCCGGGTCGCTTCGAGGCTCCAGGGGCGGAAGGCGGCCTGCAGCGCGGAATTGGCTTCGCGAGCGCGCGCCAGCACCGCTTCCGCGAGTTCGCGGCGCTGCTCGTGCGCGACGAGGTCGAGGCGCATCGCGTGTCCTCGAAAGCGATGTCCGATGGACGCGAGCGCGTGCTCGACGACCGCCGCATTCGCCTCCGCGAGGTTGCCGAACCATGCAAGCCTGAGGGGACGCCCCGACCCGGGCGTGCGCGGCTCGCGAGCGTCACCTTCCCAGGGATCCTCGACGACGTGGATGCCGCGATGCGCCACGGGCTGGAGGCGCGAGCGCAGCGCCTCGCAGGGCACGGTGAGCATGCAATGGCGGGCGAGCGTCTCCTGGTACTCGGCGAGGAAGGGTGCGCGGAGGTCGGTCGCCATGCCGGCGTAGTCGTCCGACAGGTCCGCGACCAGCCGGTAGCGATCCGCGTGCCGCTCGACCCAGCGCAGGAGCCGCCGGGCGTAGTCCGGGTTCTCCGTGAGCAAGCCGGTGGTGACCTTCGCGATCACCACGGTCGATACCGTCTCGAGCGCGGCTGGCTCGCGCTCCGCCTCGACGTCGTCGAACGGCACGACGGTCGCCGACATCGTGCGCGACAGCTCGCGGCCCGGGATCAGCACGCGAAGCCGCACGCTCGCCTGCGACGACTGCATGCGGTCCTCGGGCGTGAAGCGGTGGGGCGCGCCGCCCATCGTGAGGAACGCGACCCCGCCCGCCCGGTCGCGCCGCGGCGGCCTGAGCGACTTGAACAGCTTCAGGAGCATGGCGGGGGCGGCCTGCGCCTTCCCGAGCGCGCGGTTCCGCTACTTCAGCGGCTTGATCCTGGCGTTGAATGCGTTGGTGAAGACGTCCTCGGCCTTCACCGGCTTGTCCGGCTTCGACTGCGCGAAGGTGATGTCGATCGTGCGCTGCATCAGCTCGGGCTCGATCCAGCCGATGCCGTTCTTCCTCGAGCGGTCGGTGATGCAGAGGTCCATGATCTGGGGCATGGTGCCGAGGAGCGTGTCGCGGTCGAGGCCCGGCACCACCGAGGTCATCGAGTCGATCGCCTCCGCCGGGTTGCCGTGCGCGTCGCGCCAGCCCTTGTGCGTGGCGCGCAGGAAGCGCTCGACCAGCTTCGGGTTCTTCTGCACGGTCTCGGCGTTGACGAAGTAGGTGTGGCCGTAGATCGGCAGGCCGTAGTCGGCCCAGAGCAGGTGCCCGACGTTGCCCTTGCCGAGCACCTTCTCCCAGATGGCGTAGCTGGTGTAGAGGTCGAACGAGGCGTCGACCTCGCCGGCCGCGACGATCGCCTGCTTGCCCTCGGGCTTCACGTTCACCAGCGTCACGCCGGCCGGGTCGAGCTTGTTGATCGCCGCGAACGCGGGCCACAGCACGCGGTGCGAGTCGGCCGGCGGGACCGCGATCTTCTTCCCGGCGAGGTCCTTCGGCGCGGCGATGTTCGCCGACTTCTTGAAGAACACGTTGTTGCCCGCCTTGTCGAACACCACCGCGACGATCTTCAGGTTCGCGCCCTTGGTGATCGCGGTGACGATGGTCGGCGCGTCCGAGATGCCGACGTCGGCCTGCTTGAGGTCGATCTTCTTCGCGCTGTCGGCCGAGCCGGCGCCGCGCAGCACGTTCAGCTCCAGTCCCTCCTCCTTGTAGTAGCCCTTCTTAAGCGCGAGGTAGATCGGCGAGTGGTCGGCGAGGTGGAACCAGTTGAGCTGCAGCGTGAGCTTGTCCTGCGCGCCGGCGGGCAGGGCGAGCGCGGTGGCGAGCGTGGCGGCCAGTACGGCGGAGATGCGGCGGATCATGCGGTCCTCCTTCGGTTCAGGGGCGGGCGTCCTCGCGGAACGCCCAGGGGGCGACGAGCGTCTCGACGGCGGCGACGATGCCGTAGAGCACCAGCCCGAGCAGCGAGATCAGCCCGAGCGAGGCGAAGATCGACGAGGTCTCCAGCGTCACGCCGCCGGCGATGATCAGCGCGCCGAGGCCGCGCTCCGAGGCGACGAACTCGCCCACGATGGCACCGAGCACGCTCATGGTGGCGTTCAGCTTCAGGCCGGTGAAGATGTAGGGCACCGCATTCGGGAAGCGGATCTTCAGGAACACCTGCCAGCGGCTGGCGCGCAGCGTCTTCACGAGATCGAGCATCTCGGGCTCCGCGGTCGACAACCCGACCGCGGTGTTCACCACCATCGGGAAGAACGCGATCGTGGTGCCGATGACGATGTTCGGCCACACGCCGTAGCCCAGCCACAGCACGAAGAGCGGCGCCAGCGCGATCTTCGGCAGCGTGTTGAAGAGCACCAGCACCGGCATGATGGCGCGCATCAGCAGGTCGTTCCACACCACGAGCACGGCGAGCGCGATGCCGAGCACGGCCGAGAGCACGAAGGCGCCGAGCACCGCGTACAGCGTGGTGAGGAAGTTCGCGGTCCACTGGTAGTTCGGCTTCGCCAGGGACTTCATCGCCGCCCACGGCGAGGGCAAGATGTATTCCTTCACGCCGCCGAGGTCGACGGCGAGCTGCCACGCCGCGAGCAGCGCGAGGATCACGAGCGCGCTCGGCACGTAGTACGTCGCCGCCTGCTGCCACCGCGATTCCGGGCGCGCCATCGCTCCTGCGTGGGGTTGCGAGGGAAGGCTCCGATCTTCGGTGCCGGCGCCTCCCCGCGTCAACCCCTGCTTCGCACGCGCAGGCTGAGGCAGAATGACGGAATGCACGGCATCCCAGCCCCTTTCCCTACCCGCCGGCCGTCATGAGCGGCACGTCGAGCTTCTCGGGCCTGGAGCCCGCGGCGATCCCCGAGCACTACGCCAACGACCTCGAGCGCTTCTTCTACGAGAACCGCGGGCGCCCGCTGCTGAAGTGGAAGCACTACTTCGAGGTCTACGAGCGGCACCTGTCCCGCTATCGCGGGCGCGCGCCCACGATGGTCGAGATCGGCGTGTTCAAGGGCGGCTCGCTGATGATGTGGCGGGACTACTTCGGCCCCCGCGCGGCGATCTGGGGCGTGGACATCTCCGCCGAGGTCGAGGCGATGCGCGCCGAGGGCTTCGGCATCCTGGTCGGCGACCAGGCCGACCCCGCATTCCTCGAGCGCCTGCGGCGCGAGGTCCCGCGTCCCGACATCCTGATCGACGATGGCGGCCATCGCATGGAGCAGCAGATCGCCACCTTCGACGCACTCTTCGCATGGATCGCGGACGACGGCGTCTACATCTGCGAGGACCTGCACACCAGCTACTGGAGCGACTTCGGCGGCGGCCACCGCGCGCCGGGCTCGTACATCGAGTACAGCAAGCGCTGGATCGACGCGCTCAACGCCTGGCATTCGCGCGAGGCGTCGCTGCAGGTGGACGAGGTGACGCGCCGGGCGTGGTCGCTGCACTACTACGACAGCATGCTGGTGATCGAGAAGCGCCTCATGCAGCCGCCCGAGTCGCTGCGCTCGTGGTCGGACGGCGTGTACCGGAAGATTCTGGCGACTCGCTAGGCGGCCTGCAGGGCGCGGCGCCACTTCGCGCCGACCGCCGCCGGCGAAAAGCGCGCATCCAGCACGGCCTGCCCGGCCGCGACGCGCGCCCGCGCCTCCAGCGGATGGGCCAGCGCCCAGTCGAGGCCCTCCGAGAGATCGTCCCCCACCCAGGCGTAGCCCTCGAGTTCACGGTATGAAGGGATCGGCGAGGCGATCGCGAGGCGCCCGCCGCGGATCGCCTCGACGAGGCGGTTGTGCGACTTCGCCGACAGCCACGCGCTCGCGGTGTCCTGCGGCAGGAGGACGAGGTCGCACTCGTCGATCGCGCGCAGCGTGGCCTCCGGGCTCCACGCCACGAACCTCGTCGAGAGCCGGGGATTGGCCGCGACGAGCTTCGCCAGCAGGGGCGCGACGAGCGGCGCCTCGCGTTCGGCGGCGGCGACGAATTCGAGCGCGAGCGGTCGGCCGCGCGCGCGTTCCATGAGCGCGACCAGCCCTGCCTCGACGGCCGCGGCGTTCGACTTCATCAGGTTGCCGAACCAGAGCAGGCGCGGCACGTCCCCATACGTATCGCGCGGCGGATTGGATCTCGGGCTCTCCCAGGGATCCTCGATCACGCGGATGCCGCGTGCCGCGACGGGCGCGAGCTGCGCGCGCAGCGATTCGCACGGCACGACCAGTTCGCAGTGTCGGACGAGCGCGGCCTGGTACTCCGCGAGGAAGGGCTCGCCCATCGGGCCGGCCATGGCCCCGAGGTCGTCGGAGAGGTCGGCGAGCAGGCGCATTCGGCCGGCGTTCTCCTCGACCCACGCTAGCAGCGCGCGCGCGGCGTCCTGCCGGCGCGTCAGCACGTTGCTTGCGATCTTGCCGATGACCACGGCCACCGGTTCGCCGAGCGCCTCGAGTCCGGGATGCGCGAGCAGGTAGTCCAGCGGCAGGACGCAGGCGCGCAGCGACGCCGACAGTTCGCGTCCCGGGATCTCGACGCGCAGGCGGGTGCTCGCGAGCAGCGATCGCGGCTGGTCCTGCGGGTCGAGCCACCGCAGCGGCTCGGCGCTGGTCACGAAGGCCGCGAAGGGTTCGCGGGCGGGCGTCGGCGCTGGCGGGGCGGCCGGCTGCGCCCGCTCGCGGGAGGCGAAGATCGAACGCAGGACACGGCCGAGCATGCGGGTCCGGGGGGATCGGGGAGGCGAACCCAGTTTACCGGAAGGCCCTCGCGCGCCTTGACGCCGTCGCCGTGCTGCGCCGACAATTAACGAACTGGTTACAAAGCGGCATCGGACATGGGCGCGCCGCGCTTTCGCATCCTTTCCCTCGAATTCCTCGAACGCGACGTGCGCCTGCGCATGCCGTTCCGCTTCGGCATCGTCACGCTGACCGAGTCGCCGCAGTGCTTCGTGCGCGCGCGCATCCGGCTCGCGAACGGCATCGAGGCCGAGGGCGCGTCGGCCGAGCTGCTGGCGCCGAAGTGGTTCGACAAGGATCCGGCATTGTCGAACGAGGACAACTACGAGCAGCTGCGCGCGTCGCTGTGCAGCGCCCGCGACGACTACCTCGCGGGCGGCGAGGACACCGCCTGGGGCCACTTCCTTGCGCATCGACGCAGCGGACTGGTCGCCTCATACGGGCCGGCGGAGATCGACCGCGCGGTGCTGGACGCGCTTTGCCGCGCGCTCGGCGTCTCGTTCTACGAGGCGGTGCGCCGCAACGCGATCGGCGCCACCGACTTCGAAGGCATGGCGATGCCGGAGTTTCTCGCCGGGCTCGCGCCATCGACGCGCCTTGCCGCGCGGCATACGGTGGGCCTGGTCGACCCGATCACGCGCGCGGATCTCGCGTCGCCGGTGGGCGACGGCCTGCCCGAGACGCTGGAGGACGTGGTCGCCGCCTACGGGCAGCGCTACTTCAAGCTGAAGGTCGGCGGCGACCTCGAAGCGGATCTCGTACGGCTCGCAGCGATCGCCTCGGTGCTCGACCGCATCGACGGCCCCTACTGGTCGTCGCTCGACGGCAACGAGCAGTACGAGGACATGGACGGCGTGGTCGAACTGTGGCGCCGCATGAAGGCCGATCCGCGGCTGGCGAAGATGGTCGACGGCATCCTCTTCATCGAGCAGCCGGTGAAGCGCCAGCACGCGCTGGAGAAGCCGGTGCGCGGCATCGACAAGCCGGTGATCATCGACGAATCCGACGATTCGCTGGACGCCTTCCCGCGGGCGAAGGCGCTGGGCTACCTCGGCGTGTCGTCCAAGACCTGCAAGGGACTGTACAAGTCGCTCGTCAATCGAGCACGCTGCGCACTGTGGGGGCCGCAATACCTGATGTCGGGCGAGGATCTCACCATCCAGCCGGGCCTTGCGCTGCAGCAGGACCTCGCGCTCGTCTCGCTGCTCGGCCTCACGCACGTCGAGCGCAACGGGCATCATTACGTGAACGGCATGTCCGGGTTGCCGCGCGGGGAGCAGGAGGCATTCCTCGCTGCCCATCCGGACCTCTACGAAGAGAGCCACGGCGCGGTGCGCGTGAAGCTGCGCGACGGGATGCTCGACATCGCGTCGCTCGGTTGCCCGGGTTACGCGTCGGCGGCGATGCCGGACTGGGATTCGATGAGGAGGATGACGTGAAGAAACTGCTCGCGGGCCTTGCGCTCGCATTCGCCGCCGCGACCGGTGGCGCGCAACCTTTCCCGGCCAAGCCGGTGACGCTGCTGATCACCTTCCCGGCGGGCGGCCCGACAGACGTCGCGGGGCGGGCATTGGCGGAAGCGACCTCGAAGTACCTCGGCCAGCCCGTCGTCGTCGAGAACCGTCCCGGCGCGACCGGCACGCTCGGCGCGGCGGCGCTCGTGAACGCCCGGCCCGACGGCTACACGCTCAGCATGATCCCCGTGACCGCGCTGCGCCTGCCGCACATGGAGAACGTCTCCTTCGACCCGGTGAAGGACATCGGCTACGTGATCGGCGTCTCCGGCTACGTGTTCGCGGTCATCGTGCGCGCGGATGCGCCCTGGAAGAACATGGCCGAACTGCTCGCGTACGCCAAGGCGAACCCGGACAAGGTGAGCTACGGCTCGCACGGCATCGGCGGCTCGGTGCACCTAGCGATGGAGGAACTCGCGTCCGCGCAGGGCGGCATCAAGTTCAACCACGTGCCGTACAAGGGCAGCGCCGACATGCTGACCGGCGTGCTCGGCGGGCACATCAACGTCGCGGTCGACTCCACCGGCGCGATCCCTCACGTCGCGAGCGGCAAGCTGCGCGCGCTCGCCGTGTTCACCGAGCAGCGCACGCCGGTGTGGCCCGACGTGCCGACGCTGAAGGAGCTCGGCTACGGCATCGTCTCGATCAGCCCCTATGGCATCGGCGTCCCGGCGGCGACGCCGCCGGCGGTGGTGAAGGTCCTGCACGACGCGTTCAAGAAGGGCCTCGAAGACCCGATCCACCTGAAGACGCTGGAGAAGTACAACCAGCCGACGTGGTACCTCTCGAGCGAGGACTACACGCGCTACGCCCGCGAGCAGTTCGAGCGCGAGCGCAAGATCATCGAGCGGCTCGGGCTCGCGAAGAAGAAATGAAAGGCGGCACCATGAAGCAGCGACGCATCGGCATCATCATGAACGGCGTGACCGGGCGCATGGGCACCAACCAGCACCTCGTGCGCTCGATCCTCGAGATCCGCAAGCAGGGCGGGGTGCGGCTGAAGAACGGCACGCGGCTCGTGCCCGATCCGATCCTCGTCGGCCGCAATGCCGACAAGGTCTCCTCGCTCGCGAAGGCGCACGGCATCGAGCGCTGGACGACGAACCTCGATCGCGCGCTGCGCGACCCGAAGGACGAGCTCTTCTTCGACGCTGCGTCCACGCAGCTGCGGCCGACGCTGCTCAAGCGCGCGATCGCCGCCGGCAAGCATGTCTACTGCGAGAAGCCGGTCGCCACCACCCTCGCGGAAGCGATGAGCCTCTACAAGGCGGCGAGGAAGGCCGGCATCAAGCACGGCGTGGTGCAGGACAAGCTCTGGCTGCCGGGCCTGCTGAAGCTCAAGGCCCTGCGCGACAGCGGCTTCTTCGGCCGCATCCTGTCGGTGCGCGGCGAGTTCGGCTACTGGGTGTTCGAGGGCGATCCGTCCACCGGACTCACGCCGGCGCAGCGCCCGTCGTGGAACTACCGCACCGCGGATGGCGGCGGGATCATCCTCGACATGCTGTGCCACTGGCGCTACGTGCTGGACAACCTCTTCGGCGAGGTCGAGTCGGTGTCGTGCCTCGGCGCGACGCACATCCCGTATCGCTGGGACGAGGACGGCCGCAAGTACAAGGCCACCGCCGACGATTCGGCCTACGCCACGCTGCAGCTGAAGGGCGGCGTGGTCGCGCACTTCAACTCCAGCTGGTCCGTGCGCGTGCGGCGCGACGACCTGCTCACGCTGCAGGTCGACGGCACGCACGGCTCGGCGGTCGCCGGCCTGCGCCGCTGCTTCACGCAGTCGCGCGTCAACACGCCGAAGCCCGTCTGGAACCCGGATATCCCCCAGCCGATCGACTTCCATGCCGGCTGGCAGGAGGTGCCCGACAACATCGCCTACGACAACGCGTTCAAGGCGCAGTGGGAACTCTTCCTGCGCCACGTCGCGGGCGAAGGCAGCTTCCGCTGGAACCTGCTCGAGGGCGCGAAGGGCGTGCAGCTCGCCGAGTCCGCGCTCAGGAGCTGGAAGCAGCGCAAGTGGATCGACCTGCCGGGCATCAAGCCGTGAAGCGCGACGCGATCCAGACCATCACCCTGCCCGCAGCGGACGGCAGGCTCGAGCCGTACCAGGTGAGGGCGCCGCGCGCGTTCGCGAAGCCTTCGCGCCCGTTCACCCGGCAGGCGCTCGCGGCCGCGCACGTGGTCGCCGACCCGCTGTCGGCGAAGGAGCCGTGGCTCGAGGCTGCGATCGACTGGGACGCGACGGTCGCGTATCGCCGTCACCTGTGGAGCTGGGGCTTCGGCGTCGCCGAGTCCATGGACACCGCGCAGCGCGGCATGGGACTCGACTGGACCAACTCGCTGGAGCTCATTCGCCGCACGCTCGACGCGGCCAAGGACGTCCCCGGCGCGCGCGTCGCGTCGGGCGCCGGTACCGACCACATCCAGCCCGACCCGGACCGGTCCATCGCCGACGTGATTGCGGCCTACGAGGAGCAGATCGAGGCGATCGAGAAGCTCGGCGGCCGTATCATCCTGATGGCGAGCCGCGCGCTCGTGGCGTCGGCCCGCTCCCCGGACGCCTACGGCCTCGTCTACGACCGCCTGCTCTCGCAGGTGAAGGAGCCGGTGATCATCCACTGGCTGGGCGAGATGTTCGACCCGGCGCTCGCCGGCTACTGGGGCCACGACGACCACCACGAGGCGATGAAGGTCTGCGCCGACGTGCTCCGCCGCAACGCGTCCAAGGTCGACGGCATCAAGGTGTCGCTGCTCGACAAGGACAAGGAAGTCACGCTCCGTCGGATGCTTCCGAAGGGCGTGCGCATGTACACGGGTGACGACTTCAACTTCGCCGAGCTGATCGAGGGCGACGAGCAGGGCTACTCGGATGCGCTGCTCGGCATCTTCGACTCGATCGCTCCGGCCGCGTCCGCCGCGCTCGGCGCGCTCGCGGCGGGCGACAAGGCGAGCTACCACGAGCTGCTCGCGCCGACGGTGCCGCTGTCGCGCCACATCTTCAAGGCCCCGACGCGCTTCTACAAGACCGGCGTGGTGTTCATGGCCTGGCTGAACGGCCACCAGGACCACTTCGTCATGGTCGGCGGCCAGCAGAGCACGAGGAGCGTGCTGCATTTCGCCGAGCTCTTCCGGCTGGCGGACGCGGCCGGGCTGTTGCAGGACCCGGAGTTCGCCTGCCGCCGCATGAAGCAGTTCCTGACGGTGAACGGCGTTGCCTGATCCGGCGAAGCTCGCGCTCAACCAGATCACCACCAAGCGCTGGTCGCTCGCCGAGGCGATCGACGGCTGCGTGCGCCATGGCGTGCGCGGCATCTCGGTGTGGCGCGACAAGCTCGCCGAGATGGGCGTGCAGCCCGCCGCGCGCGCGCTGAAGGACGCCGGGTTGGCGGTCACCGGCCTGTGCCGCGGCGGCATGTTCACCTACGCGGACGACAAGGGCCGGGGCGCGAGCCGCGACGACAATGCGCGCGCGGTGGACGAAGCCGCCGCGATCGGCGCGCGTTGCCTCGTGCTCGTCGTCGGCGGGCTCGCGCCCGGCTCCAGGGACATCGCTGGCGCGCGCGAGCAGGTGAAGGAGGGCATCGCGGCGATGCTCGAGCGCGCGAGGGCGGCCAAGCTGCCGCTCGCGATCGAGCCGCTGCATCCGATGCAGGCACCCGACCGCGCCTGCGTGAACACGCTCGACCAGGCGCTCGACCTCTGCGAAGCGCTCGATCCCGCGCGCACCGGCGCGATCGGCGTCGCGGTCGACGTCTACCACGTGTGGTGGGATCCGAACCTCGAGCGCGCGATCCGTCGTGCCGGCAAGGATCGACTTCTGGGCTACCACCTGTGCGACTGGCTGGTGCCGACGCGCGACACCGCGTTCGACCGCGGCATGATGGGCGACGGCGTGATCGACCTGCCGCGCATCCGCGGGTTCATGGAATCCGCGGGCTACGAAGGGATGCACGAGGTGGAGCTGTTCTCCGCCGAGGACTGGTGGAAGCGCGACCCCGACGAGGTCATGCGCATCCTCAAGGAGCGCTACGCCGCCTGTTGTTGAGGCCTGTCGCCGTCAAGCGACATCGGGTGCGTGACCTGGTTCCTCCCGCGGCGTCCGCGCCTGCGTTACTCTCGCAAGACTTCGATGGAGGATCTTCCATGCGCTTTGCTCTCGTCATCGCCGCCATGCTCGTCGCCGTCCCGGTCCATGCCCAGAACAAGGGCGATCCGCTGGAGCGCGGATCGGGCAACCAGGCCTTCCGCGCGCTCGACAAGAATGGCGACGGCTTCGTCACGCGGCAGGAGGCGGCGGCGGACGCGGATCTCGCCAAGGAGTTCGGCGCGGCCGACAGCAACGGCGACGGGCGGCTCAGCGAGGCCGAGTTCGTGAAGTACTACCAGGCGCGCGACAAGCAGTACGTCGACGACTCCGCGATCACGACGAAGATCAAGGCGCTGCTCTTGAAGGAGAAGGGCATTCCATCCACCGACATCTCGGTGGTGACCTCCAAGGGGCGGGTCCAGCTCTCCGGCTTCGTGCCCTCGGCCGACATCGTCTCGCGCGCCGGCCGCATTGCCGCGGGCGTGGACGGCGTCAAGACCGTCCAGAACAACCTCAGAATCAAGTAGGGAACGAGGGGACGCTGCGCTTCCCCTCGTGCACCCCTCGCAAGAAAGTTCTAAGTCAAAGTCCGGGTCGTCGACAGAAACGCCTCGATCCGCCGATTCGCGTCGGCGGGGTTCTCGATCTGTGGGAAGTGCCCGCTGTCGGGAATCACTTCGATGCGCGCCGCCGGCGCGTGGCGGCGCACGTGGTCCAGCCACGGCGCGGTGTCGCCTTCCTTCATCGACACGCGGCGCCGGTTCTCGTCCACCTTCGTGGATTGCAGCACCAGCATCGGCGCGCGCACCGCGGCGAGCGCGGCGGCGGACTGCCCCGCATCCCATCCCGCCATGTTCGGGAACAGCGCCGCGCCGGTCGCGGCCGGCAGGCGCTTGGCGCGCGCGACGATGGCGCGCGAGGTGTCGCTCGGCGCGAGGAACATCTGCGAGAAGAGCGCGTCCGCGAACGCGGCGAAGCCGGTGAACTCGATCGCCTGGCGCAGCGCGGCTTCCGCCTGCGCGGGCTCGCCCGTGCCCATGAGGCTGCCGTCGAGCAACACCAGCGCGCCGATGCGTTCCGGGTCGAGGCGCGCGGCTTCCAGCACCACGCGGCAACCCATCGAGTGGCCGATCAGCACCGCACCGCGCCAGTCTAGATTGGCGACGAGCGCGGCGACGTCGCCGCCAAAGTGGCCGATGGTGCACTCCTCGGGGCGGCCCGGCGTCTCGCCATGTCCGCGCAAGTCGCAGGCCGCGACTTCGTGCGTGCGCGAGAAGTGCGCAACCTGTGCCGCCCAGTCGGTGTGGTCGCAGGCGAAGCCGTGCACGAAGAGGATCGGCGGCGCGCCGGCGCCGCTGCGGGTGAAGTGCATCGTGTTCAGTCCTCGGTGTCGACGGGTCGGTGCGCCGCGGCGAGCTTCTGCTGCAACTGTGGCGGCGCCGGATCGTAGTGGCTGAATTCCAGCGCGTAGCTGCCTTGGCCGGCGGTGAGGGACTTCAGGCGCGCCGGGAAGCCGTCGAGTTCCGCGAGCGGCGCCTGCGCCGAGACCTCGACGACGCCGGGACGCGGCGCGCTCGAGCCCGTGACGTGGCCGCGGCGCGCCGAGAGCTCGCCGGTGACGTCGCCCATCGCGGATTCGGGCGCCGCCACCGTGACGGTCACGATCGGCTCCAGCACCAGCGCGCGCGCCTTGCCGAGCGCGTCGAGGAAGGCCTTGCGGCCGGCGGCGACGAACGCCACCTCCTTCGAGTCCACCGAGTGGTGCTTGCCGTCGTATACGGTGACGCGCACGTCCTGCAGCGGGAAGCCGGCAACGAAGCCGCGCGCCATCGCCTCGCGCACGCCTTTCTCGACCGCTGGGATGAACTGGTGCGGGATCACGCCTCCCTTCACCTGGTCGACGTACTCGAAGCCCGCGCCGCGCGGCAGGGGCTCCACGCGCAGGAACACCTCGCCGAACTGCCCGGCGCCGCCGGTCTGCTTCTTGTGGCGGTTGTGGCCCTCGGCCTTCGCCGAGATGGTCTCGCGGTAGGGCACCGCGGGCGGCTTCGTGTCGAGCTCGAGCTTGTACTGCGCCTGCATCTTCGCGAGCGTGGTGCGCAGGTGCATCTCGCCGATGCCGCGCAGCACGGTTTCGTTCGACGCGGTGTGCTCGACCGCGAGGCAGGGATCCTCGGCGACGATGCGGTGCAGCGCGTCGGCGAGGCGCTGCTCGTCGCCGCGCTTCTTCGGGATCAGCGCAAGGCCGAACACCGGTTGCGGCAGCTCGAGCGGCTCGGCGTGGATGTGCGCGTCCTCGGGCGAGTCGTGCAGGATGTGGTCGTAGGCGATCTCGTCCACCTTGGCGATGCACGCGATGTCGCCGGGCAGCGCCTCGGAAACCTCGACCTGCGTGCGGCCGCGCAGGAGGTACAGGTGCCCCGCCTTCACGGGCTTCCTGCCCTCGCCGATGTAGAGCGGGGCGCCCGGCGTGAGCCGGCCCTGGTGCACGCGGAAAACGGCGAGGCGGCCGAGGAAGGGATCGACCTCCAGCTTGAACACGTGGGCGAGCGCGTGCCGCGACGGATCCGGCACGGCCTGCAGCGGCGTCGCCGCCCCGCCGCCGGCGGGCGTGTTCACGTACTCCGGCGGATTGCCCTCGGTCGGGTTCGGCAGCAGCTTGACGATGACGTCGAGCAGCTCCGCGATGCCGGCGCCGGTCTTCGCGGACGTGAATACCACGGGCACGAGGTGGCCCTCGCGCATCGCCTGCTCCAGCGGATCGTGCAGCAGCGTCGGGTCGATGTCGCCCTGCTCGAGGTACTTCTCGGTCAGCGTTGCGTCGACCTCGACCACCTGGTCCACCAGCTTGCGGTGCGCCTCGGCCACCGACGAGAAGTCCGCGTCTCCCGCGGGCGCGAAGAAGCAGTCCGACACGCGAGTGCGATTGCCGGCGGGCAGGTTGATCGGCAGGCACTCCTTGCCAAATGCGTCCTGGATGCGCGCGAGCAGCGCCGGCAGGTCGACGCCATCGGCGTCGATCTTGTTGACGATGACGAGTCGATCGAGGTGGCGCTTCGCCGCCCACTGCATGAAGCGCTGCGTCATCATCTCGATGCCGTTCTGCGCGTTCACGACGATGGCCGCGGTCTCGACCGCGCCGAGCGCGGGGATCGAGTGCCCGGCGAGATCCGGGTATCCGGGCGTGTCGAGCAGGTGCACGCGGGCCGTCTCGTCTCCGGACCTGGCCTCGAAGCTCGCGACCGCGAGCTTCATCGAGTGGCGCAGTTCCTTCTCGAGCGGGGTGTAGTCGCAGGCGGTGGTGCCGCGCTCGAGGCTCCCCATCGTGGGGATCGCGCCGGCGCGGGCGAGGAGCGCTTCTGCGAGCAGGGTCTTGCCCGCGCCCGAGGCGCCGACGAGCGCGAGGGTGCGGATGTCCTTCAGGCGGGTGGCCACGGTGTCTCTCCCGGTTCGTTTCGCGCCAGCTTAGCGCAGCCGGCCGAGGGCCGGCGTCCCGGGAGTTGATGCCGCGCTACTTCTTCTTCGCGTCGTCCTTCTTCTGCTCGAGCAGCTCGGCGCGCGGCTTCATCGCGTCGTCGATCTTGCCCTTGGGCACCAGCAGCACGTGGCCGGCGAGCGCCTTCTCCTTCGGCAGGCGCTCGGCGAGCTTCTTCTGGCGGTCTTCCGCGTCCTTGCCCTCGGCCTTCGGCTCGCCCTCCACCGAGACCGTCACCGGATAGTGGTCGCCGGAGAGCTTGCCCACGCGCAGCGTGTAGGTGAGGCCGTCGAGCGTGGTCGCGACGAGCGTGGTAGGCGCATCCATGCCCTCGGGCTTCGCGTCCTTCGGCAACACGTCGAAGACGTCGACGCTCGAGAGCGTGTACGAGGCCGAATTGGCGCGCGTGACCTCGAGCTTCTCGCCCGGCTTCGCGCCGTCGAGCTTCCAGTCGGCGTTGTCGCCGGTGCGCTCGATCCTCCAGCCGCCGCCGACGGCGAGCTTCGCCTCGAGCGACTTCACCTTCTCGACCTGGAAGCCGGCCTTCGATACCCAGTCGGACGACTTCGTGCTCGCCTGCGCGAGCGGGTCGGAGACGATGAACACTTCCTTGTCGTTGCCCGGCACCATCACGAAGCGGCCGTCGCCAAGCGCCTTGTCGGGGTTCGCCGGCTCGGACTTGAAGTACTTCTTGCCGATGGTGAGCGCGCCCAGCACCTTGCCGTCCGCGCCCTTGAACTCGACCACCGTGCCGCCGGTGGCGTCGAGCAGCAGCCGCGCGCGGTCCTTCTCGCCGATCGGCTCGACCTGGCCGATCTTGAGCTCGATGGCCTTGACCACGAACTCCTTCACCTTCTCGAGTTCGGCGGTGTAGTCGGCGCGCTCGGCGATGGTCCAGCGGTCGTCCTTGCGCGCGAGCGTGATCGTGCCCTTCGGGTCGCGGATCGACACCCCGGCGACATCCGCCGCCTTCAGGCCCTTCAGGAGCGGCTGGCCGAGGGTGCCGGAGGCGGCGGGCTTCTGCGTGCCCTGCTGGTTGCGGATGACGAGCGCGCCGCCGCCGAGCACGGCGAGCAGCACGACGAGGACGAGGGCGATGCGGGCGTTCATGGCGGGATCCTCCTCAGGCGGCCGCGGACACGCGGCGGCGGCGCAGCAGCGCGACGCCGAGGCCGAGCAGCATGACGAGGACGGGCATCACCGCGATGTTCGCCACCTTGGTCCAGAAGACCAGCGCCTCGGCGTCCTGCCGCAGCTCCTTGCGCAGTTCCTTCAGTTCCAGTCGCGTGCGCGCGGCGCGCTTCTTGAAGTTCTCGAGCTCCGCCTGCTGCTCGGGCGAGAGCACCTGCGGGCCTTTCGCCGCGGCGCCGCGGGCGCGCTGCAGCTCCTGCATGCGCTCGGTGGTCTTCTGCAGGTCGTCCTCCAGCGACTTCAGCTTGCCGAAGTATTGCTGCTGCGCCTGCGCCTCCATCTCGCGCACCACGGTGAGCGGGCGGAACGACGCGGTGCGGCTCGCCATGCCGAGGAGCGCGTCGCCCGAGGTGAACTGGTCCACCATCGCCTGCGCGAACGCGAGGTTGCCGTTCGAGGGCACCACGACCTTGCGGCCGAAGACGTCCTGCACGTCGACCGCGGCGCCGTCGTTCAGCATGTCGACGTCGCCGACCACGATCACCGAGGTCTCGGCGGTGCCTTGCGCCAGGTGCGGCGCGGGCTCGGGCTTGGGCTTCGCGTCCTTCGCGGGCGGCAGCTCGTCCTTCGGGCGGCCATCGGGGAAGGCCGACTTGAACTTGCCGGTGATGCGCAGTGCGAGGGGCAATTCCTTGCCGCTCGCCACGAATCCCTTCATCGCGGCGTCGCCGGAGACGCTGGCGACGATGTTGTCGACGAACATGTTGGTCTTCGAGGACTTCACCAGCTCGGTCTTCTTCAGGCCCTCGACCGGCTTGGACTCGAACGCGCCGCCGAAGGCGTAGAGCAGGGTCTCGATCTGGCTGGTGACGATGTCCGAGCGATCGAACGCGGCGCGGTTCAGCGACAGCACGGTCGGCGTGTAGCGCTGCCCGCCGCCCGAGGCGTAGGTCACGTCGGCGATCACCTTGCCCGGGTTCATCTCGAGGCCCCAGGCCTTGAAGAGCTTCGGCAAGGACGAACTCGTGCCGTTGCCCTGAGGCACGCCGGGCATCTGCGAGGGCTGCTGGTCGAAGTAGGCGAGCGGGTCGACGAAGGCGATGAGCTTCCCGCCGCGCAGTACGAACTGGTCGAGCGCGTACTCGGTGGAATCGGGCAGGTCGCGCGGGTGGATGACGAGGAGCACGTTGATGTCCTTGTCGATCTCGGTCGCGGTGACGTTCACTTCCTTGACGTTGAAGTCGCGCTTCAGCTCCGTGGCCAGCACCCACGGCTCCGAGCCCTGGCGCGTGAACGGGTTGAACGGCGTGCCGAGCACCGGCATGCCGGCCATCAGGCCGACGGTCGGCTTCTCGGCGATGGCGACGCGCGCGATCGCCTTGGCGAGGTCGTACTCCAGCAGCCGCTCGCGCTGCGGCGCGACGGTCGGGATCACCTGCTTGCGGTCGAGCTGCGACACCGAGAGGCCGAGGTAGAACGACTCGCCGGTATAGAGCTGCTGCGCGTCGATGCCGTCGAGCTGCGCGGCGTCTTCCTCTTCGCTGTCGGGTTTCGGGTTGTAGCGCTCGACGACGAGTTTGTCGCCGGCGATCGACTTGAACTCCTTCACCATGTCGTCCACGCGCTGCGCGAAGCTGCGCATCTGCACCGGGATCGACTGGTCGCCCTGCGAGATGTAGACGCGCACCTTGACCGGCGCCTGCAGGTTGCGCAGCAGCTTCTTCGTGCCATCCGACAAGGTATAGAGGTTGCCCTCGGTCAGGTCGGCGCGCATCGGCACCGTCGAGACGAGGAAGTTCCCCGCGACGAGCACGAGGAACAGGGCCACGAGGCCCACGGCGGAATAGATCAGCGCTTCGTTCTTCTTCATGGTCGTGTCCCTCGCCTCAGCCCGCGCGGTGCCCGCGGATCACCACGCCCGTGGCGAAGAGGGCGAAGCCGATCACCGACAGGAAGAACGCGAGGTCCTTGGTGTCGATGACGCCTTTCTGGAAGCCGTCGAAGTGCGTGATCACCGAGAACGCGGCCACCGTCTCGACGACCGCCGGGCTCGCCCAGCGCACCAGCATGTCGGTCACCGGGTTGAAGCCGGCGAGGATCAGGAACAGGCACAGCACCACCGCGAGGATGAAGGCGATGACCTGGTTGCGCGTCATCGCCGAGGTCAGGCAGGTGATGGCGAGGTAGGCGCCCGAGAGGAACAGGCTCCCCAGGTACCCTGCGAAGATCATGCCGTTGTCCGGGCTGCCGAGGATGTTCACCGTCAGCACCACCGGGAAGGTCAGCGCCAGCGCGATGGCGAGGAAGACCCACGACGCCAGGAACTTGCCCAGGATCGCCTGCCACGGCGTGATCGGCATCGTCAGCAGCAGCTCGATGGTGCCGGCGCGGCGCTCTTCCGACCACAGGCGCATGCCGACCGCGGGCACGAGCACGAGGTACAGCCACGGGTGCCACGCGAAGAACGCGCCCAGGCTCGCTTCGCCGCGCTCGAAGAACGCGCCGGCGGTGAAGGTGAAGAATCCCGTCATCAGCAGGAAGATGACGAGGAACACGTAGGCGACCGGCGAGGTGAAGTAGCTCGTCAGCTCGCGCTTGGCGATGGTCTTGATGTGTCGGGCGGCGGTCATGTCGGATCCGTTACTTCTTCACGGTGTCGGGCAGCGTGATGCGGCGGAAGACCTCGTCGAGCTGGCCCTCCTCGGTGCGCAGCTCTTCCAGCTTCCAGCCTTCGCGGTCGGCGAGCGAGAGCACGGCGCGGGCGAGTTCGGCCGCGGCCGCCTTGTCCTTCGGGAAGACGCGGAACGCGTTGCCCACGAGCTCGACGCGACCGAGCGGCGCGAGTTTCTCGGCGCTGGCGCCCTGGGCGGCGATGGTCACGGCACCGGCGAGTTCCGACATCGCGCGCAGTTCCGCGGGCGTGCCGTTCGCGACCACGCGGCCGCGGTCGATGATGATGGCGCGCGTGCAGGCCGCGTCCACCTCTTCGAGGATGTGCGTCGAGAACACCACCGCCTTGGTCTTGCCCAGTTCGCGGATGAGGTTGCGCACCTCGTGCTTCTGGTTCGGGTCGAGGCCGTCGGTCGGCTCGTCCATGATCAGTACGTCCGGGTCGTGGATCAGCGACTGCGCGAGGCAGGTGCGGTGCTTGTAGCCCTTGGAGAGCGTATCGATCGACTGGTGCAGCACCGACTCTAGGAAGCAGCGCTCGACGACGCGGTGCACTGCCTTCCTGCGCGCATCGCCGTCGAGGCCGCGCAGCTCGGCGGCGAAGGAGAGGAATCCCTGCACCGTCATGTCGGGGTACGAGGCCGCGTTCTCGGGCAGGTAGCCGATCAGGCGCTTGGCTTCCAGCGGCGACTCGACCACGTCATGGCCGCCCACCGAGACCTTGCCGGAGGTCGGTGGGTAGAAGCCCGTGATCATCCGCATGGTGGTGGACTTGCCGGCGCCGTTCGGGCCCAGGAAGCCGAGCACTTCGCCGCGCTCGACGGTGAACGACACGTCGTCCACGGCGCGCTTCGCGCCGAAAGTCTTCGTAAGGTGTTCGATACGGATCATGGTCGGGTTCGCGCCTCCCGCGCGCCGATATAGGGTCGGGGGCCCGGCAATTCAAGGGGGGCGCATTATCCCCCGAAAACGCGCCCCGTCGCTCGGTAGAATCCGCAGACCGTCCAAGGAGAGGGGAAGTTCCATGAGAATCGTCGCCGCCCTGCTGTCGCTCGCCTTCGCCGGGGCCGCGTGCGCCCAGGCCTACCCTTCGAAGCCGATCCGCATCATCGTGCCGTTCGCCCCGGGCGGCGGATCCGACTTCATCGGCCGCTTCATCGCCCAGCGCATGTCCGCCACGATCGGCCAGCAGGTGGTCGTCGAGAACAAGCCCGGCGCCGGCGGCGTGCTCGGCATCGAGCAGGGCGTGAAGGCGGCGCCCGACGGCTACACCCTCACGCTGGTCGCCTCGAGCTACACGGTGAACCCGAGCCTGTACAAGCTCAGCTTCGACCCGGTCGCCGACGTCACGCCGGTGATCCAGCTGTCGCAGGGGCCGCTCCTCGTGGTGGTCGGCGCGTCGCTGCCGTACAAGACGCTGAAGGACCTGATCGCCGCGGCGAAGGCGAAGCCGGGCTCGATCAACTACGCGTCGTCGGGACAGGGCAGCGTGATCCACCTTGCCACCGAGATGTTCGACAACATGGCCGGCATCAAGATGAACCACGTGCCGTACAAGGGCACCGGCCCGGCGCTCACCGACACGCTCTCCGGGCAGACGCAGGTGTTCTTCAGCAGCACCGCGAACGCGATGGGCCACGTGAAGGGCGGCAAGCTGCGCCCGCTGGCGGTCACCACCTCGAAGCGCATCCCCGCGCTGCCCGACGTGCCCACGGTCGCCGAGGCGGGCGTCCCCGGCTACGAGGCGATCCTCTGGCACGGCCTGATCGGGCCGAAGGGGCTGCCGGCGCCGATCGTGGAGCGCCTGAACAAGGAGGCGACCGCGATCCTGGCCTTGAAGGACTCGGGCGAGCAACTGCAGAACGACGGCGTCGCGCCCGCCGGCGGCAGTGCCGCGCAGTTCGCCGCAGTGATCAAGAGGGAGATCGGCGTCTGGAAGAAGGTGGCGACCGACGCCGGGGTGAAGCCGGAGTAGCGGCGCCCCAGGTGCCGCGCTGCGCGGCGGCGAACTCGCGCAGGAACTCCTTGAACGCGGCGCCCGGCGCCGACAGGCGCAGGTCGCGCCAGTGCACGATGTACCAGGCGCGCCGGATCGGGAACCCGCGCACGGGCAGGATGCGCAGTTCCGGCAGGTCGGCGTCGGATACCGCGTGCCGCGACAGCACGGCGAGCCCCAGCCCGCCGGCCACCGCCTGCTTGATCGCCTCGTTCGAGCCGACCACCATGCGCCGTGGCAGGCTGGCACGCTCGCGGGCGAGGTGCTCCTCGACCGCCATGCGCGTGCCCGAGCCGGCCTCGCGGAACAGGAAGCGCTCGCCGGCGAGGTCCGCGAGCGTCGCCGGCTCGCGCGGCGCGCGATAGGCGCGCGGCGCGACGACGACCAGCGGGTTGTCGAGGAACGGCTGCGCCGCCACCGCCCAGTCGGATGGCGGCGAGTCCATGATGTGCAGGTCGTCCATGCGGTCGCGCAGGCGCGCCATCACGCCCTCCCGGTTCTGCACGTCCAGCTCGACTTCGATGCCCGGGTGCTGGCGCACGAAAAGGCCGAGCGCCTTCGGCAGGAAGTACTTCGCCGTGGTCACCACGGAGACGCGCAGCGTCCCGCGCCGCAACGCGGCCTCGTCGTCCAGCTTCGCCTCGAACCCGGACCAGACCGCGGCCAGCTCGCGGCACGCCTCGTGCAAGTCGCGCCCGGCCTGCGTGAGGCGCAGGCCGCGGCCCAGCGGCTCGGTCAGCGGCCGGCCGACCGCGTCCGCGAGGCCCTTCATCTGCAGCGAGACCGCAGGCTGCGTCAGGTGCAGCGCCTCGGCCGCGCGCGTGACGCTGCCCAGGCGCGCGACGGCCTCGAAGACCTCGAGTTGTCGCAGCGTCAGGTGGCCGGTGCGGCGGCGGCTGAACATAATCAAATCCTAATGTAAAAATAGAACATAACAAAATTGTCCTGATGGGATTCGCTGCCGACAATCCGCCCGTCCCTCAACCGGCGCAGGAGGATCGTCGACATGGGCAGTGCATACCGGCGGTATCGCAAGGACAGTCCCGAGGCGGTGGCGAGCGTGCTCGCGGCGCTGCTGCTGGGCGACGGACGCCTCGACCCGCGCGAGATCGATTTCATGGATCGCGTCGGGGTGTTCGGCATCGTCGGCGTGCCGCGCGAGACGTTCCTGCGCGTCGCCTCCGAGGCCTACGCCGCGATGCAGGGCGAGACGGTCCCGGCGGCCACGCAGGGTGCGCGCCTCGATGCCGCGCTGGAGGCGGTGCGCGACCGCGACCTCCAGCTGCTGGTCTCGGCCGTGCTGCTCTATCTCGCGGAGGCCGACCATGCGATCTGCGAGCGTGAAGTCGCGCTCGTGCGCCAGGTGTTCGAGCGCTGGTGCGTGTCGGCGGCCGAACTCGAGCGCGGCGTCGGCGTGCCGGTCGCGCGCACGCGGCGCATCCTCGACGCCGGGCGCCGAACGGCGACCTGACGCCACGGATCCCGCATGCCGCGCGCCCGCGACGTCGATCCCCGCATCCTTCCGCCCGCGCAGCTCGGCGTGATCGGAGGGGGCGCGGCCGGGCTGTGCTTCGCCGATGCGGCGCACGCGATGGGGTATCGGGTCGCGGTGCTGGATCCCGACCGGGACAGTCCCGCGATGGCCCGCGCCGACGAGCGCTTCGTCGCGCCCTATGACGACGACGCTGCGCTGTCGAGCCTCGCAGCGCGCTGCGCGGCGGTCACCGTCGGCCTCGAATGCGTGCCCTCGGCGAGCGTGCAGCGCGTCGAGCACGCCTGCGCCACCGCGCCGCGCGCCGAGGCCGTCGCGGTGCTGCAGGACCGCATTCGCGAGAAGCGCTTCCTGCGCGCGATCGGGCTCGCGGTCGCGCCGTTCGTCGCCGTGATCTCCGAATCCGACCTCGCCGGCAGCGGTTGCTACCCGGGCATCCTGAAGCCCGCCTACCAGGACGACGGCGGCGCGGGCCACCGCGCAGTGCACGACGCGCGATCGGCGATCGCCGCGTGGCGTGCGCTCGAGGGCAAGCCTTGCGTGCTCGAGCGGCGCCTTGCGCTGGAGCGGGAGTTCGCGGTCGTGATGGCGCGGAGCCGGGGCGGCGAGGCGTGCATCTTCCCGGCCGCCGAGACACGGCATGTCGATGGCCTCCTCGTCCTGGCGGTGGTGCCCGCACGCATTCCCGCCGAAGTCGTCGCGCGCGCCGAGGACGCCGTGCGCCGCATCGCCGGATGCCTGGACTACGTCGGCGTGCTCGGCGTCGAGTTCTTCGTCGCCGATGGCGGCCTGCTCGTGAATGCGGTGACCCCGCGTCCGCACGACAGCGCGCGCTACACGCTCGACGCGTGCGCGAGCAGCCAGTACGAGCAGCAGGTGCGCGCGTTGTGCGGCCTGCCGCTGGGAGACCCGTCGCCGCGCACCGCGGCCGCGACCACCCTGCTCGCCGGCGCCGCCGGCGCGACGCCCCGCGGCGAGTGGTCGCGCATCGTGGGCGATCCCGCGGCGCGACTGCACCTGCAGGATCCGCGGCCCTCGCTCGCCACGCCGGGACGCATCGTCGGGCACGTCACCCATCTTGCCGACGAGTCCGGAAGCGCGCTCGCGATGGCCGAGGCCTGCCTGCAACGTCTCGATGCGCGCGCATGGAACCAAGCCGCCGCGCCACGGTCTATGTTGCCCGCATGACGAACCACGAACCGCCAAGGAGGAATCGAATCGTGCAACCGGCAATGCCGATGATGTGCCTGGCGATCGCGACCCTGCTGTCGCTCGCCGCGGGACCGGCGGACGCCGAGGCGCTGCGCTGGACCGACGGCGCCGGGCGCGTCCACTATGGCGATCGCGCGAGCGCGCCGCCGGGCGCCGCCGAGCCCGTGCCGGACCGCGTGTCGGCCGGCGCGGTGGCATCGCTTACGGCGCAAGACATCGACGCCGCGCGCGAGCGCGCGAGGGAACGGCGACAGGCGCTCGAGGAAGCGCACGCCGGCGTCGCCGCCGCGCAGTCCCGGCTGGACGGCGCGCAGCGGCGTCGCGAGGCCGGCGTCGAGCCATTGCCGGGCGAGCGCCTCGGTCTCGCCGGCGGCGGCGCGCGTCTCGCGCCGCGGTACTTCGAGCGCCAGGCGGCGCTCGAGGCCGAGCAGCGCGCCGCGAAGGCCGACCTCGACGAGGCGGTCGCCAACCTCAACCGGCTGCGCTAGGAATCGCGATGAACCACGGCGTCGCGCATGCCGCGCGAGGGATCCTGCTGGGCGCCGCGCTCTCGCTGCCGGCGGTGGCGGGGGCGCTCGGGCTCGACGACTACCTGGCGCAGGTGGCGCGCCACAACCCGGAACTCGCGGCGGCGCGCGGCCAGCGTGCCTTCGCCGAGGCGGAGTCGCTCACCGCGCGCGCCTATCCCAACCCCGAGGTCGAGCTTGGCGCCGGTCCCTGGCGTTCTCGCGTCGGCGGTGCCTCGGGTTCGGCGACGCAGCTCGGCGTCACGCAGCCGATCGACCTGCCGTCGGTGCGCGCGCCGCGCATCGGCGCCGCGGAGGCGGGCGTCGCCGCGGCCCTCGCCGCCGAGCGCTCGACGCGGCTGTCGATCGGTTTCCTCGCGCGGCAGGCCTACGCCGAATGGCTGCGCCGCGCCGAGGACGAGCGCAGCGCGCGCGAGAACGCGGCGCTGCTCGCGCAGATCCGCGACCGCGTCGCGGCGCGCGTCGCGGTCGGCGAGGCGCCGCGCTTCGAGCTGGTGCGCGCCGAGGCCGAGTCGCTCGCGGCGCAGAACACGCTCGCCGCAGCACGCCTGCGCGTCGACGAGGCGCGCGGCACCATGCGCCGCCTCGCCGGCAACGCATTGCCTGCGCAGTTCGAGCCGTCCGGCCCGCCGCCGATGCCCGCCGACCAGGTGCCGGCGCTCGCGCCGCTGCAGGACGAGGTGCTCGCGGCGCATCCGGCGCTGAAGGTCCTCGAGGCCGAGCGCGAGCGCGCGCGCCTGCGGCTGGAACAGGAACGCGCGCTGCGCGCGCCGCAACCGTCGCTGCGCCTCGGCGACTCGCGCGACCCGGAGATGCGCGCCACGACGGTCGGCGTCGCGGTCACGGTGCCGCTGTGGAACCGCCGCGAGGGCCCGATCGCGCAGGCGCAGGCCGGCATCGACCTCGCGGCCGCGCAACTCGAGCGCGAGCGCGCCAACCTGCTGCGGGATCTCGACTCCGCGCACGCGCGCTTCGGCATCGCGCAGCGCCAGGTGCAGACCTTCGAGGCGGGACTCCTGAAGAGCGCCGAGGCGGCGCTGCAGGTCGCCGAGGCGGCCTACCGCTTCGGCGAGCGCAGCTTCCTCGAGGTGCTCGACGCGCAGCGAACGCTGCGCACCGTGCGCACCGACTACAACCAGGCGCGCTTCGATCGCCTGTCGGCCTGGCTCGACCTCGAGCGCCTGCGCGCGCGCGATCCCTTCGCTTCTTCCAGCCCGAGTCCCCGATGACCCGAATCCTGCTCGCCGCGTGCGCCGCGGCGCTCCTGTCCGCCTGCGGGGAGAAGCCCGCGCCGAAGCCCGCGGCGGTGCGCGACCCGCTCGTCGTCGAGGCGGGCCCGGACCTGGTCGCGAGGCTGCAGCTCGGCCTGCCGGAGTACGCCGAGGTGCGCGAGGTGCTGCGCGTCCCGGGCCGCATCGAGGCCGACGAGACGCGCCTTGCGCGCGTCGGCGCGCCGGTGGCGGGGCGCCTGACCGATCTCGCGGCTGCGGTCGGCGAGGAAGTGAGGCGCGGCCAGACGCTCGCCACGCTGAACAGCACCGAACTCTCGGCAGCGCAGCTTGCCTACCTGAAGGCGCAGTCGCAGCGCAGCCTCGCGGCGCGCGCCGCGGCGCGCGCGCAGCAGCTCCTCGAGGCCGACGTGATCGGCACGGCCGAGGTGCAGCGCCGGCAGGCCGAACTCGCGCAGGCCGAGGCCGAGGCCGCCGCGGCGCGCGACCAGCTGAAGGTGCTCGGCATGGCCGCGGGCGCGATCGACCGCCTCGCCGCGACCGGCACCATTACGTCGGTCACGCACATCGTCGCCAGCCTCTCGGGCACCGTGATCGAGCGCAAGGTCACCGAGGGGCAGGTGGTGCAGCCCGCCGACGGCGTGTTCCTGATCGCCGACCTGTCGCGCGTCTGGGTGTCGGCCGACGTGCCCGAGCAGAGCGCTGGCGCGCTGCGCATCGGCGAGTCGGTGCAGGCCGAGATTCCGGCCCTCGGCGGCCGGCGCGTGCAGGGCACGGTGCAGTTCGTGAGCCCCACCGTGAGCCCGGACACGCGCACCATCCGGGCGCGCATGGTGCTCGACAACCCCGATCGCGAGTTCAAGCCGGCGATGCTCGCGTCGGTGCTGATCCGCAGCAGCCCGCAGCGCCGGATGACGATCCCGGTCGAGGCCGTGGTGCGCGACGAGAACCGCGACTTCGTGTTCGTGCAGGCGGGCGACGGCGCGTTCCGGCTGCGCGAGGTCTCGCTCGGCGTCGAGCACGAGGGGCGGCGCGTGGTGCTCGGCGGGCTGCGCGAGACGGAGCGCCTGGTGAGCGGCGGCGCGTTCCACCTGAACAACGAACGCCAGCGGCGCGCGGTTCAGGGCGCCGGGGCGGCGCCCGCGCCGAAGGGCGCCGCGGCGCCGGACAAGCGCTGAGGACGCCATGATCGACGCGATGGTGCGCGCGGCGCTGGCGCAGCGCCTGGTGGTGGTCGTGCTGGCATTGGTACTGCTCGCGTTCGGCCTGAACGCGGCGCGCAAGCTCTCGGTGGACGCGTTCCCCGACGTCACCAACGTGCAGGTGCAGATCGCGACCGAGGCGCCGGGCCGCTCGCCCGAGGAAGTGGAGCGCTTCGTCACCGTGCCGGTCGAGATCGCGATGACGGGCCTGCCCGGCCTCGTCGAGATGCGGTCGCTCAACAAGCCCGGCCTGTCGCTCATCACGCTCGTCTTCACCGACGCGACCGACGTCTACTTCGCGCGCCAGCTGGTGATGGAGCGCCTGATCGAGATCGGCGGCCGCCTGCCTGCGGGCACCACGCCGGTGCTCGGGCCGGTGTCCACGGCGCTCGGCGAGGTCTACCAGTACACGCTCGAGCGCCCGGACGACGGCAAGCGCGCGCTGTCGAAGGAAGAGCTTACCGAGCGGCGCACCGTGCAGGACTGGGTGGTGCGGCCGCTCCTGCGCTCGATCCCCGGCATCGCCGAGATCAATTCCACCGGCGGCTACGTGCGCCAGTACCAGGTGCTGGTCGAGCCGGACCGGCTGCGGCACTACAAGGTGTCGATCCAGGACGTCTGGCAGGCGCTCGCGCGCAACAACGCCAACGCCGGCGGAGGCGTGCTGCCGCAGAAGGCCGAGCAGTACCTGATCCGGGGCATCGGCCTGGTGAAGGACCTCGACGACCTGCGCAACATCGTGCTGAAGGAGGCCGGCGGCACGCCGGTGTACGTGCGCGACGTCGCCGAGGTGGCCTTCGGCGAGGAGGTACGCTACGGCGCGATGATCAAGAACGGCGAGACCGAGGCGGTCGGCGGCGTCGTGATGATGATCCGCGCGGGCAACGCCAAGGAGGTCGTGTCGCGCATCAAGGCGCGCGTCGACGAGATCAACGCCAAGGGCATGCTGCCCGGCGGCCTGAAGATCGTGCCCTACTACGACCGCTCGGAGCTCGTGGACGCGGCGCTGTGGACGGTGACCAAGGTGCTGCTCGAAGGCGTGCTCTTCGTGGTCGTCGTGCTGGTCCTCTTCCTCGGCGACCTGCGCAGCTCGCTGATCGTGGTCGCCACGCTGGTCCTGACGCCGCTCGCCACGTTCATGGTGATGAATCGCTACGGCCTGTCGGCGAACCTGATGTCGCTCGGCGGCCTCGCGATCGCGATCGGCCTGATGGTGGACGGCTCGGTGGTTGTGGTCGATAACGCGTTAGCGCGCCTCGGGGAGTCGAAGGACGAGAGCCGGGTGCGGGTGATCTTCGAGGCGGTCAAGGAGGTGGCGACACCGGTGATCTTCGGCATCGGCGTGATCATCCTGGTGTTCCTGCCGCTGATGACGCTGCAGGGCATGGAGGGCAAGATGTTCGCGCCGCTCGCCTACACGATCGCGATCGCGCTCTTCATCTCGCTGGTGCTGTCGCTGACGCTGACGCCCGCGCTCGCCACCTACCTGTTGAAGGGCGGTGCCGAGCACGACACCTGGATGATCGCGCGCCTGAAGCGCCCGTACCTGCGCCTGCTCGACCTCGCGCTCGCCAACGAGAGGAAGACCGTGGGCGCCGCGGTGGCCGCGTTCGTGCTCGCGCTGGCGGTGGTGCCGTTCCTCGGCACCGCGTTCATCCCGGAGATGAAGGAGGGCTCGATCTCGCCGTCGATGGACCGCGTGCCCAACATCGCGATCGACGAATCGATCGCGATGGAGAAGGAGGCGATGCGCCGCGTGATGGAGGTGCCGGGCGTGAAGCTCGCCGTATCGCGCCTCGGGCGCGGCGAGTCGCCCGCCGACCCCGCGGGGCCGAACGAGGCCGACCCGATCGTGACGCTGAAGCCGCGCGACGAGTGGCCGAAGGGCTGGACGCAGGACACCATCGCCGCGGCCATCGTCGAGAAGCTGAAGTCGCTGCCCGGCGTGCAGCTGGTCATGGCGCAGCCGATCTCGGATCGCGTCGACGAGATGGTGACGGGCGTGCGGTCGGATGTCGCGGTGAAGCTCTTCGGCGACGACCTCGAGGTACTGCGCGCGAAGGCGAACGAGATCGCCAAGGTCGCCGGCGGCGTGCGCGGCATGCGCGACCTGCGCGTCGAGCGCGTGGGCGGGCAGCAGTACCTGACCGTGGCGATCGACCGCCAGGCGATCGCGCGCGCCGGCCTCAACGTCGCCGACGTGCAGGATGTGATCGAGATGGCGATCGGCGGCAAGGTGGCCACCGAGATCTACGAGGGCGAGCGGCGCTTCTCGGCGATCGTGCGCCTGCCCGAGCGCCTGCGCGACAGCATCGCCGAGATCCGCGCGATCACGCTGACCGCGCCCTCGGGCGCGCTGGTCGCGCTGGAGAGCCTCGCGCGTATCGAGGTCTCCGAGGGACCGGCGCAGGTGAGCCGGGAAATGGGCAAGCGCCGCATCGTCGTCGGCATCAACGTGCAGGACCGAGACCTCGGCGGCTTCGTCGCCGAGCTGCGCGGCGCGGTCGAGGCGGGCGTCGCGCTGCCCGAGGGCTACTACCTGGAGTGGGGCGGGCAGTTCCAGAACATGGAGCGCGCGCTCGGCCACCTGATGGTGATCGTGCCGGTGACCGTGGGCGCGATCTTCTTCCTCCTCTTCCTGCTCTTCAACTCGCTGCGCTTCGCGACGCTGATCATCACGGTGCTGCCGTTCGCGTCGATCGGCGGCGTGCTCGCGCTGGCGGTGACCGGCGAGTACCTGTCGGTGCCGGCGTCGGTGGGGTTCATCGCGCTTTGGGGCATCGCGGTGCTGAACGGCGTCGTGCTCGTCACCTGCATCCGCAAGCTGCGCGAGGACGGCCTGCCGATGGCGCGCGCGGTGGTCGAGGGCGCGACGCAGCGCTTCCGCCCGGTGATGATGACCGCGACCGTGGCGATGCTCGGCCTGATCCCGTTCCTGTTCGCCACCGGGCCGGGCTCCGAGGTGCAGCGGCCGCTCGCCATCGTGGTGATCGGCGGCCTGATCACGTCGACGCTGCTCACGCTGGTCGTGGTGCCGACGCTGTACCGCTTCTTCGAGGAAAGGAGGATCGAGGCATGAAGGAGATCAAGGCAGTGATCCAGCCGGGGCGGCTGTCGCGGCTGCGCGAGGCGGTGCGGCGGATTCCCGACTTCCCCGGCATGACGGTGTCCCGCGCCGAGGGCTCGGGGTACCACCCGCAGAAGCCGGCGTCCGCCGGGATCAAGGGCGAGCTCGCGGATTTCTCGGCCAAGGTGCGCATCGAGATCGTCGCGCCCGACGAGCAGGTCGAGGCGCTGTGCGCGCTGGTGCGCGACGCGTGCCACACCGGGCAGGCCGGCGACGGGGTGGTATGGGTGGTCCCGGTGGAGCGGTTCGGCCGCCTGCGCGAACCCGCGGGGCCGCGGTAGGGGCCGTCAATTGCCGTGAGAGGGAATATTCATTGGATGAATGCAGCCCCAGGGTGGCATCATCAGTGCCGTACCAAGCAATCCCCCCAGGGGAGTAGCTCCACGCCGCGCGGTCGTCAATCCGGGTGCAATGCACCCCGTCGCGCGGGCGGCCCAGCGCCGCGAGCCAGACCGGGCCCGTAACGTTTCGACCACGGAGGCTCGTCGATGGAAACCATTGCCACCCCCGCCATGTGGGCGGGTTTCTTCCTGTTCGTGGTCGTCGCGACCTTCGTCGACCTCAAGGTACTGGCGGCCAAGGGCGCGACGCGCGTCAGCCTGCGCGAGGCGCTCGCGTGGTCCGCGTTCTGGGTCGCGCTCGCGCTCGCCTTTGGCGGCTGGCTCTGGTGGCACCTGACCGGCACCGCCGGCCCCGAGGAGGCGCGCGAGCAGGCGCTCGCGTACCTCACCGGGTATCTCATCGAGAAGTCGCTGTCGGTGGACAACATCTTCGTGTTCCTGATGCTGTTCACCTATTTCGCGGTGCCGGCCGAGCTGCAGCGGCGCACGCTGGTCTACGGCGTGCTCGGCGCGATTGCGCTGCGCATCGTGATGATCCTCGTCGGCGCGTGGCTGATCGCGAAGTTCCACTGGATCATCTACGTGTTCGGCCTGTTCCTGCTCGCCACCGGCGGCAAGATGCTGTTCTTCGCCGGACAGAAGCCCGACCTCGAGAAGAACCCGGCGCTGCGCTGGATGCGCGGCCACCTCGCGCTCACGCCGGGCTTCGAGGGGGAGCGCTTCTGGATCCTGAAGGACGGGGTGCGCACCTATACGCCGCTGTTCCTCGTGCTGGTGATGATCGGCGTCACCGACATCGTGTTCGCGGTCGACAGCATCCCGGCGATCTTCGCCATCACGGATGACCCGTTCATCGTCATGACCTCGAACATCTTCGCGGTGCTGGGGCTGCGGGCGCTCTACTTCGTGCTCGCCGACATGGCGGATCGCTTCCACCTGCTGTCCTACGGCCTCGCGCTGGTGCTCATGTTCATCGGCACGAAGATGCTGCTGATCGACGTCTACAAGATCCCGGTGTTCCTCGCCCTCGGCGTGGTCGCCGCGCTGATCGCGGCCAGCATCGTCGCCAGCCTCGTGCTGCGGCCGCGACCGCCGGCCGGGGGCGGTTGATATGCTCCGGGCATGAACCCGCTTTCCAGTGCGATCCGGGAGTTCCTCCGGCTCGAGGCGTCGGGCGGCATCCTGCTGCTCGCCGCCGCCATCGCGGCGATGGCGTTCGCCAATTCGCCGTGGTCCGGCGTGTACGAGGGCCTGCTCGCGATCCCGGTGGAATTGCGCGCCGGCAGCTTCGAGATCGCCAAGCCGCTGCTCTTGTGGATCAACGACGGCCTGATGGCGGTGTTCTTCTTCCTGGTCGGCCTCGAGATCAAGCGCGAGTTCCTCGAGGGCCACCTCGCCGATCGCTCGCAGGCGGTGCTGCCGGCGCTCGCCGCGCTCGGCGGCATGGTGGTGCCGGGCGCGATCTACGCCGCGATCAACTGGGGCGACCCCGTCGCGCTGCGCGGCTGGGCGATCCCGACCGCGACCGACATCGCGTTCGCGGTCGGCGTGCTCGCGCTCCTGGGCAGCCGCGTGCCGGCGGGGCTCAAGGTGTTCCTGCTGACGCTCGCCATCCTCGACGACCTCGGCGCGATCGTCGTCATCGCGCTGTTCTACACCGACCACCTGTCGCTGGCGTCGCTCGGCGTCGCCGCCGTCGCGCTGGCCGTGCTCGCGGTATTCAACCGCCGGGGCATCGCGGCGGTGCCGCCGTACCTGCTCGTCGGCGCGATCATGTGGGCGGCGGTGCTGAAGTCCGGCGTGCACGCGACGCTCGCGGGCGTCGCGCTGGCGCTCTTCATCCCGATGCGCGGGCCGGACGACGTTTCGCCGCTGCGGCGCCTGGAGCACGACCTGCACCCGGCGGTGGCCTACGGGATCCTGCCGCTCTTCGCGTTCGCCAACGCCGGCGTGCCGCTCGAGGGCATGACGCTCGCGACGCTCGCGAGCCCCGTGCCCGCGGGCATCGCGCTCGGGCTGCTCGCCGGGAAGACGCTCGGCGTGCTCGCGGCCTGCGCGGCGACGGTCGGTCTCGGATTCGCGCGCCTGCCGGAGGGCGCGGACTGGCGCCAGATGGCCGGCGTCGCGATCCTCTGCGGCATCGGCTTCACGATGAGCCTCTTCATCGGTTCGCTCGCGTTCGAGGGCGAGGCCGCGCGCGTCGCGAACGAGAGCCGACTCGGCATCCTTGCCGGCTCGATCGCCGCCGGCGTGCTGGGCTACTTCGTGCTGCGCGCGGCCTTGCCGCGCGCGTCGGCGGGCGCCGCCTAGCGCGACCGGCGAGGCTCGACGGGCGGGCGCTGCAGCGACTCGCAGGCCGTGCGGTAGCCCCCAGAGCATTGCGCTTCGAGGTGCTGCCGCGCGAGTTCCGGCTGGCCGCGCTTCGCCGCTTCCTGCGCGCACTGTACGCAGAACCAGCGGGTCGACTGCAGGCTGCACAGGCGCGCGCAGGTGCCCGGGAGGTCGCGCGCCATCGGGGACCGGCAATCGGCGAAGTTGCCGATGAGGCACAGGCGCATCTCCAGCTTCTCGCGCGCCTCGCTCGGCATCCCGGCGCCGTGCTCGCCCAGCAGCACCCGGCAGCTGCGCGCATCGTCGCGCCGGCAGCCGCTCTCGAGCAGCGTGCGCGCGAGCGCGGCATCGCCGGCCGGCGCCAGCGCGGTCGCCGACGAGCTGCAGGTGCCCGGGGCGCGTTCGCAGGAGAGCGCAAGGTACTTCCCTCCCTGCTGCAGGTCGCCGGTCGAGAGCAGGTGCAGGCCGAGGCCCTTGCAGAGCGACGCCATGCCGGTTTCGCAGGTCGCGGCGATCGCCTGCACCTCGGCGCTGCCGGCGTCGTGCCGCGGACGCAGCAGCTTCAGCAGCTCGTGGCAGGAGTCGAGGTGCTCGCGCGCGCAGCCCAGCCGCGCGAAGTCCCGGCGATCAGCCTCGTCGAAGATCTTCGACTTGCGCGACAGGTCGGCGCAGCTCAGCACGCGGCCGCCGACGCAGGCGTTCTGCTCCGGCAGCTTGCGATGGTGGTACTGGTAGACCACCATCCAGCCGAGTTCCGCCAGCGAGATGAGCGCGCCGACGAGGGCGCCGGACCACGCGGCCGTGTCGCGGCCGCCCTCGAGTTCCCCGGCGTCGCGCGCCAGCCGCCACGCGAGCACGGCACAGGCCGCGCCGAACGCCGCGATGGCCAGGCCGTAGGGGATCGCGAACAGCAGGCCGAGCCGCCCCCAGCCGTCGGCGCCTTTCCAGGTCAGGCCCTCGAACGCGAGGCGCCCTCCCATCCACAGGCACCCCGCCGCGGCGACGGCGAGCAGCGCGATCGCGAAGATCCACGAGACGCGCCTGCGCGTGGCGAGGCCGGCCGCGTGCGTGCCGAGCAGCACCGCGCAGCCAAGCATCGTCCACTGGCCGACGTGGCGCAGGCCCGAGGCGAGGTTCAGCGCGACGAACGCGAAGAGCGACAGCACGAGGGCGGCGGGCACGAAGGGGATCGAGAGGAGTCGCATCGCAGGTGATCCCGAGGCCGGGCGCAGCAGGGGCGGATTGTATCGGGACGCGATAGAATGCGGCCCCGCGCTCGCGCGAGCTACCTACCCCGAAAACACCACGGTATCGAGGACTCCATGGACAAGGCACTGCTTTCGAAAACCGCCGCCGCGATGGTCGCCAAGGGCAAGGGCGTCCTGGCCGCCGACGAATCCGCTGGCACCTGCGAGAAGCGCTTCCAGACCATCAGCACGCCTTGCACCGAGGAAAACCGCCGCGCCTACCGCGGCCTGCTGTTCACGACGCCGGGCGTCGAGAAGTTCGTCTCGGGCGTGATCCTGTTCGACGAGACCATCCGCCAGAAAGCCGACGACGGCACGCCGTTCGCCGACATGCTGGCGAAGAAGGGCATCCTGCCGGGCATCAAGGTCGACAAGGGCGCGATGGACCTCGCGCTGTGCCCTGGCGAGAAGGTGACCGAGGGCCTCGACGGCCTGCGTCCGCGCCTTGCCGAGTACTTCAAGCTCGGTGCGCGCTTCGCGAAGTGGCGCGCGGTGATCACCATCGGCGAGGCGATCCCTTCGCACGCGTGCCTCTACGCCAACGCGCACGCGCTCGCGCGCTACGCCGCGCTGTGCCAGGAAGCGTCGATCGTGCCGATGATCGAGCCCGAGGTGCTGCTCGACGGCGACCACACCATCGAGCGCTGCGAGGAAGTCACCGAAGCGACGCTGCGCGCCACCTACGCCGCGCTCGCCGCGCACAACGTGTCGCTAGAGCACACCATCCTCAAGTCGAGCATGGTGGTGTCGGGCAAGGACTGCTCGCGGCAGGCCGGCGTCGAGGAAGTCGCCGAGCGTACGCTGCGCGTGCTGAAGCGCACGGTGCCCTCGGCGCAGCCCGGCATCGTGTTCCTGTCGGGCGGCCAGTCGGACGTCTCGGCCACCGCGCACCTGAACGCGATGAACGCGATGGGCCCGAATCCGTGGCCGCTCACGTTCTCGTACTCGCGCGCGCTGCAGAACCCGGCGCTGAAGACCTGGCGCGGGCAGGCCTCGAACGTGCAGGCCGCGCAGCAGGCCTTCTACCACCGCGCCCACATGAACGGCCTCGCCGCCGCGGGCAAGTGGAAGCCGGAGCTCGAGAAGGCCGTCGCCTGAGGCCGCGATGGCCGACGCGCTCTACGAGTCGAGCCTGAAGAGCCTGCCGCGCCTCGGGTGCGGCAAGGTTCGCGACATCTACGCGGTCGGCGACGACAAGATGCTGATCGTCGTCTCCGATCGCCTCTCCGCGTTCGACGTCGTCATGGCGCAGCCGATTCCCGGCAAGGGCCGCGTGCTGAACGCGATGGCGAACTTCTGGTTCGCGAAGCTCGGCCACGTGGTGCCCAACCACCTCACCGGCATCGACCCCGAGAGCGTGGTGCAGGGCGAGGACGAGAAGGCGCAGGTGCGCGGCCGCTCGATCGTCGTGCGACGCCTGAAGCCGCTGCCGGTCGAGGCGGTGGTGCGCGGCTACATCATCGGCTCCGGCTGGAAGGACTACCAGGCGAGCGGCGCGATCTGCGGCATCGCGCTCCCGAAGGGCCTCGCGCAGGCCCAGCAGCTGCCCGAGCCGATCTTCACGCCGGCGACCAAGGCCGAGTCGGGCCACGACGAGAACATCCCGTTCGAGCGCATGGTCGAGATGGTCGGCCGCGCGAACGCCGAGAAGGTGCGCGAGATCAGCATCCGCCTCTACCGGGAGGCGGCGGCGTACGCCGCGACCAAGGGCATCATCATCGCCGACACCAAGTTCGAGTTCGGCCTCGACGACGCGGGCAACCTCGTCCTCATCGACGAGATCCTCACCGCCGACAGCTCCCGCTTCTGGCCCGCCGACGAGTACCGCGTCGGCACCAGCCCGCCCTCGTTCGACAAGCAGTTCGTGCGCGACTACCTCGAGACGCTCGACTGGCCGAAGACCTACCCGCCGCCCAAGCTGCCCGAGGACGTGATCTCGCGCACCGCCGCCAAGTACCGCGAGGCGATGGAACGCCTCACCGGGGCGAAGGCATGAAGGCGAAGTCCACGCGCCGCACGCCGGCGAAGCCGCTGGTCGGCGTCGTCATGGGCTCGAACTCCGACTGGGACGTGATGCGGGAGGCCTGTGCGGTGCTCGCCGAATTCGGCGTGCCCTACGAGGCGAAGGTGGTGTCGGCGCACCGCACGCCCGACGCGATGTTCGCCTATGCGTCGAAGGCGCGCGCCCGCGGCCTGCGCGCCATCATCGCCGGCGCCGGCGGCGCGGCGCACCTGCCCGGCATGCTTGCGTCGAAGACCACCGTTCCGGTGCTTGGCGTGCCGGTGCCCTCGAAGCACCTCGCGGGGCAGGATTCGCTGCTTTCGATCGTGCAGATGCCCAAGGGTATCCCGGTGGCGACCTTCGCCATCGGGCAGGCGGGCGCGGCCAACGCGGGTCTCTTCGCTGTCGCGCTCCTCGCCGGCGGCAACGCGTCCCTCGCCACGCGCCTGGAGCGCTATCGCGCCGGGCTGCGCCGGCTGGTCGCGAAGATGCGCCTCTCCGACCAGCCGTGAGCGTGCCCGCGGCGGGCCCGATCCTGCCGCCCGCGATGCTCGGCGTGCTGGGCGGCGGGCAGCTCGGGCGCTTCTTCGTCATCGCCGCCCGCCAGATGGGTTATCGCGTGGTGGTGCTCGATCCGGATCGAGGCAGTCCCGCCGGCGCCCTCGCGGACAGGCATCTCGCCGCCGACTACCAGGACCGCGCCGCGCTCGACGAACTCTCCGCCAGTTGCGCCGCGATCACCACCGAGTTCGAGAACGTGCCGGCCGAGAGCATGGCGTACCTCGCGCGCACGCGGCGCGTGGCGCCCTCGGCCGACTGCGTCGCCGTGGCGCAGGACCGGATCCGCGAGAAGGCGGCGCTCGCCGCGCACGGCTTCCCGGTGGGCGCATACGTCCCGGTGCTCGCCGAGGCGGACCTGGATCGCGCCGATCTCTACCCCGGGATCCTCAAGCGCGCCCGGTTCGGCTACGACGGCAAGGGGCAGGCGCGCGTCGCGTCGCCCGCCGAAGGGCTTGCCGCATGGAAGGCGTTCGACGGCGCGCCCTGCGTGCTCGAGAGGAAGGTCACGCTCGACTGCGAGGTCTCGGTTGTCGTCGCGCGCGGCGCGGATGGCGCGACCGCGCCGTTCGCGGTGGCCGAGAACCGCCACCTGAACGGCATCCTCGACGTGTCGATCGTGCCTGCGCGCGTGGACGACGCGCTCGCCGCCGAGGCACAGGCCATGGCTGCGCGCCTCGCCGGCGTGCTGGGCTACGTCGGCGTGCTAGGGGTCGAGTTCTTCGTCAGCGGCGGCCGGCTGCTCGTCAACGAGATCGCGCCGCGGCCGCACAACAGCGGCCACTACACGATCGAGGCCTGCGCGACGAGCCAGTACGTGCAGCAGGTGCGCGCGCTCTGCGGCCTGCCGCTGGGCGACGCAAGGCTGCTCTCGCCCGCGGTGATGGTGAACGTGCTCGGCGACGCGTGGCCCGCTGGCGGGGCGCCGGACTGGGCCGCGGTGCTGGCCGAGCCGCGCGCGCGCCTGCACCTCTACGGCAAGGAGTCTGCGCGCCCGGGGCGCAAGATGGGGCACTTCACGGTGCTCGATGCCGAGCGCGACCGCGCGGTCGCCACCGCGCTCGCCTTGCGCGCGCGGCTCGGCATCGGCGATGCCTGAAGCCGGCGCCCTCGCGCACGCCGCGCGGCTGCTCGACGCCGGCCGGCTCGTCGCTTTCCCGACGGAAACCGTCTATGGCCTCGGCGCCGATGCTTCCAGCGCCGCCGCGATCGCGCACCTTTATGCGGTGAAGGGCCGGCCTCCCGGCCATCCGGTGATCGTGCACCTCGATACCGCCGAGCATGCGTTCGCTTGGGGACGCGAAGTGCCCGACGCGGCGCGCAAGCTCGCCGCCGCGTTCTGGCCCGGGCCGCTGACGATGATCCTGAAGCGCGACCCCTGCGCGGGCGACTTCGTCACCGGCGGGCAGGACGCGGTGGGCGTGCGTGTGCCCTCGCATCCAGTGGCGCAGGCGCTGCTGCGCGAGTTCCGTTCGTTGCGAGGCGATGCGCGCCGTGCCGGCATCGCCGCACCCTCGGCCAACCGCTTCGGCCGCGTGTCACCGACCACCGCTGCGCACGTGCGGGCCGATCTCGGCGAGGACGTCGACCTCGTGCTGGAGGGCGGCGACGCGGAGGTTGGCATCGAATCGACCATCGTCGACCTGTCGCGCGGCGCGCCGGTGCTTCTGCGGCCCGGGCACGTCACGCCGGAGGCAATCGCCGCGGTGCTCGGCATGCCCGTCGCGGCGAAGGACGCGGCCGCGCCGGCGCACTCGGGCGGCCTGGAGCGCCACTACGCGCCGCGCACGCCGACGCGCCTCGTGCCGTCGCACGAACTCGATGCGCAGATCGCGGGCCACGGCGCTCGCGTCGCCGTGCTGGCGTTCTCCCGCCCCGACGAGCGCGTGGACTACTGGATCCGCATGCCCCGCGACGCTGCAGCCTACGCGCAGCGGCTGTACGGCGCGCTGCGCGAGCTCGACGGCGCGGGTTGCGAGGCCATCCTCGTCGAGTCGCCGCCCGGAGATGGCGCATGGGCCGCGGTGCACGACCGGCTCGCGCGCGCGGCGGTATCCTGAGGCCATGATCCAGCGCATCCGGCGCCTGTCGGTTCGCGACCTGCTGCTGCTCGGCCTGCCGTCGATCGCGCTGGTCGTCGGGGCGTTCTGGCTGGCCTCGCTGTACATCAAGCCCGCGCCGCCGGATCGCATCGTGATCGCGACCGGCGCCAGGGACGGCGCGTACTACACCTTCGCGCGGCAATACGCGGAGGTGCTCGCGCGCGACGGCATCCGCCTCGAGATCCGCGAGACTGCGGGCGCGGTCGAGAACCTGAGGCTGCTGCAGGACCCGGCGAGCGATGTCGAGGTGGCGTTCGTGCAGGGGGGCGTGAAGCCCGCCACGGTATCGCAGGAGGCGCCGCAACTGCTGAAGCTGGCCTCGGTCGCCTACGAGCCGCTGTGGGCCTTCGTGCGCGACCGCAAGCCGGTCGACCAGCTGGTGCAGCTGAAGGGTCGCCGGATCGCGGTCGGCACCGAGGGCAGCGGCACGCGCGCGCTGGCGCTGCTGCTCGCGCACGCGAACGGGCTCGACGCCGCGCCGACGAAGCTGCTCGCCATCGGCGGGCACGACGCGGTCGCCGCGCTGGAGAAGGGCGAGGTGGACGCCGCGTTCTTCGTCGCCGGGGCGAGCTCGCCGCTGGTGCGCGAACTGGTGCACCGCAAGGACCTGCAGCTGGTCAACTTCTCCAACGCCGAGGCCTACGCGCGGCGCTTTCCGTTCCTCGCCCGGCTGTCGCTGCCGCAGGACGCGATCTCGTTCACCGAACACCTGCCGCCGCGCGAGCTGCAGCTGGTGTCGCCGACGGCGCGGCTGGTGGCGCGCGACACGGCCCACCCTGCGCTCGTCTATCTGCTGCTGCAGGCCGCGAGCGAGGTGCATCGAGAGTCCGGCCTGTTCCAGCGCGCGGGCGACTTCCCGTACCTGCGGCCCGGCGACTTCGAGCTGTCCGAGGACGCGGTGCGCTACTTCAAGCAGGGGCTGCCGTTCCTGCAGCGCATGTTCCCGTTCTGGCTCGCCAGCCTGGTCGAGCGCCTCTGGGTGCTGCTGCTGCCGGTGATCGCGATCGTGCTGCCGCTCGCGAAGATCCTGCCGCCGCTCTACACCTGGCGCGTGAAGTCGAAGTTCTTCAAGCGCTACGGCGAGCTGCGCTACATCGAGGCCGAGGTCGACCGCAACCCGACGCAGGAGGCCCTGCGCGCCATGCTTGCGCGCGTCGAGACGCTCGACGCGGAGGTGCGCGCGGTCGCGGTGCCGCTGGCGTTCTCGGAACTGCTCTACACCTTCCGTGGGCACGTCGACATGGTGAGCGAGAAGATCCGCGCCCGCCTCGGGAAGGCGTAGGATTTCCGCATGCGCCTGCTCGCTGTCTCCGCGTTACTCCTCGCCGGGTGCCAGTCCACGATGCACCTGGGCACGCCGTCCGGGCGCGTCGACAGCGTGCCCGCCGGTACCTCGGTGTCGGGCGGCTCGGTCGAGGTGCGCTCCTCGTCGGGCCCGTTGCTCGGCGCGGTGATCGGCCTCGGCGTGTTCGCGGCGATCGTGCAGGGCGACGCACCGTTGCGCCGCATGCCGGCCGAGATGGACCCGAATCGCTCGGTGCGCGAGGTGGATTGCACGCAACCGGTCGACCTCTCGGCCGGCGGCAACCTGCGCTGCCGCTAGGCGTTCAGGCCTTCTGCGCGCCGGCGCGCCCGTCCTCGACCACCCACGACGAGATCGTGCTGCAGGCCGAATCGGCCTTCTTCTCGGAGTCCAGCCCGCGCAGTTCCGCGCGCAGCGCCTTCGGCGTCAGTTCGAAGCGCACGTAGCCGCGGTGGCGCGACTCGGCGTGGCGCACGTGCGGGTTGTCGGGCAGGAACGAATTGATCCGGTCCTGCGGCCACGACTGCGAGGTGATCGAGGTGCCGACGAATTCGGAGGCGACCACCGGCGACGCGGCGTCGTCGAAATCCGTCTTCAGGTCCGTGACGTAGAACATGTGCACGTCCCCGCCCAGGAACACCGGGTTGGCGACCTTGCGGTCGCGCACCGACTCGAGCATCTTGCGGCGCGCGGCCGGGTAGCCGTCCCACGAGTCGGTCCACGCGCGTCGCCCCGCCCCGGGCTGCTGGTCGAACTGCGCCACCATGGTCTGCTGCACGACGAGGTTCCACTTCGCGCGCGAGGCCGCGAATCCCGCGTCGAGCCACGCTTCCTGCGTCGCGCCGAGCATGGTGCGCGACGGGTCCGCGAGTTCGCGGCACTGTGCGGGATCGACTACGTTGGAGCCGCCGCGTCCCGCGCGCGGGCAGGCCTCGGGCGCGCGGTGCTGGCGATTGTCGAGCACGTGGAACTGCGCGAGGCCGCCGAAGGCCGCGCGCGTGTAGATGGTCGCGTGCGGGCCGAAGGGCACCATGGAGCGCCGCGCCGGCATGTGCTCGTACCACGCCTTGTAGGCCGCCGCGCGTCGCGCGAGGAACCAGTCGCGCGCGTCGAGGTTCTCGGAGACATCGTTCGCGTAGTCGTTCTCGACCTCGTGGTCGTCCCAGGTCACCAGCCAGGGCGCGGCAGCATGCGCGGCGCGCAGGTCGGCGTCGGTCTTGTAAAGCGCGTAGCGCGCCCGGTAGTCGTCGAGCGTGTGCGGCTCGGGCGTGCCGTGCTTGCGCACGTGCGCCGCGCCCCACGAGGACTCGTAGATGTAGTCGCCGACGAACAGCACGAGGTCGGGGCTCTCGGCCGCGATGTGCCGCTGCGCCGCGAAGAAGCCCTGCTCGTAGTGCTGGCAGGAGGCGAGCGTGAACTTGAGGCGATCGGGGTTGGCGTTCGCGCCCGGCGCGGTGCGCGTGCGGCCGACCGGGCTCTGCGCGTCGCCGGCCGTAAAGCGGTACCAGTACCAGCGCGCGGGCTCCAGTCCGGAGACCTCGACGTGCACCGAGTGCGCCCAGTCGGCGCTCGCGTACGTCGTGCCCGAGGCGACGACATCCTTCAGGCCCTCGTCGCGCGCGATCTCCCAGCGTACCGGGATCGTCTCCGGGCCGAGGCCGCCGCCGGGCGCATCCGGTTGCGGCGCGAGGCGCGTCCACAGCGCGATGCTGTTCGGCAGCGGATAGCCCGAGGCGACGCCGAGCGTGAACGGGTCGGAGGCGAAGCGCGGCTTCGCGAGCAGTTGCGCGCGCGCCGGCAGCGCGGCGGCGAGACCGGCTGCGCCGAGCACCTTCAGGAATTCACGCCTTGCGGACATGGTCGCCCTTTCCGAGGTCGCTCAGGTAGTCGTAGCGGGTAGTGTCGACGCGGCTGCGGCGCAATTCCACCGGCGCGTCATGGTACGTCAGCGCGACGCGGTCGATCTCGAGGATCGGCGCGCCGCGCTTCACGGCGAGCAGCTTCGCGGTCGCGGCGTCCGCCAGCACGGCGCGCAGGCGCTCGGTGGTGCGCAGCACGTTCAGGCCGTAGCGCGACTGGTAGAGGTTGTAGATGGTGTTCTCGCGGCGCTCGTAGATCTTCGCCGTGAGGTCGGGGAAGCGTTCGCGCGCGAGCGTGATGTCGTCGACGAGCGCCGGCGCGCCCTCCAGCGACAGCAGGTTGCGGATGCGCCAGACCGCGTCGCCCGCGGCAAGGCCGAGGCGCGCGGCCTCGGCTGCGGTCGCGCGGTCGCGCGAGAAGTCGAGCAGCTTCGTGTCCGGGTACACCGAGCCGCCGGCCCGCGGCACGATGTGGAAGAAGTGGAAGATCAGCCGCCGCGGGTCGTGCGTGGCGACGAAGGTGCCGCGGCCCTGCTGGCGCACCACGGCGCGCTCGGCGACCAGCGCGTCCACGGCCTTGCGCACCGTGCCGATCGACACGCGGAAGCGCCGGGCGAGCGCGGCCTCCGAGGGCAGCGCCTCGCCCGGGCGCCACTCGCCGCCCGCGAGGTCGCGGATCAGCGCCTGCTTCACTTCCTCGTAGAGCGGGACCTCGAGCACGGCGGCAGTCTACGGGCGGGGCCGCGGTTTGAACAGCGAAACTCATACAACTCATCTAGTTGACTTGGCCGGGGGCGGGGCGTAGCCTCCGGCATCCCCCCGGAGGCGGGCCCCGGCTCGCCGCATTCCCAACAGGAGACCTGCATGATTCATTTCGTGGTGCACGAGGAAGGCGACGGCGTCGGCGTGGTCGTCGTCGAGGGCGTGAAGACCGGCCAGACGCTGGTCGGCTGGATCATGGAGGAAGACAAGGAAATCAAGGTCACCGCCCAGAACGACATCCCCATCGGCCACAAGGTGGCGCTCAGGGACTACAAGCCGGGCGACACCGTGATCAAGTACGGCATCGACATCGGCAAGGTGGTGGCGCCGATCGCCACGGGCGGCCACGCCCACGTGCAGAACATCAAGACCAAGCGCTGGTAAGGAGACGACGATGGCAATCGACCTGGGCAAGGCCACCTTCTGGGGCTACAAGCGGGAGAACGGCCGCATCGGCGTGCGCAACCACGTCATCATCCTGCCGGTGGACGACCTGTCCAACGCCGCCTGCGAGGCGGTGGCGCACAACATCAAGGGCGCGCTCGCGATCCCGCACCCCTACGGGCGCCTGCAGTTCGGCGCCGACCTCGAGCTGCACTTCCGCACGCTGATCGGCACCGGGGCGAACCCGAACGTCGCGGCGGTGGTGGTGATCGGCATCGAGGACAGCTGGGCGAAGAAGATCGCCGACGGCATCGCCGCCACCGGCAAGCCGGTGTCGTACTTCGGCATCGAGATGCACGGCGACCACGACACGATCATGCGCGCCTCGCGCAAGGCCAAGGAATACGTGCAGTGGGCCTCCGAGCTGCGCCGCGAGGAGCGCCCGCTGAAGGACCTCTGGGTGTCGACCAAGTGCGGCGAGTCGGACACGACCTCGGGCTGCGGCGCCAACCCGACCGTTGGCAACGCCTTCGACAAGCTCTACCCGCACAAGGTGACGATGGTGTTCGGCGAGACCACCGAGCTGACCGGCGGCGAGCATCTCGTGGCGGCGCGCTGCCGCAACGACGAGGTGCGGAAGAAGTTCCAGTTCATGTTCGACCGCTACCAGGCGATCATCGACAAGCACAAGACCAGCGACCTCTCGGATTCGCAGCCGACCAAGGGCAACATCGCCGGCGGCCTGACGACGATCGAGGAAAAGGCGCTCGGCAACATCCAGAAGATCGGCCGCAAGTGCGTCATCGACGGCGTGCTCGACAAGCACGAGGAGCCGACCGGCCCCGGCCTGTGGTTCCTCGACTCGTCCTCGGCCGCGGCCGAGATGGTGACGCTGTGCGCGGCCGCCGGCTTCACGGTGCACTTCTTCCCCACGGGGCAGGGCAACGTGGTCGGCAACCCGATCCTGCCGGTGATCAAGCTGTGCGCGAACCCGCGCACCGTGCGCACGATGTCCGAGCACATCGACGTCGACGTGTCGGGCCTGCTGAGGAAGGAGATGACGCCGGACCAGGCGGGCGATTCGCTGCTGGAGTGCATGTTCCGCACCGCCAACGGCCGCCTCACGGCCGCCGAGGCGCTCGGGCAGCGCCAGTTCGTGCTGACCCGCCTCTACGAAAGCGCGTAGGGGCGAACCGCCTGTCGAATCAGTCGATCTTCAGGCGGTCCACGGGCTTGCCGCCGACCAGATGCGAGTTCAGGATCTCTTCCGCATCCTCGACGGTGGGCACGTGGTACCAGACCGCCTCGGGGTAGACCACGACCACAGGCCCATGCTCGCAATGATCGAGGCAGCCCGCGCGATTGACGCGTACCTTGCCCTTGAGGCCGGCGGCCTTCGCGCCGTCCTTCAGCGCGGCCATGACGGCATCCGAGTTGCGGTGCTTGCAGGAGCCGCGCGGATCCGAGGGATCGCGGGCGTTCTCGCAGACGAAGACGTGATATTGGAATCCGGCCATGGCCGCGGAAGATAGCACGAGCGCCGCGAGCGGCACGCTGCAGGTCCGCGTCTGGCGCACCGCCAAGGGTGCGTCGGGTGGGGGCGAATTCCAGTCCTTCGAGGTTCCGCGCCTCGAGTCCCAGACGGTGCTGGACGTGGTCACCTACATCCAGCGCAATCTCGATCCCTCGCTCGCGTACCGCTTCGCGTGCCGCGTCGGCATGTGCGGCTCCTGCGCCATGACCGTGAACGACGAGCCGCGCTGGACCTGCCGCACCCACGTCGACGCGGTCGCCGCCGACGGGCGCCTCGACATCGCGCCGCTCAGGAACCTGCCCGTGGTGCGCGACCTCGTCACCGACATGCGCGAGTTCTTCGACAAGTGGGCGCGCGCGCTCGGCCGCTTCACCGGCGCGAAGACCCGCAAGGAAGACTTCGCGCGCGTGGCACCCGACTCGCCGGCTCGCGCCGAAGCGAACGCGGCGATCGAGTGCATCGGCTGCGGCGTCTGCTACAGCGCCTGCGACACCGTGGCATGGAACCCGGACTACCTCGGCCCCGCGGCATTGAACCGCGCGTGGACGTTGAATCGCGACGAGCGCGACGTGGCGCAGGACGAGCGCCTGCGCGCCGTGGCCGGCGATGCCGGCAGCCTCGCCTGCCATACGCATCTCTCGTGCACCGAGCGCTGCCCGAAGCACATCTCGCCCACCGCCGGCATCGCCGGCCTGAAGCGCGAGGTGATGCGCGCGGCGATGAAGGGAAAGCTTTGAGCGCCCGATTCCAGACCTGGCTCTGGATCCTGCAGCGAAAGAGCGCCGGCGTGCTTGCGCTCTGCGTGCTGGTGCACCTCGCCACCATGATCGTCGCGATCCGCGGCGGGCTCTCGGCGGCCGAGATCCTCGGCCGCACGCGCGGCAACGTCGCCTGGCTCGCGTTCTACACGGTGTTCGTGCTGTCGGTCGCGGTGCATGCGCCGATCGGCCTGCGCACCATCCTCGGCGAGTGGCTGGGCTGGCGCGGTGCTTCGCGCGACTGGTTCGTCGCCGGCATCGCGGTGGCGCTCGCGGCGCTCGGCCTGCGCGCGGTGATCGGGGTGTTCGGATGAGGAACAACCACACTGGCTACTGGGCCTTCGTTGTCCACCGCCTGTCGGGCGTCCTTCTGACCCTTTTCCTGCCGGCGCACTTCATCGCGCTGGGCAGCGCGCTGCAGGGCGCTGCCGCGATGGATGCGTTCCTCGACTGGACGAAGATGCCGCTGGTGAAGTTCGCCGAGTGGGGCATCGTGCTGTTGCTCGCCGCGCACCTGACCGGCGGGTTGCGCTTGCTGGCGCTCGAATTCCTGCCGTGGCGCGAGTGGCAGAAGGCGCTCGCGGCGGTGGCGGCGGGCGCCGCGCTGGTCGCGAGCCTCGCATTCGCGCTCGGGCTGTAGAACAATCGACTCGAGGAGGAGTCCCCCATGTCCAAGCTGAAGATCCTGCTGGCCGCGCTCGCGACCGCCGCTTCCTTTGCCGTGCACGCGCAGGCGTGGCCGTCCAAGCCCGTGAAGTTCATCGTGCCGTTCCCGCCGGGCGGGGCGACCGACATATCGGCGCGCATGATCGGCCAGCAGCTTTCCGAGATCTGGGGCCAGACCGTGGTGATCGAGAACCGCGGCGGCGCGGGCGGTGGCGTCGGCGCGACCGAGGCGGCGCGCGCCGCGCCCGACGGCTACACGCTCTTCTTCCCGTCCGGCTCGGTGGTCACCGCGAACCAGCACATCTACGCCAAGATGTCCTACAACCCCGAGAAGGACTTCGTGCCGGTGACCAAGGCCGTGTCGGGGCCGCAGGTGCTGGTCGTGCCGGCGAGCTCGCCCTTCAAGTCGGTAAAGGACGTGATCGACGCGGCGAAGAAGCAGCCGGGCAAGCTCACCTTCGCGCACGCGGGCATCGGCTCGCAGACCCACCTCGCGGGCGAGAACTTCGTCAACTCGGCGAAGATCGACGCGGTGCAGGTGCCCTACAAGGGCGAGGGCCCCGCGCTCACGGGCCTGGTCGGCGGCGATACCGCGTTCTCGGTGACCAACGTGGCCGCCGCGATCGGCCACGTCAACTCGGGGCGGTTGCGCGCGCTCGGCGTCACGAGCAAGGCGGAGTTCCCGCTGATGCCCGGCGTGCCGTCTATCGCGAAGACGCTGCCCGGCTTCGAGAACACCGGCTGGTTCGGGATCGTCGCGCCGACCGGCACGCCGAAGGAGATCGTCGACAAGGTCTATCGCGACACGAAGAAGGCGCTCGAGTCCACCGAACTGAAGGCGCGCCTCTACGTCCAGGGCCTCACCCCTGTCGGCAATACGCCCGACGAGATGGGGCGCGAGATGAAGGAAGAGTCCGCGCTGTGGTCCCGCGTGGTCAAGGAACGCAGGATCACCGTCCAGTGAAGGTCGACCCCAAGGCGGTCGAGGAGGCCGCGAAGCAGCTCTACATCCGCGCGGTGAAGCTCCTGCCGCCGGACATCAAGCAGGGCTTCGACCGCCTCGCCGCCGGCGAATCCGACGGCCGCGCCTCGCGCGTGCTCGGCACCATGATCACCAACATCAAGGTCGCCGAGGACACGGATAACCTCTTGTGCCAGGACACCGGCATCCCGATCTACAACGTGCGCATCGGCCGCGGCGTCGAGCTCGACGGCATGGCGCTGAAGGCCGCGATCCGCCTCGGTTGCGAGCGCGCGACCCGCGAGCACCCGCTGCGCTCGTCCGTCGTGCACCCGATCACGCGCAAGAACGAGCACACCTCGTGCGGGCGCGAGGTGCCGGTGATCCACTTCGACTTCGTCGACGCGACCGACCTGCTCGAGATCGAGATGATCCCGAAGGGCTCCGGCTCGGAGAACAACTCGTTCCTGAAGATGGCGATCCCCGCCGACGGCGTGGACGCGATCAAGACCTTCGTCGTCGATTGCGTGCTCGACGCGGGCGGCAAGACCTGCCCGCCGACCATCGTCGGCGTCGGCGTCGGCGGCACCTCCGACCTTTGCGTGCACCTCGCCAAGGCGGCGGCGACGCGCGCGCTCGGCTCGCGGTGCGGCGACCCCGAGGGCGCGAAGCTGGAAGAGGCGCTGTCGGCCGCGGTGAACCAGCTCGGCATCGGCCCGCAGGGCCTCGGCGGCGACTCCACCGCGTTCGCGGTGCATGTCGAGGTCGCGGCGACGCACATCACGATGAACCCGGTGGCGGTCAACATGCAGTGCCACTCGGCGCGCCGCGCGCGCGCCACGTTCACGCCGAAGGGGGTCGAGTATGGCTACTGAGCACCGCTTCACGACCCCGATCACCGAGGAACAGGTGCGCAGCCTCCGTGTCGGCGATACGGTGACGCTGGACGGCCTGCTCTTCGGCATCCGCGACGCGACGCAGATCCACATGTTCGACCGCGGCCGCAAGACCCGGTTCGACTTGCGCGGCCACGCCGTGATCCACACCGCGCCGAACGTCAGGAAGGTCGAGAAGAACGACCAGTTTCCCTCCGGGTACGCGTCGGTGTGCATCGGCACCACCACGAGCGACCGCATGGAGCGCTTCACGCGCCCGCTGATGGAGCAGTACGGCGTGCGCCTCGTGATCGGCAAGGGCGGCTTGCGCGACGGCTCGGCGGCGGCGTTCAAGGAAATCGGCGGCGCCTACCTCGCGATCGTCGGCGGCGCGGCGGCGCTCGAGACCACGTGGATCGAGCAGATCGAGGACGTCGACCTGGACGACCTGAATCCCGAGTCGCTGTGGAAGTTCCGCATCCGCGGCTTCGGGCCGCTGCTGGTCGGCATGGACAGCCACGGCGGCAGCCTCTACACCGAAGTGAAGAAGACGGCGCAGGAACGGCGCGCTGCCGCGCTGAAGTCGCTGGGCGTCGGCTGAGCGGCCGCGGCAGGGATCCCGCCGTGGACAGGCTCGAGCGCATCGAACTCCGCCGGCTGGAAGTGCCGTTGCGCGTGCCTTACAAGCTCGCGTTCGGTCCCGTGAAGCACTTCGACACGATGCACGTCGAGGTGCGCGATGCGGCTGGCGCGATCGGCTACGGCGAAGCCACCGTCCTCACCGGCTATACCGACGAGACCGTCGAGGGCGCGTGGCAGAACCTGCGCCAATGGGCCGATGAGATCGTCGGACTCGCGCCGCAGGAGGCCAAGGCTCGGTTGCTCGCGCGGGTGGACGACGCCCCGTTCGCGGTGACCGGGCTCGTTACCGCGATCGAGATGATGCGGCGCGACCCGCATCTCGAGGTCGCGGCGCCGGTCGAGGTGCCGATGCTCGGCCTGCTGAACGCAGAGACCCCCGAGGCCATCGCGCGCGAGGTCGACGAACTGATCGCGAAGGGCTTTCGCACGCTCAAGGTGAAGGTTGGCTTCGAGGCCGATGCGGACGCGGCGCGCGTGCGCGTGATCCAGGGCATCGTCGGCGGCCGCGTGTCGCTGCGCCTCGACGGCAACCAGGGCTATTCGACCGAGGACGCGGTGCGCTTCGCGTCGGGACTCGACCCCGCGGGCATCGAGCTCTTCGAGCAACCTTGCGCGGCTGGCGACTGGGACGCCGCAAGCGCAGTGGCGAAGGTCGCCACGGTGCCAATGATGGTGGACGAATCGATCTACGGCCTGGCGGACATCCGCCGCACCGCGGACCTCGGCTGCGCGCGCTTCGTGAAGGTGAAGCTGATGAAGTTCGGCAGCCTTTCGCGGCTCGCCGAGGCCATCGACCTGATCCGCGCCCTCGGCATGGAGCCGGTGCTCGGCAATGGCGTGGCCTGCGAGGTCGGCTGCTGGATGGAAGCGCAGGTGGCGCGCGGGCGCATCACGAACGCCGGCGAGATGAACGGCTACCTGAAGCCCGCCCGGCCGCTGCTGGAGAACCCGCCGCGCTTCGAGACGGGCGCGATGCGGCTGGAGCCCGGCTACCGTCCGCGATTCGACGTCGCGGCGCTAGAAGCCGCGACGCGCGAGCACCACGCCGCCGAATCCCGCATTGCCCGCACTGCCTGAAGGAGGAGATCCACCCATGCGCGTCCTGCTGACCGCTGTCACGCTAGCCGCGTCCCTGCTCGCCCCCTCGGGGGCGCTTGCGCAGGAGCGCTTCCCGGCCAAGCCGATCGAGATGATCGTGCCGTGGGGCCCCGGCGGCGGCGCCGACATCCTCGGCCGGTTGGTGGCCAAGTGGATGGAGGCGGACCTGAAGGCTACTGTCCCGGTGATCAACATGCCCGGCGCTACCGGCGCGATCGGCGTCGGTCGCATGGTGCAGAACGGCGCCGACGCGCACTCGATCGCCGTGATGACCGGCGACACGCTCGCGCTCGCCACGGCGGCCGACAGCAGCTTCAAGTTCCCGGACGTGGTGCCACTCGGCGTGATGATCCGCCAGCCCTCGGGCTTCTTCGCGCGCGTCGACGGGCCGTACAAGACCTGGAACGACGTCATCGCGGCGGCGAAGGCCAACCCTGGCAAGATCTCGGTCGCGATCACCGGCCCCGGCAGCCCGGACGAGGCGACCGTGGCGCACGTCAGCGCGAGGGGCGTGCCGCTGACGAGTGTCGGCTATACGCGGCCGGGCGAGCGCTACACCGCGGTGCTCGGCGGGCACGTGGACCTGCTCTACGAGCAGGCGGGCGACGTCAAGGGCTACCTCGAGTCGAAGCAGCTGCGGCCGCTGATCTTCTTCACCACGCAGCGCGTCGCCGCGCCGTTCGCCGACGTGCCGGCCTCGACCGAGTTCGGCTACGAGATCCTGCTGCCTCAGGTGCGCGCGATCATCGCGAAAGCGGGTATCGAGCCGCGTCGCATTGCCGCGCTTTCCGCCTCGCTTGATCGCTACGCGCAGACGCCCGAGTTCGCCAAGTACCTCGCCGACCAGTACGCGCTGCCCGACAGCTACGTCGCGCAGAAGGATGCGCAGAAGTTCCTCGAGGGCGAGCTCGCCGCGATGCGCAAGTTCATGGGCGCGAAGTGAGGCTGCGGTGAGCGCGCAGCCCACCATCGTTACCGGCGTGATAGGCGCCGACACGCATATCGTCGGCAACCGGATCCTGTCCATGGCGCTCGAGAAGGCCGGCTTCAAGGTGGTCGCGCTCGGCGCGCTGACGCCGGCCCCGGAGTTCGTGAAGGCGGCGGTCGAGACCGCCGCGGACGCGATCCTCGTGTCCTCGCTCTACGGGCAGGGCGAGCTCGATTGCCGGGGCTTCCGCGATCTCTGCGTCGAGGCGGGGCTGGAGAACATCCTGCTCTATGTCGGCGGCAACCTGATCGTCGGCAAGCATCCGTGGCCGGACGTGGAGAAGATCTTCCTCGACATGGGCTTCGACCGCGCGGCGGCGCCGGGCACGCGCGCCGAGACGGTGATCGACTGGCTGAACCGCGATTTCGCGGCCCGCGAGCGCGGCTTGCGCCGAGCGGAGCAATGAGCGCGGCATTGCTCATCGATTTCGGCAGCACGTATACCAAGCTGCGTGCGGTAGACCTGGGTCGTCGCGTGCTGATCGGCACCGCGCAGGGGCCGTCCACGGTGCAGACCGACGTCAACGTCGGCATGCGCGCGGCGCTCGACGCATTGAAGAAGAGCCTCGGCACCCTGCCGGCCTTCCGCTACCGCTTCGCATCGAGCAGTGCGGCGGGCGGGCTGCGCATGGTGACGGTGGGGCTCGTGAAGGAACTCACGGCCGAAGCCGCGCGCCGCGCCGCGCTGGGCGCCGGCGCCAAGCTCGTCGGCAGCTTCGCCTACCGGTTGACCTCGGCCGACCTCGAGAGCATCCAGCGCCTCGCGCCGGACATCCTGCTGCTCGCCGGTGGCACCGACGGCGGCAACCGCGAGGTGGTGATCCACAACGCATCCGCCCTTTCGGCGAGCGGCCTCGCCTGCCCGATCGTCTACGCCGGCAACCGCGGAGCGGTCGACGATGTACGCCGGTGCCTTGCCGGCAAGGCCCTGTCGATCTGCGAGAACGTGATGCCGGAATTCAACGTGCTGAACATCGAGCCGGCGCGCGCCGCGATCCGCGAGATCTTCATCCAGCGCATCGTGCATGCGAAGGGCATCGACCGCGCAGCGAACGCGTTCGACGCGGTGCTGATGCCGACGCCCGCGGCGGTGATGGAAGGCGCGCGGCTGCTGGCCGACGGCCACGGTGGCGTCGCCGGCCTCGGCGAACTCGTCGTCGTCGATCCGGGCGGCGCGACCACCGACGTGCACTCCATCGCCGTTGGCGCGCCGGCCTCGCCGGCAGTCGTGCAGCGCGGGCTGCCGGAGCCGCGCGTGAAGCGCACCGTCGAGGGCGACCTCGGCATGCGGCACAACGCGACCACGATCGCGGAAGTGGAGACCGTCGACGCGATCGCGCGCGATGCCGGTGTCACCGGCGACGAGGCGTCCGCGTGGGTCGCGCGCCTCGCCGGCGACGTCGAGCACCTGCCCGCGAACGCGACCGAAAAGGCGATGGACGACGCTCTCGCGCGCGCCGCGGTGCGCATCGCGATGCGCCGCCACTGCGGCACCACGCAGGTCGTGCACACGGTGCACGGCCCGGTGACGGCGCAGGAAGGCAAGGACCTCACCAACGTGCGGGCCCTCGTGGGCACCGGCGGCGTGTTCGCGCACGGTGACGATCCGCGCGCGCTGCTCGCGGCGGGCCTAGCGCGCACCGAGGAGCCGGATTCGCTACGGCCGCACGCGCCGCGTCTGCTGGTCGACCGCCACTACGTGCTGTACGCCTGCGGCCTGCTGTCGCAGGCCGAGCCCGCTGCCGCGCTCGAGTTTGCGCGCGCGCATCTCGCCGACGTCACCGAGGAGCAAGCCCATGGACGCATCGCGCACGCCTGAGGCGCGCCGCCCGCTGTCGCAGGCCGCCATTCCCGAGGACGAATTCCTCGCGATGCGTCGCGAGAACCTCGCGCGCTGGCCGACCGGCGCCGAGGTGGACTTCGAGGCCGCCGTCGCGCGCCAGAAGTCGTTGCCGAAGCACAAGCAGCTCGGCTGGGTGATGCGACAGGCCGCCGCCGAGCGCCGGTGCCTGGTGCAGCCGCGCGGCGGCTTCGGCACCTTCGCGCTGCACAAGGAACTGATGCAGGTGCTCGATCGCGATGGCCACGCCGACATCGTGCCGACCACCACCGACAGCTATACGAGGAACGAGCAGTTCCACCTCGCGCAGAAGGGCATCGAGGAGTCCGAGAAGATGGGCCGGTCGCTCCTGAACGGCTACCCGATCGTGAACTACGGCGTGGCCAAGGCCGCCGAGCTGATCGACGCCATCGACAAGCCCGCGATCATGCTCACCGGGACGTCCTTCCCGAAGCTCACCGGCGAGATCGCCTTCGCCGGCGGCTACACCGGCTACCTCGGCTCCGGCATCGCCTACACGAGTTCGTACACCAAGGAACTGTCCATCGAGGACGGCATCCGCAACTACCAGTACCTCGACCGGCTCGCGGCGTCGTACCAGTCGCGCGGCGTCGAGCTGCACCGCCGGCAGCCGGGGTTCCTCACCGGCACCAACATCCCGCCGAGCATCGCGGTGGTCGTCTGCGTGCTGGACCTGCTGCTCGCTGCGGCGCAGGGCGTGAAGAACTACGGCCTCGAGATGGGCGAGACGCTGCACCTGGTGCAGGACGCCGCCGCCGTGAAGGCCTGCCGCGATCTCTGCCAGGAGTACCTCGCGCGCGCCGGGCATCGCGACGTGTTCACGCCAGTGACGCTCTTGCACTGGATGGGCGCGTGGCCGCAGGACGAGGCGCAGGCGGCCTCGCTCATCAGCTATGGCGGCACGCTCGCGGCCGTGGCGGGCGCTGCCTCGGTGACGACCAAGACCACGCACGAGGCCTTCGGCATCCCGACGCCGAAGGCAAACGCCGACGGGCTGCGCACGACGCGCATGGCGGTGTATCTCGCGCGGCACATACGGCTCGACTCGATGCCGGAGTTCGCGGCCGAGGTCGATCTCATCCGCCGCGAGGCGATCCCGGTGCTCGACAAGGTGCTCGAGATGGGCGACGGCGACGCCGCGATCGGCACCGTGCGCGCCTGCGAGGCGGGCGTGCTCGACATTCCGTGGTGCCCGAATCGCTACATGAAGAGTCGCGTGATGCCGGCGCGCGACGCGGACGGCTGCATCCGCATCCTCGATGCGGGCGGCGTGCCGATCCCGAAGGACGTGCTCGAGATCCACGAGGAGAAGCTGCGCCGCCGCGCTGAGCGCGAGCGCGTCGCCTACGGGCCGGACCTCGCGGTGTCGAGCGTCTACGAGATGTCGGAATCGATGAAGAGCCTGCTGCCCGACACGTGGGCGGTCGCGCAGTGAGCCTTGCGCGCGCCCACCGGTCAGGCGCCGGGGTTGATCAGCACCGTCTTGCTGCAGGTGAAGTGCTCGAGCATCGCCTCGAGCGTGTTCTCCTTGCCCAGGCCGCTCATCTTCAGCCCGCCGTAGGGCAGGTTGGGCTGCGGCGTGATGTACTGGTTCACCTGCACGAATCCGGCCTTCACGCGATCGACGAAGGCGAGGGCCTTGGCGAGGTCGCGCGTCCAGACGGACGCGGCGAGGCCGAAGCGCGTGTCGTTGGCGAGCGCGATCGCCTCGTCGAAGTCGCGCCAGCGCACGGTGACCGCGACCGGGCCGAAGATTTCGTCCTGGCAGACCGGGGATGCGTGCGGCACGCCCTCGATCAGCGTCGGCGCGTAGAAGTAGCCCTTGGCAACGGCTTCGCCGGCGGGACGTCCGCCGCCGCACGCGATGCGCGCGCCGGGCGTCGCGCGCGCCATCTCGACGTAGTGGTTCACGCGCTCGTATTGCTCTGCCGAGATGATCGCGCCGACCTCGGAGGCTTCGTCCATCGGGTCGCCGACGCGCATCTTCGCCAGTTCCTTCACGACGCGTGCGACGACCTCGTCGTGGATGCTTTCGTGCAGCAGCAGCCGCGTGCCGGCAGAGCACGATTGCCCCTGTCGCGTGAAGCGCATGCCCTGCAGGATGCCGGGCACGACGCGGTCGAGGTCGGCATCGGGCAGCACCACGTTCGGGCTCTTGCCGCCGAGTTCCAGCGTCACCGGCGCGATCTTGTCCGCGGCGTGGCGCAGGATGATCTGCCCGACGGTGCTGGAGCCGGTGAAGGTGATCTTGTGCACGCCGGGATGCTCGACCAGCGGCTGGCCGGCCTCCTCGCCGAAGCCGGAAATGATGTTGATCACGCCCGGCGGCAGCACTTCCTGCAGGATTTCGCCCATGCGCAGCGCCGCGAGCGGTGCCTGCTCGGCGGTCTTGAGCACGATGGTATTGCCGGCGACCAGCGCCGGACCCGACTTGCAGGCCGTGAGGAAGAGCGGCGCGTTCCACGGGATGATCGCGCCGACCACGCCCCACGGATCGCGCGTGGTGTAGCAGTGCACGCCGCCGGGCCACGGGATGGTGCGGCCCTTCAGCTCGCCGGCGAGGCCCGCGAAGAGGCGCAGCGTGTCCACCGCGGTGCCGACCTCCGGGCGCGCCTGCGTGGTGAACGCATTGCCCGTCTCGAGGCACAGCAGCGCCGCGAGGCGATCGGTCTCGGCCTCGAGGCGGTCCGCGGCGCGCGCGAGGAGCTTGCCGCGCTCGCGTGCCGCCAGCGCGGCCCACGCGGGCTGCGCGCGCAGCGCCGCCTGCACCGCGCGATCCACGTCCGCCTTGCCGCAGCGCGCGGCGTGGCCGGCGATGGAAAGGTCGGCGGGATTCTCCACCTCGAAGGTCGCGCCGCCGGCGCCTTCTCGCAGCTGCCCGTCGACGAGCACCTTCGCGTTCAGTCGAGCGGCGTCCTGCAGGGCGAGAGCGCGGCGCTGCGCGGTGGCATCGGGATTCGTCAAGGCACGATCTCCTTCCTCGGGGCCGTCAGGCTAACGCTGGCGACGCGACGCGGCGTCCGCAATCCGCATGGCAAAACGCGAGGGCCTCGCGCATGAGCAGTGCGCCGGCCATGGGTCCCTACGACTGGATCATCGTCGGCGCCGGCTCGGCCGGATGCGTGCTCGCGAATCGCCTGAGTGAAGACGCCTCGAAGCGCGTGCTGCTGGTGGAGGCGGGCGGGGAAGACCGTTCGATCTGGATGAAGATCCCGCTCGGCGTGGGCAAGGCGCTGAACGACCCGCGCTTCATCTGGGACGCGGAGACCGAACCGGAGCCCGAGATGCACGGCAATCGCGTGCACTGGCCGAGCGGTCGCGTGCTTGGCGGCTCGAGTTCGGTGAACGGCATGGTGTTCGTCCGCGGGCATCCCGCAATGTACGACGCGTGGCGCGACGCCGGCTGCCCCGGCTGGGGCTTCTCGGACCTCGCACCGCATTTCAGCCGCGTGGAGGACTTCCCCGAGGGCGACGGTCGCTGGCGCGGCACCGGCGGGCCGATCGGCGCCTCGCGCGTCAGCCCGCATCCGCTGAGCGACGGATTCGTCGCCGCGTGCGGCGAGGCTGGCATCGCGAAGACCGACGACTACAACGACGAGCGTTCCGAAGGCGCCTCGCGCCTGCAACTTTCAGTGCGGGGCGGCCTGCGCTCCAGTGCCTCGCGCGGCTACCTGCATCCGGTCCGACGCCGGCCGAACCTCGACGTGGTGACCGGCGCGATCGTGACGCGCGTGGACTTCGAGGGCCGGCGCGCGAGCGGCGTGTCGTGGATTCGCGGTGACGAGAGCGGCGGGGCCGCGGCGCGAGGCGAGGTGATCCTCTCGGCCGGGGCGGTGCGATCTCCGCAACTCCTGGAGCTCTCCGGCATCGGCGACCCGAAGGTGCTCGCCACGATCGGCGTGCCGGTGGTGCACGCGCAGCCGTCGGTGGGCGAGAACCTGCAGGACCACCTGATGGGCCGCCTGGCGTTCGAGTGCAACGTGCCGATGACGGTGAACGACATGCTGCTGCACAAGTGGCGGCTGGTGCTTGCGTTCGCCGGTTACCTTGCGACGCGCGAAGGCATCTTTGCCACCGCCTCGCTCACCGCGACCGCGTTCGCGCGCACGCATGCCGCGGCGCCGGTCCCGGACGCGCGCCTGCAGATCGGCCTTGTCAGCGCCACCGGGCGCCTGTCGATCAGCCGCGAGACCGGCCTCGACGGGCATTCGGGTTTCCACCTCGGCGGCTACTTCTTGTATCCGAAGTCGCGCGGCTCGACGCACGCGCGATCCACGGATCCGTCGCAGCAGCCGGCGATCCGCGCCAACTACCTCTCGCACGAGGACGACCGCGCAGCCGCGGTGCGCGTCCTCCGGAAGTTGCGCGACATCGCCGCGCAGCCGTCCCTCAAGCGCTACGTGGTGCGCGAGGTGCGGCCTGGCGATGCCGCGTCGACCGACGAGGCGCTGCTCGATCACTTCCGGCGCACCGGGCAGACCTGCTGGCATCCGGTGGGCACCTGCCGCATGGGCAGCGACGACGCGGCCGTCGTCGCGCCCGACCTCAAGGTGCGGGGCGTGGACGGACTGCGGGTCGTCGATGCGTCCGTGATGCCCTTCCTTGTCGCCAGCAACACCAACGTGCCCGTGATGACCCTCGCGGAGCGTGCCTCCGAAATCCTGCGGAAAACCCGACCATGAACACCATCGATACCGACCTCCTCATCCTCGGCTCCGGCGGCGCCGGCCTCTTCGCCGCGCTGCACGCGCACCAGGCGAACCCGAAGCTCAAGATCACCGTCGCGGTGAAGGGCCTCCTCGGCAAGTGCGGTTGCACGCGCATGGTCCAGGGCGGCTACAACGTTGCGCTGGCCGCCGGCGACTCGATCGAGCGCCACTTCATGGACACCATCGAGGGCGGAAAGTGGCTGCCCGACCAGCAGCTCGCATGGAAGCTGGTCAACCTCGCGGTCGAGCGCATCCGGGAACTGGAGAACGAACTCGGCTGCTACTTCGATCGCAACCCGGACGGCTCGATCCACCAGAAGGCGTTCGCCGGGCAGACGTTCGACCGTACGGTGCACAAGGGCGACCTCACCGGCATCGAGATCATCAACCGCCTCGCCGAGCAGGTCTGGGCGCGCGAGATCGGCCGGCTAGAGGAGCACCGGGCCGTCGAGCTGGTGAAGAACGCCGCGGGCGACGCGCTCGCCGGCGTGCTGATGATCGACATGCGCACGGGCGAGTACGTCTTCGTGCGCGCCAAGGCGGTGCTGCTCGCCACCGGCGGCGGGCCGACCATGTACAAGTACCACACGCCCTCGGGCGACAAGAGCTGCGACGGCCTCGCGATGGCGCTGCGCGCCGGGCTCTCGCTGCGCGACATGGAGATGGTGCAGTTCCACCCCACGGGCCTGCTCGCCGGCACGCACACGCGCATGACCGGCACGGTGCTCGAGGAAGGCCTGCGCGGCGCCGGCGGCTACCTGCTGAACGGCGCGAAGGAACGCTTCATGCCGAACTACGACCCGAAGGCGGAGCGCGCGACGCGCGACGTGGTGTCGCGCTCGATGTACGCCGAGATCCGCGCCGGACGCGTAACGCCGCACGAGGGCCTCTACATCTCGATGGCGCACCTCGGGCCGGACAACGTGCGGCGCCAGTTCAAGGGCATGGTCGAGCGCTGCGCCGACTGCGGCTTCGACCTCGCGGGAGGACTCGTCGAGGTGGTGCCGACCGCGCACTACATGATGGGCGGCGTCGAGTTCGGCGCCGATTGCGCCACCGCGTTGCCGGGCCTCTTCGTCGCCGGCGAGGATTCCGGCGGCGTTCACGGCGCGAACCGCCTCGGCGGCAATGGCGTCGCGAACTCCACGGTGTACGGCGGCGTGGCGGGCGAGACGATGGCGAGCTGGATCGCGAAGGAGGGCGGGCTGCACGCGCCCGACAAGTCGGCGATCGACGCCGCGATCGCGCGCTGCGAGCAGCCGTTCAAGGCGAAGGCGGGCGCAGGCGGCGGGCTCGAGGCAGTGCGCGAAGGCCTCTACGAACTGATGTGGGACAAGGTCGGCATCATCCGCGACCGCGCGGGCCTGGAGTCCGCGCTCGGCGGGCTCGCGGAATTGCGCGGCCAGCTGGATGCGTCGGGCGTCGCGGATGGCGATCGCGCCTTCAACCTCACGTGGCACGACTGGATGAACCTGTCGAGCCTGATCGACGTGAGCGAGGTGATCACCAAGGCGGCGCTGGCGCGCGAGGATTCGCGTGGCGCGCATTTCCGCAGCGATTTCCCGGAGGCGGGCCCGCTGGAGAAAACCGCGTTCACGAGCGTGCGCCAGGAGGGCGCCTCGCTCGCCATCGCCATGAAGCCGGTTGACTTCTCGATCGTGAAGCCCGGCCAGACCCTACTAAAGGACGCCGCATGAAACTCAGGGGAGCAGACATCCTTGCCCGCAGCCTCGCAGGCGCGGGCCTCACGAAGGTCTTCGCGCTGTCGGGCAACCACGTGATGCCCGTGTACGACGCGGCAATCGAGGCGAAGCTCGACCTCGTGCACGTGCGCCACGAGGGCGCGGCCGTGCACATGGCCGACGCGTGGGCCCGACTCGCGGGCACGACCGGTATCGCGCTGGTTACCGGCGGGCCGGGCCACGCGAACGCGCTCGGCGCGCTGTACACGTCGCTGCAGGGCGAAGTGCCGCTGGTCCTGCTCTCGGGCCATGCGCCGCTGTCGGAGCTTGGCAAGGGCGCATTCCAGGAGATGGCGCAGGCGGCGACCGCGGAGCCGCTGGTGAAGGCGTCGTGGACCGCGCAATCGACCGCGACGCTGGGCGAGGACATCGCGCGGGCGGTGCGCACTGCGCGCGAGGGTCGGCCCGGGCCGGTGCACCTCAGCCTGCCCTCCGACGTGCTCGAGGCGAGCGTCGAGGACGGCGAACGCGCGATTGCTGCGGCCGCCACGTTCGCGCCGAGCATCGAGGCGATGGGTGCGGGCGATGCCCGAGCATTGATCGAGCGGCTGTCGCGGGCGGCGCGACCGCTCGTGATCGCCGGGCCGCAACTGGCCGATCGCGCCGGTCGCGCGCAGCTCGCGAAGCTCGAGGCCGCAACCGGCGTGCCGGCGATCGTGATGGAAAGTCCGCGTGGCGTTAACGATCCGTCGCTAGGCCTGCTCTCCGAGGTGCTCGGCAAGGCCGACGTCGTGTTCCTGCTCGGCAAGCGCGTGGACTTCACGCTCAAGTTCGGCACCGCATTCGCCGCCGGCGCGGAGATCCTGCCGCTGGCGCCGGGCTTGTCGGCGCGCGCGACGCTCGATGCGCTGGTGGCGGCATCGACCAAGGCGCGCGAGGGCGGCTGGCTCGCCGAGGCGCGCGAGGCGCTGGGCTGGCGTCCCGCGGCGTGGAAGACGCTGGTATCGAAGACCGGCGGTCCGGTGCACCCGGTGGAGCTGGGTCGCGCGCTGCAGGCGCTGCTGGCGAAGGACCCCGAGGCGGTGTTCGTCTCCGACGGCGGCGAGATCGGGCAGTGGTCGCAGGCCTGCGTGACGGCGCCGCATCGCGCGGTGAATGGCGTTGCCGGCGCGATCGGCCCCGGGCTGCCCTTCGGCATCGCCGCGAAGCTCGCGAAGCCGAAGTCCACGGTGGTCGCGCTGATGGGCGACGGCACCGCCGGCTTCCATCTCGCCGAGTTCGACACGGCGGTGCGCTGCGGGGCGAACACGATCTTCGTGATCGGCAACGACTCGGTGTGGAACGCCGAGTACCAGATCCAGCTGCGCAGCTATGGCGCGGCGCGCGCGCACGGCCTCGAGATGCGGCCCGGCACGCGCTACGACCTCGTGGCGCAGGCACTGGGATGCCATGGCGAATTCGTCGAGCGCGCGGACCAGCTCGAGGGCGCGCTCGCGCGCGCAGCGGCGTCGGGCAAGCCTGCGTGCGTCAACGTGATGATCGAGCGGCTGCCGGCGCCGAGCTACAAGCGAGGCTGAAGATGGCGCGCTGGATCCTGTTGTGTCTCGCCCTCGTCGCGGCGCCCGTGCGGGCTGCCGACGTGGCGGGGGTGAAGTTCGCCGACACGCTCGAGCTCGCGCCCGGCACGACGCTGGTGCTGAACGGGGCAGGCATCCGCAAGCGCGCGTTCTTCGACGTCTACGCGATGGGCCTCTACCTGTCGGCGAAGAAGTCCGCGCCCGCGGAGGTCATCGGCCTCGCGGGTTCGAAGCGCGTGCTCATCGTGATGCTGCGCGACGTCGATGCCGACACCTTCGCCGAGGCGCTGGCCGACGGCGTGCGCGCCAACCACAACGAGGCCGAGGCGAAGGCGCTGGAGCCGCGGTTGCAGCAACTCATCGCGACCATGGTGCAGTTGAAGGAAGCGAAGAAGGGCATGCGCATCGAGCTCGACTGGACGCCGGGAGCCGGCACGCGCGTCGCGATCGATGGCAAGCCCGCGGGCGCGCCGATCCCCGGCGAGGATTTCCATCGTGCGCTGCTGCGGATCTGGCTCGGCGACAAGCCCGCGTCGGCCGACCTTAAGGACGCCTTGCTGGGCCAAACCCGGTAACATCCGCCCCCACAGGAGGATTCCCCCATGAAACGCATCACGCTCGCGGTCGCGGCGCTCGCGCTGTCGACTGGCATCCACGCGCAGGACAAGGTCAACATCTCGATCGCCACCGGCCCCACCGGCGGCGTGTACTACCCGCTCGGCGGCGGCCTCGCCAATGTGCTGTCGAAGTACGTGCCGGGCTTCTCGGCGAATGCCGAGGCGACCGCGGGCTCGGTCGCGAACCTGCAACTGATGGGTACCAAGAAGTCGGACGTCGCGTTCACGATGGCCGACGCCGCGTGGGACGGCTACAAGGGGCAGGGCAAGTTCACGAGCAACGCGGTGCCGGTGCGCACGCTGATGGTGGCCTACCCGAACCGCATGCACGTGGTGTCGGTGGAGGGCAAGGGCATCAACAGCTTCGCGGACCTCAAGGGCAAGCGCGTGTCGACCGGCGCGCCGAACAGCGCCACCGAGGTGATGGCCTTCCGCGTGCTGGAGGCCTTCGGCATGGACGCGGAGAAGGACATCCGCAAGGAGCGCCTCGACCCGGGCAAGTCGGCCGACGCGATCAAGGACGGCAAGCTCGACGCCTTCTTCTGGGTCGGCGGCCTGCCCACCTCGGCGGTCACCGACCTCGGCGCCACGCCGGGGCAGAAGCTCAAGCTCGTCGACCATGCCGACGCAGTCGACAAGATGAACCAGAAGTACGGCAACCTCTACATCCGCGATTCGATTCCCGCCAAGACCTACCCGGGGCAGGAGCAGGCGAACAGCATCGCCACGGTGTGGAACCTGATCGTCGCGCGAGGCGACATGCCGGAGAAGGTCGCCTACGACATCGTGAAGACGATCTTCGACAAGAAGGAAGACCTGATCCGCGTGCACGCCGAGGCGCGGAATTTCGACCTCAAGTACCAGTCCAACGCGTCGACGCCGATCCCCTACCACCCGGGCGCGATCAAGTTCTTCGCCGAGAAGGGCATCACGCTCAAGTAGTCGCGGGCGAAGGAGCGGCGCGGTGTCCGAGATCGACGCACAGGCGCTCAGGAAGGCCGAGGAGTTCGTCGAGCAGGAAGAAGGCGCGACCCACCGCTTCGCCGGCGCGTGGGGCGTGTTCCTATTCGCCTGCGCGGTGGCGATGTCGCTCTTTCACCTGTACTCGGCCTACGGGACGATCACCACGACGACGCTGCGCTACGCGCACGTCGGCTTCGTGCTGTTCCTCGGGTTCCTGCTCTTCCCGGCATTCCCCAGGGGGCGCAACCGGTTCTCGTGGATCGACCTCGTCTTCGCGCTGCTCGGCGTGGCCGCGATGGTCTACGCGATCGCGGGCGGCGACGGCTTCCTCGACCGCTCTACGGCGCCGAACAGCGTCGACATGGTGCTCGGTATCGCACTGGTGCTGCTGGTGCTCGAGGCCGCGCGGCGCACCTCGGGCTGGATCATGCCGTTCGTGGTGTGCCTGTTCCTTGCGTACGCGATGCTCGGGCCGTGGCTGCCGGCGCCGTGGACGCACCGCGGCTACGACCTCGGCCGGCTCGTCGGCACCATGTACATGACGCTCGAGGGCATCTTCGGCACCGCGGTCGACGTGTCCTCGTCGCTGATCATCCTGTTCACGATCTACGGCGCGATCCTGCAGTTCTCCGGCGCCGGCAAGTTCTACCTCGACTTCTCGTTCGCCGCGCTCGGCGGCAAGCCCACCGGCGCGGGGCGCACGATCGTGCTGTCCTCGTTCCTGCTCGGCGGCCCCTCGGGCTCGGGCGTGGCGACCACGGTAACGCTCGGCACGGTGGCCTACCCGATGCTCGCCAAGGCCGGCTACGAAAAGAACGCCGCGGGCGGGCTGCTCGCCGCGGGCGGCCTGGGCGCGATCCTGTCGCCGCCGGTGCTCGGCGCCGCGGCGTTCCTGATCGCGGAGTTCCTGAAGATCGGCTACCTCGACGTCATCAAGATGGCGGCGATCCCGACGGTGCTGTACTACTTCTCGCTGTTCCTGATGGTGGAGATCGACGCGCGCAAGTACGGCATGACCATGGTCGACGTGCAGCGCGGCCAGTCGGCGTGGCAGCTGGTGAAGACGCAGGGTTTCCACTTCCTGTCGCTGGTGGCGATCATCGTCTTCATGATGATCGGCTTCTCGCCGATCGGCGCGGTGTTCTGGGCGACGATCGTCGGGGCGCTCGTCAGCTTCTTCCATCGCGATTGCGCCCTGGTCGACGTGCGTGCGCTGCTGGCGCGGCGCCCGGGCTGGGTCGGCGACCTGCTGCTGCGTTCCAAGCTCATGAAGTCGCTCGAGTCGGGATCGGTCGGCATGATCAACGTCGGCGCGACCTGCGCCGCGGCGGGCCTGATCGTCGGCGTGGTGACGCTCACCGGCCTCGGCCTGCGCTTCTCGGAGATCGTGATCTCGTACGCGGGCGGCAGCCTCGTGCTGACGGCGATCTACACCGCGCTCATCGTCTGGGTGGTCGGCCTCGCGGTGCCGGTGACCGCGAGCTACATCATCTGCGCGGTGATCGCCGCGCCGGCGCTGACCAAGCTCGGCGTGCCGGACTTCGCCGCGCACATGTTCATCTTCTACTACGCGGTGCTGTCGGAAGTGTCGCCGCCGACGGCGCTGTCGCCGTTCGCGGCCGCGGCCATCACCGGCGGCGACCCGTACAAGACGACGCTGCAGTCGTGGAAATACACGCTGCCGGCATTCGTCGTGCCCTTCGTGTTCGTGCTCGACCCGCTCGGCGCCGGCATCCTGCTGAAGCTGCCCAAGGGCGGCAGCTGGATGGACGTCGTCGTGGTCACGGTGCTTTGCACGATCGCGCTCGTGGCCCTCGCGGCCGCGGCCGAGGGCTGGCTGCTGCGCAAGACCAACGCGATCGAGCGCATCCTGCTCACCGTGGCCGGGCTCGCGCTGCTCGTGCCGCAGCCGGTGTCCGACGCCATCGGCATCGGACTGCTCGCCGCCGTGCTGCTGTGGCAGTGGGCGAGCCTGCGTCGCAAGCCCGCCGTCCCCTGAGCGCGCCCTAGCCGACGTGCTGGCGGAAGAACGCGAGCGTGCGCTCGCGCGCCAGCTTCGACGACGCGGCGTCGAACGAGCCGCGCTGCTCGCAGTTGAAGCCGTGTCCCGCCGGATAGAAATGCGCCGTGATCGACGGATGCGCGGCGGCGATCGCCTTCGCCTGCTCCATCGTCGGCGACTGGTCCTGCTCGCCGAAGTTGCACAGTACCGGGACCTTCGGCTGCTCGCCGATGAAGCCCGGCATGCCGCCGCCGTAGTACGGCGCGGCGCACGCGAGGCCGGACAGCCGCGCCGCGGCGACCCACGCCACCGTGCCGCCCCAGCAATAGCCGACCATGCCGACCTTGCCCGCCTGCGCGGCGTGCTTCACCGCCGCCTCGGTGTCGAGCATCGTCTTCGCCCAGTCCAGCGACTGCATCACCTTGATGCCGGCCTGGATCTCGTCGGGGCTGTATCCGGTGTCGTAGCCGCGCTGCACGCGGTCGAACATCGCCGGCGCGACCACCAAGTAGCCGTCGGCCGCATAGCCGTCGGCCACGCCCTGGATGTGGCTGTTGACGCCGAAGATCTCCTGGATCACGACGACCGCGCCGCGCGCCTTGCCCGAGGGTTCGGCGACGTAGGCCGAGAGCTTGTGGCCGTCGGCGGCGGTGAGTTCGATCGTCTTGCCCATGGCGTCCTCCGTTCGTTCGGGAGCGGCGAGTGTATCGCCGGTCGGTAGAATCCGCCGCATGCGATGCACCATGGGGCCCTGGGTTTCGCTCGCCTTCGGACCGGGCCTGAGGTCCGCGGGGCGCGCAGGTGGTTGATCGCGCCGCAACGACGCGACCGTGGGATGCGGTGATCGCGTTCCCGAAGATGCGCGTCGGCGTGCAGGCTCCCGGCGCGACCGTGGACACGATCTACTACCTGCCGCCCGAGGCCGCGCTGCTCGCGCCGCGCAATGCGCTGGCGGAGCGCGCCGTGCGCCAGCTCGAGCGCTATCGCGACGATCCCGACGCACCCTTCGACTTGCCGATCGCGCCGCGCGGCACCGAGTTCCAGCGCAAGGTCTGGGACGCGCTGATGCGCATCCCGTGCGGCACAGCGAAGACCTACGGCACACTCGCGCGCGAGATCGGTGGTGTCGCGCGCGCCGTCGGCCAGGCCTGCGGCGAAAACCACCTGCCGATCGTCATCCCCTGCCATCGCGTCGTCGCGGCGAACGGCCTCGGCGGCTTCGCCCATTCGCGCGGCGGCTATTTGCTGGAGGCCAAGAAGTGGCTGCTCGGCCACGAGCGCGTGATCTGATGGCGCAAGCCGCGACCGCCGATCCGCTGGTGGACGCGTTCTGCGACGCGCTCTGGCTGGAGGACGGCCTCGCGCGCAATTCGATCGAGGCCTACCGGCGCGACATCGCGCTGCTGTCCGCGTTCCTCGCGCCGCGCGCGCCTTCGCAGGCGGGCGAAGGAGACCTGCACGCATTCCTCGCCTCGCGCCGCTCGAAGCCCTCGAGCGCGGCGCGCATGCTCTCGAGCCTGAAGCGCTTCTTCCGCTGGTGCCTGCGCGAGAAGCACGTCGCCGAGGATCCGACGCTGAGGCTCGATCGCCCGAAGCGCGCGCCGCGCTTCCCGAAGAGCCTCTCCGAGGCGGACGTCGAGGCGCTGCTCGCCGCGCCGGATTCGGCCGACGCGCTCGGCCTGCGCGACCGCGCGATGCTCGAGGTGCTGTATGCCGCGGGGCTGCGCGTGTCGGAGCTGGTGTCGCTGAAGCTCCTCGAGACCAACCTCGACGCCGGCGTGGTGCGCGTGCTGGGCAAGGGCTCCAAGGAGCGCCTCGTGCCGCTGGGCGAGGAAGCGGTCGACTGGGTGCGGCGCTACCTCGCCGAGGCGCGCGGCGAGCTGCTCGGGCGCGCGCAGAGCGAGCAGTTGTTCGTCACGCGGCGCGGCGGCGGCATGACGCGGCAGGCGTTCTGGAACCTCGTCAAGCGCTACGGGATCGCCGCGATCCCGGGCAAGGCGCTGTCGCCGCACGTGCTGCGCCATGCATTCGCCACCCACCTCATCAACCATGGCGCGGACTTGCGCGTGGTGCAGATGCTGCTCGGGCATGCGGACATCTCGACCACGCAGATCTACACGCACGTCGCGCGCGAGCGGTTGAAGCAACTGCACGCGCGCCACCACCCGCGCGGATGAAGCGGCCTTCCCACAGCGAGACACCGGCGACGCAGTTCCTGCGCAAGCAGGGCATCGCGTTCACAGAGCACTTCTACGAGTACGTCGAGCACGGCGGCGCGGAACGCGGCGCGCAGGAACTCGGCGTGCCGGGAAGCGCGGTGGTCAAGACGCTCGTCATGGAGGACGAGGACGGCAAGCCGCTCGTCGTCCTGATGCACGGCGACCGCACGGTGTCGACCAAGAACCTCGCACGGCAGGCGGGCCGGAAGCGCGTCGAGCCGTGCAAGCCCGAAGTCGCGCAGCGGCATTCGGGCTACCTCGTCGGCGGCACCTCGCCCTTCGGCACGAGGAAGCGCATGCCGGTCTACATGGAACGCACGATCCTCGACGAGGAGAAGATCTACATCAACGGCGGCCGACGCGGGTTCCTGCTCGGCATGTCGCCGGCCGACGTGGCCGCGGCGACCGGCGCGACGCCGGTGGACGTCGCGCTTGCGGACTAGGCCTTTGTCCGCTCGACGGTAACGCCGACGAGGCCGGCGTCCTTGAGGATGCCGAGCTTCGCTACCGACACCTTCACGCGCGCCGCGCCGAACTCGTCGATGACGATGCGCGCCGCGCGGTCGGCGAGCGTCTCGACGAGGTTGAAGCGCTGCGAGGCGGCGAGTTCGCGAAGCCGTGTCGCGACGCGGTCGTAGTCGATGCAGTCGGCGACGCGGTCGCTCTCGAACACGCTGGTGTTGGAGATGCCGATCTCGAGGTCGAAGCGCACGACCTGCGAGACCTCGAGCTCGCGCTTGTGGAAGCCGATGCGCGCGCTGGCGCGCAACTCGCGGATGAAGATGAAGTCCATCAGGCGGCGCAATGTATCATGCGCCGCCATGGAACTCGTCCTCGTCGCCGGCGCGTACCTGCTCGGGTCGGTGTCCTTCGCGATCGTCGTCAGCCGCGTGCTGGCGCTGCCCGATCCGCGCAGCTATGGCTCGAAGAATCCCGGCGCCACCAACGTGCTGCGCACCGGCAGCAAGCTCGCCGCGGTGCTCACGCTCGTCGGCGACGCGGCCAAGGGCGGCGTCGCGGTGCTGGCCGCGGAGTGGATCCTCGGCGGCGGCGGCAACGCGGCGGCCGCGCACTGGGTCGTGCCGGCCGCGGGCCTTGCCGCGGTCGTCGGCCATATGTATCCGGTGTTCCATCGATTCGAGGGTGGCAAGGGCGTGGCAACGGCCGCCGGCGTGCTGCTGGCGCTCAACCTCTGGCTCGGCGCCGCGACCCTCGTGACCTGGATCGCGATCGCGGTGTTCTTCCGCATGTCGTCGCTCGCGTCGCTCGTCGCGGCGCTGTTCGCGCCGTTCTATGCGTGGTGGCTGTTCGGCCTCTCGCCGATGCTGCCCGCGGTCGGCGTCATCGCCGCGCTGCTGTTCGCGCGCCACCGCGAGAACATCGGGCGCATCCTGCGCGGCGAGGAAAAACGCATCGGGCAGAAGGCGTCGCCGCCGCCTCCGGCGTGAGCGTCACGTGCCCGCGAGCGGCCATCGCGGGCGGACGGTGAAGGCGTGCGACGCGGACGCGGCCACCCCGCCCGCGAGGCGCAGCGCGCCGGCGAACGCGATCATCGCGCCGTTGTCGGTGCAGAGTTCGAGTTCCGGGAAGTGCAGCGCGAAGCCGCCGCGCGCGCCGGCTTGTGCGAGGCGTTCGCGCAGCGTGCGATTCGCGCCCACGCCGCCGGCGACGACGAGGCGAGGCAGGCCGGTGGACTCGACCGCCGCCGCGCACTTCGCCACCAGCACGTCGACGATCGCGTCCTCGAAGGCGCGCGCGATGTCGGCACGGCCCGCGTCGTCGGGAGGTTCCTTGCGCACGAGCGTGAGCACCGCGGTCTTCAATCCGGAGAAACTGAACTCGAGGTCGCCGCTCGAGATCATCGGCCGCGGCAGCTTGTATCGACCGGGCCGTCCGGACTGCGCGAGCTTCGACAGCGCCGCCCCTCCGGGATAGCCGAGGCCGAGCTGTTTGGCGGTCTTGTCGAAGGCCTCGCCGGCGGCATCGTCCTGGGTTTCGCCGAGCAGTTCATAGCGACCGACGCCGTCCACGCGCATCAATTGGGTGTGGCCGCCCGAGACCAGCAGCGCGACGAACGGGAACGCCGGCGGGGTCGCCGAGAGCAGCGGCGACAGCAGGTGCCCCTCCAGGTGGTGGATGCCGATGGCCGGCCTGCCGAGGCCGAGGGCCAGCGCTTCGCCGAACGAGGCGCCGACGAGCAGGGCGCCGGCAAGGCCGGGGCCTTCGGTGTAGGCGATCGCGTCGACGTCGCCGAGGTCGAGGCTGGCACGCGACAGCACGGCTCGGGCGAGGGGCACCACCCGCCGGAGGTGGTCGCGCGAGGCCAGTTCGGGGACCACGCCGCCGTAGGCCTCGTGCATGGCAACCTGCGAGTGCAGGGCATGGGCGAGCAGGCCTTCGGCGGGCGGGCGGCCGCGCGACAGGACGGCGGCGTCAAACAGGGCGACGCCGGTCTCGTCGCAGGAGGATTCGATTCCGAGGACCCGCATGCCGGGGGGATTCTAGGCCCCTGGGCGGGGGGATTGGCACGGATGGCCTTGGCCGGCTACAATCTCGCCCTTTTCGGGTTGCCCGGGGATCGAATGCCGACCGTACGAGTCAAGGAAAACGAGCCGTTCGAAGTCGCGATGCGCCGCTTCAAGCGCACCGTGGAGAAGACGGGCCTGCTCACCGAGCTGCGCGCCCGCGAGTCGTACGAGAAGCCGACCTCGGAGAGGAAGCGCAAGCTGGCCGCCGCGGTGAAGCGCCACCACAAGCGCCTGCGCAGCCAGATGCTGCCGCGCAAGATGTACTGATCCCGGCTTCGCGCCGGATCTTCCAGATCGCGCGAGCGCGAACGGGCCGACAGGCCCTTCCGCTCGCGTTTTCGTTTCCGCCCCCGCCATGACGCTCAAGGATCGCATCACCGAGGACATGAAGGTCGCGATGCGCGCGAAGGACACCCCGCGCCTGTCGACGGTCCGCATGCTGCTCGCGGCGATGAAGCAGCGCGAGGTGGACGAGCGCATCGTGCTCGACGATGCCGCCGTGCTGGCGATCGTCGAGAAGATGATCAAGCAGCGGCGCGAGTCGATCGCCCAGTTCGAGGCCGCGAGCCGCAACGACCTCGCGGACAACGAGAAGTTCGAGTTGTCGGTGCTGTCGGCCTACCTGCCCGCGCAGATGAGCGAGGCCGAGATCGCGGATGCGATCGCCGCCGCGGTCTCCGAGTCGGGCGCCGCCGGGGCGAAGGACATGGGCAAGGTGATGGCGCTCCTCAAGCCGCGCCTCGCCGGCAAGGCCGACATGGGCAAGGTGTCGGCCCAGGTGAAGGCGAAGCTCGCCGGCTGAGCGGGCCGCCCGCGTAAACTGCGGGGTCGCGTAGCGATTCCCGCTGTGATCCCCGATTCCTTCAAGCAGGACCTGCTCAACCGCGTCGACATCGTCGAGGTGGTAGGCCGCTACGTGCGCTTGAAGAAAGCCGGCGCTAACTTTAGTGGCCTCTGCCCGTTCCACAACGAGAAGACGCCCTCGTTCTCGGTGAGCCCGGCAAAGCAGTTCTATCACTGCTTCGGCTGCGGCGCGCATGGGAACGCGATCGGCTTCCTGATGGCCTACGGCGGCATGGGCTACGTGGACGCGGTGAAGGATCTCGCCGGCTCGGCTGGCCTGCAGATGCCCGAATGGAAGCCGCGCTCGCCCGAGGATGCGGCGCGGCAGGAGCGCGCCACCGACCTCGGCGGCGTGATGGAGAAGGCGATGGAGTTCTTCCGCGCCGAACTCAAGCGCTCGCCGAAGGCCATCGACTACCTGAAGGGACGCGGGCTCACCGGCGAGATCGCGGCGCGCTTTCGCATCGGCTACGCCCCCGACGACTGGCAGGGGCTGAAGGCGGCGTTCCCGGAGTACGCCGACAAGGCGCTGGTCGAGTGCGGGCTCGTGATCGAGGGCGACACGAAGCGCTACGACCGCTTCCGGGATCGCGTGATGTTCCCGATCTTCAGTTCGCGCGGCGGCGTGATCGGCTTTGGCGGACGGGTCCTCGGGGACGGCGAGCCGAAATACCTGAATTCGCCCGAGACGCCGCTGTTCGAGAAAGGCCGCGAGGTGTATGGCCTGGTGCAGGCGCGCGACGCGATCCGCCAGACCGGTCGCGTGCTGGTGGTCGAGGGCTACATGGACGTGGTCGCGCTGGCGCAGTTCGGCGTCGGCTACGCCGTCGCGACGCTCGGCACCGCAACGACGCCGGTGCACGTCACGCGGCTGCTGCGCCTCGCCGACGAGGTGATCTTCTGCTTCGACGGCGACAACGCGGGGCGCAAGGCGGCCTGGCGCGCGCTCGAGGTCAGCCTGCCGCTCGCGCTGGACCACAAGCCGATGCGCTTCCTCTTCCTGCCGAAGGAGGACGACCCGGACACCTACGTGAGGAAGCACGGCAAGGACGCGTTCGAGGAGCTGGCTCGCGGCGCGCCTACCCTGTCGACGTTCCTGGTCGCCGAATTGCGCGCGCAGGCCGACCTCGGCACGGCGGAAGGGCGCGCCGGGTTCCTGTCGGCCGCCAAGCCGCACCTGCAGAAGATCGCCGCGCCGGCCCTGAAGATCCAGCTCGTGAAGGAGGTCGCCGAACTCGCGCGCGTCACGCAGGAGGAGGCCGAGGCGATCCTCGAGATCCGTACCGCGGCGCCGAGCGCGTTTCGCCGCCCCGCGCCGCCGAAGCGGGAATACGGCGCGGCTTCGGGCCCGGAGCGCAAGATCCTTGCGCACGTCGCGGCCTATCCGGCGCTCGCGCGCGGCGTCGACCTGGCGCTGCTGGACCCGGAGCGCGCGGAATCGGCGTTGCTCGCGCGCGTGCGCGAATGGGCGGTCGATCCGGAAACCGGCGAGGAACCCACGAGCGCGCTCCTCATCGACCGCTTCGGCGAATCGCGCGACGCCGAGCTGCTGTTCGAGGCCCAGGCTCGCGCCGACGAGTTCCGCCTGACGCGCGAGCAGAGCGAGGCCGAGGTCGCGCTGCTGCAGCGCATGCTGGCCCTGTCGCACCGGCAGAAGTCCCTGCGCGCGCTGGAGGCGCGCAGCCAGCGGGGCGAGCTCAGCCGCGAGGAAATGCAGGCCTACGCCCGGGAGATCGCCGAGGTAAAACAGATGGAATCGGAGATCTCCGCCAAACCATAGGACCCTGCTATAATTTACGGTTCCGCCGCTCTCGGCTCGATCCCGCTCGCGAGGCAAGCATGGCCAAGTCCAAGCCGAAATCGAAACCCGCCAAGGCCGCCGCGGCCAAGAAAAAAGCCAAGCCGATCAAGGCGGTGAAGAAGCCCGCCCCGCGCCCGGCGACGAAAAAGGCGCCGGCCGCGAAGGCTCGCAAGCCGGCCAAGGCCGCGCCCAAGAAGGTGGTCGCGAAGAAGCCGGCGAAGCCCGTCGCCAAGGCCGCGCCCGCGCCGAAAAAGCCTGCCGTCCCGGCCAAGGCGGCCGCGCCGCAGAAAGGCGCCGCGCAGAAGGGGGCCACCCCTTCTGCGAAGGCCGCAGCTCCGCAAGGCAAGGACGCCGCGCCCGCCAAGGGCGAAGGCAAGATCAAGTCCGCCAAGGCGGCGCTGGAGCAACTCGAGGCGAAGCTCGCCGAGGGCCTCAAGGGGAAGGGCAAGGGTGGACGCCCGGGCCGCAAGGGCAAGAAGGACGAATGGATCATCGGCCCCGCGCCCACGCCGGAGGACGCCGAGACCCGCCGTACCCGCCTGAAGAACCTGATCAAGCTCGGCAAGGACCGCGGCTTCCTCACGTATTCCGAGATCAACGACCACCTGCCCGATGACCTGGTCGACGCCGAGCAGATCGAGGCGATCATCTCGACCTTCGGCGACATGGGCATCCAGGTCTACGACCAGGCGCCCGACCAGGAATCGCTGCTGATCAACGAGCAGGCGCCCGTCGCCTCCAGCGACGAGGACGTCGAGGAGCAGGCCGAGGCGGCGCTGTCCACGGTCGATTCGGAGTTCGGCCGCACCACGGATCCGGTGCGCATGTACATGCGCGAGATGGGCTCGGTCGAGTTGCTGACGCGCGAGGGCGAGATCGAGATCGCCAAGCGCATCGAGGAAGGCCTGCGCCACATGGTGCAGGCGATCTCGGCCTGCCCGACCACCGTGCGCGAGATCCTCGACCTCGCCGACAAGGTCGAGAAGGACGAGATGCGCATCGACGAGGTGGTCGACGGCCTGATCGACCCGAACGCGAAGGACGACTTCGACCCGAAGAAGGTCGAGGCAGTGGCCGAGGACGATGAGGAGGTCGAGGAGGAAGGCGGCGAGGAGGAAGAGGACGACGGTGGCGCCGCCGCGGCCGCGAGCCTGCTGCAGCTGAAGACCGAGGCCCTCGAGAAGTTCGCCCGCATCCGCCGCGCCTACGACCGCCTGACCAAGGCGCTGGAGAACAAGGGCTCGAAGGACAAGGACTACCTGCGCGTGCGCGACCAGATCGGCACCGAGCTGATGACGATCCGCTTCACCGCGCGCACGGTTGAGCGCCTGTGCGACAGCGTGCGCAGCCTCGTCGAGCGCATCCGCCAGTACGAGCGCGGCATCCTCGACATCTGCGTGAACAAGGCACAGATGCCGCGCGCGCACTTCATCAAGGTGTTCGCCGGCACCGAGGGCTCCAAGCGCTGGCTCACCAACGAGCTGAACGCCGGCCACGCGTGGAGCGAGCCGCTGGTGCGCCTCGAGCCGTCGGTGCTCGAGTTCCTCGGCAAGATCCAGGGCGTCCAGCAGCAGATCGGCATCTCCATCAAGGACCTGAAGGAGATCAACAAGCAGATGTCGACCGGCGAGGCGAAGGCGCGCCGTGCGAAGCGAGAGATGACCGAGGCGAACCTGCGCCTGGTGATCTCGATCGCGAAGAAGTACACCAATCGCGGCCTGCAGTTCCTCGACCTGATCCAGGAAGGCAACATCGGCCTGATGAAGGCGGTGGACAAGTTCGAGTACCGCCGCGGCTACAAGTTCTCGACCTACGCCACGTGGTGGATCCGGCAGGCCATCACGCGCTCGATCGCCGACCAGGCGCGCACCAGCCGCATCCCGGTGCACATGATCGAGACCATCAACAAGATGAACCGCATCAGCCGCCAGATCCTGCAGGAGACCGGCCAGGAGCCGGACCCGGCCACGCTCGCGGCGAAGATGGAGATGCCGGAAGAGAAGATCCGCAAGATCCTCAAGATCTCCAAGGAGCCGATTTCCATGGAGACCCCGATCGGCGACGACGACGACTCGCACCTCGGCGACTTCATCGAGGACCAGTCGACGATGGCGCCCTCGGACGCGGCGGTCTACGGGTCCCTGCGCGATGCCACCAAGGAAGTGCTGGATACGCTGACCCCGCGCGAGGCGAAGGTCCTGCGCATGCGCTTCGGCATCGAGATGTCCACCGACCACACGCTGGAGGAGGTCGGCAAGCAGTTCGACGTCACCCGCGAGCGCATACGCCAGATCGAGGCCAAGGCGCTGCGCAAGCTGCGCCACCCGTCCCGGTCCGAGCGGCTGAAGAGCTTCCTCGACCAGGAGGGCTAGGTATCAGGGCTTTTCCCCTCTAGTTTGGCGAGGGGGGTAACGGGGGGACGGCGGGAATTGAAACGGGAGACTCGTCTCCCGTTCCCTAGGTCCCCCTGTTCCGAGAGGGCCGGTAGCTCAGCCGGTTAGAGCAGGGGACTCATAATCCCTTGGTCCCTGGTTCGAATCCAGGCCGGCCCACGCCCCAAAACAGTGCGTCGCTGTTTCTTGACTAAGAGGCGGAAAGAAAAGATAATTTACGGTTCCGCGGAGAGGTGCCCGAGTGGTTAAAGGGGGCAGACTGTAAATCTGTTGGCCTTGCGCCTACGTTGGTTCGAATCCAACCCTCTCCACCAAGCGCTACGGAAAGGGTGGACGGATCGGCGGGTGTAGCTCAATGGCAGAGCAGAAGCCTTCCAAGCTTACGACGAGGGTTCGATTCCCTTCACCCGCTCCAGAGGAACGAGGCACGACAGGACGCAACAACCGAATTCAGCCCATGTAGCTCAGTGGCAGAGCACTCCCTTGGTAAGGGAGAGGTCACGCGTTCAATCCGCGTCATGGGCACCAGGCAATCCACCAGCAACCAACAGTAATCACCAGGAAAACCGGCGATGGCCAAAGGTAAATTCGAGCGCACCAAGCCCCACGTGAACGTGGGGACGATCGGTCACGTGGACCACGGCAAGACGACGCTGACGGCGGCGATGACGCACGTGCTGGCGAAGAAGTTCGGCGGCGAGGCGAAGAACTAC
>CAZTXP010000057.1:0-8424 GCA_964617355.1 uncultured Enterobacteriaceae bacterium
GCCGCCGAGGTTGTCCGACGGGTGGCCCCATTCGGCCGCCAGCCAGGTGTCGTTGAAGTCCAGCCAGCGGATCATCGCGCCGATGTTGAACGCGGCCTGGATCGGGTCGAGCTGGAACTGCGTGCCCGGCACCTTGGCGCCATTGGGCACCACCGTGCCGCGCACCACCGGGCCCATCAGCTTGGTGCAGGCCGGGTACTCGAGCGCCTCGAGGCCGCAGCCGAGCGTGTCCATCAGGCAGTAGCGGGCGGTGTCGAAGGCTTCCTTGCTCTTGATGTCGTACTTCGTCGCGTAGTCGGCGATCTTGACGAGGACGTCGTCCGGCTTGGGGCGGACATTCGAAATGTGGCTGGACATGGAGGAGGGGGGTCTTCTTCTTCGGAGGGTGGCTGGTTTACTTGTCGTCCAGGGCGCGGAACGTGTGCTCGTTGCCGCCGGCTTTCGGGGGGTGCGCGCCGTGGGTGCCGGGCTTGCGCGCGATCGGCGCCTTGTCCCACCAGAGCCCGCGGCCTTCCTTCTGGACCGCGAGTTCCTCGGGATGCTCGGCGAGGAACTGGCGCATGAACTTGGTCAGGTCGGATTCGTACAGGGCCATGGCGGTTCTCCGGGAGGCTAGCGCTTGGCGATCGGGACCCACTTGCGGTTCTCGGGGCCGGTGTAGTTGGCGCTCGGGCGGATGATCTTGCCGTCGATGCGCTGCTCGATGACGTGCGCGGCCCAGCCGCTGGTGCGCGAGATGACGAAGAGGGGCGTGAACATCGCGGTCGGCACGCTCATCATGTTGTAGGACACCGCGCTGAACCAGTCGAGGTTCGGGAACATCTTCTTCTCGCGCCACATCACGGTTTCCAGCCGGTCGGCGATGTCGAAGAGCTTCATGTCGCCGACGCGCTTGGACAGGCGCCGCGCGACTTCCTTGATGACCTTGTTGCGCGGGTCGCCGGTGGTGTAGACCGGGTGCCCGAATCCGATGATGATCTCCTTGGCCTGCACGCGGCGCACCGCGTCGGCCTCGGCCTCGTCGGGGCCGGCATAGCGCGACTGGACCTCGAAGGCGACCTCGTTCGCGCCGCCGTGTTTCGGCCCGCGCAGCGCGCCGATGCCGCCGGTGATGGCCGAGTACATGTCGGAGCCCGTGCCTGCGATGACGCGGCAGGTGAACGTGCTGGCGTTGTACTCGTGCTCGGCGTAGAGGATGAGCGAGGTGTGCATCGCGCGTACCCACTCCTTGGACGGCGCGGCGCCGTGCAGCAGGTGCAGGAAGTGCCCGCCGATGGAGTCGTCGTCGGGCTCGACCTCGATGCGGCGGCCGTTGACCGCGTAGTGGTACCAGTAGAGCAGCGCCGAGCCGAGGCAGGCCATCAGCCGGTCGGCAATGTCGCGCGCGCCGGGGACGTTGTGGTCGTCCTTCTCGGGCTGCATCGTGCCGAGCGCCGAGACGGCCGTGCGCATCACGTCCATCGGGTGCGCCGAGGGCGGGATCGCCTCGAGCACGGTCTTCAGGCCGGCCGGCAGGCCGCGCAGCGACTTCAGCTTCTTCTTGTAGGCGGCGAGTTCGTTCGCGGTGGGCAGCTTCTCGTGCACGAGGAGGTACGCGACTTCCTCGAACTCGGCCTCGTCGGCGAAGTCGAGGATGTCGTAGCCGCGGTAGTGCAGGTCGTTGCCGCTGCGGCCGACGGTGCACAGCGCCGTGTTGCCGGCGGCGGTGCCGGAGAGCGCGACGGACTTCTTCGGCTTCGGAAGTACGGAACCCTCGGTCATGCCTTCTTCTCCTTGGCGAACAGGGCGTCCAGCTTGTTCTCGTAGTCGTGGTAGCCCAGGTACTTGTAGAGGTCGGCGCGCGTCTGCATCAGCTCGAGCGCGTTCTTCTGGTGGCCGTCGCGCTTGATCGCCTCGTAGGTGCGCAGCGCGCCGAGGTTCATGGCGCGGTACGCCGAACAGCAGAAGAGGTGGATCGCCACGCCGGCCGAGCCGAGCTCGGCGCTCGAGAAGAGGGGCGTCGAGCCGAACTCGGTGGTGTTGGCGAGGATCGGCACCTTCACCGCGTCGGCGAACTTGCGGTACATCGCGAGCTCGGTCATCGCCTCGGGGAAGATCATGTCGGCGCCGGCCTCGACGCAGGCCACGGCGCGCTCGATCGCCTTGTCGAGCCCTTCCACCGCCAGCGCGTCGGTGCGCGCCATGATCACGAAGCCGGAGTCGCCACGCGCGTCCACCGCGGCCTTCACGCGGTCGACCATCTCTTCCTTCGAGACGATCTCCTTGCCGGGGCGGTGGCCGCAGCGCTTGGACTGGACCTGGTCCTCGATGTGCATGCCGGCGGCGCCGGCCTTGACGAAGCTCTTCACCGTGCGGGCGATGTTGAAGGCGCCGCCCCAGCCGGTGTCCGCGTCCACCAGCAGCGGCAGCGACGAGGCGTCGGTGATGCGCCGGATGTCGATCAGCACGTCGTCCATGGTGCTGATGCCAAGGTCGGGCATGCCGAGCGAATTCGCCGCCACGCCCCCGCCCGACAGGTACAGCGCCTTGAAGCCGACCGCCTGTGCCATCTTCGCCGCGTAGGCGTTGATGGCGCCCACGACTTGCAGGGGCTTCTCCTCGGAAACGGCCTTGCGGAACTTCGCCCCGGGGGTCATCGATGCTACTTCCCGAGCAGGTGCTTGACCCCGTCGCGCTCCTCGTGGAGCTCCTTGAGGGTCGCGTCGATCTTCTTGCGGCTGAATTCCGAGATCTCGATGCCCTTCACGATCTCGTACTTGCCGTCCTTGCAGGTCACCGGGTAGCCGAAGATGATGCCCTCGGGGATGCCGTAGCTGCCGTCGGACGGGATACCCATGGTGACCCAGTCGCCGGCCTTGGTGCCCAGCGACCAGTCGCGGATGTGGTCGATCGCGGCGTTGGCCGCGCTGGCGGCGGACGAAAGGCCGCGAGCCTCGATGATCGCCGCGCCGCGCTTCTGCACCGTCGGGATGAAGTTCGACTCGAGCCAGGCCTGGTCGTTGATCATCGGCCAGACCTTCTTGCCGCCGCACTCGGCCTGGAAGAGGTCGGGGTACTGCGTGGCCGAGTGGTTGCCCCAGATCGTGACCTTCGAGAGCGCCGTGACCGGCTGGCCGATCTTCTGGCCGATCTGCGTCAGCGCGCGGTTGTGGTCGAGGCGCATCATGCCGGTGAACTGACGGGGATCAAGGCTGGGCGCGTTCTTCATCGCGATCAGGCAGTTGGTGTTGGCCGGGTTGCCGACCACGAGCACCTTGACGTTCCTCTTCGCGACCTTGTCGAGCGCCTGGCCCTGCGGCCCGAAGATCTTGCCGTTGGCTTCGAGCAGGTCCTTGCGTTCCATGCCGGGGCCGCGCGGGCGCGCGCCGACGAGGAGGGCGACCTCGATGTCCTTGAACGCCACCATCGGGTCGGACGCCGCGACCATTCCCTGCAGCAGCGGGAACGCGCAGTCGTCGAGTTCCATCATCACGCCCTTGAGCGCCTTCTGCGCCTTCTCGTCGGGAATCTCGAGCAGCTGAAGGATGACGGGCTGGTCCTTGCCGAGCATCTCGCCGCTGGCGATGCGGAAGAGCAGGCTGTAGCCGATCTGGCCGGCGGCGCCGGTGACGGCGACGCGAACGGGCGCTTTGGACATGGTGCGAAGCTCCGGAAGGGTGTGAAAGGATGGTGTAAGCGGAGCCCGAGATTCTACCGCACCGCATCCGGCGATCAGCCGGGCGAAACTTGTGCAATCCCAACGATCCGGTCATTGCGCCGCAGCGTTATACTCCCAACGCTCCGAAATCGCGTCCCTCCTGCGCCCTCCCAGAAGCGTCCCCAAGAACGACGAACATGACAACCGCGGCGACCCGAAAACCCAGACCGAAGTACCTCAACCTCACCGCCCTGCTGTTCGAGATCCGGCTGCCCCTGCCGGGCTGGGTGTCGATCCTCCACCGCGTGAGCGGCGCGCTGCTGTTCTTCCCGGGCACGCTCTGGCTGCTGTACCTGCTCGATCGCAGCCTGACCTCGCAGCAGGGCTACGACCACGTCAAGGAATACCTCGCGATGTGGCCGTCCAAGGTCGCCGTGACGGCCTTCATCTGGTTCTTCTGCCACCACTTCTTCGCCGGTATCCGCTACCTCGCGCTCGACCTGCACAAGGGCATCGACAAGGTGTCGGCGACGCGCTCGGGCATCGCGGTGCTGGTGGCCGGGGCACTCACCACCCTCTGGCTGGGGAGCAAGGTATGGTGAGCCGCATAGTCGTCGGCGCGCACTACGGCCTGCGCGACTGGCTCGCGCAGCGCATCACCGCCGTCATCATGGCGATCTACGCCGTGATCCTGCTCGTGGTGCTGCTGACCGGGTATCCCCTGAGCTTCCAGGTCTGGCGCGACCTCTTTACCGCCGGCTGGATGCGCGTCGCCACGCTGCTCTTCGGCGTCAGCCTCGGCTGGCACATGTGGGTGGGGGTGCGCGACATCCTCATGGACTACGTCAAGCCCGCCGGCCTGCGCCTCGCGCTGCAGGTGGCGGTGATCCTCGCCATCGCCGGCTACCTCGGCTGGCTGGTGCAGATCCTCTGGAGATGAGCGTGTCGCTGCCTGTCCGCAAGTACGACGCCATCGTGGTGGGGGCCGGCGGTTCCGGCCTGCGCGCCGCGCTGGAACTTTCCCGCGCCAACCTGAAGGTCGCGGTGCTGTCCAAGGTGTTCCCGACCCGCTCGCACACCGTGGCGGCGCAGGGCGGCATCGCCGCGCCGCTGGCCAACTCCGGCGAGGACAACTGGCACTGGCACATGTACGACACGGTCAAGGGCTCCGACTACCTCGGCGACCAGGACGCGATCGAGTACATGTGCCGCCGCGCCACCGAGGTGGTGATCGAGCTCGAGCACATGGGGATGCCGTTCGACCGAGTCGAGAGCGGCCGCATCTACCAGCGTCCGTTCGGCGGCCACACGCAGAACTACGGCAGCCCGAAGATGGCGCTGCGCTCTTGCGCCGCGGCCGACCGCACCGGCCACGCCATGCTGCACACGCTGTACCAGCAGAACGTCAAGGCGCACACCCAGTTCTTCATCGAGTGGATGGCGCTGGATCTCATCCGCGGCGCCGACGGCTCGGTGCTCGGCGTCACGGCGCTCGAGATGGAAACGGGCGAGGTCTCGATCCTGCAGGCCAAGGCGACGCTGTTCGCCACTGGCGGCGCGGGGCGCATCTACTGGGCGACCACCAACGCGTTCATCAACACCGGCGACGGCATCGGCGCCGCGGCGCGCGCCGGCATCCCGCTCGAGGACATGGAGTTCTGGCAGTTCCACCCGACCGGCGTGGCCGGCGCGGGCGTGCTGATCACCGAGGGCGTGCGCGGGGAGGGCGGCTACCTCCTGAACAAGAACGGCGAGCGCTTCATGGAGCGCTACGCGCCGAACGCCAAGGACCTCGCGAGCCGCGACGTGGTGTCGCGCGCGATGACCACCGAGATCAAGGAAGGCCGCGGCTGCGGGCCGGACGCCGACCACGTGCTGCTCAAGCTCGACCACCTCGGGCCGGAGCAGATCAATTCCAAGCTCCCCGGCATCCGCGAGATCGCGATCAAGTTCGCCAACGTCGACCCGATCCGCGACCCGATCCCCGTGGTGCCGACGGTGCACTACCAGATGGGTGGTATCCCGACCCATTACCTCGGCCACGTGGTCGTGCCGGGCAAGGACGGCAAGGATCACGTCGTGCCGGGTTTCTACGCCGCCGGCGAGTGCGCTTGCGTGTCGGTGCACGGCGCGAACCGCCTCGGCACCAACTCGCTGCTCGACCTCGTCGTCTTCGGCAAGGCCTCCGGCGAGCAGATGGTGAAGGACATCAAGTCGATGCCCGAGTCGCTGCCCGAGCTGCCGAAGGACGCCGGCGACTACACCCGCTCGCGCCTCGCGCGCCTCGATTCGGCGAATTCGGGCGAGCGCGTGGCCGACGTCGGCAACGACCTGCGTCGCACGATGCAGGCGCACTGCGGCGTCTTCCGCTTCCCCGACATGCTGGTCGAGGGCGTGAAGAAGATGAAGGAGGTCGCCGAGCGCTCGCAGCGCACCTTCATTGCCGACAAGAGCAAGGTGTTCAACACCGCGCGCATCGAGGCGCTGGAACTCGACAACCTCGTCGAGACCGCGATGTCCACCATCGTGTCGGCCGAGGCGCGCAAGGAATCCCGCGGCGCGCAGGCGCGCGAGGACTTCCCCGACCGCGACGACAAGAACTGGATGAAGCACACCCTCTGGTACAAGGAGGGCAACCGCCTGGAGTACAAGGGCGTGCAGCTGAAGCCGCTGACGGTTGATTCCTTCGAACCCAAGGTCCGGACCTACTGAACCATGAAGCTCTCGATCTATCGCTACGACCCCGACAAGGACGAGCGTCCGTACCTCAAGGACTACGACGTCAAGCTCGAGGCCTCCGACCGCATGCTGCTCGACGCGCTGGTGCGCGTGAAGGCGATGGACGACTCGATCGCGTTCCGCCGCTCGTGCCGCGAGGGTGTCTGCGGCTCGGACGCGATGAACATCAACGGCAAGAACGGCCTCGCCTGCACCACCAAGATCGCCGAGCTGCCGGACCACGTCACGCTGCGCCCGCTGCCGGGCCTGCCGGTGGTGCGCGACCTGATCGTGGACATGACGCAGTTCTTCAAGCAGTACCACTCGATCTCGCCGTTCCTGATCAACGACGAGCCCGCGCCCGAGCGCGAGCGCCTGCAGTCGCCGGAGGAGCGCGAGGAACTGAACGGCCTCTACGAGTGCATCCTCTGCGCGTGTTGCTCCACCTCTTGCCCGTCGTTCTGGTGGAACCCGGACAAGTTCGTCGGCCCGGCGGGCCTGCTGCAGGCCTACCGCTTCATCGCCGACACGCGTGACCAGGCGACGAGCGAGCGCCTCGACAACCTCGAGGACCCGTACCGCCTGTTCCGCTGCCACACGATCATGAACTGCGTCGACGTCTGCCCGAAGGGGCTGAATCCGACGCAGGCGATCGGCAAGATCAAGGAGATGATGGTCAAGCGGGCGGTCTGAGGTGCCCGGGGCGCTCGACCGCGCCGGGCTGGACCGCTTGCGGTGGCGCTGCCGCCGCGGGCTGCTCGAGCTGGACATCGTGCTCGGGCGGTACCTCGACCGCTACGCCGCAGGAATGGAGAGGGAGGAGCTCGACGGGCTCGCCGAGCTCCTGGACATGCCCGACAACGACCTCTGGGATGTCGTCAGCGGGAGAAGCGAGCGCTACGATCCCAGGCTAGGCAGCATCGTGGCGCGCTTGCGCGCCGTGTAGTACGCCACCCGCAGAAGGAAATCGCCATGGACAAGAAAGCCACCCTCAACACCCCCGACGGCAAGTCCTACGAGTTCCCGGTAATGTCGGGAACGGTCGGGCCGGACGTGATCGACATCCGCACGCTGTACGGCAAGTCGGGGATGTTCACCTACGACCCGGGCTTCCTGTCGACGGCGAGCTGCAACTCGACGATCACCTACATCGACGGCGACGCCGGCGTGCTGCTCTACCGCGGCTACCCGATCGAGCAGCTCGCGCAGCACTGCGACTTCCTCGAGGTGTGCTACCTGCTGCTGAACGGCGAGCTGCCGGACGCGAAGCAGAAGGCGGAGTTCGTCGACATCGTCACGCGCCACACGATGGTGCACGAGCAGATCCACCGGTTCTTCACGGGCTTTCGCCGCGACGCGCACCCGATGGCCACCATGGTCGGCGTGGTCGGCGCGCTGTCGGCCTTCTACCACGACGCGCTCGACATCAATAACCCGGAGCACCGCACGATCTCGGCCTTCCGCCTGATCGCGAAGATGCCGACGATCGTCGCCATGGCCTACAAGTACAACATGGGCCAGCCGTTCATGTACCCGAGGAACGACCTGTCCTACTCGGCGAACTTCATGCGCATGATGTTCGCGGTGCCCACCGAGGACTACAAGGTGAACGACGTCCTGGTGCGGGCCCTTGACCGCATCTTCATCCTGCACGCCGACCACGAGCAGAACGCATCGACCTCGACGGTGCGCCTCGCGGGCTCGTCGGGCGCGAACCCGTACGCCTGCATCTCGTCGGGCATCGCCTGCCTGTGGGGTCCGGCGCACGGCGGCGCGAACGAGGCCTGCCTCGAGATGCTCGAGGAGATCGGCGACGTGTCCAAGGTCGGCGAGTTCATCAAGCGCGTGAAGAACAAGGAGCCCGGCGTGCGCCTGATGGGCTTCGGCCACCGCGTCTACACGACCTCCGACCCGCGCGCCAAGCTGAGGCGCGAGACCTGCCACGAGGTGCTGAGCGAGCTCGGCCTCGCCAACGATCGCCTCTTCAAGCTGTCGATCGAGCTGGAGAAGATCGCGCTCGAGGACGACTACTTCGTGCAGAGGAAGCTCTACCCGAACGTCGACTTCTA
>CAZTXP010000058.1:0-28992 GCA_964617355.1 uncultured Enterobacteriaceae bacterium
ATCATTCGCGCCCTTCTCGGGGTGTAGCGCAGCCCGGTAGCGCGCTTGCTTTGGGAGCAAGATGTCGGGAGTTCGAATCTCCCCACCCCGACCAGTCAGGCCCGTCGGCCCGGCAGTCGAGGCGGGGCGGCGGAACCCGGAACGGACGAACTGCCCGTAGCTCAACCGGATAGAGCACCAGCCTTCTAAGCTGGGGGTTGTGGGTTCGAGTCCCCCCGGGCAGGCCAGGCAGGGCAGCAGTCAGCAGTTCAGTGGTGGCCGTAGCTCAACGGTAGAGTCCCGGATTGTGATTCCGGTTGTTGTGGGTTCGAATCCCATCGGCCACCCCACCTACCTGCCTTCGGGCAGGTCTCGCTGCGACAGGGCGAAGACGTAGCGGTCCCCCGCGGACGTCTCCATCCACAGGAAGGGCAGCTTCGGGTATGCGCGCTCCAGCGCGCGCCGGTTGTGGCCGATCTCGCACACGAGCCATCCGCCTGGCGCCAGCCGGGACGATGCTCCCGCGAGGATGCGATGCACGAGGTCCAGTCCGTCGCGCCCGCCGGCAAGCGCCAGTCGCGGCTCGCGACGATATTCGTCCGGCAGCCTGCGCATGGCGGCGGCGTTCACGTACGGCGGGTTCGTGACGATGAGGTCGTAGCTCCCGTCGGGCAGGGCCTCGTACAGGTTGCCTCGCAGCGCACGAACTCGCCGCGAGACGTGGTGCAGGGCGACGTTGCGCTTCGCGACGCGCAGCGCTTCGGCCGAGAGATCCGCGAGATCGACGCGCGCGCGACGATAGCGCAGCGCGGCGAGGATGCCAAGGCACCCCGAGCCGGTGCAGAGATCCAGCACGCGACGCGGGGTGCGCGGCAGCAGCGCGTCGAGGCTCCCATCCTCGAGCAATTCGCCGATGAAGGAACGCGGCACGAGGACGCATCGGTCGACGAGGAATCGCGCTTCGCCGATCCAGGCCTCGCCGAGCAGGTAGGCGAGCGGCACGCGCTCGCGAATGCGTTGCGCGGCCAGCGTGCGCGCGCGGCGCTCGGGAACTGCGCCGACCTCCCGGTCCGCCCGGGCTTCCAGCGCCGCCGGCGGCAGGCCGAGCGCATGCGACACCAGCCATGCGGCCTCGTCGAGCGCGTTGCCCGTGCCGTGCCCGTAGTGCAGTCGCGCCGCGCGGAACCGACGCGCGATTTCGCGCACCAGTTCCAGGACCGTCACGCGAGCAGTTCGCGCAGGATGTCGAGGTAGATGCGCGGCAGGGCCTCGAGGTCCGCCACGCGCACGTGCTCGTCCAGCTTGTGGATGCTGGCGTTCACCGGGCCGAACTCTACGATCTGCGGGCAGATGTCGGCGATGAAGCGGCCGTCGGACGTGCCCCCGGTCGTGGAGAGTTCGGTCTCGATCCCGGTGTGCGAGCGGATCGCCTTCGCCACCGCCGTCACGAGCTCGGCGCGCCCGGTGATGAACGGCCGGCCGGACAGCGACCACTCGATCGTGAACTCGAGGCCGTGGCGACGCAGGATCGCCTCGAAGCGCTCGCGCAGCGAGGCGTCCGTCTGCTCGGACGAGAAGCGGAAGTTGAAGTCGATCTCGACCGAACCCGGGACGATGTTCGTCGCGCCGGTGCCGCCGTGGATGTTCGACACCTGCCAGCTGGTGGGCGGGAAGAACTCGTTGCCGTCGTCCCAGCGCGTCGCGGCCAATTCGGCGAGCGCGGGCGCGACGAGATGGATCGGGTTCCTTACCTGCTCCGGATAGGCGATGTGCCCCTGCACGCCGCGCACGCGCAGCTTGCCGGAGAGCGAGCCGCGCCGGCCGTTCTTGATCATGTCGCCGAGCGACTTCACGGAGGACGGTTCGCCGACGATGCAGTAGTCGATGCGCTCGCCGCGCGCCTTGAGGCGTTCGACCACGCGCACGGTGCCGTCGACCGAAGGCCCCTCTTCGTCGGAGGTCAGCAGGAACGCGATCGAGCCGCGGTGGGCCGGCGATTCGGCCACGAAGCGCTCGGCCGCCACCACGAACGCGGCGATCGACGACTTCATGTCCGCGGCGCCGCGCCCGTAGAGGATTCCGTCACGCTCGGTCGGCACGAACGGGTCGGAGTGCCACTGGTCGAGCGGGCCGGTCGGCACTACGTCGGTGTGGCCGGCGAAGCAGACCAGCGGCTTCGCATCGCCGCGACGCGCCCAGAGGTTGGTGACCTCGCCGCACTGGATCGTCTCGCAGCGAAAGCCCGCCGCCTCGAGCCGCGAGGAGAGCAGTGCCTGGCAACCGCCGTCTTCCGGGGTGACGGACCGCCGCGCGATCAGCTCGCGGGTGAGCGCGAGCGCGGAGAGCGGCGCGCCCTCAGGCATTCATGTCGATCTTGATGTCGGTGAACGACGCGCCGCCGCCACCGGAGAGGAGGCCTTCCTTCTTCTCCTCGGCCTTCGGCTCCGCGGCCGCGGACGGCGCCGCCTGCCCGGAGATCTCGCCGGCCGTGGCCTGGTTGATCAGCCACAGCATGTTGGTCGCCGAGTCGGCGTTCGCCATCGCCTCTTCCTGCGTGATCTTGCCTTCCATGAAGAGCTTGAAGAGCGCCTGCTCGAAGGTCTGCGAGCCGGGCGACATGCTCTTCTCGAGGGCATCCTTGATCTCGCCGATCTCGCCTTTCTCGATCAGCTCGGCGATGTGGCGCGTGTTGAGCAGCACCTCGACCGCGGCGACGCGGCCGCCGGACTTGGTGCGCACCAGGCGCTGCGAGATCACCGCCTGCAGCGCGGCGGCGAGGTCGAGCAGCAGGCTGGGGCGGTTCTCGAGCGGGTAGAAGTTGATCACGCGGTTCATCGCGTGGTAGCTGTTGTTCGCGTGCAGCGTGGCGAGCGCGAGGTGGCCCGATTGCGCATAGGCGAGGCCCATGCCCATGGTCTGCTTGTCGCGGATCTCGCCGATCAGGATGCAGTCCGGCGCCTGCCGCAGCGCGTTCTTCAGCGCGACCTCGAACGACTTGGTGTCGGTGCCGACCTCGCGCTGGTTCACGATCGACTTCTTGTTCTGGAAGATGAATTCGACCGGGTCTTCCAGCGTCAGGATGTGGCCGGACTTGCGCTCGTTGCGATAGTCGAGCATCGAGGACAGCGAGGTCGACTTGCCCGAGCCGGTGGCGCCGACCATCAGGATCAGGCCGCGCTTCTGCATGATGATTTCCTTCAGCACCTCCGGGATGCCGAGGGAATCGATCGCGGGGATGCTGCCGGGGATGAAGCGCACCACCACCGCGGGCGTGCCCTTCTGCCGCATTGCGCTGATACGGAAGGCGCCGACGCCCTCCATCGCGAACGCGGTGTTCAACTCCATCTCGGATTCGAACTCGCGGATCTGGTACTCGTTCAGCACCTCGTAGAGGAGCTGCTTCACGGCATCGGCGGTCAGCAAGGTCTGGTTGACCGGCATCGCCACGCCGTTGATCTTGATGTTGATCGGCGCGCCCACCGACAGGAACACGTCCGAGGCCTTCTTCTCGGCCATGAGCTGGAACAGCCGCTTCATCGCGGACATGGCATCGCCCTCCCGGTCAACGAACCGTCAGTTTAATCGCGCAGCAGGTCGTTCAGGCTGGTCTTCGCGCGGGTCTGCGCGTCCACGCGCTTGACGATCACCGCGCAGTACAGCGCGTACTTGCCGTCGGTCGAGGGCAGGGATCCCGGCACCACCACCGAGCCCGAAGGGACGCGCCCGTACAGGACCTGCCCGGTGGCGCGGTCGAGGATCTTGGTGCTCTGGCCGAGGAACACGCCCATCGACAGCACGCTGTTCTCCTCGACGATCACGCCCTCGACGACTTCGGACCTCGCGCCGATGAAGCAGTTGTCCTCGATGATCACGGGATTGGCCTGCAGCGGCTCGAGCACGCCGCCGATGCCGACGCCGCCCGACAGGTGCACGTTCTTGCCGATCTGGGCGCAGGAGCCGACCGTGGCCCAGGTGTCGACCATCGTGCCTTCGTCGACGTAGGCGCCGATGTTCACGTAGGAGGGCATCAGCACGGCGTTCTTGGCCACGTACGCGCCGCGTCGGGCCATCGCGGGGGGCACGACGCGGAAGCCGGCGCCGGCGAATGCCTTCGCATCCCAGCCCTCGAACTTGGAGGACACCTTGTCGTAGTACTGCGTCGCGCCGCCGGGCATGACGCGGTTGTCCTCGAGGCGGAACGACAGTAGCACCGCCTTCTTGATCCACTGGTGGGTGATCCACTGGCCACCCTGCTTCTCGCAGACGCGCAGGCGACCGGCGTCGAGGCCGGCGATGGCGAACTCCACGGCTTCGCGCAGGGGCGCGGGGGCGCTGGAGGGATTCAGGCTGGCCCGGTTCTCCCAGGCGTCGTCGATGATCTTGCGGGCGGTGTCCATGGACCTCAGGTCTGCGCAGTGAATTGTCAAATGCCGAGTCGGGCGATGCGCCGGACGCCTTCCACGCAATCCGCGAGCGGCGGGACGAGGGCGATCCGGATGCGGCCCTGTCCGGGATTCTCGCCATGCGCCTCGCGCGCGAGGAAGCTGCCGGGCAGGGCGAGCACATTATAGTCGGCGTGCAGTCGGCGCACGAAGGCGTCGTCGGCGCCGGGCGTGCGCAGCCAAAGGTAGAAGCCGCCCTGCGGCATGCGAGGTTCCATCGAGGCGGGCAGCAGCGGCAGCACCGCGGCGTACTTCTCGGCGTACGCGCGCCGGTTGGCGACCACGTGCGCCTCGTCGCCCCAGGCCGCGATCGACGCGGCCTGCACTGGCAGGCTCATCGCGCTGCCGTGGTACGTGCGATACAGCAGGAAGCGCCGCAGGATCGCGGCGTCGCCCGCGACGAATCCGGAACGCAAGCCGGGCGCGTTGGAGCGCTTCGAGAGGCTGGTGAACGTCACGAGGCGAGGAAAGCCGTCGCGGCCGAGCTTCGCGGCGGCCTCGAGCGCACCGATGGGCGGCGCGGCCTCGTCGTAGTAGAGCTCGGAGTAGCACTCGTCGGCCGCGATGACGAAACCGTGCCGGTCCGAGAGCGCGAAGAGCGCCTTCCAGTCGTCGAGCGACAGCACGGCGCCGGTCGGATTGGCGGGCGAGCACACGTAAAGGAGTCGCACGCGCGCCCAGGTCGCGTCGTCGAGCGTCGACGGATCGGCGCGAAAGCCGTTCTCCGCGGTGGTGTTGAGGAACACCGGCGTCGCCCCCGCCAGGAGGGCCGCGCCTTCGTAGATCTGGTAGAACGGATTGGGACAGGCGACGAGGTCGCGCCGTCCGTCCGGATCGAGCACCGCCTGCGCGAAGGAGAAGAGCGCCTCGCGGGAACCGTTCACCGGCAGCACCTGCGTCGCCGGGTCGATCGAGGCAAGGCCGTAGCGTCGCCGCAGCCAGGCCGCGATGGCTTCGCGCAGCGCAGGCGTGCCGGCGGTCGCAGGGTATCCGGAGAGCCCGTCCAGCGCACCGACCAGCGCGTCGCGCACGAGCGACGGCGTCGGGTGCTTCGGCTCGCCGATCGAGAGGTTCACCGGCGCGTACGCCGCGGAAGGCGTCACCCCCGCCAGCAGCTCGCGCAGCCGTTCGAACGGATAGGGCTTCAGCAGCCCCAGTCGAGGATTCACCTCGAGGGGCCGGACGGCAGGTCCGGCAGCGCGTCCAGCGGCACGGCGGGCGCGGGCTTCCAGCCTTTCTTGCGATGCTCGGCGACGACCGTGGTGGTGATGCCGCCGCGCACGTAGAAGCGCGCGACCAGGCGCATGTAGCGCGGCTTCGTCGCGTCGGCCAGCGCGCCGAGGATGCGGTTGGTGACCGCCTCGTGGAACGCGCCCTGGTCGCGATACGACCACAGGTAGAGCTTCAGCGACTTCAGCTCGACGCACTTTCGGTCCGGAACGTAGTCGAGGGTCAGCTGCGCGAAGTCGGGCTGTCCCGTCATCGGGCACAGGCAGGTGAATTCCGGCATCTCCATGTGGATGCGGAAGTCCCGTTCCGGGTTCGGATTCGGAAAGGTCTGCAGGCGCTGGCTGGGCCGCGAAGGCATGCGAGGCAAGGGGCGAGGCGAGGCGGGAAACGAGCGCCGGGATGGTATCATGGCGCCCGATTTTTCCGGCTCGCCGGCAGTGCCCGCGGCGGTCGAATCCCAGAGCCCGAAGCAACCCTCCCAGCCCCCGAGACCGTGCGCCTCACGTCGATCCGGCTTTCCGGCTTCAAGTCCTTCGTCGACCCGACGAACATCCAGTTGCCGGGGCAACTGGTGGGCATCGTCGGCCCGAACGGCTGCGGCAAGTCGAACGTCATCGACGCGGTGCGCTGGGTGCTCGGCGAGTCCCGCGCGTCGGCGCTGCGCGGCGACTCCATGCAGGACGTGATCTTCAACGGTTCGGGCAACCGCAAGCCGCACGCGCGCGCGAGCGTCGAGCTGATCTTCGACAACTCGCTCGGCCGGGCCGCCGGCCAGTGGTCGCAGTACGCCGAGATCTCGGTGCGCCGCGTCCTGCAGCGCGACGGCGAGTCGAGCTACTTCATCAACAACACGCACGTGCGGCGCCGGGACATCACCGACATGTTCCTCGGCACCGGCCTCGGGCCGCGCGCGTACGCGATCATCGAGCAGGGCATGATCTCGCGCGTCATCGAGGCCAAGCCCGACGAGCTCCGGGTGTTCCTCGAGGAAGCGGCCGGCGTCTCGCGCTACAAGGAGCGCCGCCGCGAGACCGAGAACCGGCTCGCGGACACGCGCGAGAACCTCGCGCGCGTCACCGACATCCGCAACGAGCTCGGCACCCAGATCGAGAAGCTGCAGGCGCAGGCCGAAGTCGCGACGCGCTACCACGAGTACCAGTCCGACCTGCAGTTCAAGCAGCAGATGCTGTGGTTCCTGCGCCGGCGCGACGCCGCCGGCGAGCGCGACCGTCATGCACAGGAGATCACGAAGACCGCCAACGGCATCGAGGCCGAGACGGCCGCGCTGCGCGAGCTCGAGAGCCGCATCGAGACTGCTCGCAGCGAGCACTATGCCCGCGGCGACGCGCTCAACGCCGCGCAGGCCGCGCTGTACGGCGCGAACTCCGAGGTCGCGCGGCTCGAGTCCGAGCTTCGACATGTCGAGGAGACCCGCCAGCGCCTCGAGACCCAGCACATGGAGCGCCGTGCGCAGCTCGCCGCCTGGCGCTCGCAACGCGCGCAACTGACGCAGGCGCTGCACATGTGGTCGTCGCGCCAGGGCGGCGCGCGCCAGAAGGTCGCCGACGCTCAGGCGCGCCTCGCCACGGAATCGGCGCGGCTGCCGCAGGCCGAGGAGGCGTTCCGCGCCTCGCAGGAGAAGGTGAACGAGGCGCGCACCGGGCTGATGCGCGCCGAGGGCAAGGTCCAGCTCGAGGAATCGAACCTCTCGCACCTGCTGCGCGACCGCGACGCGCTCGTGCAGCGGCGCGGGAAGCTGGATGCGGAGCTCGCGGCGCTGGTCGCGCCGGATCCGGCGCGGCTGGAGGCGGCGAAGGCCGACGTCGATTCCATCGGCGCGCAGGCCGGCCAGGCGCAGGACGCGATGGCGGCGCTCGAGGAGGCGTGCGCGGCGCTGGAGGATCGCCGGGCCGCGGCCGCCGAGTCGCTGCGGGCCGCCAAGCAGGAACTGGCGGTGGCGGAGGCGAGGCTCGCCACGCTGGTGAAGATCCAGAAGGACACCGAGGACAACGCGCCGCTGCACGGCTGGCTCGAGAAGCACCAGCTCGCCGGATTGCCGCGCTTCTGGCAGAAGCTGCGCATCGACGGCGGCTGGGATACCGCGGTCGAATCGGCGCTGCGCGAGAAGCTGCATGCTCTGGAGGTCTCCGACGAGGCGGCCGTGGCCTCGCTGTCGGCCGACCTGCCGCCGACGAAGGCGAGCTTCTTTGCGTCGGGAGCGTCGGCCGCGATGGCCGCGGCGGAAGGACTGGTGCCGCTTGCCTCCAAGGTGCAGGCGCTCGATCCGGCGATCGCGGGCGCGATCGGCGACTGGCTGTCCGGGTTCTATGCCGCCGAGTCGGATCCCGACGCTGCGGTTCGCGCCGCGCTGCCGGCCGGCGCGACGCTCGTCACGCGTGCCGGCCATCAGTACACGCGGCACACGGTCAGCTTCCATGCGCCCGATCCGCACGATGCGGGTCTCGTCGCGAGGCAGGTGGAGATCGAGGCCTTGCAGGGCCAGGTCGGCGGATTGCGCGCGCAGCTGGAGAGCGCGGCCGCGGAGTCCGCGTCCCGCGAGGCGGAGCTGGCGCAACGCCAGGCCGAGCTCGAGGCGGCCCGAGACCATGCCGCGGCGCTGCAGCAGCAACAGCACGCCGCACAGATCGAGGTCCTAAAGCTCACGCAGCTCCACGACCGGCACGTCGAGCGCAGCGGGCAGATCAACGCGGAACTCGCGGATATCGACGGCAAGCGCAGCGCGCTCGCGGAGAAGGAGGCGCAGCTGAATGCCGCGCGCGCCGAGGCCGACGAGGCGATACGCGCCGCTCGTCGCGGGCTCGACGAACTGCGGCGCACCCACGACGGCATCGAGCTCGCGCTGACCGAGCAGCGGAAGGCGGTGCAGCAGGCCGAGCGCGAGGCGCAGGACGCCGTGTTCGGCGAGCGCGAATGCGCATCGAAGATCAACGAGATCGATGTCTCGGTGCGGGTCATCGACCAGCAGATCGAGCGCGCCGACCTCGAGATCGTGAAGCTCTCCGAGGAACTCGCGGTCGACCACGTGCCCGAGGTACGCGCTTCCCTGGACGCGGCGGTCGAGACACGGCTCGCCTGCGAGAAGACGCTCGCCGAGGCGCGCGATGCCGTCGAGGGCGCGTCCGCGACGCTGCGCGAGCTCGAGGAGGGCAAGGGCGCGGTCGAAGGGCGGCTCGGCCCGATGCGCGAGCGCCTGGGCGAGCTGAAGCTGAAGGAGCAGGCCGCGGCCATCAACCATGACCAGTTCGCCGCGCAGCTCGCCGAGGCGAAGGCGGACGAGGCCGACCTCGAGCAGAAGTCGGCCGAGGCGCCGCGCCCGTCGGCGCTGCAGGGCGACATCACGCGGCTCACGCAGGCGATCGGCGAACTCGGCGCGGTGAACCTCGCGGCGCTCGAGGAACTGAAGACCAGCAGCGAGCGCAAGGACTACCTCGACGCGCAGTCGAACGACCTGCAGGAGGCCGTTACCACGCTCGAGGACGCGATCCGCAAGATCGACCGCGAGACGCGCGAGCTCCTGCGCGAGACCTTCGAGAGCGTGAACCGCCACTTCGGCTCGATGTTCCCGGCGCTCTTCGGCGGCGGCGAAGCAAGGCTCATCATGACCGGCGAGGAGATCCTCGATGCCGGCGTACAGGTCATGGCGCACCCGCCCGGCAAGAAGAACAGCACGATCCACCTGCTCTCGGGCGGGGAGAAGGCGCTGACCGCGATCTCCCTCGTGTTCGCGATGTTCCAGCTGAACCCGGCGCCGTTCTGCCTGCTCGACGAGGTCGATGCGCCGCTCGACGACAGCAACACCAGCCGCTTCTGCGGGCTGGTGAAGAAGATGTCCGCGCAGACCCAGTTCATGTTCATCAGCCACAACAAGATCACCATGGAGATGGCCGAGCAGCTGGTCGGCGTGACGATGCCCGAGTCGGGCGTCTCCCGGGTGGTCGCGGTGGACATCGAGGAAGCGCTGCGGCTGCGGGAAGACCTCGCGGCTTGACGGCGCGCGCGCGATGAGCGACCTCCAGCTCGGCCTGCTCGCGATCGGCGCGCTGGTCGTGGCCGGCGTCCTCGCCTACAACAAGCTGCAGGAGCGTCGGGCGCAGAAGAGCGCGGAGCGCGCGTTCCGTTCGGAGCACCCCGACGCGCTCCTCGGCGGCGACGCGACCGACGAGGTGGCAGAAGGCCATTCGCCGGCCCCTGTCGCGCGCGTGGTTGAAGCGCCCTTGCGGGACGAGGGCGGGTTCGCGCCTCTCCAGGCCGACGCCAGGCTCGACTACCTCGTCGAGGCCCACGGCGAAAGCGCCGTTCCCGAGAGCACGATCCTCGAGCGATGGTCGTCGATGGTGCATCGCTTCGGCGGGCGTGCCCACCTTGCGGTCGGCGATGCCGCGGCGCTGCGCAGTCCAGCCGGCGACGGGCCGTCGGTGACGCGCCTGCAGGCGTCGCTGCAACTGGTCTCTCGCGCGGGCGTGGTCGGCGAGGCCGAATTGATCGAATTCCGCTCGGACGTGGAAGACCTGGCTTCTCGGCTCGGCTGGCGCGCGACGGCGCCGGAGATGAAGTCGGCGCTGGAGGGCGCGCGCGCGCTCGACGCGTTCTGCGCGGATCGGGACATCCAGGTCGCGCTGCACGTGGTGGCGAAGTCGCCCGAGGGGTTCGCGCGCGAGAGCCTGCCCGCGTTGCGGGAGCGGTTCTCCCTCGAGCCCCGCGCGGACGGCGCGTGGATGCACGCGGACGGGCAGGGCCGGCCGCTCTTCGTGGTCTCCGATCGCAGCGGCGGACACCTCGACGCGTCCGGCCCGGCGGTGCCGCATTTGGTGGCCCTCAGCCTTGCCATGGACGTGCCGCGCACGCCCGATACCGCGCGCAGCTTCGAGGCCATGGCACGGCTTGCGACGAGCCTTGCGACGGAACTGGGCGGTGCGATCGTCGACGACAACGGCACCGTGCTCGATCCCCGGGCATTGTCGGCGATCGAGGCGCAGCTCGAGGCCGTGCGCACCGAACTGGATGCGCGCGGTTTCGCTCCCGGCGAGCCGCTCGCGCTGCGCCTGTTTTCCTGACCATGCCCGGCTCGTCGGCGGGTCGCGCGCGCATCGAGACGTTGCGGCGCGAGATCGAGCGCCATAACCGCCTGTACTACGCTGAAGACGCCCCCGAGATCACCGACGCGGAGTACGACGCGCTGTTCCGGGAACTGCTCGCGCTGGAGGAGGCGCATCCCGAATGCCAGAGCGACGCCTCGCCGACGCGACGCGTCGGCGCCCCTGCGGTCGCGGCCTTCGGCGAGGTACAGCATCGGGTGCCGATGCTGTCGCTCGCGAATGCGTTCTCGGAGGAGGACGTCGGAGCGTTCGATCGCCGCGTGCGCGAGGGAACCGGTGCCGAAGTCGTCGAATACGCCGTCGAGCCGAAGTTCGACGGCCTCGCAGTGTCGCTCGCGTACCGCGAAGGTCGGCTGGTCCAGGGCGCGACCCGAGGGGACGGCATTCGCGGCGAGGATGTGACACCGAACCTGCGCACGGTCGGCGGCGTGCCGCTGCAGCTCGTCGACGCGCCGCCCGAACTCGAGGTGCGCGGCGAGGTCATGATGTTCCGGGAGGATTTCGACGCGCTCAATGCCCGCCAGCGGGCGGCGAACGAGAAGGAATTCGTCAATCCGCGCAATGCGGCCGCCGGCAGCCTGCGGCAGCTGGATTCGCGTATCACTGCCTCGCGACCCTTGCGCTTCTTCGCCTATGCCGTCGCGGGCGAGGCGTTGGCGGGTTGCGAGCGGCATTCGGAACTGCTCGATCGCCTCGGTGCGTTCGGCTTTCCCGTGTCGCGCGAGCGTCGAGTGGTCGCCGGCGTCGAGGGCCTGATGGCGTACTACGCCGAGATCGGGGCGCGCCGGGACCGCTTGCCCTTCGGCATCGACGGCGTCGTGTACAAGGTCGATCGCCTCGACTGGCAGGCACGGCTCGGCTACGTCTCGCGCGCCCCGCGCTTCGCGATCGCGCACAAGTTCCCGGCCGAGGAGCAGGCGACGGTGGTGGCGGGGATCGACGTGCAGGTCGGGCGGACTGGCGCGCTGACGCCGGTGGCGCGGCTGGAGCCCGTGTTCGTCGGTGGCGTCACGGTGACCAACGCGACGCTGCATAACGAAGACGAAATGCGGCGCAAGGACGTGCGCGTGGGCGACACGGTCGTCGTGCGTCGCGCCGGCGACGTGATCCCCGAGGTCGTATCGGTACGGCTGGAGAAGCGCCCCGCGGGAACGAGTCCGTTCACGATGCCGACGCACTGCCCGGTATGCGGCTCGGCGGTCGCGCGCGGCGAGGACGAGGCGGTCGCGCGCTGCACCGGCGGGCTCTACTGCGGCGCGCAGCGGCGCCAGGCGCTGCTGCACTTCGCCAGCCGGCGCGCGATGGACATCGACGGCCTCGGCGAGAAGATCGTCGACCAGCTCGTCGAGCGCGACCTGGTGCGCACGCCGGCGGACCTCTACCGGCTCGACATCTCCACGCTCTCGGAACTGGAGCGCATGGCGGAGAAATCCGCGGAGAACCTGGTCGGCGCGATCGACCGCTCGCGCGCTACCACGCTCGAGCGCCTGGTCTACGCGCTCGGCATCCGCAACGTCGGCGAGAGCACTGCGCGCGATCTCGCGCGGCATTTCGGCAGCCTCGACGCGCTCGTCGCGGCGGACGAGGAATCGCTGCAACTCGCGCCGGACGTAGGCCCCATCGTCGCGCGCTCGATCCGGCAGTTCTTCGATGAATCCCACAATCGCGACGTACTGGCGGCGCTGCGCGAGGCCGGCGTGTCGTGGGCCGAGGGCGCGCCGGCGCCGCGCCCGGCGCCCGCGGAGCGCAAGACCTTCGTCCTCACCGGTACACTGCAGGGCATGACGCGAGACGAGGCGCGCGCGTTGATCGAGGCGCGCGGCCACAAGGTCTCGGGATCGGTGTCGAAGAAGACCGACTACGTCGTCGCCGGCGAGGATGCCGGCAGCAAGCTGGAGAATGCCCGCAAGCTCGGCATCGCCGTGCTCGACGAGGCCGGATTGCGCAACCTGCTGGGAAGCTAGGACCGATGGCAAATGCAAGAGTGACAAAGGCGGTGTTTCCGGTTGCAGGTCTCGGCAGCCGGTTCCTGCCGGCGACGAAGGCCAGCCCGAAGGAGATGCTGCCGGTCGTCGACAAGCCGCTGATCCAGTACGCGGTCGAAGAAGCGGCTGCGGCCGGCATCACCGACATGATCTTCGTTACCGGGCGCAACAAGCGTTCGATCGAGGATCACTTCGACAAGGCGCATGAACTGGAGTCCTCGCTCGAGGCAGGGGGGAAGCGCGAGCTGCTCGAGATGGTTCGCGGCGTTCTCCCTCGGGGTTGCACCTGCGTCTACATCCGCCAGGCCGAGCCGCTCGGACTCGGGCATGCCGTGTCGTGCGCGCGTGCTGCGGTGGGCGACGCGCCCTTTGCCGTGCTGCTGGCCGACGAACTGTTCGACGGCGAGCCCGGCGTGACCGCGCAGCTGGTTCGGCGATTCGGTGAAACCGGGCACAGTGTCCTGGGCGTGGTCGACGTTCCGCGCGAGCATACGAGTCGCTACGGCATCGTCTCGCCGGCCGAGACGGGCGCGCCCGTGTCCGCGATCCGCGCCATCGTCGAGAAGCCGAATCCCGCGGATGCCCCATCGACGCTCGCGGTCATGGGGCGCTATGTGTTCACGCCGACGATCTTCGGCCGCCTGGAGAAGGTGCGGCCGGGCAAAGGCGGCGAGATCCAGCTCACGGACGCGATCGCGACGCTGCTGCAGGGCGAGACGGTGGAAGCCCTGCGTTGCACCGGGCATCGCTACGACTGCGGCTCGAAGCTCGGCTACCTGCAGGCCACGGTCGAACTCGGCCTGAAGCATCCCGAGGTGGGCGAGGCCTTCGCCCGCTACCTGCGCGAGAGGACCTGAATGCCCGACATCGAAGCCGCGCGCCGATTCCTGCGCGATTCCGACCTCGTTATTGAGGCTGCAACGGTCGACGCCGCGATCGTTCGCGTCGGCGCGGAGATCACCGCGGCCTGCGCGGAGGACTATCCGCTGCTGCTCACCGTCATGGGCGGCGCCGTGATGTTCGCCGGTCGCCTGCTGCCGCTGCTTCGCTTCCCGCTGGACATCGACTACCTGCACGCGACGCGCTACGGCGACGCCACCAGGGGCGGCGGGATCGAATGGAAGGTCCCTCCGCCGGCGGGCGTGAAGGGCCGTCACGTGCTCGTGCTCGACGACATCCTCGACGCCGGCCACACGCTGAAGGCGATCCGCGACCGCTTGCTCGAAGCGGGTGCCGCGACGGTGCGCTGCGCGGTCCTGGTGGAGAAGATCCTGCCGGCAGCGAAGCCGATCGCGGCCGAGTTCGTCGGCTTGCGCATCCCGGACCGCTTCGTGTTCGGCTGCGGCATGGACGCGAAGGGCTACTGGCGCAACCTGCCCGAGATCCGGGCCATCAAGGAGTAACGGGAACATGCTGGCGGTGATCGGAGGCAGCGGGCTGTCGAAGCTCGCGAACATGGAAATCGCGGGTCGCAAGGTCTGCCGCACGCCGTACGGCGAGCCCTCGGGGCCGCTCACGATCGGCCGCCTGCGCGGCCGCGAGGTCGTGTTCCTGCCGCGGCACGGACACGGCCACACGATCGCGCCGCACGAGGTTAACTACCGCGCGAACATCCGTGCGCTGAAGGACGAGGGCGTCGAGGGCATCGTATCGGTGGCCTCGGTGGGCGGCATCCGCGCCGACCTTGGTCCCGGCGTGCTGGTCGTGCCGGACCAGATCCTCGACTACACGTGGGGGCGGCGCTCGACGTTCTTCGACGGTGCGGGCACCGCGGTGACGCACGTGGACTTTACCGAACCGTACGATCGCGCGCTGTCGTCGCGCATCCTCGCCGCGGCGAAGGCCTGCGGCGAGCCGATCCTGCACGGCGCGGTGTACGCGACGACGCAGGGGCCGCGCCTCGAGAGCGCGGCCGAGATCAACCGGCTCGAACGCGACGGCGCGGACCTCGTCGGAATGACTGGCATGCCGGAAGCCGTGCTGGCGCGCGAGCTGGACCTGCCGTACGCCGCGATCGGCGTGGTGGCGAACTACGCTGCGGGACGCGGTGACAGCGCCAATCGCATCGCGCTGGAGGCCATCGAGGCGGTGCTCGAGGAGGCGATGGGGCGCGTGCGCCGGATCATCGAGACCCTGGTGGCCGCGTGATCCGCCCGGTCCTTCGCATGGGCGATCCGGTGCTGTTGCGCCGGGCCGAGCCCGTCGAGCGCTTCGGCACTCCGGAACTCGCCGCGCTGCTCGCGGACATGCGCGACACGATGGCGGCGCTCAATGGCGCCGGCATCGCAGCCCCGCAGATTGGCGTGTCGCTGCGCGTGGTGATCTTCGGCGTGCGCTCGAACCCGCGCTATCCGAACGCGGAGGAGGTGCCCGACACCGTGCTGGTCAATCCCGAGATCGTCCCGCTCGACGAGGCGACCGAGGAGGACTGGGAGGGCTGCCTCTCGGTGCCGGGCATGCGCGGCATGGTGCCGAGGCATTCGCGCATCCGTTACCGAGGCTTCGACGAGCAGGGCCGCGGCTTCGAGCGCGTCGCGGAGGGATTCCACGCCCGGGTCGTGCAACACGAGTGCGACCACCTCGACGGCATCCTCTACCCGATGCGGGTGCGCGACCTGACACGCTTCGGCTTCATCGAGGCCCTGTTTCCCGGGCAGGACTTGCCGTCCGAGGACTGACGCGGCTCAGGCAGGTACGGCGAGGCTCGCCATCAGCTCCTGCTCCAGTGCGAGCAGCGGCTTCGGGCTCCACAGTTCCGAGCCGGAAACGAGGAATACGTCCTCGGCGCGGTCCCCCAGCGTGTTGACGCGCGCGGTCTGCACGCTGACGTGGTGGGCCGCGAGGATCCGGGCCATGCGATAGAGCAATCCGGGGCGGTCCGCGGCAACGATCGACAGCGAGTGGTTGCCGCGTTCGTCGGGCCGGATGTCCACCACCGGCTTGATCGGGAAATGGCGCACGCGCCGGGACAGGCGGCCCTCGCGCGGCGGCGCGAGCGGGCGATCGGACTGCAGTTCCTCGGCGAGTTCGGTCTCGATCAGGCTGATCATCTCGCGGTAGTGCGAGCCTTGGCCATCGCCCAGCACCAGGAAGCTGTCGAGCGCACGGCCGCCGCGCGTGGTGTGGACCTTGGCCTCGGCGATGTCGAAGTTCGCGCGCTCGAAATAGCCGCAGATGCGCGCGAAGAGGCCTTCGCGATCGGGCGCGTAGACGAGGACCTGCAGGCCTTCGCCGATGGCCGCGAGGCGCGCGCGCACCGTCGGCGCGGCGACGTCGACGCGCGCATGCAGCATCCTCGTCTGCCAGGCGATCTCCTGCGCGTCGTGGCGCAGGAAGTAGGGGGTATCGAGTTCCGCCCAGAAGCGCTCCTTCACCGAGTCGGGCAGCGCGTACAGGCGCAGCAGGCGCGTCGCCTCGGCCTGCTTCTCCTCGAGCGCCGCGTCCAGCTGCAGCGCCTCGCCCGCGATCAGGCGGCGCGACGAGCGGAACAGGTCCTCCAGCAGCTTGCCCTTCCAGGCGTTCCAGACCTTCGGGCTGGTGCCGCGCACGTCCGCCACGGTCAACAGGTAGAGCGCGACCAGCCGGCGCTCGGTACCGACGAGGCGCGAGAAGTCTGCCACGACCTCCGGATCGTGCACGTCCTGCTTCTGCGCCGTCGACGACATGGTCAGGTGGTGTTCGACGAGGAAGGCGACGAGCTCGGTGTCCTCGCGCGACAGGCCGTGCCGGCGACAGAAGCGCCGCGCCTCGGCGGCGCCGAGTTGCGAATGGTCGCCACCGCGCCCCTTCGCGATGTCGTGGTAGAGCGCCGCCACGTAGACCAGCCAGTAGCGTTCGAAGCCCGCGGCGAGCTGGCTGCAGAGCGGGAACTCGTGGGCGAACTCCGGCATCGTGAAGCGGCGCACGTTGCGCAGCACCATGAGGATGTGCTGGTCCACCGTGTAGACGTGGAACAGGTCGTGCTGCATCTGGCCTACGATGCGGCCGAATTCCGGCAGGTAGCGGCCGAGGATGCCGTAGCGATTCATGCGGCGGAACTCGTGCACGATGCCGCGCGGCTGCTGCAGGATGTGCAGGAAGAGGCGCCGCGCCACCGGCGAGCGTCGCGCCGTGGCGTCCAGCCGTCGGCGCGCGCGCCACAGCGCGCGCAGCGTCGGCGCGGTCATGCCGCGCAGCTGCGAGTGCTGCTGCATCAGCAGGAAACTCTCCAGCACGGCCACGGGCTCGCGATCGAACAGCGCGTCGTCGCGCGCCTCCAGGAGATCCCCGCGCGCCTGGAAGCGCTCGTTCAGCGCGCGCGGCGGGCTGGCGTTGCCCGGCAACAGGCGGGCCTCGAGGTTCTGCATCAGGATCGCGTTCAGCTGCACGACCGCGCGCGCGGTGCGGTAGTAGCGCTGCATCAATTGCTCGCTCGCGCGGCGCGGCGTCGGGCCCTGGATGCCGCAACTCGCGGCGAGCGGCCCCTGGTAGTCGAACACCAGCCGATCCTCGCGTCGCCCGGCGAGGTGGTGCAGGCGGATGCGCAGGTCCTGCAGCGTGGCCTCGTGGCGGGCGAGCGCCGCGGATTCCGGGCGCAGGATGAGGCCCTCGCGCACCAGGTCGCGCCATTCGCGCCCGATGCCGCTCGCGAGCGCGATCCATCGGATCACCTGCAGGTCGCGAAGGCCGCCGGGCGCTTCCTTCAGGTTCGGCTCGAGCGCGTTGGTGACGTCGAGGTGGCGAGCATGGCGCTGTTCCTGCTCGAGGAGCTTGGCCTTGAAGAAGGCCGCCGGGTCCATCGCGTCATGGGTGGCCTCGCGCAGGCGGCGGAACAGCCCCCGGCTGCCGGCGATCAGGCGCGCCTCGAGGAGCGAGGTCTGCACGGTGATGTCGCCGCGCGCCTCGTCGACGCAGGCCTGGACCGTGCGCACGCTGTGCCCGACCTCCAGCCCCGCGTCCCAGAACAGCCCGACCAGCTTTTCAAGGCGATCGCGCTCCGCCTCGTCCGGATCCGCAGGGATCAGCACGAGGAGGTCGATGTCGGAGCAGGGGTAGAGGTCCGATCGCCCGTATCCGCCGGTCGCCACCAGGGCGGCGCCGGGCGACGGTGCGCCGGCGCGCCAGATGTCTCGCAGCACGTCGTCGACGGCGCGCGAGTGCCGCTTCAGGTACAGGGCGGGGCGAGTGCCTGCAGCAAAGGCCTCGCGCAAGGCGCGACGCCCGTCGTTCAGGGCCAGGCGCCAGGCAGCCGGACCCGTCGCCATGGGCGCGCCGGCCGGGAGCATCGATTCAGGCCACGACCGCCGGCGGTGGCGGCGTGCCCGCCGAGCGGGTCAGGATCTCGTACCCCGTGCCGGTGACCAGCACGGTGTGCTCCCACTGGGCAGACAGGCTGTGGTCCTTGGTGACGATGGTCCAGCCATCGGCGAGTTCGCGGATCGCGGGACGGCCGGCGTTCACCATGGGTTCGACGGTGAAGGTCATGCCCGGCTCGAGGACGAGTCCGGTGCCGGCCTTGCCGTAGTGGAGCACCTGCGGGTCCTCGTGGAATCGCCGGCCGATGCCGTGGCCGCAGAATTCACGCACGATCGAGTAGCCATGCTTCTCGGCGTGCGCCTGGATCGCCGCGCCGACGTCGCCCAGGTACCCCCCGGGGCGGACTTGTGCGATGCCCAGCCACATGCATTCGTAGGTGACGTCCACCAGCCGGCGGGCCTGGATCGCCGGCTCGCCGACGTAGTACATGCGGCTCGAGTCGCCGTGGAAGCCGTCCTTGATCACCGTGATGTCGAGGTTCACGATGTCGCCGGCCTTCAGCACGCGTTCGCCCGGGATGCCGTGGCAGACCTGATGGTTGACGGACGTGCAGATGGAGCGCGGAAAGGGCTTGTAGCCGGGCGGCGCGTAGTTCAGCGGGGCGGGCGTCGTGCCCTGGACGCTCACCATGTACTCGTGGCAGAGGTCGTTCAGCTGCTGGGTCGTCACCCCGGGGCGGACGTGCGGCGCGATGTAGTCGAGCACCTCGGATGCGAGGCGCCCGGCGGTGCGCATACGGTCGATTTCCTCGGCGGTCTTGATCTGGACGGGCATCGGGCAGGGCTGACTAAAAACGCTGATTATGCTAGAATTTTTGGCTGCCTGTTCCCGTTTTGGGGACAGGCAAATTCCCCGGCCGGCGGGCTAGGGTGCCCCTTCGGGGGTGGCGATTTCCGCCGGCGCGGCAGACCCAACCCTGCAAGGAGTGTTCTGTGTCGGTCACCATGCGTGAAATGCTCGAGGCGGGCGTCCATTTCGGACACCAGACCCGCTACTGGAACCCGAAGATGGGGCAGTACATCTTCGGCCACCGCAACAAGATCCACATCATCAACCTCGAGAAGACCCTGGCGCTGTACCAGGACGCGCTGAAGTTCGCGCGCCAGCTGGCCGCCAACAAGGGCACCATCCTCTTCGTCGGCTCGAAGCGCCAGGCGCGCGAGATCGTGCGCGAGGAAGCGGCGCGCTGCCAGATGCCGTTCGTCGACCATCGCTGGCTCGGCGGCATGCTGACGAACTTCAAGACCGTGAAGCAGTCGATCAAGCGCCTGAAGGACATGGAGCAGATGTCCACCGACGGCACCTTCGAGCGCATGGCGAAGAAGGAAGCGCTGGTGCTGCAGCGCGACCTGGAGAAGCTGCAGCGCTCGCTGGGCGGCATCAAGGACCTGGCGAGCCTGCCGGACGCGATCTTCGTCATCGACGTCGGCTACCAGAAGGGCGCCATCTCCGAGGCCAGCAAGCTCGGCATCCCCGTGATCGGCGTCGTGGACACCAACCACACCCCGGATGGCGTGGCCTACGTGATTCCCGGCAACGACGACTCGAGCCGTGCGATCCGGCTGTACGCCCGCGGCATGGCCGACGCGATCCTCGAGGGCCGCGCGCAGGCGATCGAGGAAGTGGCGGCGGCCTCGCGCGACGAATTCGTCGAGGTCAGCGAGGGTGGCGAAGCCGCCTGAGGCGGGCAAGAAGGAAGAAGGGGCCGCCGGCCCCTTTCTTGAATCGGAAGATCGTTGGAGCGGATTGACATGGCGGAGATCAGTGCAGGGCTGGTGAAGGAGCTGCGTGAGCGCACCGGCCTCGGGATGATGGAGTGCAAGAAGGCGCTCGCCGAGGCGGCGGGCGATATCGGCAAGGCCGAGGAACTGCTGCGCATCAAGAGCGGCGCCAAGGCGAGCAAGGCGGCGGGTCGGGTGGCGGCGGAAGGCATCGTCGCCGGCTACGTGTCGTCGGACGGCAAGGCCGGCGCGCTGGTCGAGGTCAATTGCGAGACCGACTTCGTGGCGAAGAACGAGGAACTGCTCGCCTTCGGCGCCTCGCTCGCCGAACTGGTGGCGACGAAGAACCCGGCGGACGTCGGCGCGCTCGGTACGGACGTCGAGAACCGCCGCCAGGCGCTGGTGCAGAAGATCGGCGAGAACATCACCGTGCGGCGCTTCCAGCGCGTCGCGGCGAACGGCAAGCTGGCCCTGTACCTGCACGGCACCAAGATCGGCGTGCTGGCCGACGTCGAGGGCGCGGACGAGGTCGGCAAGGACGTGGCGATGCACATCGCCTTCGCCAAGCCCCAGTACATGACCAAGGCCGAGGTGCCGGCGGACGTGATCGCGCGCGAGCGCGAGATCCTGTCGGCGCGCGCGAAGGAGTCGGGCAAGCCGGCGGAGATCGTCGCCAAGATGGTCGAAGGCGGCTTGAACAAGTTCGCGGGCGAGATGACGCTGCTGGGCCAGCCGTTCGTGAAGGACGACAAGCAGACGGTCGAGAAGATGCTCGCGGCGAAGAAGGCCAAGGTCCACGCCTTCCGCTTCCTGGTGGTGGGCGAGGGCATCGAGAAGAAGTCCAGCGACTTTGCCGCCGAGGTCGCGGCGATGGCGCCCAAGGGCTGAGCCAGGCCGGCGCATGCCCCCGAAGTTCAAGCGCATCCTGCTGAAGCTGTCCGGCGAGGCCCTGATGGGCGGGGATGCCTACGGCATCAACCGCCAGACCATCGAGGGCATCGTCGCCGAGATCGCGTCGGTGTCGCGCATGGGGCTGGAGATCGGCGTCGTGATCGGCGGCGGCAACATCTTCCGGGGCGTGGCGCCGGGGGCGGCCGGGATGGACCGCGCCACCGCCGACTACATGGGGATGCTGGCGACCGTGATGAACGCGCTCGCGCTGCAGGATGCGATGCGCCACGCCGGCGTGCTGAGCCGCGTGCAGTCGGCGCTGAACATCGAGCAGGTGGTGGAGCCGTACATCCGCGGCAAGGCGATCCGGTACCTCGAGGAAGGGAAGGTCGTGATCTTCGCCGCGGGCACGGGCAACCCGTTCTTCACCACCGATACCGCGGCCGCGCTGCGCGGCACCGAGATCGGCGCCGAGATCGTGCTGAAGGCGACCAAGGTCGACGGCATCTACAGCGCCGATCCGCAGCAAGACCCGAACGCCAAGCGCTACCGCCGCATCAGCTTCGACGAGGCGATCGCGCAGAACCTCAAGGTGATGGACGCCACGGCGCTGACGCTGTGCCGCGACCAGAAGCTGCCGATCAACGTGTTCAGCATCTTCAAGGCCAACGCGCTGCGCCGCGTGATCGCCGGCGAGGACGAGGGCACGCTGGTCCACTTGTAGCCCCCAGGGAGAACGCCCCATGATCGACGAGCTGAAGAAGGGCACCGAGGCCAGGATGAAGAAGAGCATCGAGGCCTTCAAGAACGACCTCGCCAAGGTCCGCACCGGCCGCGCGCACACCGGGATCCTGGACCACGTGATGGTGGACTACTACGGCACGCCGACCGCGCTCAACCAGGTCGCGAAGGTCACGCTGCTCGACGCGCGCACCATCGGCGTCACGCCGTTCGAGAAGAAGCTGGCCCAGGCGGTCGAGAAGGCGATCCGCGAGTCCGACCTCGGCCTGAATCCGGCGGCAATGGGGGACACGGTGCGCGTGCCGATGCCCGCGCTGACCGAGGAGCGCAGGAAGGAACTCGCCAAGGTCGTCCACAAGGAGGCCGAGGCCGGCCGCATCGCCGTGCGCAACCTCCGGCGCGATGCCAACAATGCGCTGAAGGAAGCGCTGAAGAAGAAGACGGTGTCGGAGAACGACGAGCGCAGGGCGCAGGACGACGTGCAGAAGCTGACCGACCGCGCCATCGCCGAGATCGACCGCCTCCTGAAGGAAAAGGAAGCGGAGCTGATGTCCGTCTAGGACATCGCGTGACCTCGACCAGTTCGACGCAGGCGGTGCCCTCCCCGGGCGCCGTGCCGCGCCACGTGGCGATCATCATGGACGGCAACGGGCGCTGGGCGAAGGCGCGCCACCTGCCGCGGTTTGCGGGCCACAAGCGCGGCGTGGAAGCGGTGCGCGTGGTAGTCAAGGCGTGCATCGCCCAGGGCATCGAATACCTGACGCTCTTCGCGTTCAGTTCCGAGAACTGGCGTCGCCCCCCGGAAGAGGTCGACCTGCTGATGCAGCTCTTCCACGGAGCGCTGACGCAGGAAGTGGAAAAGCTGCATCGCAACGGCGTGCGCCTGAAGATCATCGGCGACCTCGGGCGCTTCGGCGAGCGCATCCATGCGCTGATCGAGGAAGGCGAGCGTGCCACCGCGGGCAACCATCGCCTGACGCTGACCATCGCGGCCAACTACGGCGGACGCTGGGACATCCTGCAGGCGCTTTCGCGCCTCGCGGCCGAGAAGCCAGGCCGCGTCGCCGCAGGCGCCCTCGACGAGGCGGCGCTCGCGCCCTACCTGTCCATGTCGTACGCGCCCGAGCCCGATCTCTTCATTCGCACCGGCGGCGAGCAGCGCATCAGCAACTTCCTCCTATGGCAACTCGCCTATTCGGAGTTGTACTTCACCGAGACGCTGTGGCCGGACTTCGATGCGCCGGCGCTTGCCGAGGCGGTGGCGTCGTATGGGCGTCGCGAGCGTCGCTTCGGCCGCACCAGCGAGCAGGTCCAGCAGGCTTCGCTCGCGCCTGCGCGGGCCGCGACGACGGGCTGACCGGATTGCTTCGCGCGCGCATCGCCACCGCCGTGGTGCTGCTGGGCGCGTTCCTCTTCGCGCTGTTCGGGCTCGGCCGCGAGGCCTTCGCGGCGCTGGTCGCCTTGGTCGTACTCGCTGCCGGCCACGAGTGGGCCGGCCTCACGCGAATGCGGGGCGCGGCGCGGTGGGGATACGCCGCCGCCATGGTCGCCGCCTATGGCCTGCTGGCCTGGGCGTGGCTTGGGGGACTGCCTGCCGACTGGTTATACGGCCTTGCCTGCGTGTTCTGGCTGGCGGTGGTGCCGACCTGGATCGCCAGAGGCGTGCGCGAGCACGAGAACGCTTCGCTGCGCTGGGCAGGGCCGATCGTCATCGTCCCGGCGGCGGTCGCGATGGTGGAACTGCATCCGGGGCCGCTGCTCGCGGCGCTTGCGCTGCCCTGGGTGGCGGATACCGCGGCCTACTTCGCCGGACGGGCCTGGGGACGTCGCAAGCTCGCGCCGTCCGTGAGCCCGGGCAAGACCATCGAAGGGGCCGCGGCCGGTCTGGTCGCCGTGGCGGCCTACGCTATGATCTGCCCGCGCTGGCTGCCGCAGCTCGCGCCGGTTTCGTCCGGGGCGGGTCTCGCGGTGCTCCTCGGGGCGTCGTTGGTGCTCGGCGTGCTGAGCATCTACGGCGACCTCTTCGAGTCCGCGGTGAAGCGGCAGGCGGGCGCCAAGGACAGCGGAACCCTGCTGCCGGGGCACGGCGGCGTGCTCGACCGGATCGACAGCGCGACCTCCACGCTCCCGCTCGCCGCCCTGATGTTCCGCCTGCTGCCGACCTGAGCACCCGCACGATGTCCGTCCAGACCCGATCCATCACCATCCTCGGCGCCACCGGCTCGATCGGCAAGAGCACGCTCGACGTCGTGGCGCGCCATCCCGATGCGTACCGCGTGCGCACGCTGACGGCCCATCGCGCTACCGATGCGTTGCTGGCTCTTTGCGTCCGTCATCGTCCGGCATGCGCAGTGCTTTCCGGGGGGAGGCCCGACGCGACGCTCGCGCGGCGTTTCCGGGACGAAGCCGGTACGGAACTGCGGTTCGGTGCGGCCGAGCTGGCGCAGGTCGCCGCGGAGGACGGTTGCGACACCGTCATGGCGGCGATCGTGGGTGGGGCGGGGCTGGAGGCGGCGCTGGCGGCGGCGAGCGCCGGCAAGCGCGTGCTGCTCGCCAACAAGGAGGCCCTGGTGATGACGGGGCCGCTCTTCACGCGTGCCGCGGCCGCCTCCGGCGCGACGGTGCTGCCGGTCGACAGCGAGCACAACGCGGTGTTCCAGTGCCTGCCACAGGGCGGCCGGGCAGGGCCGGGCGTGCGGCGCATCGTGCTGACCGCCTCCGGCGGGCCGTTCCGTCGCACGCCACTGGAGGCGCTCGCGGGCGTGACGCCGGACGAGGCCTGCGCCCACCCGAACTGGGTCATGGGCCGCAAGATCTCGGTCGACTCCGCGACCATGATGAACAAGGGCCTGGAGGTGATCGAGGCGCGCTGGCTGTTCGACCTCCCGCCGGAGCGCATCGACGTGGTGATCCATCCGCAGAGCATCGTGCACTCGATGGTCGAGTACGACGACGGGTCGGTGCTCGCGCAGTTGTCGAATCCCGACATGCGGGTGCCGATCGCGCACGTCCTCGGGTTCCCGGAGCGCATCGCGTCGGGCGCGACCTGGCTCGATCTCGCGAGCGGGCCGGCGCTGGCGTTCGAGCGTCCCGACGAGGCTCGTTTCCCGTGCCTGCGGCTCGCGCGCGACGCGCTGGCCGAAGGCGGCATCGCGCCGGCCGTGTTGAACGCCGCGAACGAGGTGGCCGTGGAGGCGTTCCTAGAACGCCGCATCGGCTTCCTCCGCATCGCCGACGTGATCGCCGCGACTCGACGCGCGATTCCGAGGGCGGACGTCGAAAGCGTGGCGCACGTGGTCGAAACCGACCATCGGGCGCGGGCCATCGCCGACGAGCAGGTCGCGCGTGCGAGGGAAGCCGCATGAGCCTCGCCACGACGCTGGCCGCGTTCGTCGTCGTCCTCGGCATCGTCATCGTGGTGCATGAATTCGGCCACTACGCGGCGGCGCGGCTGTGCAACGTGAAGGTCCTGCGCTTTTCCGTGGGCTTCGGCCGGCCGCTGGTGGCGCGGCGCTTCGGCCGGGACGCGACCGAGTGGGCCCTGTCCGCGATCCCGTTCGGCGGCTACGTGAAGATGCTCGACGAGCGCGAGGCGCCGGTGGAGCCCCACGAACTCGCGCGCGCCTTCAACCGGCAGGGCGTGTGGCGGCGCAGCTTCATTGTCGTCGCCGGCCCGGCGCTGAATCTCCTGTTCGCCGTCGCGCTGTATGCGGGCCTCTACATGTACGGGCTGCCCGAGGCGCGGCCCATGGTCGCGGAGCCGCCGGCGGGCAGCCTCGCGGCGACGGCGGGATTCAAGGCCGGCGACGCCGTGCGCTCGGTCGGTGGCACGCCGGTGCAGACGTGGCAGGACGTGCGATGGCAACTGCTGCAGGCGATGATGCAGCGCGAGGCGCTGCCGGTCGAGGTGGAGACCGAGCAGGGCGCACGCGAACTGCGCAAGCTCGACCTTGCCGCGTACGCGGACCGCGAACTCGACGGCGACGTGCTCGGCCGCCTCGGCCTGAAGCTGCAGGTGCCGAAGTTCGCGCCGGTGCTGGGCGAGATCGAGTCCGGCGGGGCCGGCCGGGCGGCGGGCCTGCGCCCGGGCGATCGCGTGATCTCCGTCGACGGCGTGGCCATGCCGACGTGGGTGGACTTCGTGCGCGCGATCCAGGCGAGCCCGGGCCGCAAGCTCACGCTGCTGCTGGAGCGAGAGCGCCAGGCGATCGCGATCGACGTCGTCCCGGATGCGTCCTCCGGCGGCCGCGGCCGCATCGGCGTCGGGCCGCGCGACCTGGAACGGTTCTACGTGCGGGTGCACTACGGCCCGCTGCAGGCCATCTGGAAGGGCGCGCAGAAGACGTGGGAACTGGCGGCGTTCAGCCTGCGGATGCTCGGCCGGATGCTGCTCGGCGACGTGTCCTGGAAGCACCTCTCGGGCCCGGTCACGATCGCGGACTATGCCGGGCAGTCCGCGCAGATGGGCGGGGTGTCGTTCCTCACCTTCATCGCGCTGATCAGCATCAGCCTAGGGGTGCTGAACCTGCTTCCCGTGCCGCTGCTGGATGGGGGACACTTGATGTATTATGCGATCGAGGTCGTCAAGGGGAGTCCGGTGTCCGAGCGCGCCATGGAAGTCGGGCAACGGGTCGGCATAGCGCTCCTGCTGGTCATGATGGCCTTCGCCTTCTACAACGACATCAATCGCCTCGTATCCGGCTGAGCATGCGAACGCCTTTCCTGACGGCATTGTGCGGCGCGCTCGTCGTGGCGGTCGCGCCCGCGCAGGCGCAGACCTTCCGCCCCTTCACCGTCAAGGACATCCGCGTAGAGGGGTTGCAGCGCACCGAGGCCGGCACGGTCTTCGGCTACCTCCCGGTGAAGGTCGGCGAGACCATGACGGAGGAGAAGGCGCAGCAGGCGATCCGCACGCTGTTCGCCACCGGCTTCTTCAAGGACGTCCGCCTGGAGGCGGACAACGGCGTGCTCGTCGTCACCGTCGAGGAGCGCCCGGCGATCGCGCAGATCGACTTCTCCGGCATCAAGGAATTCACCAACGACGTGATGCGCAAGATCCTGCGCGACGCGGGGCTCGCCGACGGACGCATCTTCGACCGCGCGATCCTGGAGAACGCGGAACAGGAACTCAAGCGCCAGTACCTCTCGCGCGGCTTCTACGCGGCCGAGGTCCAGACCACCGTGACGCCCCTCGAGCGCAACCGGGTCGGCCTGGTGTTCACCGTCGTCGAGGGCGACATCGCCCGCATCCGGGGTGTCAACCTCGTGGGCGCGCAGGCGTTCCGCGAGGAGGAGCTGCTCAAGCTCTTCGTGCTGCGCACGCCGGGCTGGCTGACCTGGTACACCAAGCACGACCAGTATTCGCGCCAGAAGCTGTCCGCCGACCTCGAGTCGCTGCGCTCGCACTACCAGAACCGCGGCTACCTCGACTTCAACATCGACTCCACGCAGGTGTCGATCTCGGCCGACAAGAAGGACATCTACATCACGGTGAACATCACCGAGGGCGAGAAGTACACGGTCTCCGACGTGCAGCTCGCCGGCACCTTCCTCGTCCCCAAGGAAGAGCTCGAGAAGCTCGTCACGCTGAAGCCGGGAGAGGTGTTCTCGCGGGAGCGCCTCACGGAGTCGACCAAGGCGATCAACGATCGCCTTGGCAACGAGGGCTACGCGTTCGCCAACGCGAACGCGGCGCCGCGCATCGACAAGGACAAGCGCGAGGTGGCGTTCACGATCATGGTCGACCCGGGCCGGCGCGTGTACGTGCGCCGCATCAACATCGCCGGGAACACCAAGACCCGCGACGAGGTGATCCGGCGCGAGATGCGCCAGCTCGAAGGCGCGTACTACGACAACTCCAGGATCCAGCAATCGCGCCGGCGCATCGACCGCACGCAGTATTTCGACGAGGTCACCGTCGATACCCAGCCGGTGCCGGACAGCGCCGACCAGGTCGACGTGAACTACACCATCAAGGAGAAGCCGACCGGCGCGATCCTCTTTGGCGCGGGCTTCTCGTCGGTCGACAAGTTCGTGATCCAGAGCTCGATCTCGCAGACCAACGTGTTTGGCAGCGGCAAGACGCTCGGCGCGCAGGTCAACAGCGGCAAGGTGAACAAGGTGTACTCGCTGTCGTACACCAACCCGTTCTTCACGGTCGATGGCGTCAGCCAGGGTTTCGACCTCTACAAGCGCGACATCGACGCGCACACGCTGTCGGTCGGCGCATACAAGACCAAGACCACCGGCGGCGGCGTGCGATTCGGGTACCCGCTGACGGACTTCGACACCATCGGGTTCGGGTTGACGGGCGAGCACGTGAAGCTCGAGACCTTCACCAACAGCCCGTTCCAGTACATCAACTTCGTGCAGCAGTTCGGCAACAAGTACACCTACGGCGCGGGGAACGTCGGCTGGACGCGCGACAAGCTCGACTCGGGCCTGAACCCGACCACGGGCTCGCTGACGCGCGCGGGATTCGAGACCGGCGCGGGCGACCTCGACTACTACCGGCTCACCTTCCAGCACCAGTGGTACAAGCCGATCACGCAGACCTTCACGCTGCAACTGGGCGCCGACCTCGGCTGGGCCGACGGCTACGGCGGCAAGCCGCTGCCGTTCTTCAAGAACTTCTATGCCGGCGGCCCCGGCTCGGTGCGCGGTTATCGCCCGTTCTCGCTCGGACCGCAGGACGCGGCGTTCAACGTGCTCGGCGGCGCGAAGAAGATCGTCGGCAACGCCGAGATCCGCTTCCCGATCCCGGGCGCCGAGCAGGAGAAGTCGCTGCGCCTCGGCTTGTTCCTCGATGCCGGCCAGGTCTATGGCACCGGCGCCAAGGTCGACCTCGGCGACCTGCGCTATTCGACCGGTATCGCGCTGTCCTGGAACTCGCCGTTCGGCCCGCTCAAGCTTTCGTTCGGCCAGCCGCTCAACAAGAAGCCGCAGGACCGCCCGCAAAGGCTACAATTCACCTTTGGCACGGGCTTCTGAGTTGATCCGAATGCTGCTACGCAACCTCCTCCTGGCCGCCCTCGTCGGCGCGGCGCCGCTCGCGGCGAACGCGCAGGACGTCAAGCTAGGCTTCGTGAATACCGAGCGCATCCTGCGCGAATCGGGTCCCGCCCAGCGCGCCGGCAAGAAGCTGGAGACCGAGTTCGCCAAGAAGCAGCAGGAACTGCAGCGCATGGCCGACCAGCTGAAGCGCGTGCAGGACGACCTGGAGAAGAACGGCCTCACCATGTCCGAGGCGCAGCGCCGCGCCAAGGAGCGCGAGTTCAACGACCTGAACCGCGAGCTGCAGCGCCGCGACCGCGACTTCCGCGACGAAGTGAACCAGCGCCGCAACGAGGAAACCGCCCAGCTCGTCGAGCAGGCGAACAAGATCATCCGGCAGATCGCCGAGCAGGAGAAGTTCGACGTCATCCTGCAGGCCACCGACGCGCTGATCATCAACCAGAGGGTCGACATCACCGAACGCGTGATGAAGGCGCTGGAAGGCAAGCCGCCGGCGCGCTGAAATGGCCGGCCCCTTCACCCTCGCCGAACTTGCCTCGCGCCTCGGCGGGCGGATTGCCGGCAATCCCGAAGTCGT
>CAZTXP010000059.1:0-10911 GCA_964617355.1 uncultured Enterobacteriaceae bacterium
GAAGAAGGCGAACAACTTCACCACCGGCCAGATCTACGAGTCGGTGATCCGCAAGGAGCGCCGCGGCGACTACCTCGGCGGCACGGTGCAGGTGATCCCGCACATCACCGACGAGATCAAGGCCTTCGTGCGCCGCGGCGCCGGCGACGCCGAGGTCGCGATCGTCGAGATCGGCGGCACGGTCGGCGACATCGAGTCGTTGCCCTTCCTCGAGGCGGTGCGCCAGATGGGCCTGGAACTCGGCCGCCAGAACGTCTGCTACATCCACCTGACGCTGGTGCCCTTCATCGCTTCCGCAGGCGAGATCAAGACCAAGCCGACGCAGCACTCGGTGAAGGAACTGCGCGAGATCGGCATACAGGCCGACGTGGTGCTGTGCCGCACCGACCGCCCGCTGCCCGAGGACGAGCGGCGCAAGATCGCGCTCTTCTGCAACGTGCAGAAGGAAGCCGTGATCTCGGCCTGGGACGTGGACTCGATCTACAAGGTCCCGATGATGCTGCACGAGCAGATGCTCGACGAGATCGTCTGCCACAAGCTGGCCATCCTCGCCAAGGCGGCCGACCTTTCCGCGTGGAAGAACCTCGTGTTCGCGCTCGAGCACCCGGAGAAGGAAGTCGAGATCGCCTTCGTCGGCAAGTACGTCGACCTGCAGGATTCCTACAAGTCGCTCAACGAGGCGCTGTCGCACGCGGGCATCCATACCCGCAGCAAGGTGAAGATCCACTACATCGACTCGGAAGAGATCGAGAAATCCGGCGTCGCGGGTCTCGAGAAGATGGACGCCATCCTCGTGCCCGGCGGCTTCGGCAAGCGCGGCACCGAGGGCAAGATCGCGGCGATCCGCTACGCACGCGAGAACGGCGTGCCGTACCTCGGCATCTGCCTCGGCATGCAGCTCGCGACCATCGAGTTCGCGCGCAATGTCTGCGGGCTGGAGGGGGCGAACAGCACCGAGTTCGATCCCGAGACGCCGCACCCGGTGGTGGCGCTGATCACCGAGTGGCTCGACCGCACCGGCAAGATCGAGACGCGCACCGAGAAGTCCGACCTCGGCGGCACCATGCGGCTGGGTGCGCAGAAGTGCCCGGTCGACCCCGAGACACTCGCGGGCAAGATCTACGGCCCTGCGGTCAACGAGCGTCACCGGCACCGCTACGAGGTCAACAACGTCTACGTGCCGCAGTTGGAGGCGAAGGGCTACCGCATCTCGGCGCGCACGCCGAGCGAGAACCTGCCCGAGATGATGGAGTTGCCCGCCCACCCGTGGTTCGTGGGCTGCCAGTTCCACCCGGAATTCACCTCGACGCCGCGCGCGGGCCACCCGCTCTTCAAGGCGTTCGTCGAGGCCGCGATCGCGTACCGCTCGGGCGCGAAGCGCGGGCCGCGCGCCGTAGCGGCGGCATGAACGCCGCGGCGGCGGCATGAAGCTCTGCGGCCACGAGGTCGGCCTCGACAGGCCGCTCTTCCTCATTGCCGGTCCGGACACGCTGGAGAGCCTGCAGCTCTGCATCGACGTCGCCGGCACGCTGAAGGAGCACACCGCGCGGCTGGGCACGCCGTACGTGTTCAAGGGCTCCTTCGACAAGGCCAATCGCAGTTCGGGCAAGAGCTACCGCGGCCCCGGCATGGAGGAGGGCCTCAGGATCCTCGAGGCGGTGCGCCGGCAGGTGGGCGTGCCCGTGCTGACCGACGTGCACGAGGACACGCCCGTGGCCGAGGTCGCCGCCGTGGTGGACGTGCTGCAGACGCCGGCCTTCCTCTGCCGCCAGACCAACTTCATCCGCGGCGTCGCGAGCCACGGCAAGCCGGTGAATATCAAGAAGGGCCAGTTCCTGTCCCCGTGGGAAATGGGCAACGTGGTCGAGAAGGCGCGCAGCACCGGCAACGGCGACATCATGGTCTGCGAGCGCGGCTTCAGCTTCGGCTACAACAACCTCGTGGTGGACATGCGCGGCCTCGCGGTCATGCGCGCCACCGGCGCGCCGGTGGTGTTCGACGCGACGCATTCGGTGCAGCTGCCCGGAGGCCTGGGGAACGCGAGCGGCGGCCAGCGGGAGCACATCCCGGTGCTGGCGCGCGCCGCGGTCGGCGCCGGGGTCTCCGGCGTGTTCATGGAAACGCATCCGAAGCCGGACGAGGCATTGTGCGACGGGCCGAACTCGTGGCCGCTCGCGCTGATGGGCGGCTTGCTGGAGACTCTGGTCGAGCTCGACCGCGTGGTCAAGCGCCGGGGATTCGCCGAACAAGCCGTGAAGAGCTGAAAGGAAAAAGGCCATGAGTTCCATCGTCGATGTCGTCGCCCGGGAGATCCTCGACTCGCGCGGCAATCCCACGGTCGAGGCGGATGTGCTCCTCGAATCCGGCGTGATGGGCCGCGCGGCGGTGCCCTCGGGCGCCTCCACCGGCAGCCGCGAGGCGATCGAGCTGCGCGACGGCGACGCCGGCCGCTACGCCGGCAAGGGCGTGCTGCAGGCCGTGGAGAACATCAACACCGAGATCTCGGAGGCCATCGTCGGCCTCGACGCCTCGGAGCAGACCTTCGTCGACCGCACGCTGATCGACCTCGACGGCACCGACAACAAGTCGCGCCTGGGCGCGAACGCGATGCTCGCGGTGTCGATGGCGGTGGCGCGTGCCGGCGCCGAGGAGTCGGGGCTGCCGCTCTATCGCTACTTCGGCGGCTCGGGCGGCATGCAGATGCCGGTGCCGATGATGAACGTGATCAACGGCGGCGCGCACGCCAACAACGGCCTCGACATGCAGGAGTTCATGATCGTGCCGGTGGGTGCGCAGAGCCTCCGCGAGGCGCTGCGCTGCGGCGCCGAGGTGTTCCAGGCGCTCAAGAAACTGATCCACGCGAAGGGCATGTCCACGGCGGTGGGCGACGAGGGCGGTTTCGCGCCCGCGCTGCCGACGCACGCGGCGGCGATCGAGATCATCCTCGAAGCGATCGACAAGGCAGGCTACACGGCGGGGCAGGACGTGCTGCTGGCGCTGGACTGCGCCAGCTCCGAGTTCTGCAAGGACGGCCAGTACGTGCTGGCCTCGGAGCGCCTGTCGCTGAACTCGGGCGAATTCACCGACTACCTCGCCAGCCTCGCCGACAAGTACCCGATCGTGTCGATCGAGGACGGCATGGCCGAGGGCGACTGGGAAGGCTGGAAGACCCTCACCGGGCGCCTCGGGCGCAAGGTGCAGCTGGTCGGCGACGACCTCTTCGTCACCAACCCGGGCATCCTGCGCGAGGGCATCGAGCAGGGCGTGGCGAACGCGATCCTGATCAAGGTGAACCAGATCGGCACGCTCACCGAGACCTTCGCCGCCATCGAGCTCGCCAAGCGCGCGGCCTACGGCACCGTGATCTCGCACCGCTCCGGCGAGACCGAGGACACCACCATCGCGGACATCGCGGTCGGCACCAACGCGCTGCAGATCAAGACCGGATCGCTGTCGCGCTCGGATCGCGTGGCGAAGTACAACCAGCTGCTGCGCATCGAGGAAGACCTCGGCGACTCCGCCGGCTACCCCGGCCGCGACGCCTTCCTGCGCCTGAGGTAGCGTGCGCGCGCTGGCGGCCATCCTCGCGTCCCTCGTCGTGCTGATCCAGTATCCGCTGTGGATCGGCAAGGGCGGCTGGGTGCGCGTCTGGGAGACCGACCGCCAGCTCGCGACGCAGAAGCAGAAGAACGCGCAGCTGCAGGCGCGCAACAGCGCGCTGGAAGCCGACGTGCGCGACCTGAAGCAGGGCCGCGAGGCGATCGAGGAGCGCGCGCGCTACGAGCTCGGCATGGTGAAACCCGACGAGGTGTTCTTCCAGTTCGTCGACGCCCAGCCCGCGGGCCCCGCGACGAAGCAGTGAGCGCGCGGGCGTCGCTCGAGCAGGCCGCGAGCCTCGTGCACGCCGCCATGCCGCCGACTCCGCAGTACGCCTGGCCGCTCCTTGCCGCGCGTACCGGCTGCGAGACCTGGGTCAAGCACGAGAACCACACGCCCACCGGCGCCTTCAAGGTGCGCGGCGGCCTCGTCTACTGTTCGCGACTTGATCCCTCGGTGCGTGGCCTCGTGAGCGCGACTCGAGGCAACCATGGCCAGAGCCTCGCGCTCGCCGGCACGCGCAGCGGGCGCAGCGTCACCATCGTCGTGCCCCACGGCAACAGTCGCGAGAAGAACGCGGCGATGCGCGCGTTCGGCGCCGAACTGATCGAACACGGCCGCGATTTCGACGAGGCGAAGGACGAGGCCTACCGGCTTGCGCGCGAGCGCGGCCTCGCCATCGTACCGCCGTTCCATCCCGACCTCGTGCAGGGGGTGGCGAGCTATGCGCTGGAACTCTTCGGCGCCGTGCCGGATCTCGACACGGTGTACGTGCCGATCGGCATGGGCTCGGGCGCCTGCGGGCTGATCGCCGCGCGCGACGCGCTCGGCCTCGCGACGAAGGTCGTCGGCGTGCAGGCCGAGGGTGCGCCTTCCTACGCGCTGTCGTTCGCGACGCGGCGCGTCGTCACGACGCCCGCCGCGGACACGATCGCCGACGGCATGGCGACGCGCGTACCCGATCCCGGCGCGCTGGAGATCCTGCTGAAGGGGCTCGAGCGTATCGTCACGGTGAGCGACGCGCAGGTGACCGACGCGATGCGCGCGTACTACACCGACACGCACAACCTCGCGGAGGGCGCCGGCGCGGCGCCGCTCGCCGCGCTGCTGAAGGAGCGCGATCGCATGCGCGGCCGCAAGGTCGGGCTAGTGCTGTCGGGCGGCAACGTGGACCTGCCGTTCTTCCGGCAGCTGATGGCCGACGCCGCCGCAACGGATTGACACACCCTGGAGAGACGCCATGTTCAAGCACATCCTGATTCCCACCGACGGCTCGGAGACGGCGCGCAAGGCGATCGGCGCCGGGCTGCGCTTCGCGAAGGAGGCCGGCGCGAAGGTCACCTGCTTCTACGGCATCGAGGACATGAACCCGCACCACGCAGGCGTGCACCCGAGCCCGCAGGTGCAGGCCGAGATCGACCGCCGCACGCGCCAGATCGCCGACATGGCGGTGGCGGAGGTGGTCGAGCTGGCAAGGAAGGAGGGCGTCGAGATCGAGACGCATGTGATGCCCGTGGCCTCGCCGCACGAGGGTATCGTGTCGACCGCCGCCGACCGCGGCTGCGACCTGGTCCTGATGGCCTCGCACGGCCGCGGCGCGCTGTCGAGCCTGATGACCGGCAGCGTGACGCTGAAGGTGCTCGCGACCTCGACGGTGCCGGTGCTGGTCTACCGCTAGCGCTTCGCGCCGCCCGGCAGTCCGGTCCTGCATTCGAAACTCCCTGCTGGAGCGGGCGTCCGGGGCTTACCATTGCCCGGATTCACACAGGGAAGGGAGTCCGATGTCCTACGAAGACATCCGCGTCGAGCGGGTCGAGAACTGGGTCGAGGTCACGATCCACCGCCCCGAGAAGCTGAATTCGATCCGCGAGCGCACCGCGGACGAGATCCTGCAGGTGCTCGCCGAGGTCGAGGGCGACCGCGGCGTCGCGGCGGTGATCCTGCAGGGCAGCGCGAAGGCCTTCTGCACCGGCATCGACACCAGCGAGTTCACCGTCGGCGAGAACCAGTACTTCGACTTCTACCGCAACCGCAAGCGCCTGCGGCGCGTGAACCAGATGTTCCGCGAGCTGCCGCAGTTCTCCAAGCCGGTGATCACCGCGATCGAGGGCTTCGCGCTCGGCGGCGGGCTGGAGCTGGCGCTGCTGGGCGACATGATCGTCGCCGGCGCGGACGCGAAGCTCGGCCTGCCGGAGCTGAAGCTCGGCCTGATGCCGGGCGGCGGCGGCACGCAGACGCTGCCGCGGCTGATCGGCAAGGCGCTCGCGAAGGAACTCATCTGGACGGGTCGGCGCCTCAGCGCGGCGGAAGCGCGCGAATACCGCCTCGTGAACCACGTCGTCGAGGCGGGCAAGGCGCTGGAGAAGGCCCGCGAGCTCGCGCGCACCATCGGCGCCAACGCGCCGATCGGCGTCATGATGACCAAGGCGGCGATCGAGCGCGGCCTCGACATGAGCCTCGCCGACGGCATGGCGACCGAGGGCGACATCTCGTTCATGCTCTACTTCAGCAAGGACCGGCAGGAAGGGCTCTCCGCCTTCAAGGAGAAGCGCACGCCCCAGTTCAAGGGCGAGTGAGGCACGAAAGGACATCATGGCAAAGCGCAAGGACATCGCCATCATCGGCTATGGCGAAACCAAGGTCACCCTGAAGGGCGGCCGCAGTTCGTACGACCTCGCGGGCGAGGTGCTCGAGCAGATCCTGAACCAGACCGGCATCGACAAATCGAAGATCGACGGCCTGTCGATCGCCGAGACGATGAGCGAGACGCAGAACCCGTTCTGGGGCGTCTACATGTGCGAGATGCTCGGCCTCTCGCCGACGTGGATGCAGCTCAATGGTCTTGGCGGCACCTCGGGCATCGGCGGCATCGCGCGCGCCGCCGCGGCGATCCGCGACGGCCTGTGCGAGACGGTGTTCGTCGTCGCCTCGGACGCGCAGTCCTCCGGCAAGAACCCGGAGCAGGGCGGGCAGCGCCACGAGTTCCAGTACCCGGTGGGCCTGCGCGGCCCGGTGGGCGCCTTCGGCCTGCTGAGCCAGCGCTACAAGCACCAGTACGGGCTGGATGAGCGCGCGCTCGCCAAGCTCGCGGTGACCCAGCGCAACCACGCGCTGATGAACCCGAACGCGGTCGACAAGCTGCAGAAGCCGCTCACCGAGGAGGAGTACCTCACTTCGAAGTACGTTTCCGAGCCGCTGCGCATGCTCGACTCGGTGATGGTGTGCGACGGCGCGAACGGCGTGCTCGTCACCTCCACCGAGAACGCGAAGCGCCTCGGCGTGAAGAAGATGATCCACCCGGTCGGCTACGGCGAGATCACCAATTTCCGCGGCGCCGAGCCCTTGGCCGACATCACTGTGTCGGGTTTCTCGGTCGCCGGCCCGCGCGCGCTGAAGCAGGCGGAGATGACGCCGAAGGACATCCGCATGATCATGCCCTACGACGACTTCCTCATCGCGCTGGTGATCACGCTGGAAGACATTGGCTTCTGCCCGAAGGGCAAGGGCTGCCAGTTCGTGCTCGACACGGACATGTCGTACAAGGGCACGCTGCCGCTCAACACCTCGGGCGGGCAGATCTCGGCGGGCCAGCCGGGCCTCGCGGGCGGCGGACTGAATCTCGTCGAAGGCGTGCGCCAGATGTTCGGCGAGGCCGGCGCGCGGCAGGTCTCGGACCCGCGCAACTGCATGGTCACCGGCATCGGCGTCATTCCCTACGGCCGCAACTGGGGCGTCTCCGGCGTCCTCGTCATGGAGCAATCATGAGCGACATCGCGAAGAAACCCGAGCCCAAGAAGATCCCGCGCCCGTTGCCGCGGGCCAACATCTACATGGACACGCGGCCCTTCTGGGACGCGGCCAAGGGCGGCAAGCTGGTGATCCAGTACTGCAAGGACACCGGCAAGGCGCAGTTCTTCCCGCGCCCGGTGAGCATGGCCAACGGCAAGCGCAACCTGGAGTGGCGCGAGGTGTCCGGCAAGGGCTCGGTCTACACCTTCACCAACACGTTCAGCGCGTGGCCGGGGCACGAGGACCGCGTGCCGTACCTCGTCGCGCTCGTCGAACTGGACGAGGGCGTGCGCATCCTCTGCAACCTGATGAACGTGAAGGCCGAGGACGTGAAGATCGGCATGCGCGTCAAGCTTTGCTGGGAAAAGCTCTCCGACGACTACAACTATCCGGCCTTCGAGCCGGACCGCTAGCGCTTTCGAACCGCCTGGAGGAGGGGGAACCATGAAGCTCGTGCGTTGGTTGGCCGCCGGCCTCGTCGCCGGCGTGATGGCCGGTGCGGCCTGGGGACAGGCCTATCCGAACCGGCCGGTGAAGATCGTGGTGCCGTATCCGCCCGGCGGCGTCACCGACCTCTTCGCGCGCGCGCTCGGCGCGCAGATGCAGGAGTCGATGGGCCAGCCCTTCCTCGTCGAGAACCGTCCCGGCGCCAGCCAGATGGTGGGCGCGGTCTACGTCGCCAAGTCGCCGCCCGACGGCTACACGCTGTACGTCGGCAGCATCACCAGCCTGGCGATGAACGCCTACACGCAGAAGAGCATCCAGTACGACCCGGTGAAGGACTTCGCCGCGGTGTCGCTCGGCATGACGATGCCGATGTTCCTCGTCGTCAACCCGAACACCGTGCCGGCGCAGAACGTGAAGGAGCTGATCGCGCTCCTGAAGGCGAACCCGGGCAAGTTCACGTACTCGACCACCGGCAACGGCAGCTCGACGCACATGGCGGGCGAGCTCTTCAAGCTGATGACCGGCACCGACATGGTGGCGATCCCGTACAAGGGTTCCGCGCCCGGCATCGCCGACGTCGTCGCCGGGCAGGTGCACCTCAGCATCGACCCGGGCTCGTCCACGCTGCCGTTCGTGAAGTCCGGCAAGCTGCGCGCGCTCGCGGTCACCGGCCTGCAGCGCTTCTCGCAGATGCCCGACCTGCCGACGATGGCCGAAGCGGGCGTGCCGGGCTACGAATCGGTGATCTGGTTCGGCATCACCACCACCGCGGGCACGCCGCCCGAGATCGTGTCGAAGCTGTCGCAGGAGATGAACCGCATCCTGCGGCTGCCCGCGAACCGCGAGAAGTTCGCCACCTACGCGATTGAGCTGACGCCGAACACGCCGGAGGAGTTCGGCGCCATGATCAAGTCCGAAGTGGCGAAGTGGTCCAAGCTCCTGAAGGACGTCGGCATCAAGCCGGAATGAGCGGCGCGGGCTGAGGCGATGCGGCTGGAGCACGTCCTCGCCGGGCACGCGCAGCGCCGGCCGGAGCGCACGGCGCTGGTCTGCGGCGAGCGCCGCGTGTCGTACGGGGAATTGCACCAGTGCATCCGCCGCGCGGCGGCGGGGCTGGCGAAGCTCGGCGTCGCGCCCGGCGACCGCGTGCTGGTCTACCTGCCGAACGGCGTCGAGTTCGTGCAGTTCGAGTACGCGACCTTCACCTGCGGGGCGATCTGCGTGCCGGTGAACACGCGGCTCAGCCTCGCCGAAATCGAGCACATCGCCAACGACAGCCAGCCACGCGCGATCGTCTTCGACGCCGCGTCGCGCAAGTTGCTGGCCGGCTTGCTTGCGAAGCTGCCGGCTTGCGCGCGCGTGGTGCTCGGAGAGCCGCTCGCGGGCGAGACGTCGGTGGCTGCGTTGCTGGACGCCGAGTCCTCGTCGCTGCCGGACGTGCCTGCGGAGTCCGACGACGCGCTCATCATCTACACCTCCGGTACGACCGGGCGCGCGAAGGGCGCGCTGATCACCCACGCCAACCAGCTCGTCACGCACTGCTTCGTCAATGCGCTCGAGTGGGACATCGGCGCCGAGGACCGCTATCTCGTCACCACGCCGCTCGCGCATCGCACCGGGCTCGGGCGGCTGACCAACGCGCTGACGCTGGGCGGCACCGTGGTGGTGATGGAGAAGTTCGACCCCGAGCGCGCGATCGAGCTGATCGAGCGCGAAGGCGTCACGGCGCTCGGCATGGTGCCGACGGTCGCGCGCATGCTGCTGCCGATCATCGAGCGCGCGCCGCGGCGCTGCCGCACGTTGCGCCGGCTGATCGTCACCGGCGAGGCCTTCCCGGTGGAGTTGAAGCGCAAGCTGATCGAGTTGCTGCCGGATGCGCAGATCTGCTCGTTCTTCGCGCAGACCGAGGCCGGAGCGGTGACCAGCCTCGGACACGCCGAGCAGTTCACGCATGCGGCCTCCGTAGGACGCCCGACGCCGGGCGTCGAGGTGAAGCTGGTGGACGAGGTCGGCCGCGCGGTGAAGACCGGCGAGATCGGCGAATTGCTGGTGCGCGCCGGCGTGCCGGGTCGCTTCACCACCATGCGCGCCTACTACAACCGCCCGGAGGACACGGCGGCGACGATCCGCGACGGCTGGGTCGCCACCGGCGACATGGCGCGGCAGGATGCCGACGGCTACCTCTATATCGTCGATCGCAAGAAGGACATGGTGATCTCCGGCGGCTTCAACATCTACACCAAGGAAGTCGAGCAGGCGCTGGCCGCGCACCCGGCGGTAGCCGAGTCCGCGGTGATCGGCGTGCCGGACGCGATCTACGGCGAGGCGGTGGCGGCGTTCGTCGAACTGCTGCCCGGCCAGCGCGCGACGCCCGAGGCGTTGATCGAGCACTGCCGCCCGCTCATCGCGGGCTACAAGAAGCCGAAGCACGTGTTCCTCGTCGAGTCGCTGCCGCGCAACGCGCTCGGCAAGACGCTGAAGACCGACCTGCGCCGCCTCGCGGCCCAGCGGCTGGAGAAGGCCTGAGATGCTGAGACCCGAGACCGAGGCCGAGCGGCGCCTGCGTACCGAGGTGCGCGCGTGGCTGCCGGCGAACACGCCGGAGGAACTGCGCCACCTGACCTTCCGCCCGCCGGTGGATCGCATCATGCCGTGGTACCGCAAGGTGTTCGAGCGCGGCTGGATCGCGCCGCACTGGCCGAAGTCGCACGGCGGCATGGGCGCGACGCCGGTGGAGCAGGTGATCCTGATCGAGGAGATGGCGGCCTTCGGCGTGCCGGACGTGCCGGGACAGGGGTTGAACCAGATCGGCCCGCTCTTGATCCGCTTCGGCAACCCGGCGCAGCAGCAGCTTCACCTGCCGCGCATCCTCTCGGGCGACGCCATCTGGTGCCAGGGCTATTCCGAGCCCGGTTCGGGCTCCGACCTCGCGAGCCTGCGCACGCGCGCGCGCGTGGACGGCGACTGCCTGGTCATCGACGGCCAGAAGACCTGGACCACCTGGGGCCACCATGCGCACTGGATGTACGCGCTGGTGCGCACCGGCGAGCCGGGCAGCCGCCACGCGGGCATCACGTT
>CAZTXP010000060.1:0-12409 GCA_964617355.1 uncultured Enterobacteriaceae bacterium
CGCGAGTACGCGCGCCACGGCCACGCCGCCTTGTACTCCGGCGGATGCGGCGCGGTCTCGCGGTGCACCGCGCGCAGCACGCCCTCGGTGACGTAGCGCGAGCGCCCGTCGGCCTCGACCTCCGAGAGGTACACGTGCAGCGACACGTCGGGCTCGGAAGATTCCAGCCACAGCTTCACGATCACGTGGCCGCTCACCTCCGCGGCCTTCGCGAGCGGCGTCGAGTCGTAGTGCAAGAGCGTCTCGTCCCTGCCGTGCCAGTCGTGGTAGTAGTCGCTGGTGTCGATCACGCCCACGCGCTCGTAGCGCGTCTGCGTGCCGGTGGTGAAGGCATAGTCGGCGCGCTTCTCGTCGGTGCCCGCGGCCGACGCTTCGTCGGACAAGCTGTTGCCGGCAGCAAGATGCAGCGTGCGCGTCGCCTTCAGCGGCGGCCACTCGCTCGCGCTGCGCCACTTCTCCTCGTGCATCGAGAAGTAGTGCACCGGTGCCTCTGCCGACAGGCCGGCTTCGCGCCCGAGCAGGTGCTGGTCGAAGAAGCGCAGCACTTCCGACATCAATGGGAATTCCGGCTTCATCGCCGCGCGCCACGGCGACACGTTGATGCGCGCGCCGTGGTCCCACGGCCCGAGCAGCAGGTAGCGCTTCGGGTTCGGCAGCGTGAGGAACCTCGCGATGGTGCCGTGCGCGTAGCCCGCGCCGTCGTACCAGCCCGAGACCGACATCACGGCCACGTCCTCGCGCACGTGCTTCGAGTAGGTGTACGGGCTGAACGCCGCCGGCGTGAACGACGGGTCGTAGAGCAGCGCGTCGTCGCGGCACTGGAACTCGGCGAGGTAGTCGCGGATGTGGAAGTTCGCCGCGTGCTCGCGCACCGCCGCGGCGACGAGCGTGCCGTCGGCGTCTTCGTCCACCGGCTGCGGGCCGTCGAGGTTCGGGTCCTTCCAGTTCGCGAAGCGGCGCAGCACCTCGCGGTGGTCGACGTCGAGCGCCCACAGCGCCTCGCCGTAGGGGCCCGAGATCGTCTTCAGCGGCACGCCGCCGGGGCAGATGTGGTCGGCGTAGGTGTCCCACACCGAGAAGAGCGGCGCGATCGCCTTCACCGCGGGGTGCCCGGTGGACGCGGCGAAGTCCGAGGCCGCGCCGAGGTACGAGATGCCGGTGGCGCCGACGCCGCCGTCGGACCAGTCCTGCGCCACGATCCACGAGATCAGGTGGCCGTAGTCGTCGCGCTCCGCGGGCGAGCGGAAGCCCGCGCGCGAGCCGAAGCTCGCCCCGGTGCCGCGCACGTCGCAGGTGACGAGCGCGTAGCCCGCCGGCACCAGCGCCTCGCGATACAGCGCCGTGCCCGGCGAGCACTCGGTGCCGGCCGGCGCGCCCGGCTTCAGCTTGAAGCGACGGTAGTACGGCGTGAGCACCATCACCGCCGGCACCTTCGCCGGCCGTGCCGGTCCGCCGGGCTTCGCCGCCGGCAGCCACACGTCCACCGCGAGGCGCACGCCGTCGGGCATGGTCACGTACTGCGAGACCGGCTTTGCCGGCACGGCCCAGTCGACGCCGCGTTTCTCGCGGTAGTCGCCGGGCGGGACCTTCCAGGCGGTCGAGTTGCGGTCGGTGTCGGCCATCGCAGCACTCCTTGGAGAGGAGCGGCCATGCTAGCGGAGGGGCGTGGCGCGCGGCCGCCCGTTTCGCTCGGCGCGGCTAGCGCTTGTTCCAGAGGGCGAGCCGGCGATCCGCGCCGGCCTGCCACTCGGCTTCCTGCTCCGGCGTCATCGGCCCGAGGCGCTGTCCGCCGAGCACGTCGCGGTAGTCGATCTTCGCGCACTTCACGAAGTAGGGCAGCCGCGACAGCCTGCCGTCGCTCACCTCGAGGATCGCGACCTGCACGCGCTCGACCTCGCGCTCGTGCGGCTCGACGCCGTACTGGTCCACCAGCGCCAGCGCCTCGCGCCAGCGCGCCTCGCCGAATAGCGCGAGCGCGAGGGCCTCGACGTCGGCGCGCGTGGCGGGCATCGGGCTCAGACCAGGAACATGAGCACTGCGGCGATCGCGGGGATGGCGAAGATGATCGCGTAGCCGACGAGCCGCAGGAACGCCGATTCGGCCGGTCGCGACGGCCAGCCTTCGCGCATGAACGAGAAGATCACGCCGCGACCGCGCTGCCACTCGAGGTTCCAGAAGAGGCCCGCCGCGAGGTAGATCACCGAGGACGCGAAGAGGTTCGCGAACCACGTCGACGGGTATTCGCCGTCGCGCCAGACGAGCCAGATGTCGTACGACCAGCTCGCCGAGAACAGCCACGCGCAGGTGGCGACGTAGGCCTCGGTCCACGTCGCGCGTCGCCGCGCGGCGAAGAAGAGCGTCGCCACCACCCACGGCGAGGTGGTGAAGCAGAACACGGACATGAAGAAGCCGTCGACGCGGTCCCACGTCGGGTCGCCGGTGTAGGGCGCAACCAGCGTGATCAGCGCGCCGCCGGCGACGAACGTGGCGAGCTTCCACGGCTCGCCGAGGAAATGCCAGTACGCGCGCCGGCCGATGGCGAATGCCGCGCGGTCGCGCAGGAAGAGGCCGAGCGCCACGAGGCAGGCGAAGGCCCAGCAGGCGATGTAGATCTTGAAGAACGGTTCCATGGCCGTGACCCCCGGTCGACGGCCGACAATGTACCGTCAGTGCGGCCCGAGCGCGAGATAGGCCGCGAGCGCGAGGCCGAGCGCCGCCACCGCGAGCGAGAGACCGACCGCGAAGCGGCGCGAATAGCGCGCCGGCAGGTCGTGCAGCGGCAGCGTCACCACGAAGCGCGAGTGCTGCACCGCCGATACCGCGATCGCGAGCGAACCCGCGACCACGAAGGCGATGCCGAGGATGGCCGAGATGCCGCTGCCCTCGCGCGGTGCCGCGCCGGGCGCCTGCAGCTCGAGCAGGCGCACGAAGAGGCCGAAGCGCGACACCACGAAGCCCAGCGCCATGATCGTGAGACCAGTCCGCACCCAGGCGAGCAGCGTGCGCTCGGCGGCGAAGAAGACGCGCGGATCGGAGTTCGGGTTTGGGGTCGGGCTCATGGTTCGGGATTCTCCCTCAGGTGGGCCCTCAGACCGCGCCTCGCGACGATCGTTCCTGCCGTTTCGCGCGCTCGCCGCGATGCTATCCTGCCGCGCCTCGTTCCCCCGGCCGCCGACCATGCCCCCGCGCTTCGCCCTAGCCGCGCTCGCCGCGACCCTCCTTGCCGTCGCGCTGCCCGCGTTCGCGCAGCAGCCCGATACCTCGCTCGCGCGGCAGGTCTACGCCGACGTCAACGCGCAATTGCCGCGAATGGCGCGCGCCGCGTTCAACGCCAAGCGGCCCGATGTCGAGTACCGCAGCGAGGTCAAGGCGTGGGCCGACGCGAGCGGCGTGCGCAAGGTCGAGGTGGTCGACCGCGACGACTCCGGCGACGTGCTCACCGAGTACTACTACGCCAATGGCGCGCTGGTCTTCGCCTACCAGGCGGTGAAGGGCTTCGAAGGGAAGAAACAGGTGACGCGCATCGAGCAGCGCCAGTACTTCCGCGACGGGCGCATGTTCCACTGGCTCGGCGGCACCGAGCGCGCGCCGCAAGACCCGAAGGGCCGCGACTTCGCCGACGAGTCGAAGGAGCGCGTCGCCGCGGCGGCCTTCTACCTGCAGGCGGCGCGCAAGGCGCTGGCGAAGTAGGGCGCTCGGCTAGGCGGCGCGCGCGCGTCGCGTCGCGAGCCAGAAGGTCGCGATGCCCGCGACCACCGCGGTCGTGCCCGCGGCCCAGGCGCCGGTGCTCCACGCGCTTGCGAGCGCGTACAGCGAGCCGAGCCCAAGCACCGCCGCCGCGGCGCGCGTCTTGCGCGAGGGCGCGAGCCACGCCGCCGATCCGACCATCAGCGCTGCGGCAAGCGCGGTCGACACGCAGAGGATCGCCGCCTCCGCGCCCGCGTACCACGGCGCGGTGCACATTCCCGACACCATCGCCTCGGGCGGGCACAGGCGCTCGGCGAGCGCGAGCAGGCCGAGGCCGGCGACCAGCCCCGCGATCCACGACAGCACCGCCGCCGGCACGATCGCGAGCCAGCGCGCGAGCGCGGCTTGCGCGGGAGAAAGCGGCATCCTCAGCCCGGCCCGTTGTACTCGCGCGTGACCGTCGCCACCTGCACCGAGTACGAGGCGTACCAGCGCTCGCGCCCCGCCTTCTGCGCCAGCGCGTGCTCCGGGTGCGAGCGCCATGCGGCGATGCTCGCCTCGTCCGGCCAGTAGGACAGCGCGACTTCCTCGTCGCCCTCGGTCACCGAGTGGAACGCGAGGCAGCCGAACTCGTGCAGCGCCAGCTCGCGCATGCGCGCCGCGACGCGCGCGTACTCGTCGTCGCGCGAGCGGATGCGGGCGGTGAAGATGACGACCAGCATGGCGCCAGCTTACGCCACGGCCTCAGCCTTCGCCACGATGGAACACCGCTTCCACCTTGTGGCCCTCCGGATCGAGCAGGAACGCGGCGTAGTACTCCGCGTGGTACGCGGGCCGCAATCCCGGCGCGCCTTCGTCGGTGCCGCCCGCGGCGAGGCCGGCGGCGTGGAAGGCGCGCACCGCCGCGGCCGACGCGGCGCGAAAGCACCAGTGCCGGCGCGCGTCCGGCGCCGCGGCGGGCGACTCGAACACGCTGAGGTATGTGTGCGCGTCGTCGTGCGCGCGATTGCGCTCGCCGAAGCCGATCGCATCGTCACGCTCGTAGGCCACGACTGCGCCGAGCGCGCCCATCACCGCCTTGTAGAACGGCTTCGCGCGCGCGAGGTCGCGCACCGTGATCGAGACGTGGTCGAGTAGCCTCATCGTGCGCTCACCGGACCTCGACGGTGACGCTGACCTTGCGCGTCCTCGACGACGGGCAGTTCGCGCAGCTGCTCATGCGGTAGTCGGTGACGATCGTCCAGTCGCCGCCCTCGGGCAGCGGCGCGGAGCGCGCGTCCGGCGCGCAGTAGGGCGCGCCATCGCAGCCCAGCTCCTGGCCGCGCGGCGACACGAGGCTCCAGGTGTAGACGTCGGGCCCGCCCACGGTGACCACCTGCCCCTTGCCGAGGCCGAGCCGGAAGCGGTGCTCGCCATCCGTGATGGTGCCGTTCCACGTGGTGCCGAACGCGCCCTTGGCGAAGCGCAGGCGCGTCGGCTCGGCGGCGGTGGCGAGGGTCGCGACCGCGGCGAGCGCGAGCGACAGGGCGAGCAACTTCTTCATGCGAGGGGCTCCGTGCGGATCAGGCGGCGATGAGGCGCTGGCCGAGCAGCGCCCAGATCGCGATCAACGCCGCATTGCTCGCGGCGAAGGCGTAGAAGCGGTGCAGGACGTGGTTATAGGTGACGTGGATCACGCTGTGCACGATGCGGAAGGCGACATACGCCCAGGCCAGCGCGACCAGCGTCGAGGTCTCGGCGTTCGCCACCGCCGCGACGAGGCAGCCGACGTAGAACAGCACCGGCAGCTCGAACAGGTTCATGAAGTTGCGGTTCGCGAGCCGCGCCGCCGCCGGCACCTTCGACGATTCGCCGAGCGCGAACTCGCGCGGGTGCGCGCGCTCGCCGCCGAAGGGGCGCACGCGGCGGTACGCCACGAGCAGCAGGATGCAGGTCGTCCACGCGACGAGCGCGAACACGGGGCCGAGGATCGGATGCGCGGTCATGCCGCGCAGCATAGCGGCCGGCGCCGCGGCGCGCCACGTGCTATCGCGCGACCGCCGCCTCGATCTCGGCGAAGGTGCGCGCGACCTCGGTGCCGGGCGGCAGGCGCACGCCGAGCTGCCGCGCCACCTGCGACAGCGAGAAGATGCCGCGCACGAAGGCGCGCTGGTGCGGGCGCTCGTAGGCCGGGCCGCCCGTCACCGCTTCGCGTTCGACCACCAGCGCGTGCTGGCGGCCGGCGCGCCGCAGCGTCTCGAGCACGTGGCCGGCGCGCGCCGCGGCGACGTCGGCGTAGTCGAGCACCTCGATCTTCTCGGCCGGCGTCATCAGGTCGGACACGGTGAGCTCGCCGTGCGGCAGCCCGCGTTCCATGGCGACGCGCATCGCCTTGTCGCCGAGCGTGTCGGTGGTGGTGATGAGGCCGAGCACGCTCTCGTGCTCGTCGACCACCAGCAGCAGGCGCACGCCGCGCGCGATCATGAACTGGTTGGCCGCCGCCAGCGGCGCGTGTCGCCGGATGGTCGCCGGCGCGACGCGCGTGAGGTCGGTCATCACCTCGAGGGCGGGCGACTCCGCGTTCGCCGCTCGCAGCGGCCCTTGCGTCGGCCGCCTCAGCCCGGCGCCCGCGCCGAGCTCGTGGATCGGAAGTGCGTGGAACTGGCGCTCCATGGTGCCCCCCCTTCGCGATGACTTGCTGACCGGACCCTTGCGACGGTCGCGTGGCCCGGTGCGCAAGAGTGTAGACCTCGCGGGCCGGGTTCGGTTCCCCCTCGGTGGCCTGCGTCAGGCCGGCGGGTAGGTCGAGATCTCGACGAGGTTGCCGTCGGGGTCGCGCAGGTACACCGACGCGATCGGCCCGAGCGCGCCGGTGCGCGGCACCGGCCCCTGCTCGATCGCCACGCCTTGGGCGCGCAGGTGCGCGATCACGTCGTCGATCGTGCCCTCGGCGATGAAGCAGAGGTCGGCCGAGCCCGGCACCGGGTGCGTGGCGTGCGGCGACACCGGGGCCTTGGCGTCGTGCAGGTTGATCTTCGAGCGCCCGTAGGCGAGCGCGCGTCGCCCCGCGCCGAACGTGACCGGTTCCATGCCGAGCGCCGACTGGTAGAAGCGGATCGTCGCCTCGACGTCGCGGCAGGTGAGGACGAAGTGGTCGAGGCGGTCGATGCGCATCGGGTGGTCCTTGGCGGGCAGTCTTGAGGCGAAGCCGCGATGCTACCGTGCCGCGCCGGGATCAGGCCCCGCGCTTCCACGCCGGCGGCACGATCCTGCCGCGCCTTCCCGCCATGACCAGCATCGCGATGCCGGTCGTGGTGCACAGGGCCAGCGCGAGCACGGACGACTCGACGCCGAAGCTGCCGCCGGTCAGCAGGTCGGGGCCCTTGATGGTGGAGCGCACGAGCCCCTGCGCGGCGTCGTTGCCGGAGACGATGCTCGAGAAGATGGCCGACTGCGTGTAGTTCCACGCCACGTGGAAGCCCATGCCCAGCCACAGGCGGCGCGTCAGCATGACGGTCGCGGCGAGCAGGATGCCGGCCTCGACCGCGATGAAGAGCGCGCCCTCGAGCGTGCCCTGCGGGTTCATCAGGTGCGTCAGGCCGAACACGAGCGAGGACACCGCCAGCGCCGCCCAGCCGCCGAGCCACTTCTCGATCGAGCCGAACAGCACGCCGCGAAAGAGCAGCTCCTCGTAGACGCCGGAGCTGATCGCCATCGCGATCGCGGGGACCATGAAGCGCAGCGGGTTCAGGCCGTCGATGCGGTAGATGCCGAGCGCCATCAGCACCAGCTCGCACGCCGTGTACAGCCCCGCGCCGACGAGCAGGCCGAGGCCCAGCTCGCGGCCCATGCACGGCAGCGCCAGCTCGGAGACGGCGCGCTGCTCGACGAAGCGCGTGTAGCCGATGTACACCGCGAAGCCCGCGATCGCCAGCGCCACGACGTGGGCCACGGACTTCAACGGATCCCCGGCGTAGCTGGTCATGACGTCCGAGTTCAGGCTCATCATCATCAGCAGGACGAAGCCGAGCAGCAGCACGCGCGCCGGCGGCGACGCGAGGATGCGGCGGGCGAGATGGGGACGCGGGGCGTCCGTTCGATCGTCAGTCATCGTCGATGGCAACGCCAGCCTCCCGCAGCTTCCCGATCAGGGCTTCGATGTCGTTCGCCTCGTCGTCGTGGAAGCAGGCCTGCATGCCCAGGGCCCGCGGCGCGACGAGGTTGTCCTCGTCATTGTCGATGAAGACGGCTTCGTCCGCGCGCACGCCTGCGCGATGCAGGGCGGCGAGGAAGATGTCGGGACCGCCCTTGTCCGAGCCGAGCTCGGCCGAGACGACGATCGGGCTGAAGATGGACTCCAGCCCTTGGTGCCGCTTCAGGTGGTCGATCCGGTCCTTCTTGTTGTCGGTGATGATGCCCACCACGTGCCTTCGCTTCAGCTTCCTCGCGAGGGCGAGCATGCCCGCGTTCAGGGGCGTGCTCTCGAAGGCCTCGCGGAGCAGGTCGATGTCCAGCTCGCGCCCGAGCGACTGGCAGATCTCGCCCCAGGCCTGGCGGTGCGTGCGCCTGCCCAGCGTCAGGTCCGCGTTGTGCCGGCCGAACGCGGCCCTCACGGCGGCAAGGTCGAGGCCGGTCGCGCGGGCCAGGTAGCGGCACGTCGTCAGCGATCCGGTCTTGTCGGTCGTCAGGACGCCGTCGTAGTCGAAGAAGACCGCCTTGGTCATGGCGCCGCCTAGGACAGCGAGACGGCAGCGATGAAGAGCACGGGGAAGGCGAGCCCGTAAAGGCCTGCGCGAGACGGCACGCACAGGAGCGTGGCGCGAGAGGGATCGCGCGGATCGAATCGCACCTCGGGTCGAGACCCGACCGGAAACATCCGGGCCGCGCTGGCCACCATTTCGTCGTTCTTCAAGTAGCACAAGCGCTGCGAGTGATAGGTGCGCCCATCGACGTCGTACTCGTACAGGAGCTCGATGGCGTCGCCATCCGGGTGGAGTTCGCTGCGCGTGACGAGCCCCGTGGCCACGGGCCAGCCGCGCGCCTGGTGGTTGCGCCACGCACCGCGCGCCGAGTAGGCGAGGAACCCGGCGCCGAAGAGAAGGACGATCAACTTGCTGGGTGTCATCTTGCGGCGTTACTGGCCGGCCGCGAGGCCGACCGCGATTCGCGCCACCAGGGCGAGCAAGGCGACCAGCACGATGCCCCCGATGATCGCGCCCGCCACGATCTGGCCGTGGGTGGCCCGTGCGCCGATCCCGTCCTTCTCCCACGTGGACTGCTTCCCGATCATCAGCAGCCCGAAGAACATGATCTTCGCCACCGCGAGCAGGCCGGGCCTCTTCGGGCGGGAGCCGGGTTCTGGGTCGTGCTCGGTCTCAGGTCTGGGGGAGGTCATGGGTGTCGGCGGGAGGGACTCGACGGGCTTCGCGCGCCTGGCGTTCGAGTCGAGCGGCCGGTCCCGCTGCGTCGGCCGCGGAAAGGCACGGGTAGCGAAGCCTGCATGGCCGCTGGATCGAATCGTCAGCCGGCAATCTTTCCTCCGTGCTCCTCCAAATCGCCGGTCCACCAGTTGGTTGATTGTCCCGGCTTGGGCGGCGGCAGGTCGGGACGAAATGAACGCACCTTGAGTGCGACGACCCCCGTTCCCGATGCCCACTCAAACCCGAGCATCATCTTCAGGGAGTAGGGGATGATTTCCGGGCCCCTGGTTCCCAGGGCGCCAACGACCAGCCCAAGGATCGGGACAAGCATGGCGACGTAACTGACGAACACGAACCAGAGAGCCATGACGCGGCACATCGCGTTCATTATCTTGAAGTAGAGATGCGGGTCGATCGGCTGCGGTGTCATTGCCGTCCAACGGTTGAGCCGATGCGACCCCGGCGACGGCGCACCTGGGCCGATTCGAGCGAAGGATCGGGCGTTGCGGGCGCCACCGTCATGGCATGGCTGCGCCGACGGCCTGGCGGACCGGGATGCCCGATGGCGAGAACCCTTCGAGGCAATGTACGTTGATGCCAAGGTTGTCCGGTGTGACGCGCTTGCGGTGGAATGGATAGATGCCGCAGACCTTGCAGAAGAAGTGCCGCGCGGTCCTCGTGTGGAACTGGTACTCCGCAAGGGCCTCTTCGCCAGCCAGCAGGCGGAACTTGCTCTCGTGAACCTTGACCATCAAGGCATTTTTCCGCTTGCAGATGGAACAGTCGCACATCGTGAGTTCAGGGAAGTCCGTTTCGATCTCGAACCGGACTGCCCCGCAGTGGCATGAGCCGGTGTACTTCTGCATCGGACGAGAGCCCAAGTATGCCTCCGGATTTGCTGGATCTTGCGGGTGCTTCGCGCGACGCAATGGCGCGGGCTGCGAGGCTTAACGTTCCGGCTAACGCGCCGCCCGCTTGCGGGCGGTCGGAGTTGAGCCGGTTGTTAGACCTTGCCCCTTGACGAGCCGGAGTTGCAGTCGATACCCAAGTGCGGAGGCGTAGCGCTGGAGCGTAGCGATCGAGGGTGAATGCTTTCCGACCGGGGATTCAAGACGCGCAATCGCCGACTGGGTCGTGCCGATACGCGCGGCGACATCTGCTTGCGTTAGGCCAGCCGCCGCTCGTGCCTTGAGGATCTCGTCGAGGAAGTCGAATTCCTCTGCGAGCTTCTCGTACTCGTTCCGGACATCCGGGCGCGAGAGTGCGCGTGCCTTGAATTGCTTGAGGTCTCTATTCATCTTTCACTTCCTTCATTCTTCGCCGCGCGATTTCGAGCTCCCGCGACGGGGTCTTTTCGGACTTCTTGATGAACTGGTGGAGCATCACTACGCGCCGGCCTACGACGGTGCAATAGAACACTCGCGCAATGCCTTCGGCGGCCTTGAGGCGCAGTTCGAAGAGGCCGCCGCCCATCGCACGGGTGTGTGGCATGCCCAGGTCGGGGCCGTACACCTCCATACGCTCCGCATAGCGCACGAACCTCGCAACGAAGCCCGCCGGCATGCGCAATAACTCCGCTTCGAGAGCGCTGCTGTAAAAAGTGACGCGCCAGTTCACTCGAAGATTATAGCGTATACGCTATGTCGCAGGAAGGTGCGAATGCAAGGTCTAACGTGGAGCCCAAGCGCGCCACGCGCTGCGGGTGATGGAGGCGATGCGCTTCATGGCGTCGCGTTGGGGCGTAGGGTTAGGGGTCAACGAGATACTTAAGTTCATTTGGTAGTTCATGCTCGAACCGCCCGATTTCGGTAAGCCTCTTTCCTTCTAGATAGGCGAGTTCACGACCGCGCTTGAAATCAAATATGCGAAAGGCGCGGCCTTGATGGATTGGGGCGGTCAATTGTCGAATAACGCCTGACTCTTGGTACGAGGTAATCGCCAGCAACTTGTTTGGTCTTTCAGTGATATCAACGATTGCAAATCGATAGCAATGTCGGGCGTGAAAGCCAACTGGCACGGCAATTTCGTACCGCTCGCAGAACGCCAGAATGCGCTTGGTGTATGGCGGCTTGAGGCGATTGCCGGGCACGGTTGAGCCCTAACGTGGAGCCCAAGCGCGCCACGCGCTGGGGTTGATGGAGGCGAAGCGCTTCATGGCGTGATCTTCATCCGCTTTGGTGGACACGTTCGCTAGGCGAGTGCCATGCGTTCGAACTCGACCGGGGAATGGTACCCCAGGCTGGAATGGATGCGCCTGGCGTTGTAGAAGCGATCGATGTAGCCGGCGACGCTCGCGTTCAGCGCGGCGTCGCTTGCGAAGCTCCTGCGGTGCGTGAGCTCTGCCTTGAGCGAATGGAAGAAGCTCTCCATGTGCGCGTTGTCCTGGCAGTTGCGCGGCCGGTTCATGCTCGGCACGATCCCGCGCTCGCGCAGGTAGTCCTGATACGCGTACGCCGAGTATTCGATGCCGCGATCGGAATGGAACACCAGCCCCGGCCCCGGGTCGCGCTGCGCCACCGCGCGCTTGAGCGCACGCAACGTCACCTCCACCGTCCGCGTGCGCGCAAGCGTCCACCCGACAATGCGCCGCGAGAAGAGGTCCATCACCGTCGCAAGATAGCGCCAGTGCTTGCCCAGGCGCAGGTACGTGAGATCGCCGACCCACACCTGGTCGGTGCGCGTCGGCACCGGCGCCTCCAGCCGCAGGTTCGCCGTCTTGGCGAAGAAACGCTGCACTCCGCTGGAGGTGCGCCGATAGAGCCTTCCCGCGCGCGCCTTCAGCCCGCGCTCGCGCATCAGCCGCGCCACGCGCTTGGAACTGCAGCGCACGCCGCCCCGTCGCAGCATCTCGAGCACCCTCGGCGAGCCGTAGCGATCGCGGCTGTCGCGGAAGATGCGCTCGATCCGCTCGCCCAGCGCCTCGTCCGCACGCCGCCTGCGGCCCCGATCGCGGCCCTGCCACGCGTAGAACCCGCTTCTGGACACGCTGTATCGCCGGCACAGGAACGCCACCCCGTATCTCGCCTTGTGCTCGGCTATGAATTCGAATTTCGCCTGCGGCGTTCGATATTGAAACGGATGGCTTTTTTTAAAAGGTCGTGCTCCACCTCCAGCGCCGCGAGCTTCTTCTCGAGCGCGCGCACTTCGCGCCGCGCCTCGACCTTCTCCTCCAGGTCCTTCACGCGCCTGCGCAGCGCCTCCTTCTCGCGATCCACCTTGGGCACCTCCAGCGCCTTGGGAAGGCTCAAGCCGGCGGCCTCGGCCACCGGCTTGAGCCTTCCCTCCCGGTAGTCCTTCTTCCACTTCGAGAGCATGAACGGATG
>CAZTXP010000061.1:0-28176 GCA_964617355.1 uncultured Enterobacteriaceae bacterium
GTCTCGATCGGCATGGTCGGCGTCAACGTGCCGATCCCGGTGCCGGTGGCCTACTACTCGTTCGGCGGCTGGAAGAACTCGCTCTTCGGCGACCTGCACGTGCACGGCCACGAAGGCGTGAAGTTCTACACCCGCACCAAGGTAGTGACGACCCGCTGGCCGCACCAGGACACGCCGAAGGCCGGCGGGTTCACGATGCCAACGCTCGGCTGAGCGTTCGTACAGGGGCTAGGCTGAGCGGCCTCAGCCGGCCAGCACGAAGTCGAATCTCAGCGTTGCGCCCTCGCGGCGCGCGAGCAGTTCGGGACGGTAGAGCCCGTCCCGGGCGTTGCCGGCGTCGCCGGGGAAATACACCTGCGTGGTCAGCACGCGCGTCGAGCCTGGCGCGCGCAGCTTGACGTGGATGTGCCGCGCGCGGCCAGGGTAGAGCGCAGGCAGGATGGTGTCGAGCCGGTACCGGCCGTTCGCGTCCGCGAACTGGTGGCCGCGCAGCAGGAATCCCTTGTTGTCGTATTCGCCCTTTTCATCGGCGTGCCAGAAGTCGAGCCACGCGTTCGCGACCGGCTTGCAGTCCGCCCCGTAGACGACGCCCTCGAGGACCATCGCCTCGCCCTTTGCGTCGGCGCGGAAATCGCTCTTCTTCGGCGTGTTCGCGGAATAGAACGGGCCCTCCGTCTGTGAGGGCGTCGACTTACCGGGCGAGCAGGCGAGCGCGGGGAAGCTCGCGACGGCGAGCAGTCCGGCCACGAAGCGGCGGCGGGGGGTGCGGGTCACAGGGCAATCTCCGTACAATGGCTGCCGGTTCGTCGGGGGAGGAGTTCATGATCTTACGCGTGCTGTCCGCGGCGCTCGCGGCGCTGCTGCTCGCTTCGTGCGCGGGGACCGGCTCCGGTCCCGCCGCGGTGGAGCGAATGTACGTCATCGAGTGCGGCGAGAACCACGTCACCGACCTCTCGCGCTGGACGCCGGGCGTCAACGTGGGCAAGGCGCACGTGTTCGGCGACCACTGCTACCTCGTCAAGCACGCGCGCGGCTGGATGCTGTGGGACACCGGCAACCCGGATCGCCTTGCCGCGTTGCCCAACGGCCTCAGGAACCCGAACGGCGTGATCACCGCGTTCATGAAGAAGCCGCTGTCCGAGTCGCTGAAGGAGATCGGCGTCGCGCCGGCGGACATCCAGCACTTCGCGATGTCGCACTCGCACGGCGACCACTCGGGCAACGCCAACTACTTCGGCGCTTCCACGCTGTACATGCAGCAGGCGGAGTACGACGCGGTGTTCGGCAAGGAGCCGCAGAAATTCGGCTTCATCGCCGCCAACTTCGAGAAGCTGAGGGACGCGAAGGTCGTGAAGCTCGCCGGCGACCACGACGTGTTCGGCGACGGCTCGGTGCTGATCAAGGCCGCGCCCGGCCACACGCCCGGCCACCAGGTGCTGGTCGTGCGCCTGCCCAGGACGGGGCCGGTGATGCTCTCGGGCGACATGGTGCACCTCGTCTATAGCTGGGAGAACCGCGTCGTGCCCTCGTTCAACTTCGACGTCGCCCTGAGCGGGCGCACCATCGATGCGATGAAGGCCTACGCCGCGTCCACCGGCGCGAAGCTCTGGGTCAATCACGACAAGGAACAGCACGCCGCCCTCCCCAAGGCGCCGCGCTGGGTCGAATGAGCGCGCGCGCCTGCCCCGACGACGGTCTCGCGCTCGCCGAATCGCTGGTGGCCGGGGCCCGCGTCCACGCCTGCGGCTACTGCAAGGGCGCCTGGCTGCCCGAGTCCGGCGTGCGCGCGGTGTTCGAGCGCCTTCCCGGCGACCACTCTCGCTGGGACCGGCTCTACGAGCGCGTGCAGCGCGAAGGGCGGGACTCGGGCCTGACCTGCCTCGACTGCGACGGGCGGCTGATGACCATCGCGCATCGCGACGTCGAGATCGAGGTCTGCGGTGCCTGCGGCGGCATCTGGTTCGACGGCGGCGAACTGCGCAGCCTCGTCACCGGCAAGGCGAATCCCTACGCGCGTACCGCCATGGCGGCAGGCGCGGGTGCCGCCGCGGTCGCGGCCGCCGGACTCGCGCAGGCGGCGCCCGGTCCCGCGCCTGGCGAGGACGGCTCGGGCACCGATCCGCTCAGCGTGGTGTCGAACATCGCCGACGTCGCGACCTCCGAGATCGGCGGCTCGCTGATCGAGGGCGCGATCTCCCTGATCGGCGACCTGTTCTCGGGACTGTGATGCGATGCGCGCGATTCTCTTCGTGGCGGCCATGACTGCCGCCTCCCCATCGATGGCGCAGGACCGCGTCGTGCTCGGCACGGCGACGCCGGGCGGCGGCTTCCCGGTCTACGGCGCGGCGTTCGCCGAGATGGTGAACGCGCAGGAGCCGACGCTGCGCATCGAGACCCGCAACACCAAGGGCAGCACCGAGAACGTGCCCATGCTCGAGGCCGGGCAGCTCGACATCGCGCTGGTGCAGGGCGAGGTCGCGACCGCGCAGTTCGCCAAGCCCGGCAATGCGCTGCGCATCGTCACCGCGATGTACGGCTCGCCGGGCCTGTTCGCGGTGCGCGGCGACAGCGGCGTGCGCGCGATCGCCGACCTGCGCGGCAAGCCGGTGGCGCTCGGCGCCAAGGGTTCGGGCCTCACCATCCTCGGCCGCTTCGTGCTCGAGGCCGTCGGCGTGGACGTCAAGGCGGTCACGCTCGACAAGGCCGGCGACGGCCCGCTGATGGTGCAGGACGGCCGCGTCGAGGCGCTGTGGGGCGCGGGCGTGGGCTGGCCGGGCTTCGTCACGCTCGGCAAGCAGGGCGCGCGCTTCGTCGGCCCGAGCGAAGCCGAGATCGACGCCATCCTCGCCCGGCAGCCGATGCTCAAGCGCATGGCGATGCCCGCCGGCGCACTGCCGGGGCTCGACAAGCCGATCCCCACCGTGGGTTCGTGGAGCTTCGTGATGGCGCGCAGCGACCTGCCCGAGGAACTCGCCTGGCGACTCGCGCGCGCGATCCATCGCGCCGAGGCTCCGCTCGCGTCGCGTCTCGAGCAGGCACGCGAGACCACTGCGCAGAACACGGTGGCCGCGGCACCCTCGCCCGACCTTCTCCACCCCGGCGTGCGGCGCTACCTGCGCGAAGCCGGTTTCCTGAAATGACCGAAGGAGTTTCCATGCGTCGTTCGTTCGTCGCCGTCCTCGCCGCGTCGCTGTGCTCGCTCGCCGCCGCGCAGGACTACCCCACGAAGCCGATCCGCTTCATCGTCCCGCTCACACCCGGTTCCGGCGCCGACATCGCCGGGCGCCTCGTCGGCAAGGTGATGAGCGAGCAGTGGAAGCAGCCGGTGATCGTCGAGAACCGCGCCGGCGCCGGCGGCCAGATCGGCACGCAGGCGGTGGTGAAGTCCGACCCCGACGGCTACACGCTCCTCGTGCAGTCGGCCTCGCACGCCGCGAACCCCGCGATCTACAAGGCGCTGCCGTACGACTCGCTGAAGGACATCGTCGACGTCGCGATCCTCGGCAAGACGCCCTATGCCATGGTGACGCAGGCGAACGGCCCGTACCGCACGCTCAGGCAGGTGATCGACGCGGCGAAGGCGAAGCCGGGCGACGTGCCGTTCGCGTCCGCCGGCGTCGGCAGCTCGACCCACCTCGCCGCCGAGTACGCGATCGCGCTCGCCGGCGCGAAGATGCTGCACATCCCGTTCAAGGGCTCGCCGGACGCGATCGCCGACGTGGTGGCCGGCCGCACCGCGTTCTACATGGCGCCGATCAACACCGCGGTCAACCTCGTGCGCGACGGCAAGCTCGCGGCGCTCGGCGTGTCCACGAAGGTGCGCGCCGAGGTGCTGCCCGACGTGCCGCCGCTCGCCGAGCAGGGCCTCGCCGACTACGACATGTCGCTGTGGTTCGGCATGTGGGCGCCGGCCGGCACGCCGCCCGCGGTGGTGCAGAAGCTGAACGCGCAGGTGAATTCCATCGTCCAGATGCCCGAGATCCGCGAGCAGTTCGCCAAGCTCGGCATCCAGCCCGCGCCGATGAAGCCCGACGAGTTCGCGAAATTCGTGAGGAACGAGATCGAGGTCTATCGCCGCGTCGTCAAGCAGGCGAACATCCAGCCGCAGTGACGCGTAACCGAAGGGCGCCTGCATGAAGCTGGGCCGTCATTCGCTGACGTTCTACCGGCTCCCTTACCGCAAGGAGGTGCGCTGGTCGAACGCGGTGGAGCGCGAGGGCACCTACGTGCTGCTCGAGCTCGAATCCGCCGACGGGGTGCGCGGCATCGCCGAGGGCACGGTAAAGGACACCTGGCAGGGCGTGTCGCCGCGGTCCCTGGCCGCGGCGATGGAAGACCTCGTCGTCCCGCGCCTCGAGAAGGCCGACCTCGCCGAGCCGGTGTCGGTGTCGTCGGCATTCGCGAAGCTGCCCGAGAACCGCCTCGCCAAGGCACTGGTCGACAACGCCTGCTGGACGATGCGCGCCGCGGCGCAGGGCCAGCCGCTGTGGAAGCGCTGGGGCCGCTCGCCGCGCGTCGACCTGTCGTGGACCGTGACGCGCGACGCGCCGGCGGCCATGGCGGCTGAAGCGGCCGAGGTCTGTTCGCGCCACGGCATTCGCGCGCTGAAGGTGAAGGGCGGTCAGGGCGTCGAGGTCGATCGACTCGCGCTGCGCGAGATCCGCGCCGCGGTCGGCGCGGACGTCGAATTGTTCGTCGACGCGAACGGCGCCTATGCGCGCGACGAGGCGCTCGCCTACGTGCGCATGCTCGCCGGCGAAGGCGTGACCCTCGCCGAGGATCCGTCGCCGCTCGCGCCCGACGGGGCGTTCGAAGCATTGCAGCGCGAAAGCCCGCTGCCGGTCCTGGTCGATTCCTCGTGCTCGTCGCTCGCCGACGCGCAGCTGTACCTGGAGCGCGGCGCGCAAGCCCTGTCGACGAAGCCGGGCCGCGTCGGCCTCACCGAGACGCGCGCCATCGAGGCGCTCGCCGCGTCGCGCGGCGCGCGCACCACGGTCGGCATCTATGCCGAGAGCCTGCTCGGCACGCTGGTCAGCCTGCAACAGCCCGGCGCGATCCCGGCCGAGCAGACCTTCTTCCTGACGCTCACCGAGCAGGTCGCGGCGGTCGACCTGCCCATTCGGGATGGCGCCGTGACCCTGCCCGACGCGCCCGACATGGCCGCGCTGGTCGATCGCAACGCCCTGAAGCGATTCGCTTTTTCGCCCTGAAGAGGGGATGCCCTACAATAGCTAGTTGCCCCGGGGTCTCCGGGCACTAGCACTAGGTATCGCGACTTCATGGCCAAATCGACGTACGACGCTTCCGCCATCACCGCCCTGAAGGGGCTGGAACCCGTCCGGCGCATGCCGGGCATGTACACGCACACCATCCACCCGCTGCACATCGTGCAGGAGGTGATCGACAACGCGATCGACGAGGCGCTGGCCGGGTACGGCAAGCGCATCGTCATTTCGGTGTTCAAGGACGGCTCGGTCGAGGTCGAGGACGAGGGGCGCGGCATCCCGGTGGACATGCACCCGGTCGAGAAGAAGCCCGCGGTCGAGGTGGCCTTCACCATGCTGCACGCCGGCGGCAAGTTCGCGAAATCGGGCGAGGGCGTGTACCACATCTCCGGCGGCCTGCACGGCGTCGGCGTCGCGGTGTCGAACGCATTGTCGAAGCGCTGCGAGGTCACCGTGTTCCGCAGCGGGAACCGGCACTCGATCGCGTTCGAGGGCGGCGAGCTGGTGCAAAAGCTCAAGTCCGAGAAGGCGAAGGACGCCAAGCCCTCCGGCACCACGGTGCGCATCTGGCCCGACCCGAAGTACTTCGATTCGCCCGGCATCCCGCTCGGCGAGCTAGAGCACCTCATCCGCTCGAAGGCCTACCTGCTGCCCGGCCTCACCACGGTGCTGCGCATCGAGGGCAAGCCGGAGCAGTCGTGGCGCTTCGAGCGCGGCATGGCGCAGTTCTTCGAGCGCATGCTCGACGGCCGCGAGCTGGTCGCGCCGCTGTTCTCGGGCGAGAAGTACTACGACGAGAAGGCCGCCGCCGACTTCGCCGAGATCGAGGCGGGCGAGGGCGCGGCCTGGGCGATCGGCTGGGTGACCGAGGGCGAGATCTTCGCCGACAGCCACGTGAACCTGATCCCGACGCGCTCGGGCGGCACGCACGAGGCCGGCTTCCGCAACGGCATCTTCGACGCCATGACCGCGTTCATGGAGACGCGCACGCTGCAGCCCAAGGGCGTGAAGCTGATCGCGGACGACCTCTGGTCGCGCGCCTGCTTCACCCTGTCGGCCCGGATCGTGCGCACGCAGTTCCACGGCCAGACCAAGGAAAAGCTCACCACGCGGCACGCGGCGAAGCTGCTCGAGTCCTGCGTCAAGGACGCCTTCGAGCTGTGGCTGAACCAGCACCCGGACGAGGGCAAGAAGATCGTCGAGCTCGCCATCGAGCAGGCGCTGGCGCGCCTCTCCAAGGGCAAGAAATTCGAGAGGAAGAAGGGCTCCGGCGTGGCGACGCTGCCCGGCAAGCTCGTGGACTGCGCGTCCGACGACACGCAGCGGAACGAGCTCTTCATGGTCGAGGGCGACTCCGCCGGCGGTTCGGCCAAGGAAGCGCGCGACAAGGAGACGCAGGCGATCCTGCCCTTGCGCGGCAAGGTGCTGAACTCGATGTCCAAGGACGCGCGCACCGTGCTCGCGAACAAGGAGCTGCAGGCCATCGCCACCGCGATCGGCGTCGACCCGCACGGGCCCGACGACACGCCCGACCTCGGCGGCCTGCGCTACGGCAAGGTCGTGATCATGACCGACGCCGACGTCGACGGCGGGCACATCCAGGCGCTGCTGCTCACGTTCTTCTTCATGCACGCGCCCAAGCTCGTAGAGGCGGGCCGCGTGTACGTCGCGCAGGCGCCGCTCTTCAAGGTCGAGGTGCCCTCGCAGGGCAAGGGCAAGCCGGCGCGGCGCGTGTACTGCCTCGACGAGGACGAGCTCGAGGAGACCCTCGAGCAGCTGAAGAAGGAGAAGGTGCGCGAGGGCTCGTGGGAGATCTCGCGCTTCAAGGGCCTGGGCGAGATGAACCCGGAGCAGCTCTGGGAGACCTCGATGAACCCGGACTCGCGCAGGCTGGTGCGCATGCAGCTCGACTCCGCGCAGATCGCCAAGGCGCGCGCGACCTTCGAGCTGCTGATGGATTCCGGCGAGGCCGAAGGGCGCCGCAACTGGATGCGGGAGCACTGGAAGTCCGTAGAGGCAGACGTCTGACCGGAGGCGCTGCATGGCGGCCAAGAAGACGAAGAAGCCGAAGCAGCTGAAGGCGACCTGGGAGCGGGGCTACAACGGCCATTCGCTCTGGCAGGGCAAGAACCGGATCGGCAAGGTCACGGTCCATGCCTCGAAGGACGCGAAGCACAAGTACACATGGCAGGCCGCCACGCGGCAGGGCGCGGCCGACACGCTGGAGCGCGCGAAGAAGGACGTCGAGTACGCCGCCCTGGTCGCCGACAAACAACGGGATCTTTTCGAGTAACGCATGGACACCAGAACGCCCGACATGTTTTCCCCGCAGCCGCCGGACAACGGCGACGACGCTTCGCCGATCGAGCGCCACGCCTCGCAGGCCTACCTCGGCTATGCGGTGTCGACGGTCAAGGCGCGCGCGCTGCCCGAGGTGGCCGATGGCCTGAAGCCGGTGCAGCGCCGCATCCTCTACGCCATGGGCGAAGCCAACGCCCAGGGCTTCGCGAAGTGCGCGCGCTACGTCGGCGAGGTGCTGGGCAAGTACCACCCGCACGGCGACAGCTCGACCTACGAGGCGATGGTGCACCTCGCGCAACCGTTCTCGATGCGCTATCCGCTCATCGACGGCCAGGGCAACTTCGGCAGCCGCGATGGCGACTCCGCGGCGGCCTACCGCTATACGGAAGCCAAGCTCTCGCGCTATGCCGAGCTGATGCTCGCCGAGATCGGCGAGGGCACGGTCGACTTCGTCAAGAACTACGACGGCAAGTTCGACGAGCCGCAGCTCCTGCCGGCGCGCGTGCCGTTCGGATTGCTCAACGGCTCGTTCGGCATACCGGTCGGCTTCTCGACGCGCATCCCCTCGCACAACCTGCGCGAGGTCGCCGCCGCCGCCGCGCATGTCATCAGGCATCCCAAGGCCACGGTCGCCGAAATCCTCGAGCACCTGCCGGGGCCGGACTTCCCCGGTGGCGGGCAGATCATCTCCTCCGCCGAGGAGATCCGCCTCGCCTACGAGACCGGCCGTGGCTCGATCGCGATGCGCGCGCGCTGGCACGTCGAGCCGCTGGCGCGCGGCCAGTGGCGCATCGTGGTCACCGAACTGCCGCACGGCGTGTCGTGCCGCCAGGTGCTCGAGGAAATCGAGGCCCTGGTCAACCCGAAGCCCGCCACCGGCAAGAAGGAGGTGTCGCAGGAGCAGCGGCGCCTGAAGCAGTTCATCCTCGACCAGGTCGAGACGGTGCGGGACGAGTCCGACCGCAAGTCGAAGCTGCGCCTGGTCATCGAGCCGCGTTCCTCGCGCCAGAACGCCGACGACACCATGAAGGCGCTGCTGGTGCACACCGGGCTCGAGTCGCGCTTCGCGCTGAACATGACGTGGCTCGGCCTCGACGGACTGCCCGAGACCAAGGACATCGCCACCATCCTGCGCGAGTGGGGCGAGTTCCGCGTCAACACGGTGCGCCGGCGCACCGCGCACCGGCTCGAGAAGTGCGAGGAGCGGCTGCACATCGTCGAGGGCCGCATCCTCGCCTGGGCGAAGATCGAGGAGATCATCAAGGTCATCCGCGCGTCGGAAGACCAGCCGCAGGCCAAGGAACGGCTGCGGGAGCGCTGGAAGTTCTCCGAGCGCCAGGCCGAGGACATCGTCAACCTGCGCCTCGGCCAGCTGACGCGCCTCGACGGCGTGAAGCTCGAGGGCGAGAAGAAGGGCCTGCAGGCCGAGCAGAAGGGCCTGAAGGAGATCCTCGGCGACGAGAAGGTGCTGAGGAAGCTCGTGGTCTCGGAACTCGCCGAGGACGCGAAGAAGTACGGCGACGACCGCCGCACGCTGGTCAAGTCCGAGGAGCGCGCCACCATCGAGCGCACCGTGGTCGAGGAACCGATCACGGTGATCCTCTCCAAGAAGGGCTGGGTGCGCGGCCGCAGCGGCCACGGCATCGACATGGGCGGCGTCGGCTTCAAGGACGGCGACGGCCGCTTCATGGAGCTGGAGTGCAAGACCACCGACACGCTCACCGTGTTCGCTTCCGGCGGCAAGTGCTTCTCGGTGGACTGCGCCGCGCTGCCCTCGGGCCGCGGCGACGGCGCGCCGATGAATACGCTGGTCAATTCCGGCTCGGACGACATCGTCTGGATCGGCCTCGGCGCGCCCGAGACCCAGCTCCTGGTCACCAACACCGCGGGCAACGGCTTCCTCTGCAAGCTCGGCGACCTCGCCACCAAGACCAAGGCGGGCAAGGAGTTCATGAGCGTGCCCGAGGGTTCGAAGGCGCTGGCGCCGGTGGTGGTGTCGGGGCAGGCGAAGGTCGCGGCGCTTTCGTCGGACGCGCGCCTGCTCGTCTTCCCGATGGACGAGTTGCCGGTGCGCCCGAATGGCGGCGTCGGCGTGGCACTGATCGCGCTGCCCGACAAGATCGCGCTCGCGTCGGCCGCGCCGTGCGACGGCAAGGCACTCGTCGTCTCCGGGATCAAGCGCAAGAACCGCGCCGTCGAGACGCTCGACGCGAAGCAGCTGCGCGAGTACGACGGCAAGCGCGCGCAGCGCGGCAAGCTCTGCGACATCGGCTTCCGGCCCGACCGGCTGGGGAGCTAGGCGACAGGGCGGGCATGCGAAGCCTCGCGTGGCTCGCCCTGACCGGGTGGCTTGCTGCCGCGCCGGCGCAGGCCGATCGCTGCAAGGCGCTCGACGGCGACACGCTGCAATGCGGCCCGGAGCGCGTGCGCCTCTATGACGTCTACGCGGCCGAGATGAACGAGGCCGGCGGCGCCGAGGCGAAGCGAAACCTGCAGCGCCGCGTGAACGGCAAGGACGTCGAACTGCACCGCCACGGCCACGACCGCTACGGGCGCACGCTGGCGGATGTCTACGTGCACGGCCGCAAGATCCGCCAGTCGGACATCGGACCGCGCGCCGGGCGCGGCACGAAATCGGGCTACGCCGCGCAGGCCCGATGAGCGGGATGCTCGCCACGGCCGGTCCCGCGTTGCGCGCCGCGCGTCCGGCGCTCGCGCCCGCGTCGGTGCTCGCCGTCGCGATCGTGCTCGCCGCCGGCGACTGGGGGCTGCCGCCTTCGCTCGCGGGGCTGCGCGAGGCGGGCCCGTACGCCATCCTCGCCGTCGCGATCGCGGTCGCCGGCTGGTTCAATCGCGCGCGCGCCCTCGTGTTCGCCTCGAGCCTGCTCGCCGCGCACGCCGGCCTGCAGCTGGCGAATGCGGCCGGCGGCTTCGCGCCGCACGCGGTGTTCACGCTCGCCGCGCTGCTGGTGCCGCTGAACGTGCTGGTGGCGTTGCTGCTCGAGGAGCGCGGCGTCGGCCACCACCGCAACTACCGTTGGCTGCTCGCGCTCGTCGCGCAGGTGCTGCTCGTGGCGTGGATCGCGTCCGCGGGTCGCACCGCGTTCTCGGGCGTGGCCTGGCAGGCGATGCTCGACCACTGGACGCTGCGATCCCCGCCGACGCCGTGGGTCGGCCGCATCCTCTTTGCCGCCGCTTTCGTCGCCGCGCTGTGGCGTGCGTGGCCGCGCCAGTCGCCGCTCGAGATCGGCATCGCCGGCGCGCTCGCCGCCGCGTTCATCGCCTGCGACTGGGGCGATCGCCCCGGCGTCGCCGCGGTGTTCCAGTCGGCGGCGGGCCTGCTGCTGGTGATCGCGGTGCTGCAGGAGTCGCACCGCATGGCCTTCAATGACGAGCTCACCGGATTGCCGGGGCGCCGCGCGCTGCAGGAGGCGATGGCCGCGCTCGGCCCGCGCTACGTCATCGCCATGGCGGATGTCGACCACTTCAAGAAATTCAACGACACGCACGGCCACGACATCGGCGACCAGGTACTGAAGCTCGTCGCCGCGCGGCTGGACGAGGTCCGCGGCGGCGGCCGCGCCTACCGCTACGGCGGCGAGGAGTTCACGGTGCTGTTCCCCAACCACTCGCTCGAGGAGGCCCTGCCGCACCTCGAGGTCGTGCGCGACGCGATCGAGCACTACCCGATGGCGGTGCGCGCCACCGACCGTCCGAAGGACGCCGAGGCGGGCGAGCGCCTGCGCGCGGACGCCGAGCCCGACAAGACGCTGTCGGTCACGGTGTCCATCGGCGTCGCGGAGCCCGACGCGAAGCGCCACACGCCGCAGCAGGTGCTGAAGGCAGCCGACAAGGCGCTCTACCGCGCGAAGGAAGGCGGCCGCAACCGGGTCGCCACCTGATGGAGCCGGTCGCCTGATGGCGTGGCTCGTCGCCGGCCTCCTGGTCGTGCTGGGCGTGCATCTCGTGCCGGCGATCCCGGCGCTGCGCGCGGGGCTCATCGAGCGCCTCGGCCGCGGGCCGTACATCGCGGCCTTCGCCACGGCCTCGACCGCCGGCTTCGCATTGCTCGTCTGGGGCTACGCCGAGGCGCCGCGCGGCGAGCAGCTCTTCGGCCCGTGGATGTGGGCCAAGCACCTCGCGCGCGCCGCGGTGCCGCTGGCCTTCGTGCTGGTCGCCGCATCGCTGGTGCAATCGCACCTGCGCCGCTGGCTGCGGCAGCCCGGCTACCTCGGCGTCGCGGCCTGGGCACTGGCGCACCTTGCCGCCAACGGCCACGCGCGCGGCACGCTGCTCTTCGCCGCGATCCTCGTGTACGCGCTGGCGGGCTATGCGCGTGCGGTCGCGCTCGGCGCCGGGCGCGACGTCGCGCCGCGCGCGTCGCAGGACGCCATCGCGGTGATCGCGGGTCTCGCCGCGGCGCTGCTCTTCATGGGCACGCACTGGCGCTGGATCGGCGTGCCCGTGGTGTCGTGGAGCTTCTAGCGCGCCGGCGTGGGACAATCGCGCCATGCCGCGCCTCGTGCTCGACGAATCCCGCCTGCATCCCGCGATCCGCGAACGCGTCGCGGGCCACCACGCCGACATCGTGCGCGAGGTGCAGGACGCGATCGCCGCGAACGAGATCGTCGTCGTCGGCATGGCGCAGAACCCGGTGCCGCGCAAGGCGCGGCGACTGCTCGACGCCGCCGGGCTGTCGTACAAGTACCTGGAGTACGGCAGCTACTTCAACAACTGGCGCCGGCGCAACGCGCTGAAGATGTGGACGGGCTGGCCGACCTTCCCGATGGTGTTCGTGAAAGGCACGCTGGTCGGCGGCGCCGACGAGCTGCAGAAGCTCCTCGAGGGCGGCGCGCTGGGTGGTGAACTGGGCGGCAAGCGCGCGGGGTAGGCGCGTGGCCCGGCGCGGCGCGAAGCACCGCTACAGCGTCTACGTGGTCGAGCTCGACCCGCGGGTGCTGAACCACCGGCGCTTCCTCGCCGCCAACCCGGACCGCGACATGCTGAAGCCCTGTGTCTACGTCGGCATGACCGGGCTCACCCCCGAGCAGCGCCTCGCCAGGCACAAGGCGGGGGTGCGGGCGAACCGCTATGTGACCGATTACGGTGTCAGGCTGCTTCCGGCGCTGTATGCTTATGCCAATCCGATGCCCTACGACGCCGCCCGCGACATGGAAGTCGAACTCGCGATCGGGCTGCGCGAGCAGGGCTACGCGGTCTGGCAGGGCTAGCTAGGCAACCATGTCCGACGATCTCGACTTCTCCCAACCCGCGCCTTCCAGGCCGGCCCCGGCGCAACCGACGCGCACGGTCAGCGCACCGGCGCCCGCGCCGCAGCCGGTGCAGGTCTACAACGCCGCGCAGGCGATGGCCTTCTTCCGCGCCGCCGGCAAGCCCGAGGCGCACGCGCCCGGCGGCGTGATCTTCAAGGAAGGCGACAAGGCCGGGTTCCTGAAGCGCGACAAGATGTACCTCGTGGTCACCGGCGAGGTCGAGATGCGCGCCCAGGACAAGGTCATCGCCACGCTCAAGATCGGCGAGGTGTTCGGCGAGATGGCGGCGATCGCCGGTGCCGCGCGCACCGCCTCCGCGACCGCCAAGGTGCAGACCACGCTGCTGACGCTCGACGACAAGCAGTTCGCCGCCGCGCTCGAGCAGCAGCCGGACTTCGCGCTGTCGATGATGGGCGTGATGAACTCGCGCATCCGCAACACCATCGCGCGGCTGCAGGCCAGCCGCACGCTGCTCGCCGGCGCGGCCAAGTCCGCCGAGTTCTTCGACAAGAAGCTGCTCGGCGCGCTGGTCAAGTCGCTGGGCGAGAAATCCATCGCACGCTTCGCCGCCGGCAAGACCATCATGCAGGAAGGCTCGGTCGGCAACGTGATGTACGTCGTCGTCGAGGGCAAGGTGGCGATGTCGATCAAGGGCGGCGTGGTCGGCCGCGCCGAGACCGGCGGGGTGTTCGGCGAGATGGCGCTGGTCGACCAGGGCCCGCGCACGGCCACGGCGAACGCCGAGACCGACTGCGCGCTGCTCGCGATCAACCGCGAGGCGTTCGTGTACCTCGTGAAGACCAGTCCGGGATTCGGCGCCGCGCTCCTCGCGGGCCTCGCCTCGCGAGCGCTTGATCTAGCCGCCCGGCTTCCCTGAAGGAACGAGGGGCTTAGGGTGCGGGAGACGCGTCTCCCGCGGCCCTGGTGCGCTTCCCCTCGTGCTCCCCTCGCAGGAAGAATCTGATGCAAAGGCGCTAGGCCTGGCGGCCTAGCCCCAGCCTCTCCCTAGACACGTACTGCTGCCGGAAGACTTCGAACGGCATCGTGTCGGATTCCTCGATGCGCTTCTGCGCCGCCACCGACTCGGCGGCCATCTTTTCGTAGCGCGCGGCGAGGTCCGCGGGCCAGGGCAGCGCGAGGATGCGCTTGCGCGTGTCGACCGAATGCGCGTGCACGAAGCGCGTGTACACGCCCTCGTACTGCGCCTTCATCTCGGCGAGCACTCGCGCCGAAGGCAGGGTGTCCGGCGCGGCGAACGACGCGCCCGCGTCGGCCAACGCCGCGCGGTAGGCCTCGCCGCCGTGCACGCGGTCCATTGCCTCGGCGATCGGCGCGCATCCGGCGAGGATCTCGCGGCCCCATTCTGCGAGCGCAACGGTGTCTCCGCGGCGCTCGAGCATCAGGCCCGGCTCGCGCCCGCGCGCGGCGGTGCGGTGCTGGTTGCGCGCCAGCGACTCGATCTCGGCCGGCGTGTCCGGCGGCGAATCGGTGAGCAGGCAGTGCAGCAGGAAGACGTCGAGGAACTTCATCGTGCGCGCCTCGATGCCCACCGCCACGAACGGGTCGAGGTCCATGCAGCGCACCTCGACGTACTCGACGCCGCGCTCGCGCAGCGCGTGCAGCGGCCGCTCGCCCGGGAAGATGGTGCGCTTCGGCCGGATGGTGCCGTAGAACTCGTTCTCGATCTGCAGCAGGCTCGTGGCGAGCTGGTTGTACTCGCCGCCGAGGTTGCGGATGCCGATCGATTCGTAGCCCGGGTAGGGCGTGGTGAGCGCGGCTTCCAGCGAGGCGCCATAGCTCTCGAGGCTGTTGTAGCTCACCTTCAGCGAGGCCTGCGCGTCGCTCTGGTAGCCGAGGCGCCCCATGCGCAGCGAGGTGCCGTGCGGCATGTACAGCGTGCCGCGGGACAGCGGCTGCAGCTCGTGCTGCCGCCCCTCGACGAAGCTCGAGCACACCGCGGGCGAGGCGCCGAAGAGGTACAAGAGCAGCCACGACTGGCGGCGGAAATTGCGGATCAGCGAGAAGTAGCCCTCGTTGCCCACGCCCGGCATCGACCAGTTGTAGTGGATGCCCGAGATGGTCTGCATGCGCCGGCCGTAGCGATGCCCCAAGCCCATGCGGTATACGCTCTTGGCGCGGCCAATATTGGAGCTGCCGTACACCGCGATCGGGATGGTCTCGTCGGTCGGCAGGCCGCAGGGCATGCTCGCCACCCAGAGGAGCTCGTCGCCGATCGCGCGATACACCGCCTGGTGGATGTGCGTCACTTCCTCGACGCAGCCCTCGGCGCTCGCGTGCGTGCCGGTGATCAGCTCGAGCTGCGCCTCGCTGTAGTCGGTGGTGATGTGCGGGTGCGTGAGCGCCGAGCCGAGCGCCGCCGGGTGCGGCGTCAGCGCGAGGCCGCCCGCCGCAAGCGCGCGCAGGCTCTCCTTCTCGATGCCCCGGCGCATGCCGGACAGCGTCGAGGCGGGCAGCGCGCCGAGCTTCGCATTCACATCGCTCATGCCAGAACCTCGCGTTGGGGCCGGCAAAGGTATCAGAAAAGCCGGCTGCTGCCCGTCACGGGTTTGACTTGGATTCCAGCGCCTCCCAGCGTTCCATCTTCTGCAGGAGCATTTGGTCCAATGCATCGTGGCGCTGCTGGTCGGCGCGCATCGCGTCACCGCCGGCCTTGAACCAGTCGGGGTGGCTCATCTTCTCGCCGAGCGCGCGCTGCTCGGCCTCCAGCGCCTCGATCTCGCCGGGCAGCGCGTCGAGTTCGCGCTGCTCCTTGTACGAGAGCTTCACGCGCGCCTTTTCCCGCGTCGGCGCCGGGGATGCTTTCTCCGCGGGCTTGGCCGTGCTCGCCGGCGCCGGGCGCTGCGCGAGCCAATCCGAGTAGCCGCCGACGTATTCCTTCCAGCGCCCCTCGCCCTCGGCCACCAGCGATTGCGTCACCACGTTGTCGAGGAAGGCGCGGTCGTGGCTCACCAGCACCAGCGTGCCGGCGTAGGTCGAGAGCGCCTCTTCGAGCAGTTCCAGCGATTCGATGTCGAGGTCGTTGGTCGGCTCGTCGAGCACCAGTACGTTCGCCGGCTTCGCGAAAAGCCGCGCGAGCAGCAGTCGGTTCCTCTCGCCGCCCGAGAGCATGCGCACCGGAGACTGCGCGCGCCGCGGCGGGAACAGGAACTCCGCGAGGTAGCCGGTGATGTGCTTCCTCGATCCGCCGACCTCGATCCACTCCGAGCCCGGGCTGATGGTTTCTGCGACGGTGCGTTCCGGGTCCAGCTGCTCGCGCATCTGGTCGAAGTACGCCGGGATCACGTTGGTGCCGGTCTTCACGCTGCCGGTGTCCGGCGCAAGCTCGCCAAGGAGGATCTTCACCAGCGTCGTCTTGCCGGCGCCATTCGGGCCGATCAGGCCGAGGCGGTCGCCGCGGCGCAGCGTGAAGTCGAGATCCTTGACGATCGGCCGCCCGCCGAAGGACTTGCCCACGCCCTGCAGCTCGGCCACCACCTTGCCGGTCTTCAGTTCCCCCGCGTCGATCGCGAGCTTGATCGAGCCGGCGCGCTCGCGGCGCGCCGAGCGCGCATTGCGCAGGGACTCCAGCCGGCGCACGCGACCTTCGTTGCGCGTGCGCCGCGCCTCGATGCCCTTGCGGATCCACGCCTCTTCCTGCGCCCAGAACTTGTCGAACTTGCGGTTCGCCACCGCCTCGGCTTCCAGCTCCGAGGCCTTGGCGCGCTCCCACGCGGCGTAGTTGCCCGGGTAGGCGCGCAGCATGCCGCGGTCGAGCTCGACGATGCGCGTCGCCACGCGGTCGAGGAAGGCGCGGTCGTGCGTGACGACGATCATCGCCGGGCCCTTCACCGCAAGCGACTCGAGCGTGGCGATGGCGTCGATGTCGAGGTGGTTGGTCGGCTCGTCCAGCAGCAGGAGGTCGGGCTCGAGCGCGAAGGCCAGCGCGAGCGCCGCGCGCTTCGCCTCGCCGCCCGAGGCCTCCGCGGGCGACAGCGTCTCGGCGAGGCCGAAGCGGTGCAGGAACTCGGCGAGGCGCGTGTCGAGGCGCCAGCGGTCGCGGTCGTCGTCGAGGTGCGCGGCGTGTGCCCTGGCGAGAAGGCTCTCCTTGATCGTGGCCGCCTCCGGCAGCTCCGGCTCCTGTTCCACCGTGGCCACGCGCAAACCGTCGCGGCGGCGGATCTCGCCGTCGTCCAGCGCCACGCGACCGGCGATCGCGCCGAGCAGCGAGGACTTGCCGGTGCCGTTGCGGCCGATCAGGCCGATGCGCTGCCCTTCCTCGATCGACAGCGTCGCGCCGTCCAGCAGCGGCAGCGCGCCGAACGCGAGGTGGGCCTCCGAGAGGACGACGAGGGTCACGCGGGCTTGCGGCGCTTGCGCTTCGGCGCGGGGATCAGCGCGCGCAGCCGCGCGGTGGTCTGCTCGCGATCGAGCTTCGAGCTCGCGACGTCGAGCACGAGTTCTTCCCACTCCGGGCCGTCCGGCGAGGGCTCGATGCCGTTCAGGCGCAGGAACACGATTGCCGAGGTCATCGACACGCGCTTGTTGCCATCGACGAACGGGTGGTTGCGGCAGAGGTAGAAGAGGTACGCGGCGGCGATCTCGACCAGGTCCGAGAACGGCGAGGTGCCGCCGAACGTCGCCTGCGGCGCCGCCACCGCGGACTCGAGCAGGCCCTCGTCGCGCAGCCCGTCGGAGCCGCCGAAGGCGTCGAGCACCGCGCGGTGGATCTCGCGGACGTGCGCGACGTTCAGGTGGACGCAGTCGTCCGCGGCGCGGGTCACGCCAGCCGGCGCAGCGTGCGGCGGTAGTCCTTGACGGTCTTGCCGATCGCGGCCGACACCGCCTCCTGCGACACCGCGCGCCGGATCGGCGTCAGCGTCACCGCCCCGCCCGCGTGCACCGTGACGTTCACCTGGTCGCCGGCCTTGAGGCCGGTGAGCTCGCACAGCGCGGCGTCGAGGATGAGGCCCTGCGAGTTGCCGATCTTGGTGATGGTCTTGAGCATGGGAGGCCCGGCGAAAGATCCTAGGTTAAACTATGTTTAACATGCCGTCCATCCCCGCCACGCCCGCCGGCGCGACTTTCTCCTCCTGCCGCCGCTGGCGGTGGCTGCTGTGGCGCCGCTGGGACGACGCGCGCCCGCTGGCGAATTTCCTGATGCTCAACCCCAGCACCGCCGACGAGACGCAGCTCGACCCCACCTGCACGCGCGCGCGCGGCTACGCCGAGCGCTGGGGCTACGGCGGCCTCGTGGTGACCAACGTGTTCGCGTGGCGCGCCACCGACCCGTCGGACATGAAGGCGCAGCCGGATCCCGTCGGCCGCGACAACGACGCCGCCATCGTGCAGGCGGCGAAGGCGTGCGGCATCGTGGTCTGCGCGTGGGGCAACCACGGCGCGCACGAAGAGCGCTCGGCGAAGGTGATCGCGCTGCTGCGCAAGGCGAAGGTGCCGCTATTCGCGCTGCGCGTGAACGGCGGCGGGGAGCCGGCGCATCCGCTCTACCTGCCCAAGAACCTGCCCGCAACGCCCTGGAATCCGCAGTGACGCAGCGGGTCGTCCTAGACACCAACGCTTGGCTCGACTGGCTGGTGTTCCGCGATCCGGGCGTCGCGGCGATCCGCGAGGCGGTGTCCACGGGCGCGGCCGAACTCTGGATCGACGAAGCCTGCGAGGCCGAACTCGCGCGCGTGCTCGCCTATCCGCTCGGGCGCTTCACGCTAGACGCCGCAGGGCAGGAGAGGGCGCTCGCCGAGGCGCGCTCGCTCGCGAAGCGCTGGGACGATCCCGCGCGCGACGCCGCGCTGCCGGTTTGCCGCGACCCGGACGACCAGAAATTCCTCGCGCTCGCCGCCGCCTGCGGCGCGCAGGTGCTGGTGACCAAGGACCTCGAGCTGCTGCGGCTCGCCAGGCGCGTGCCGTTCCGCATCCTGACGCCGGCCGGTTTCGCTTCCGTGGGATCATCCGCTCCATGAACAAGATGGAACGCTTCCGCGCCGCGATCGCCGGCCGGCCCGTGGACCGCGCGCCGCTGGTCGCGTGGTGCAACTTCGCCACCGACTCGGTCGACGGCGTCGACAACGCCCGGCGCCAGCTCGCGTGGCATCGTGCCTGCGACTGGGACATCTGCAAGGTGATGAACGACTACCGCCTCGCGCCCCCTGCGGGCGTGGAGACGGTGAACGGCGCGGCCGACCTAGCGAAGTTCGCGCGGCGCCCGATCACCGACCGGCAGTTCGCCGAGCAGCTGCGCTGCCTGCGCGAAGTGCGCGCCGCGATCGGGCCCGACGTGCCGCTGGTCGAAACCATCCTCGAGCCGTTCTTCTCCACGCTCTTCGCGGTCGGCTTCTCGCGCGCGGCGACGATCCGCGCCAACGCCGCCGAGGCCGAGGCGATGCTCTCGTCCCTTACCGACACGCTGGTCGAGTACATCGGCGAATTGAAGAAGATCGGCGTCGACGGCGTGTTCTACGCCACCAACGGCTGCATCCTGCCGCCGGCGTCCCGCGGGATTTCGGACGAAGACTACCGGCGCTTCCATCGCCCCTACGACTTGCGGCTGCTGGAGGCCATGTCGGGCATGGTGCGCATCGTGCACGCGCACGGCAATCCCCTCGATCTCTCTCGCATCCTCGACTACCCCTGCGAGGCGTTCAGCTGGTCCGATCGCCTGCCGGGCAATCCCTCGCTCGCCGAGGGCCGCAAGCTCACCTCGAAGTGCATCATGGGCGGCATCGACGAGACGAAGCTGCACGAGCGCACCGTGCCCGAGATCCGCGCCGAGGTGGCCGACGCCTTGTCCCAAGCCGGCGGGCACGCGAACCTGATCCTTTCATCAGGATGCAATATCAATCCGGGCACGTCCTTGCGCACCTTGCACGCGCTGCGAGACGCGGCACGCAGCTAGGATCTCGCATGGCCCGCCTCGAAGACCTGCCCGAACCGAACCGCGCGCACATCCTCGCGCTCGAGATGGTGACCTTCGACACCCAGCCGTGGGTGCCGGGGCCGCCCTTGCGCGAGCGGCGCATCGCCGTGGTCAGCACCGCGGCGCTCGGCCTGCACGACGATCCGCCGTTCCTGCCCGGCACGTCCGAATTCCGCGCCTTCCCGGCGTCGCTGCCCGCGGGCGACCTGCGCATGAGCCACGTGTCGATCAACTACGACCGCGCCGGCTGGCAGCGCGACCTGAACACGATCTATCCGGTCGAGCGCCTCGGCGAGCTCGCGCGCGAGGGCGCGATCGGCTCGGTGGCCGACACGCACTACGCATTGATGGGCTCGACCGACCCGCGCGACATGGCGGCGAGCGCCGACGCGATCGCGGCGCGCATGAGGTCGGAAGGCGTGAACGGCGTGCTGCTCTGCCCGGTCTGACCGTTCTGCACGCGCGCCGTGTGCGCGCTCGGACACATGCTCGAGGCCCGCGGCCTGCCGACGGTGTCGATCGGCATCGTGCGGCCGCACATGGAGGCGACGCGCGGCCCGCGCGGGCTCTGGGTGCCGTTCCCGCTCGGCCGTCCGCTCGGCGAGCCGGGCGATGCCGCGTTCCAGCGGCGCGTGCTCCTCTCCGCGCTCGGCTTGCTCGAGCGTCCGGATGGCCCGGTGGTGCTGGCGGATTTTCCCGACGATGCGCCGGGGCAGCGTGCCGGCGGATGGCGGCCTGCGGTGTCGGTGCGCGAGGGCGTCGTCGGTTCTTCCGCGGCGGAGTGGGCGCGGCTCGTCGGCGAGGAGATCGCGGCGCTGCGTCCCGCGTGGGAGCGCGCGCGGGCGCGCTTCGGTCGCACGACGGTGGGCGTGTCGCGCCTTTCGCCTGATCAATGGCCTTCGTATGTCGCTGCGTTCCTCGACGGCAAGCTGCCTGCCGCGCCGGCGCCGATCCCGACGCCTGCGCTCGGCGTGCGCTTCGTCGCCGACGACCTGAAGGCCTACTACCAGGAAGCCGCGCAGGCCGAGGGCGGCGTGCCTTCGCCGGACGAGATCAACGGCTGGTTCTACCAGCGCACCGCGGCGGGCGGGCTGCTCGCGGCGCTGCGCGAGGTCGCGCTGACGTCGCCGGACAACGCGCTGAAGACGATGGGTTCGCGCTTCCTCGTGCCGGCAATGTGGCTCGCGGCCTAGCCGCCGCGCACCACCATGTCGAAGAGGCGCTCGATCGCCGCGCGGGCGTCGCGCGAGGCCTCGGCGCTCGAGCGCTGCTTGCCGAAGAAATCCGTGAAGCCGTCGATCTTCTCGAGATCGGCGCGCGGGCGGCGGGCGAAGCCCATCTCCCATTTCTCGAAGGCGCGTTCGGCTTCAGGGCCGCGCTCGACGACGAACACGCCGCGGTGGCGCGGGTCGGCGTTGATCGAGCGCATCAGTCCTTCGATCTCGGAGAGCGGGCCTTCGATGACCTGCGCGAAGTACGGGTCGCAGTAGACCAGCAGGCCGGTGATGCCGTGCGCGCGGTTGAAGTCGCGCGCCTTGGCGAGCATTTCGTCGAGCGCCTCGTCCGTGAACGTCTCGGTGGCGTGGCTGACGTAGACGAGGCGTTCGAGGTCCATTTCGCTACTCCACGCCGAGCAGTTCCACGTCGAACACCAGCGTCGCGTTCGGCGGGATCACGCCGCCGGCGCCGCGCGCGCCGTAGCCGAGCGAGGGCGGGATCGTGAGTTTCCGCTTGCCGCCGACCTTCATGCCGGCGACGCCTTCGTCCCAGCCCTTGATCACGTGGCCGGCGCCGAGCGGGAAGTCGAAGGGCTCGTCGCGGTCCTTGCTGGAGTCGAACTTGGTGCCATCGGTCAGCCAGCCGGTGTAGTGCACCGTGACCTGCATGCCCTTGGCTGCTTCTTCGCCTTCGCCGACGGCGAGGTCCTGGTAGGTCAATCCGCTGGCGGTGGTGGGCATCTCGGTCTCTCTGGGGTGGGAATTGCGCGCACTGTAACCGATTGGGGGAGCGGGTTTGCGCGGGGTTTCGCTTTCGCTTCGCTCTCGCGACGCGGGGCTCGTTGCCACGCTCCCGCCGCTACTTTCTTTGCTCGTGCAAAGAAAGTAGCCCAAGAAAGCACGCCTGTAAGGTTCAAACTCATAGGTAACACGGGAGTTCAAGGACATAGGTAACAGTTCTTAAGCTGCATGGGCTTGCTCCCCCGGGAGGTGCCCATGCCTTGGAAGGACTCGAAGCCTATGGATGAACGATTGTTGTTCGTGGCGGACCACGTTCGCGGGAAGTACGACTTCAGCGAGCTGTGCGAGCGCTACGGCATCAGCCGCAAGACGGGTTACAAATGGGTCAATCGCTTTCGTCAGGAGGGCGCGCAAGGGTTGGTCGAGCGATCCCGACGACCTCTGACGCAGCCCAACCAGGTGCCTGAGGGTATCCAGCGGGCCATCCTGGAAATGCGCGCCAGTCGACGCATTGAGCTGGGGCCGAAGAAGATCCAGGCGCGCCTGAGGGATCGCTTCCCCTACCAGCCGTTGCCTTCACGTACGACGATCTACAACATCCTCAAGCGGGCCGGGTTGATCCCGCACCGCCGCACGCGCAAGCGTGTAGCACCCGGCGGGCGGGTAGTTGACGGCATCCGGACGCCGAACGGTCTGTGGAGCGCGGACTTCAAGGGCCAGTTCCTGACTGGCGACAAGGTCTGGTGCTATCCGTTGACGGTGATGGATCACGCGAGTCGGTACCTGATTGGATGCCAGGCACTACCGGGGACGCGGCACAACGACACGAAAGCAGCGTTCGAGAAGCTGTTCCGCGGCTACGGACTACCTGAGCGGTTACGTACGGACAACGGAGTGCCGTTCGCGAGTCTTGGGACGGCGGGCCTGTCGAAGCTGTCGATCTGGTGGATACGGCTCGGCATCGTGCCAGAGCGCATCGAGCCAGGACGCCCTCAGCAGAATGGGCGTCACGAGCGCATGCACCGGACGCTCAAGCGTGCGGTGACGCGTCCCGCAGCCAGCAATTCAGGCGCTCAGCAACGCAAGTTCGATCTGTTCCGTCGCGATTACAACGAGGAGCGACCGCACGAAGCGCTCGGCCAGAAGCCGCCGGCGAGCCTCTATCAGCCGTCTCCGCGTTCGTATCCAGCGAAGCTGCCGCAGTTGGACTACCCGGACTACATGGAAACAAAGCGTGTGTGCCAGAACGGGATGGTCTATTGCAACGGGCTGCGCGTGTACATCGGCTACATCCTGGCTGGCGAACTCATCGGCGTCGAACCGATCGACGATGGCGTCTGGGAGATCAACTTCGGTCCGCTGAAGCTTGGGCGGATTGATGAAAGAGCATTGAAGATAGAAGAGGACTACCTAACCCTAAACCTGTGACCCGTGTCGGTGAACGAAAGCGTTACCGATGTGCTTGACTTGTACAGCCCCTGCACCTCCGCTGTCCCGCCTCCCGGCGGGACGGGTGCCCCGCGCTGGTGCTTCGCGCCGGGCGGCTGCGGAACTCGCCCCTCGCAGAAGCCGCTCAGGGCTCACACAATCCTCGCCGCGGCCCGCTCCGCGGGCCTTACCCCCGGCGCGCCGCGTCGCGCGGGGCGGGGGCGAAGGGGATGACACACAATCTCGCGTCATGTTCGCGACCTGCCGCTAGAGCGGGTGTAGAAGACTGCTTTGGATCTCGAGTTGCCGCGTGTTGCTGCATCCGGGTTGGATCGCCCGTCAAAGGGGGGCAGAAGTGAGCGATCTGTTGGTGTGGTGTAACTGACCTGAGAGTCTTTGTTGTGTTTACAACATATTGATTATTAAATTTTTTTGGGGCTAACCCCAATGTCGACCTCGACGGTAAAGAAAGACTTACGCGCTATCAAGCAAGTCCTTCGTTAGTGTTTCCACTTGTTGGGGCCGAGAGGGTGGTATGGAAACGGACAGCAACTTCCGGTTCGCCGTGATTGAAGATGTTCCAAAACAAAACGAGACGATCGCCGGCTTTTTGAAGAAGTTCTGGCCGGGTTGTCACGTAGATCAGTTCTATAGATTCGAAGATGCGTTCCAGGCGGTTAGCAACATCGAATATGACGTTGTGATCTCAGATGTCAATTTGGGGGGCGGACAGAACACCTACGCGGGCGTGAAGATCGCGAAGGCATTGGATTCACGCGCGACGCCGCTGTTGGTGGTATCAGCTCTTCCGGAGCCGGCAATTCATAGCGAAATATTTATGGCTTTAGGTGCATGGGATTACTTGGCGAAGCCAATTCGTGAAAGTGAGTTTCGGAAGCAAATGGATCTCGCAATCGAGTATCGCTGCGGTCAGCGAACTGGCGTGCCAGCATTGAGTACTGAATCCTCTAGTCAACGAAGTCCCGACCCCAATCTGGTTATCGATCTAAGTATGCGGGTGCGCGTGCTTTGGAAAGGCAAGCGTGTCCATTTGTCTCTTACACAAATTCGCTTGGTCGAACTTCTAAGCAGAAAACCAAATGAGGCGCTGCCGTATGGCGAGCTTTTCGCCGTAATTGATTCGGGTAGGAACCGCGAGAATCTACGAGTGCACGTGTTGGCAATTCGCGAGGCATTTAAGAGCGTTGACACGGCATTTGACCGAATCGCCAGTGTCCCTATGTTCGGCTATGTCTGGCGCGTACAAGTCGGCATTTAGTCGAATTTCGAGCTATCGGCTTACCGTACTCTACTTGGTAACCCTTGTAGTGCTGGCGGTGGTTAGTGCTTTTGTGGCGATCCAGCTCATCGCTACCACCGTCACGCGATCCGGAACGAATCGTTCTGAAGTACTGCTTCGCGATCTTCGCGAGGTCGTTGCGTCGCATGATGGCGATGAGAGATTCGTATTGGCCAACAACACGGACGCATTAATGGGTGTGGAGCGCGAGCTTGCGCCATTGCTATTGCCACGTCAGTACTACATCGGGCTTCCGCGCGGGCGAAATCCACTGATTCCCCGTACGCCTCCGCGCAACTGCTACGTGGAGTTGAAATCTGAGTCCTCATCGCTCGGTGTCGAGTTGCCGGGCGTCGAGAAATTCTGCTCGTATTTCACGGAAGATCGAACGCTCGGGCGCTACCTCTTTTTCAACATTAGCTTCGTCGATAGCGCTGTCGTTGTTCTCGCACGCGGTGATATAGCTTTTCGCGCTGACGGGATTCGGATGACTGCGCGCGACGGGGAACGAGCTACCCGCTGGGCAATCTACCTTCAACCTTCTCCGGGCTCGTCTAGCGATCGCCTTCTTGAAGTTACGGCGTTTCTTGAGGACGTGACGGGCCGATTCGAGCGAGATCGGCGAGTAGAGGGATGGGCGCATCTACAGCCCTTAGCTAGCGGTGGAAGCATTGTCTCGATACTTGGACGAATTGACTTTAAGGCGATTCGACCTTCGATAGATAGCGGAGGTGGCGAGGAGTGGCCGCCACGTGACTGGCGAGGCGTACGCTTCGAGCTTGGTAGACGCAATGTCGATCCACCTGGGATGTCTCCGACTGAATCCAGATACGCGCGATCGGGGGCGATTGCACTTTCGTTAGCTGCAAAAGCTCAGGCAATCTACAACTCTCACGGGAAATTGATCTTAATCTCCGATCTACCTGTCGGACAGAAACATAATGCAATTGAGACGCAGAATGACCGCGCCCATACCCAGCGACCAATTCGTGTTCCTGGGACGGGCATCACAGTATTGGGCGGCGATCTCATTGTTGGTTCAGAGGCGCTGAAGCACAGTGAACGGGTGCCCGATACACATTTGTCCTTGGAGGTGCTACATCCTCGAAATGTGATCGAAGGTGTGCTCTGGTGGCAGTTTTTGGTTCTAGCCGTGGTGATCCTCGCCCTGCTTTTTCTCGCAGCAATCGGGTATTGGCGCTTGGTCTATCCGATGTGGAGGATGTCCCGTGCAGTAACCGAGTTGCATGACGAAATGTTCGATCTCGGTTCTACAAGGCATGCCCTTGCGAATCGACCTCCAGCATTTTCGATTGCTAGGCGCTTTGATGCCTGGGCAAATTCGTTGCTCTCGCTGATTGCCAATTGGATTGACAGAAGGGACTTAGCACGTCGGAAAGTATTGCCGTACGGGGATCGGACCGACGAAATTGGTACTTTGGCCAAGGGCTTTAATGCTCTGCTCCTTGAGACGCGACGCCGAGCACAGGTTGAAACCGAGAGGAATAAGAATTGGGAGCTTTCGCTTCGCTTTATCAAGCATGAGGTCCGAAACCCCCTAACGGTTCTCATGAACTCGGAATTGACGATTGAAGAGCGATTGCCGCTTCTTGAACGAATTGACCATTACTTCAAGGCGCTCGACCAGATTACGAGTCCGGAAACTATCACTGTGACTCCAACTGATCAGAATCTGCTCGCGTTTGTTCAAGAATTTGCAGTTGGGGCAAATCGGGGGATAAGTGGCGTAAGGTTCGTCGGTGAATCGAACCATGTAATGGCTGCCTTTGATGCGGTAATTCTCAGTCAAGCGCTGGAGAATGTCCTCATGAATGCTAGCGAATGGCGGTATTCAAATACCGAGATACGGATGTCGCTTGTCGTTGGGAATGGAAAAGCAACTATCTTCATAGATAACGATGGCCCCAATATTGATCCGGAATTGCTTCCGCATGTATTCGAGCCATTCAAGACATATCACCCTGAAGGGAAAACTGAAGGCCGGGGGTTGGGTTTGTACACCACGAGGGTGTATGTCCGGCGAATGAACGGGTCGACAGATATAGAGAATATTGATACGGGCGTTCGCTTTCAGGTAGTGCTTCCGATTGCCGCGTAGCTTCTGGATGAGCTCTCTAGGCCTTGCGGAAATTACATTTGGGGTGGTGCAATGACTAAGGTTGTGGTGGTAGATGACAACGAGGAAATTGTTGCGGTAGTGAAGCGAGCCGCAGAGGCACTCTCAATTGCATGTGTTACCACTACAAAAGCCTCCGAGTTCGTGCGGCTAGTTGATTCTGAAACGTCTCTTGTCATCATTGATCTGGACTTGCCCGGGACGGACGGGTTGCAGCTAATGCGTCGTCTCCGCGAGGCTGGCTATAGTCGAAATTTTGTTGTGATGAGTGGTGCCGATCAGCGCGTTCTCGAATCAACAGAAGCGCTTGCTAGAGAGCACGGCTTCTCGGTAATTGGTCGTCTTGCGAAGGCCTTTACACCGGCAGATCTTCAGGCCGTCCTAAGGGCCCATGCAACCCCCTCCAGGTCCGCATTGCCTAAGAAGGTTGCAACGGAACTAAGCGTCGATGAACTCAATGCTTATCTCTCAAGAGAGTCAGTAGAGCTTCATTTTCAGCCGCAAATTGAGTTGGCGACCGCAACTATTGTGGGCGTTGAGGCGTTGGTGCGAATTCGAAGTGAATCCGGTGAGCTAATTTATCCAGATCGATTTATCAGCGTCGCCGAGAGGTCGGGGGGCATTGTTGATTTAGATCGTCTTGTTGCGCGTAAGTCGATCCAGGTGGCTCGAACACTCATGCAATCCGTTCGGAATGTGCCCGTTATGTCCATAAACTTGTCCGTGCATTCTCTGCGAAGCCTTGGATTGCCCGATTGGCTTGAGAGGCTTTCCCGCGAGTCGGGGGTCCTACCAAAGGATGTTCTGTTTGAAGTGACGGAAAGCGGAGAGCCAACTTCACTTGCTGAACTCTTGGAGGTGCTTGGCCGCCTCCGAATCAAGGGCTTTCAACTATCGATTGATGATTTTGGGGCGGGGTACGCAATGCTTGAGCAATTGAGAAACGTACCTGCTACCGAGCTAAAGATCGATCGCCAGTTCGTGCAGCAGATGTTGACTGCAGATTCCGCGCGTGCTGCGGTTCTTAGTGCGATTCGGCTGGCGCATGAACTCAAGCTCCGAGTGGTCGCGGAAGGCGTGGAGAACAAGGCGCAACTTGCATTTCTCCGGGAAAATGACTGCGATGTGGTTCAGGGCTATCTAATTTGCAAACCGATCGAGCTTGATTCGCTGGTCGATCGAATCTTGCAAGGCGGGGAGTGGATTCGATAATTCGTGAGAAATGGTGGTGCACGGTACGCAGGAGCGCTTTTCGGGTAGCGCAACTGGGGCGGCGTTCCCTCCGCCTAAGTTCGAGCGTCATGCCGCGGCAGCGCGTGCTCCCAATCGAGTAGCCGTTCGTTTGCGGTGACGAGCGTCGCGCGGCAGGCGAGGGTGGTGGCGGCGATCAGGCGGTCGGCGGGGTCCGGGCCGAGGCCTTGCAGGTCCAGGGAGCGAAGCGCGATGTCGCCGTCGAGCGCGATCTCGGCCAGTCCAGCGGCGAGCAGAGAGAGGGCCCCGGAAATCTGGGCATGGGGATAAGTGGAGCTCTGCTCTAATGGGCGCATAGGCGTCCGAGGAGAGAGAGCGATGAGAAGGCCCCGCCGCAACCACACAGCGGCATTCAAGGCGAAGGTGGCGATCGCC